>NZ_PVBK01000049.1:0-1053 GCF_002968535.1 Neorhizobium sp. T7_12 | reverse complement strand
ACTAGAGCGTTTCACCTTTTGACGGAAACGTAGCCTGCATTTTCGAGATAGTTGGCACATTCATCGGATTGGATCGCCTCGACCAGGTTACCAATGTGCCGCCAGGTTTCGTCGATGGTCCTCCTTTGCGCATTGCGCATCCAGTGCTTGATCTTTGAGAAGGCCTGCTCGATCGGATTGAGGTCTGGTGAGTAGGGCGGCAGGAACCAGAGCCGCGCGCCAGCGGCTTTGATCGCTTTACGGATAGCGGCCGACTTGTGACTGCCGAGATTGTCCATGATGACGATGTCACCTGGCTTGAGGACTGGTATCAACTGTTGCTCGACATAGGCGCGAAAGCACGTGCCATTGATCGGGCCATCGAAAACGCAGGGTGCTGTCAGTTGGCTGCTGCGCAATGCACCGATGAATGTCAGGGTGCGCCAGTGACCGTGCGGCGCAAACGCCCGCAGACGTCTGCCCTTCGGTCCCCAGCCTCGGATGGGCGTCATGTTGGTTTTGATCCAGGTCTCATCAATGAACACCAGCCGCTCAGGATCAAGATGATGCTGCAACGCCTTCCACCGCTCTCGCCGACGGGCGACGTCGGCGCGGGCTTGTTCAAGGGCGAACAGCGTTTTTTTTGAAGCGCAGCCCCTCGCTGCGGATGAACTCCCAAATCGTATTGTGTGAGACGGCAATGCCTCGTGAAGCCAATTCGGCCTTGAGGCCATGTAGCGTCAGGTGAGAGTTCTGACTGAGACGCTCGATAATGAAATCACGATGTGGTTCAAGAATGCGTTTGCGATGGCCGCCCATCTTGCCCGGACGAACCGATCCAGTTGCCCGATGGCGTTGCGACCACTTCACCACCGATGACGCCGCCACCTCAAAGCGCGCAGCAACGGTACGGACGCTTTCGCCGCTCAGCACGGCGGCGACAACACGCTCGCGAAGATCATTGGATAAAGGTGCCGTCATGAGATGCTGGCCTCCATCCAGCCAGCACCAATGAATCAGATCAAAACTGATTTGGGAATCGACCACGATTCAGAAAAAGGCGGAAACGCTCTA
>NZ_PVBK01000048.1:0-1054 GCF_002968535.1 Neorhizobium sp. T7_12 | reverse complement strand
CGGGGTGGGTTCAAGGATGAAGTGCGACTTGCGAATGATGCCAATGGGTTATCAATCGCAAGGAAGACGCAATGAGACGCACCTACTCCCAGATTGGATTGGACGAACGCCGTAAGATTGCTCGCTGGAGGACGGCTGGCCTCAGTGTCGCGATCATCGCCGAGAAGCTCGGACGACATCGTTCGACGATCTTTCGTGAAGTCAGACGCAATATGTTCGTCGACAAGCAGATGCCTGATCTCAGCGGCTATTATTGCGTGACGGCGCATGAGATGGCTTGCGAGCGTCGTGCGAAGCTGCGGCAGCTTGCGCGCTTCTCACATGTTCGACAATCGGTGATCGAGCGGATCGTGCACGGCTGGTCACCGCAGCAGATCGCCGGACGCATGCGGCTGGAACGTCATCCGATCTCGGTGAGCCATGAGACGATCTACAAGTTCGCATATTCGGCCGACGGCCATGCAATGAAGCTCTGGCGGCATTTGCCGGAGCATCGTGCCAGGCGCAGACCGCGGCATGCCAGACGCAAGCACGGCCAACGCTTTAGCCCGAACGTGAACATCCTCCGCCGCCCAGACATCGTTGCCGATCGCAAGCAATTCGGGCATTGGGAATGCGATCTGATCCAGTTCCGCAAAAAGTTCGGAAAGGCCAATGTTACATCGCTTGTCGAGCGGGTCAGCCGCTTTGCGATCTTTCTGCGCAACAATGATCGGCAATCCCGGCCTGTCATGGATGGCCTCATACAAGCCCTGCAGTCCCTGCCCCACCTTGCTCGCCGTTCGATTACCTTCGACCGCGGCACGGAGTTCACCGACTGGCCATATCTTCAGGCAAGCATCGGCACCCAAACGTGGTTCTGCGATCCACAATCACCCTGGCAGAAAGGCACGGTCGAGAACACCAACGGTCGGGTACGGAAATGGCTTTCGAGAGAGGTCGATCCACTGTCGGTCACAGACACAGATCTGATCGAGATCTGCAACCACCTCAATGCCACGCCGCGCAAGTGCCTTGGCTATCGAACCCCGGCCGAAGTCTTCCGCAAAAAATT
>NZ_PVBK01000047.1:0-1150 GCF_002968535.1 Neorhizobium sp. T7_12 | reverse complement strand
GGGTCGAGCCCGAGCAACTGTGTTGTTGGTGTCAAGCTTGGAAGGGTTTTCGGTCCCTCATTGCGGCGTTAAGTGCGACAAGCAAACGTCTTGCTATGGCGATCAGGACAAGCTTTGGAGGTTTGCCGGCATTGCGCATGGCTTGGAATATGCGCTTGAAGGGACCGGACCGACAGGCCGCAAGTGCGGCCATATAGAGCGCGTCGCGGACGCGTTTGCGCCCGCCCCATATGCAGCGTTTGCCGCGCATGGCACCTGAATCGCATGCGATCGGTGCGAGGCCGGCAAGAGCTGCGACGGAATGGCGATCACGACGACCCAGTTCCGGCATATAGGCTAGAAGCACGCTTGCCGTCTGCGGACCGACGCCCGGCGCCGAACGCAGGATCGCCTGATCTTCAGCCAAAGCCTCGACCTGCGTCACCAGGATGTCGATCCGGACATTGATGGCGGCGATCTGTCGGTCGAGCACTTCCATCATCTGTCGCAGGCTCTCGTCGATGTCCCCGCAATGGGGCTGGGCGAGACGGATGCGCTCGCTCTTGCGCATTGCCACAAGTTGGGCGCGCCGCTCGACAAGGGTTCGAAGAACCTGACGGGCTGCGTCAGGCTTGGCCTCGGGAGCCAGAGACATGGTCGCTCCATAAAGGGCAAGCATGCGTGCGTCGACCCGGTCGGTCTTGGCAAGAAAGCCTGCCGCTCTCGCAAACTGGCGTGCCTTGCGGGGATTGGCGCGATGGAAGGCCAATCCCGCCTGATGGAGCTGCCGGCAAAGTGCCCGGTCATAAGGCCCGGTCGCCTCCAGGACGCCGAAGGCCTGATGCTCGGCGACAAAGCCGATGAGTGCCTGATGGCCTTGGCTGTCATTGCCAAACCGACGGACCATGCCGGCGGGGTGAAGAAAACAATCCAGAAACGACTTGGAAATGTCGATCCCGATGACGCAAGATGGTAAGCTCATGAGATCCATCCTTATCCTGCGGGATCGCCGCGCCAACGGCCTCCCGGTCAACTGTTCGGGTGGAAGCATGTCTAAAGGCGGCGTACCGGGCTCGGGCACGGTCTCTCAGACCAAGGATGACGAAGGTACGCCGCCAGCCTGCTCAGATTCAACTCAAAGCAAAACCAACGCAACAGATAAGGATGACGA
>NZ_PVBK01000046.1:0-1292 GCF_002968535.1 Neorhizobium sp. T7_12 | reverse complement strand
GGTCCGTTCTGGACACATAGGTTACGGTTTATTCCTGAGACATAGGTAACACTTTTGAGCCGAAAGGGTTCGGCAGTGGCTCGAGCCTGCATGTCTGGTCATCGAAATATCCCAGATCGTAATCCATGAAGCTTGCGAGCCAGATACGGTCTTCGACCTGTTTGATTCCGACGGCCTGTCCGGCAAAGACCAGGCTAAGATTGATCTTCTTTCGCTTGTAGCAGATGCGGCCGCATGTCGTGACGGTCACGGTCTGGTCGTGGAACGGATAGTCGAGCTCCGGCAGGCCGCGATAGGGTCGTGGTGAAGCGTGGTAGCGCTCTGCCGGGCAAGCCATGTCAAGGGCTTGGTGCGGCCGCTCTGTGTTGAATTCCTCCACGAAGTCGTCAAAGCGGGCCTGCTGCTGCAGGAAATTGGCGCCGGCCGGCTTGGTGGTTTCCAGCTTGAGTGTGAGATGCATGCGCTCATGGCGGCCGTTCTGCTGCGGATGGCCAGGCTTGATGCGCTCGATGTCGATGCCGAGCCTGAGCCACCAGACCGCCAACCGCGACAGATTAAACAATCCGTTGGGGCTGGCGAAGGGTACGCCGTTGTCGGTTCTGATCGCCTTGGGCAGACCGAACTCCTTGAAGACGCTCTCGAACACGGTGAAGGCGTAGGCTTCCTTCGTCGTGTGCAGCGCCTCGCAAGCCAACAGGTAGCGGCTGGCGAAATCGGTGATCGTCAATGGATAGCAGTAGCGCTTGTCGGCGAGCATGAACTCGCCCTTGTAATCGGCGCACCACAAGTCGTTAGGTTGGCGAGGTTGGGAGAGTGTCGTTCCGACAGCTCTGTTGCGCCGTCGCTTGCGGTGCTGGACCAGTCCGTTGCGGTCGAGCACCGCATGCACGGTCGAGATCGCCGGCGTTTGCACGTCCGGGTAAAGCCCCGCCAGTCGTTCTCTGATCTTCGGTGCGCCCCAGTTCGGCTTCTCCTGCTTGGCACGCACAATCAGCTTCTCGATTTGGAATGGAAGCTGATTGGCGTGCCGGTAGGGACGCCGCGAGCGATCCGTCAATCCTTCCAGCCCGCAGGCATTATAGCGGCCGATGATCTTGTGGCCGGTCTTGCGCGAGATTCCGAACTCGCGGCACAGCACCGCGATCTTCTCGCCATCCAGAACCCGCGCAACGAACTTGAGACGCTCGTCCATACGGTTGCACTCCTGCCAAGGCACCTTCGCTCTCCTCGCAAAGGCAAAAAGTGTAACCATGTCTCCGGTATGAAATGTCACCCTTCTCTCGGGAAGGGCA
>NZ_PVBK01000045.1:0-1426 GCF_002968535.1 Neorhizobium sp. T7_12 | reverse complement strand
CTGGAGGCAGCTGAGTAATGCGCAAGTCAAGCGGCTTTTTGAGTTGGATCGAAGGTTTGCCTGGTTCTGAGCATCGTCCACAGGACGGTGACGCGTCGGCGGGCCAGAGCGATGATGGCCTGGGTGTGATGTTTTCCCTCTCGTCGTTTTCGGTCGTAGAAGGCTTTGGAGAGCGGGTCTCTGGTGGAGACGGCGCAGAAGGCACTTTGGAAGAATACCCGCTTGAGGGCCTTGTCGCCGCCAAATGCGCGGCGCCAGCTCCTGGATTTTCCGGATTGACGGATGACGGGCGTCAGGCCTGCGGCGCTGGCCAGGGCGTCGGCCGAGTGGAACCGCTCGATGGTGCCGATGTTGGCGATGAGTTCTGCCGACAGCACCGCCCCCATCCCCGGCAGCGAGCGGATGAGGGCGCCGTCAGGGTGGCGCTCGAGCAGGGCCTCCAAGTCGCGGTCGATGCGGGCGATCGCCTCGCGCGCCTGCAGGGCCTCAGTGGCGAGTTCGCGGATCATGTCGGCGAAGCTGGCCTCGCCGGGAACGGCGATGCTCTGGCCTTCGGCGGCTTCGAGGGAGCGTTGGGCCAGTGCCTCGACGGCGTGCAGATGAGGTGTTCGCTTGAGATACGCCATGAGCCGCTTGAGGCCGGCCCGGCGGATCTCGGCCGGTGTGACGTAGCGGGTGACAAGGACGAGCGGTCCCTTGGCCGTCAGGTCGAGCCGGCGTTCGAGGCCGGGGTGGATAGCGGCCAGGAGCTGGCGCATTCGGGAGATGCGGCGCGTCTGATCGTCGCTGAGTTCGCGGCGTCGCGTGACTTTGAGGCGCAGTGCGATCGCGGTCTCGTCGCCTGGCAGGATCGGGCGCAGATCGCGCGTCCGGACCAACTCGGCGATGGTGTGCGCATCGCGCGGATCGGACTTGCGCTCGCCGCCGGAAAAGCCCTGTCCGGCCCGGTTGACGGCAATGCCGGGCACATAGACGAGACGCACCCCCTCGGCCAGGAGGATGGCCTCCAGGAAGCGCGCCAGCGATCCGGTGATGTCCAGCCCGACCACGACCTCGCCACCAAGGCCGCGCAGGTCGGCGACGAGGCGCTCGATCGCGGCCTGATCGTTCTCGACCGCGCGGTCGAGCAAAACCTGGGCGCGCGGATCGAGAGCGCAGGCCCAATGGGTTTCCTTGGCAACATCTATTCCAACGTAAATCTCCATGACGCTCCTCGCATGACGTGGCGACCGCGCAGGCCCAGACACGCCGACATCGCCTTACATAGCCATCACGGGCATCGAGCAATCAGCGGTCGATCCAGGTCGGTGAAGCGGGCGGCTCAGCAGCCGGAGCCATCAAGGACAGCCAGAATGACAACCATACCCGCATCACCTGCGCCCAAGCAGCTTCGCACCGCAGTAGGCACTATGAAAAGAGGTAAGGC
>NZ_PVBK01000044.1:0-1504 GCF_002968535.1 Neorhizobium sp. T7_12 | reverse complement strand
CGGCCTATGCGATGCTCGCCTGCGCCCGTATCGGCGCGGTGCATTCGGTCGTGTTCGGCGGGTTCTCGCCGGAAGCGCTGGCCGGCCGAATCATCGACTGCCAGTCCACCTTCGTGATCACCTGCGACGAGGGCGTGCGCGGCGGCAAGCCGGTGCCGCTCAAGGACAATACCGATACCGCGATCCATATCGCGGCCCGCCAGCACGTGATCGTCAACAAGGTCGTGGTGGTGCGCCGCACCGGCGGCAAGACCGGCTGGGCGCCCGGCCGCGACCTCTGGTACCACCAGGAAATCGCCACCGTGAAGGAGCATTGCGAGCCGGCGAAGATGAAGGCGGAAGATCCGCTGTTCATCCTTTACACATCAGGTTCGACCGGCAAGCCGAAAGGCGTGCTGCACACGACCGGCGGCTATCTCGTCTTCGCGGCGATGACTCACGAATATACGTTCGACTACCATGACGGCGACATCTACTGGTGCACGGCGGATGTGGGCTGGGTGACCGGCCATTCCTACATCGTCTACGGGCCGCTGGCGAACTGCGCCACCTCGCTGATGTTCGAAGGCGTGCCGAACTTCCCCGATCAGGGCCGGTTCTGGGAAATCATCGACAAGCACAAGGTCAACATTTTCTACACGGCGCCGACGGCAATCCGCTCGCTGATGGGCGCCGGCGACGAGTTCGTGAAACGCTCCTCGCGGACAAGCCTGCGTCTGCTCGGCACAGTCGGCGAGCCGATCAATCCGGAAGCCTGGGAATGGTATTACAACGTGGTCGGCGACAAACGCTGCCCGGTGGTTGATACCTGGTGGCAGACGGAAACCGGCGGCCACATGATCACGCCGCTTCCGGGCGCCACCGACCTGAAGCCGGGATCGGCGACCAAGCCGTTCTTCGGCGTGAAGCCGGAACTGGTCGACAACGAGGGCAAGGTGCTGGAAGGCGCGGCCGACGGCAATCTCTGCATCGCGGACAGCTGGCCGGGCATGATGCGCACGCTCTACGGCGACCACGACCGCTTCATCCAGGCCTATTTCTCCACCTACAAGGGGAAATATTTCACCGGCGACGGCTGCCGGCGCGACGAGGACGGTTATTACTGGATCACCGGCCGCGTCGATGACGTGCTGAACGTCTCCGGCCACCGGCTCGGCACGGCGGAAGTCGAATCGGCGCTGGTCTCCCACAGTCTCGTGTCCGAAGCCGCTGTCGTTGGATACCCGCACAATATCAAGGGCCAGGGCATCTATTGCTACGTGACCCTGATGTTCGGCCACGAAGGCAGCGATGCGCTGCGTCAGGAACTGGTGAAGCACGTCCGCCAGGAGATCGGCCCGATCGCTCAACCGGACAAGATCCAGTTCGCGCCCGGCCTGCCGAAAACCCGCTCCGGCAAGATCATGCGCCGCATCCTGCGCAAGATCGCAGAGGACGACTTCGGCGCGCTCGGGGATATCTCGACGCTTGCCGATCCCGGCGTGGTCGACGACCTGATCGCCAA
>NZ_PVBK01000043.1:0-1901 GCF_002968535.1 Neorhizobium sp. T7_12 | reverse complement strand
TGTTTATCACCCGCCCCCTCCCTACCCTTGCAAACCGGCCCAGCCGGTCCGGTCGGGGGCTAATTGTCGGAGCCAGTGTCGCATTTCTAACTGGCTGGCGAGGTTGCGCCTCCAATCAGCTTTGACAAACCGTGTAGCCGCAAAGTTAGAATGTCCTGTTTCTGCAAAGTTGGAATGTCACACTCCCCGGCGCTGAGCGACGTCTGGGAGATTGCAGATGGGATTGATAGCGATGAGCGAGCGCGATCTGCAGCGGATCGAGATTTTATCGAAAGTGGTTGCCGAGCGGATGACCGTGGTTTCAGCGGCGCATGTGCTTGATCTGAGCGAGCGCCAGGTGCGTCGGCTGCTGGAGCGGATACGAATTGGCGGCGCGGCGTCGATCCGGCACAAGGCGATCGGCCGGCCGTCGAACAACCGGATCAGTGACGGGGTTCGCGATTATGCGATGACGCTGGTTCGGGAACGCTATGCGGATTTCGGTCCGACCTTGGCGGCCGAGAAGCTTGCCGAGCGCGATGGATTGCGGGTGTCGCGCGAGACGGTGCGGCAATGGATGACGGAGGCCGGCATCTGGTTGTCGCGCAAGCAGCGACGGACGTTCCATCAGCCGCGGCTGCGGCGCGAGGCCTGTGGCGAGCTGGTTCAGATCGACGGTTCCGAGCATCGCTGGTTCGAAGATCGCGGTGATCCATGTTCATTGCTGGTGTTCATCGATGATGCGACCGGCAGGTTGATGCAGTTGCGGTTTGTACGATCGGAAAGTGCGTTCAGCTATTTCGAGGCGCTGGAACTCTATCTGAAGGCGCACGGTGCTCCAGTCGCCTTCTATTCCGACAAGCATTCGGTGTTTCGGGTTGCGAAGAAGGACGCCAAGGGCGGCCAGGGCATGACCCAGTTCGGGCGTGCACTTTGCGAGTTAAACATCGAGATTCTTTGCGCAAACTCGAGCCAGGCCAAGGGCCGCGTCGAGCGGATGAACCGGACGCTGCAGGACCGGTTGATTAAGGATCTGCGCCTGGAGGGTATCTGCGGCATGGACGACGGCAACGCTTTCCTGCCTCGGTTCATGGAGCGCTATAACCGCCAGTTTGCTGTTCCCCCTGCCCGATCTGATGATCTGCATCGGCCGCTGAATCTTGCCCCGGACCGGCTGCGCGACGTCTTGTGCAAGCGTGAGCAACGTTATGTTGGCGCCCAGTTGACGTTCTCCTATGAGCGCCGGCGGATCCTGCTGGACGAGAATGAGGTGACACGCGGACTGGTCGGTCGCTATGTCGAGACCTACGCTTTCGCCGATGGCCGGCTGGATGTGCGCTGGAAGGGCCATTCCCTACCCTACCGGGTGTTCGACAAGGACCAGCGGGTGACGCATGCGGCGATCACCGAGAACAAGCGGCTCGGTGAGGTCCTGGCCTATATCAAGGAACGTCAGGACGAGCGACCGACGCCAAAGGTGAAGACGAACAGCGACAAAAATGGTTACAAACCGCGTGGCCGCAAGCCGGGCAGGAAGACGGATTTCATGAACGATCCCACTGTCATCGCCCGACGGCAGCAGGCGCTTTCCCGCCTTGATGCGGCGGAATGATCCGCCGATCTGGCTGTCAAAGCTAAAGCCGGTTTGTGCCCCTCACCCGCCCCGATCTCACCTTGCAACACGGACCAGCCGGTCAGATCGGGGCTGGCCGGCGTGTCGTGCGGCAGATCAAAGTGACAGTTTAACTTTGCAAACCGGCGGACAATTCAACATCGCCGTCACAAACCGTGTAGCCGGGGTGGGTTCAAGGATGAAGTGCGACTTGCGAATGATGCCAATGGGTTATCAATCGCAAGGAAGACGCAATGAGACGCACCTACTCCCAGATTGGATTGGACGAACGCCGTAAGATTGCTCGCTG
>NZ_PVBK01000042.1:0-2539 GCF_002968535.1 Neorhizobium sp. T7_12 | reverse complement strand
TGTCAAAGCTGATTGGAGGCGCAACCTCGCCAGCCAGTTAGAAATGCGACACTGGCTCCGACAATTAGCCCCCGACCGGACCGGCTGGGCCGGTTTGCAAGGGTAGGGAGGGGGCGGGTGATAAACACACCCGTTCGGCTTTAGCTTCCTCAGTAGCAATTGTTTCCTTGGCGGTTGATACTCGCTTGCGCCTGTATGTAGCAAGATAGGGACCTAAGCCGCTCGATGCTTCCGGAAATCAAGTTGCAGGGCGACGTCGATGTCGCCGCGCTGTCACCACTTCTTCGCGGCATGCTTCTTTCCGTTGCCTATGCTGACGGTGAGGGTGGCATCGGGCTGACGGCGACCGGAGCCATGAACCGCAAGTTCGTGCATTGGGCCGCGGTGCACTTCCTCTGGCCAGGGTTCACAGCCGAAGACCTTTACAGCATGCACAAGGTGCTGAACGAAAGCGATATGCCCCCGCTCTGGGTCGTGCGCGATATGACCCGTCATCTGAAGCTGCTTCGCCGGAAAAAGGATGTGCTGCTGCCAACCAGACGCGGCCGGGAGTTTCTGGTGAACCCGCAAGCTTTTTTCGATCTGGTCGCCACGGATTACCTCTATTCGTATGTCCACGCCACCGAACGAGGAAGCGAGGTCCAAGCACGGTTACGCTGGTGGCGCATGTTCCTCAATCTTCTCAATATCAAGGCCAGAGAAGGTTGCACGCCATTGGATGTTGTAAAGATCCTCTATCCAGACATGGCGCCTGTCTCCGACACCGAAATGACCATAGAAGCCTGGGAGCTAAAATTCGATCTGCAGTATGGCGTCTTTCGGCGCTTATGCTGGCTCGGCTTGCTCTACGAGGCACGAGAGGGGCTCACTCTTCTCCAGGACGGATCCTTCCACAAGACGCCACTTTGGCCAGCCTGCCTGCAACTGGAATCGGATACGCAAAGCGACATCGGCGTGCATTGACGATCGTTACTCCGCCGCTGGCTGCCTCATCAATGCCTTCTCCCGCTTCGCAATCACGTCCGGATCGTTCATGAAATCCGTCCTTCGCCCCGGCTTGCGGCCCCGCTTCTGATAGCCGTTCGCCGTGCTGCCGTCGCGAATGCCGAACATATGATCCGTCTGACCGGTGCGGCGAGGACCACCCTTGCTGCGTTGCTGTTCACGACCGGCCTGCATCTCAGCGACGACCGATAGCATGTCGTCCAACCGCTTATTGTCGACCACCTCGGCGCGATGCACCGAGCGCAACGTGTCGAAGGTTCTGTAGGGCAGGGCAAAGCTCTCGTGCATGATCTCGAGGCGGCCGTCCGGATAATCGCAGACGACCACCTTCTTACCCGCCAGAGGTCTGGAAATCTCGGTCGGATCGAGAATGAACAGCACCTTGTCGTAGCGCAGCGTCAGGGCCTGCGACAGCGTTCGCACTTCCTTCCTGCACATGGCGCCATCGAGGTTCTCATGGTCGGCCAAGGGTCGGTGCATGTCCTTCGGATTGCGTGGTTGCTTGCCAAAGCGAGTGTTGAAATCCGCAATGAACGCAGGTGCATAGGCATTGGCCGCCTCGATCGTATCGATGCCGCGGAGCCGCATCTCCTTCACCAACCGGTCCTGCAATGTCTGATTGGCACGTTCCACACGGCCCTTGGCCTGCGGAGTGTTGGCGCAGATGATGTCGATGTTCAACTCATAGAGCGCCCGACCGAACTGCGTCAGGCCGCTCGTCCGGTCCTTCTCGGACGAATGGGTCGAACGAAAAACACCATGCTTGTCGCTGTAGAAAGCCAGCGGCTTGCCCCATTGCTGCAGATAGGCCTTCGTCGCATGCAGATAATCGAACGTGTTCTCTGATCCGGCAAAGCGCAGATGCAGAAGCTTTCCAGTGGCATCGTCGATATAGACGAGCAGGGCGCATTTGGGGCCGCGGTTCTCGAACCACCAGTGATGCGACCCATCGATCTGCACCAGTTCGCCAAAGCAGTCGCGCCGGCCACGTGGCTGGAAAACCCGTTTCTTGCGTTCCCGGCGCGAGATCCAGATGCCGGCCTCGGTCATCCATTGCCGCAATGTCTCCTTGGCAACAGAGATCCGGTGCAACTCGATCAGTTTCTCGCGCGCCAATGTCGGGCCGAAATCCAGATAGCGCTCGCGGATCAGATCCAGCGCCGCATTGCGAAACTCCTCGCTGTGACGCCGGTTGCTCGGACGCGATCGCTTCTTCGACACGAGACCGGCTGGACCATCCCGGTCATAGGCCTGCAGCAGCCGATGGACCTGACTTCGACTGAGGTCGAGCAATTCGGCCGCCTGGACAACGCTAAGGCGTTCATCTCGAATCTTCTGGATGACTTCAAGGCGATGCAATTCTTTCTGCGACATGGTGATCAAACAGGACATGACAACTCCAACCGCTCATGGTCTCGACCAGGCTGAAGATCGTCATCCTTGCTCCCAACGTTGGCTTTGACCAGTGCGTCGAGAGGCGAGACTGTCGCATCTCTAACTGGCCCAACTGTCGCATTACTAAATAGCCCCTACA
>NZ_PVBK01000041.1:0-3489 GCF_002968535.1 Neorhizobium sp. T7_12 | reverse complement strand
GTAAGCGCTGTTGTCTCCGCACCTTGACCACCCCTGAACGAACTTACTCCTCCGCTGACAACTGAGCGTGTGGGTCGTGGTACCGTCGCCTGTCATTGTCTTTGGGAGGCCGAAATGTGCAAGAGAGTGGTCATCTACGCGCGTTATTCGACAGATCAGCAAAACCCTGCGTCCATTGAAACCCAGCTTGATTTAGGGACTTCGTTTGTTTTAGAGCGTGGTTGGACGCTTTGTGAGACCTTTGTCGATGCGGGGGTAAGCGGCGCTAGCTTCGAAACAAGACCAGGTCTTCAGGCCGCCTTGAAGGGGGCGCGACAAGGAGCATTCGACGTCCTTCTTTGCCTTACCCTTGATCGCCTGTCGCGAGACCTCGAACACAGCGCAAAGGTGCTGAAGCTGCTGCACTTTCATGAAATCGAACTTTGGACCGTTCATGGCAGCTCCCAGGTGTCGTCCATGGAGCTTGGCCTAAGGGCCGTCCTGAACAGTGAAATGCTGGAACAGGTTCGGTATCGCACAAGAGAAGGAATGAAGACGGTAGCAAAGAAAGGGCGAGTGCCTGGCGGCATTTGCTACGGCTACTCGATTAAAAGGGTTCTTGGAGCCGACGGTGAGCCGATCCGAGGCCTAAGAGACATTAATGCCGACGAAGCCTGTGTCATCGTCTGGATATATGAGCAGTATGCAAAGGGCTTTAGCCCGGACGCTATTGCGGAAAAACTTAACAAGAAGGGGGTAGTTGGCCCTCGTGGGCTGGCCTGGAGAGGAACAGCGATCCGGGGCCACCGCCGAAGAGGGACCGGAATTTTGAACAACGAGTTGTACATAGGTCGCTTGGTGTTCAACAGACTGGCTTACCGAAAGAACCCCGTGAGCGAACGCCGGGTCTCCCGGCTAAACTTGCCAGAACAGCACATCGTCCAGGAGATTCCGGCACTGCGTATTGTCTCCGACACGCTCTGGAAGAGGGTGAAACGACGGCAAGCGTCGACGAACCATCGTGGGAAGGGCGAAGACGCCATAAGGCTGACGGACAAATTTAACCCGCCTCGTAAGCCCAAGGCAGAAGGCGTGCGATCTCACTCTGCTTATGACCATTCACAAGCGCGGTGAGCGTGCGGGTTAGGTAGGCACTGGGATTGATAGAATTGAGTTTGCATGTCTCGATCAACGAGGCGATGGTCGCCCAGTTCTCAGCCCCAGCATCGTGGCCCGCAAAGAGCGCGTTCTTGCGATTGAGGGCTATCGGTCGGATGGTTCTCTCGACGCTGTTGTTATCAATCTCGACGCGGCCGTCGGTCAGGAAGAGCTTCAGGCCATCCCAGTATTTGGCCATGTATGCTAGAGCCTCGCCGAGTGGAGACTTTATTGCAACGCGAGCACGGTGATGGGCAAGCCAGGTCTGCATGTCGGCGACCAGTGGCGCAGACCGTTCCTGTCGTTCAGCAAAGCGAACCTCCGGATCAAGGCCGCGCAGTTTGGCCTCGATGCGATACAGTTCTCCGATACGTTTGACGCCGTCTTCCGCAATAGGTGCTGATCCGTTGCGGGTGATCTCCACCAGCTTGCGACGGGCGTGTGCCCAACAATAGGCAAGCCGAATGTCCGGGCCGACACGGTCAGGTGCGATCAACCTGTTGTATCCGGCATAGCCATCGACCTGCAGGATGCCGGAGAAGCCCCGCAGTATCCGTTCGGCATGAATGCCCCCGCGACCAGGCGCATAGGTGAAGGCCACGCCCGGTGGAGCGCTGCCATTCCAAGGTCGATCATCTCGTGCGAGCGCCCAGAAGTATCCGGTCTTAGTTTTGCGCGAGCCGGGATCGAGAACCGGAGCACGGGTCTCGTCCATGAAGAGCTTGGTCGAGCGCTTCAGGTCGGTGATCAATGCATCGAAGACGGGGCGCAATTCGAACGCTGCTCGCCCGACCCAGTCGGCAAGTGTGGAGCGGTCGAGATCAACGCCCTGGCGGCTCATGATCTGAGCCTGCCGATACAGCGGAAGATGATCGGCATACTTGGAAACCAGCACATGGGCCACTGTCGCTTCCGTCGGCAAGCCCGCTTGGATCAGTCGGGGCGGAGCCGGGGCCTGGACGACACCATCAGTGCAGGCACGGCACGCATATTTGGGGCGACGGGTGACGATCACGCGGAACTGCGCCGGGACCACATCCAACCGTTCGGAGACATCCTCACCAATGCAATGCAGGCAACCGCCGCAAGCACAGACCAGGCTTTCCGGCTCGATCACCTCTTCGACACGGGGAAGATGCTTTGGAAGAGAGCCGCGATTGATCGCGCGTGACTTGGTAATCCTGTTCCCAGCAGGAACGTCCGCCTCGTCCTCGGCATGGATCGCGGCTATGGCCGTTTCCAGGTCTTCCAGTGCCAGATCGAACTGGTCGGCATCGGCCTTCTCGGACTTGCGTCCGAAGGCTGCCTGCTTGAAAGCCGCAACCAGCTTCTCAAGCTGTTCGATCCGCTCATTCTTGCGGGCAATCTGGGCATCCTTACCTGCCTCGCGTGCCTGTGCGGCAATCAGCATCGCCTTCAGGGCAGCAACATCATCGGGAAGGTCGGCCGTATCTAGCATGGCCGGAACCTATCAAATCCCGCGCCGGTTTGCCTTTGGAATTTGCCGTGCTGAGTCATCGTGCCGCAGCTATTCGATGGCCTGCGGGGTTCTCGGCTGGACGGCATGAACCCGCCGCCAATCCAGGCCAGCAAACAGCGCCTCGAACTGGGCATTGGTCAACGTCATCAATCCATCCTTGATGCCAGGCCAGGTGAAGGTGTGCTCTTCCAGGCGCTTGTAGGCCAGCACGATGCCGGAGCCGTCCCAGTAGATCAGCTTCAGCCGGTCCGCCTTGCGAGACCGGAACACGAAGACAGTTCCCGTGAACGGGTTCTTGTGCAGTTCGTTCTTCACCAAGGCCGCCAATCCGTCATGACCCTTGCGGAAATCCACGGGTTTGGTCGCTACCATGATCCGCACACGGTTGGAGGGAAAGATCATGTCGCCGCCGCCAAGGCACGCGCGATAGCGGCGATCCGGTCGGCAGACGCCCCTTCCTCAAGACGAATGGTGACCGCACCTACGACTATCTCAGCGCGGCTGACGGCTTTGACCGTTGGCTGCTCAGGCGTTGGCGTCTCGATGACCATGGCCGCAAATTCGACTGCGTCTTCCGGCTCTGGCAACACCAGCTTGCCCTGCCGCGCCAGTGTCCGCCACGACGACAGGTGGTTGGCCTTCAGCCCGTGGCGCTCGGCCACTTCATTCACCGTCGCGCCTGGACGCAAGCTCTCAGATACGATCCGCGCCTTGAGCTCGTCCGGCCATTGACGATGAACCTCACGACGGCTCTGCCGCCTCGTGAGAACCTCCAACGTAGACTCCATGGAGAAACTCCTTGTCGCTCATCCATGGAATGTCGATCACAGATCAGGCGGCGGCAGGCAATGTGGGGGCAGAACACCGGTTAC
>NZ_PVBK01000040.1:0-6465 GCF_002968535.1 Neorhizobium sp. T7_12 | reverse complement strand
TTTTGGAATTTGGTTGCGGGGGCAGGATTTGAACCTGCGGCCTTCAGGTTATGAGCCTGACGAGCTACCGGGCTGCTCCACCCCGCGTTATAAGGTTTTTGCCTGCGGCAAAAGACCGTGCGTAAATCCCTGCGGGATTTATCGCGATGGCGTAACCGCTTAGGCGGTTACGCCTTCTGCCTGAGCAACTTGGCGAAGCCGAGTTGTCTCATGTGAGGGCGCACCTGGAATATGCGGTGCGATTTCCTCGTATTTCCGGTCTTCAAACGACGAAAGGCCGCTTGTGGGCGGCCCTTTGGTCGGCTTAAGGGCCGTTAGTTTTCGTTATGAGAAGATATGTTGCGTTTTGCAGACCTGGCAGCGACCTACTCTCCCGCGTCTTGAGACGGAGTACCATTGGCGCAGGGGCGTTTCACGGCCGTGTTCGGAATGGGAACGGGTGCGGCCGCCCCGCAATGACCACCAGGTCAACGAAGCGCAACATTGTGAGAAGCTGGTTGAGGCGAACCTCATTTTTTAGTCTTTTTGAACACGTCTTTGAACCTTTCCAGATCTGACGAATGCTTTTGGCACCCATACAGGCCAGCGGCCGTCGCCAATCGTTTGGCGGGCCGCCCGCAGCGTAGCGACCCATTGGGTCGCGTCAGCGTCAGGACAAAGGTCTTTGGCATCATCAAGCAAAGCTTGATGAGCATGAACAATGAGAACGATCAAGCCAATCGGGCGATTAGTACCGGTAAGCTTCATGCATTGCTGCACGTCCACACCCGGCCTATCAACGTGGTCGTCTTCCACGGCCCTGATAGGGAATACTCGTTTTCAGGTTGGTTTCCCGCTTAGATGCCTTCAGCGGTTATCCATTCCATATATAGCTACCCTGCTATGCCCTTGGCAGGACAACAGGTCCACCAGAGATATGTCCATCCCGGTCCTCTCGTACTAGGGACAGATCCTGTCAATATTCCTACACCCACGGCAGATAGGGACCGAACTGTCTCACGACGTTCTGAACCCAGCTCACGTACCGCTTTAATTGGCGAACAGCCAAACCCTTGGGACCTGCTCCAGCCCCAGGATGCGATGAGCCGACATCGAGGTGCCAAACAACCCCGTCGATATGGACTCTTGGGGGTCATCAGCCTGTTATCCCCGGCGTACCTTTTATCCGTTGAGCGATGGCCCTTCCACGCGGGACCACCGGATCACTATGACCGACTTTCGTCTCTGCTCGACTTGTCAGTCTCGCAGTCAGGCGGGCTTATGCCATTGCACTCGACGACCGATTTCCGACCGGTCTGAGCCCACCATCGCGCGCCTCCGTTACTCTTTCGGAGGCGACCGCCCCAGTCAAACTACCCACCATACACTGTCCCGGATCCGGATAACGGACCGCGGTTAGACATCCATGACGATAAGGGTGGTATTTCAAGGATGGCTCCACGAAGACTGGCGTCCCCGCTTCAAAGCCTACCACCTATCCTACACATGCCGACACGAATGCCAGTGTAAAGCTATAGTAAAGGTGCACGGGGTCTTTCCGTCTGACCGCAGGAACCCCGCATCTTCACGGGGAATTCAATTTCACTGAGTCTATGTTGGAGACAGCGGGGAAGTCGTTACGCCATTCGTGCAGGTCGGAACTTACCCGACAAGGAATTTCGCTACCTTAGGACCGTTATAGTTACGGCCGCCGTTTACTGGGGCTTCGATTCAAAGCTTGCACCTCTCCTCTTAACCTTCCAGCACCGGGCAGGCGTCAGACCCTATACGTCGTCTTTAGACTTCGCAGAGCCCTGTGTTTTTGATAAACAGTCGCTACCCCCTGGTCTGTGCCACCCCATCATGGTTGCCCAAAATGGGGTCACGCTTCTTCCGAAGTTACGCGTGCAATTTGCCGAGTTCCTTCAACATAGTTCTCTCAAGCGCCTTGGTATACTCTACCTGACCACCTGTGTCGGTTTCGGGTACGGTCTATACGGTGGAGCTATTTCCTGGAACCGCCCCACTGCCCAACCAATCCAATAAGGTTGAACAATTTTTGCGATCCGTCACTACCACCAGGCCCACGAATATTAACGTGGTTCCCATCACCTACGCATTTCTGCCTCGGCTTAGGGGCCGGCTAACCCTGCTCAGATTAACTTTAAGCAGGAACCCTTGGTCTTTCGGCGAGAGGGTCTCTCACCCTCTTTATCGTTACTCATGTCAACATTCGCACTTCCGATACCTCCAGAGGCCCTCACGGGTCCTCCTTCACAGGCTTACGGAACGCTCCGCTACCACACGTCTTGCGACGTATCCTCAGCTTCGGTGCATGGCTTTAGCCCCGTTACATTTTCGGCGCAAAGACCCTTAATTAGACCAGTGAGCTGTTACGCTTTCTTTAAATGATGGCTGCTTCTAAGCCAACATCCTGGTTGTTTTGGGATCCTCACATCCTTTCCCACTTAGCCATGACTTGGGGACCTTAGCTGGAGGTCAGGGTTGTTTCCCTTTTCACGACGGACGTTAGCACCCGCCGTGTGTCTGCCGATTAGTACTCCCGGGTATTCGGAGTTTGGTTAGGATCAGTAAGACGGTGAGTCCCCATAGCCCATCCAGTGCTCTACCCCCCGGGGTATTCGATCGACGCACTACCTAAATAGTTTTCGCGGAGAACCAGCTATTTCCGAGTTTGATTGGCCTTTCACCCCTAGCCACAAGTCATCCCAATCTATTGCAACAGATGCGGGTTCGGTCCTCCAGTTGGTGTTACCCAACCTTCAACCTGCTCATGGCTAGATCACTCGGTTTCGGGTCTAATGCAACTAACTGAACGCCCTGTTCAGACTCGCTTTCGCTGCGCCTACACCTACCGGCTTAAGCTTGCTAGTTACACTAAGTCGTTGACCCATTATACAAAAGGTACGCCGTCAGGCTTGCGCCCTCCGACTGTTTGTAGGCATCCGGTTTCAGGTTCTATTTCACTCCCCTTGTCGGGGTGCTTTTCACCTTTCCCTCACGGTACTTGTTCGCTATCGGTCATGCACGAGTACTTAGGCTTGGAGAGTGGTCTCCCCATGTTCAGACAGGATTTCACGTGTCCCGCCCTACTCTAGGACAATCAGTGTTCTACGCCTACGGGGCTATCACCCGCTACGGCCGCCTTTTCCAAAGCGTTCGGCTTTATTCCTGATTGCCACTGGCCTGGTCCGTGTTCGCTCGCCACTACTTACGGAGTCTCGGTTGATGTCCTTTCCTTCGGGTACTTAGATGTTTCAGTTCCCCGAGTTCGCTTCTTACCCCTATTTTATTCGAAGGTAAGATACCTTTTAACAATACCTAGAAACCTAAACCGTCCCGAAAGACGGCTTAAACTTTCTAGGTATCTAAGGTGGGTTGCCCCATTCGGAGATCCATGGATCAAAGCTCATTCGCAGCTCCCCACGGCTTATCGCAGCGTATCACGTCCTTCTTCGCCTGTGCATGCCAAGGCATCCACCAAATGCCCTTACGACACTTAATCGTTCTCATTGCCAATGCTCATCAATATAGCCACCCATCAGGTTTCCCCAATGCGTGGCGGACCGGTTACCTTTTACAACCAGCCCTTCTCATGATGCCATCGACGTGTTCGACAAGCTTGCTTGATTGGGGTCACGCCGAGCGACCCGCTTACAAACTTGTCTTTAAGACCAGCTTCTCGAGATGTGATCCAGGACCGCGCGGTCAGGCAACGGCCATCAGTAAGTCATCAGAGCCATTCTTCAGGACAAGTCCCTCAAAATGACAACAACGACCGACCAGAGTGACAAGCTTCCTACCTATTCCGGCCCCTCTTTCGTATCCGGCCGGCTAGGCCATCAACGACATCATTGGAACCGGCTTCGGACACGGGCCTAAACCCATACCTGGAAGCCTCCAGATCAATCTTCTCTTCACGATTTTTGCAGAACAGGCAGCACTTCATCGAAGTGATGCAAACTTTATTTTCTTCAAAGGATATGTCTTGCCGCTCGTCTCGACACCAAAGTGAATTGGTGGAGCTGAGCGGGATCGAACCGCTGACCCCCTGCTTGCAAAGCAGGTGCTCTCCCAGCTGAGCTACAGCCCCAACCATCACAAACACCTGACGCGCAAACGCCAGGATCAGGTAAACCATCAAGCAAACCAACAGCGGCGAACCAAGAATGGTGGGCCCGGGTAGACTCGAACTACCGACCCCACGCTTATCAAGCGTGTGCTCTAACCAACTGAGCTACGGGCCCATCTCGCCAGGCTCGAAAGCCCAAACGTAAACCGCCCATACAGGCTCAGCGAGCCGTCGCCGGTCGTCCGGCGCCCTCGCGGAGCGTCAGCATGTCGAAGACATGCGAACAGACGCGTGAGCGCAAACCAATGGTTCATATCCTTTTGAAGAAAGAGAAACGTAGTCGGCGGGTTCGCCATACCATCCGATTACCGAAGTAATTCCGTGGCGTATTGCGTTTCGATGGTCACCTGACTGGTGCCATCTATTGTTCTAAAAAGCACGGGAAGGTTCATATTGGGGAGATCCGAAGATCAGGCCAATCGTCTTACCATTCCACAGCTTCCTTAGAAAGGAGGTGATCCAGCCGCAGGTTCCCCTACGGCTACCTTGTTACGACTTCACCCCAGTCGCTGACCCTACCGTGGTTAGCTGCCTCCTTGCGGTTAGCGCACTACCTTCGGGTAAAACCAACTCCCATGGTGTGACGGGCGGTGTGTACAAGGCCCGGGAACGTATTCACCGCGGCGTGCTGATCCGCGATTACTAGCGATTCCAACTTCATGCACTCGAGTTGCAGAGTGCAATCCGAACTGAGATGGCTTTTGGAGATTAGCTCGGGATCGCTCCTTCGCTGCCCACTGTCACCACCATTGTAGCACGTGTGTAGCCCAGCCCGTAAGGGCCATGAGGACTTGACGTCATCCCCACCTTCCTCTCGGCTTATCACCGGCAGTCCCCTTAGAGTGCCCAACTGAATGCTGGCAACTAAGGGCGAGGGTTGCGCTCGTTGCGGGACTTAACCCAACATCTCACGACACGAGCTGACGACAGCCATGCAGCACCTGTGTCCCGGTCCCCGAAGGGAACACTACATCTCTGTAGCTAGCCGGGCATGTCAAGGGCTGGTAAGGTTCTGCGCGTTGCTTCGAATTAAACCACATGCTCCACCGCTTGTGCGGGCCCCCGTCAATTCCTTTGAGTTTTAATCTTGCGACCGTACTCCCCAGGCGGAATGTTTAATGCGTTAGCTGCGCCACCGACAAGTAAACTTGCCGACGGCTAACATTCATCGTTTACGGCGTGGACTACCAGGGTATCTAATCCTGTTTGCTCCCCACGCTTTCGCACCTCAGCGTCAGTAATGGACCAGTAAGCCGCCTTCGCCACTGGTGTTCCTGCGAATATCTACGAATTTCACCTCTACACTCGCAATTCCACTTACCTCTTCCATACTCAAGATACCCAGTATCAAAGGCAGTTCCAGAGTTGAGCTCTGGGATTTCACCCCTGACTTAAATATCCGCCTACGTGCGCTTTACGCCCAGTAATTCCGAACAACGCTAGCCCCCTTCGTATTACCGCGGCTGCTGGCACGAAGTTAGCCGGGGCTTCTTCTCCGGATACCGTCATTATCTTCTCCGGTGAAAGAGCTTTACAATCCTAAGACCTTCATCACTCACGCGGCATGGCTGGATCAGGCTTGCGCCCATTGTCCAATATTCCCCACTGCTGCCTCCCGTAGGAGTTTGGGCCGTGTCTCAGTCCCAATGTGGCTGATCATCCTCTCAGACCAGCTATGGATCGTCGCCTTGGTAGGCCTTTACCCCACCAACTAGCTAATCCAACGCGGGCTCATCCATCCCCGATAAATCTTTCCCCCGAAGGGCGTATACGGTATTAGCTCCAGTTTCCCGGAGTTGTTCCGTAGGGATGGGTAGATTCCCACGCGTTACTCACCCGTCTGCCGCTCCCCTTGCGGGGCGCTCGACTTGCATGTGTTAAGCCTGCCGCCAGCGTTCGTTCTGAGCCAGGATCAAACTCTCAAGTTGAGAATCCAATCCGACTAATCACTCTTGTTCTGAATCGACGAGAACTCACTATGATCAGGTCCGCATCACTGCGCACCAAACCAGGTGTTCTCTTGTTCAAAACGTGACCGTCATTTGTCTTCCATAGATCAGGGCCTAAACCCCGATCCGCGAAAACCGCCGACCACGTTTCTCTTTCTTCTCATCTTCAATTGTCAAATAACCGACGCTTCAAAACCCAAGGGCCAAACCGTCAAAACTTCTCAAACAGCGATACATCCAGAGACCAAACCGAAACTCGGTCCCAACCAGCATGCGCCAATCAATCAGTGATTTCTGAAGAACGAAAGTCGTCGTCGCCAGCAGCGCCGCCGCCCTCGTTCAGTGAGCGGGTTATAGAGCCGACCCCAGTTTGAAGTCAACAGC
>NZ_PVBK01000003.1:0-523062 GCF_002968535.1 Neorhizobium sp. T7_12 | reverse complement strand
GAGCGGTGCTTCAACCGAATGAAGCACTTCCGCCGCTTCGCGACGCGCTACGACCGCAGAACCATTCACTTCCAAGGCTTCCTCTATCTCGTCGCCGCTATGATCTGGCTGCGATGAATGTCGATTCATCCTAGGAACAATAGCTTTCGAGTTCACCGATCTGGAACAATCATGCCCGAGACATGTTCGTCATACTTCCCAAAAGGAGCCAACCATGTCTTACGGCCGCTTTGCCGCAATGATCGTCACATCGACGGTGGTCATGTTCTGGTTGATGTACCTCAACACCCACGCTCTCGATCATGTGACCTATAGCCAGACAAGGACCTGGATGGCTTTGTTGATGGGCGCCGTCATGGCAATCATTATGATGGCGTTCATGTGGTCGATGTACAAAAACAAGACCACCAACGCAGCCATCATCGCGGCAAGCGTTGTTGTGTTCGCTGGTTCGCTCTGGCTGGTGCGCAGCCAGGAAACGGTTTACGACGTCAGCTATATGAAAGCGATGATACCACATCATTCGATAGCGATCATGACAAGCGAACGCGCCCATATCAGAGACCCACGGGTGCGAAAGCTGGCGGACGAGATCATTGACGCCCAAGTTCGGGAAATCAGTGAGATGAAAACGCTAATCGCAGACCTGCAAGCACGTCCAGTTCCGGAAAACGCGCGGGATCTCCCGTCCTACCGCGAACGAGGGGCGCCGGCGCCTGAGTAAGTGCCCTGAGCCGCAAAGCCCCCTTGCCGGCGCGAAACCGTTAGCACTATTCTCGGTACGGGAGTTTCAGCTTAGCGCTTCAATTGAAATCGGGAAGTAAAAGCTACAGTGGCCAAGATCGAGAGTGGAAGCGTGTTTCGCGGGATCGGACGCTGGGGGACGGTTTCTCGACGCGCGCTCGATCCGCAGTCGGTCAATGCGATCATCAAACAACGAGCGACGATGGCGGGGCTGGATAGTGGGGAGTTTTCGGCGCGCAGCTTGCGGTCGGGATATCTGACCGAAGCGGCGAACCGCGGTATCCCCCTCCCCGAGGCTATGGAGCAGTCTCGGCACCGATCCGTGCAACAGGCATCAAGCTACTATAACAACGCGACCACGCGCAGTGGTCGCGCGGCGCGGCTGCTTTAAACCAGGATGAACTCGGTACGACTGAGAAGTCCTCGTCTCCCGACCAATCTCATTTGAACTGCCGGACTTCCCGAGAAGGCCCCCTCCCCTACAACTCCGGCAATGCCTCAAACGGATCGAGTACCTGAACGCCCAAGGGCCCGAAATGGCGCATATTGCGAGTCAAGACCGTCAATCCATGTACTTTAGCCGTGGCGGCTATCGCAATGTCTTCAAAACCCGGCCGGTGGGCGCGAGCGTCATCAAGAATCCGGCCAGCAGCATGCGCGCACCTGAGATCGAACGGTAACAGCTTCTGCGCGTAGAGATATTCGATGCTCTCCCACCAATCGTTCAGCCGCTGTGCCTTGGTGGTCGCACCATCCCGCTCGGCTTTGGCGATCCCGGATTTGACCTCAGCGGCCGAAATGACCGACAAAAACAATTGCGAACTTGCCTTATCGAGCCATTCGACCAGCTGGCCGGAACTTTGCCGTTTGGACGGGGCGAGGGCGGATATGACGTTCGTATCGACCAGGAACATCAGAGATCAACGTCTCGGGCCGGGTTGCTGCTGCGAGCAGGGATATCAGCCTCATCGCCGGGGAACGCTGCCAACAAACGGCCAAAGCTTGGCACGCGGGATAGTTTTTCATACTCCTCGAATGAAAGCACTACGGCTTCCTTTTTGCCGTGCCGAGTGATGATGGCCGGATTGCCATGGATGGCCTGGTCGATAACCGCAGAAAACGTCGCCTTGGCATCCTTGAGCTGGATTTCTCTCACATCGGGCTCCATCTGTGACTATAGTAGTCATATAACAAGATGAGGTTATTTGAGCAAGAGTTGGAAGTTTCCAAAAAACGCTCACATCCGTTCATTTTCTCGCGTTACTTATTTTTACAATACACCCGAAAGCGCGCGACAAAACCATGGCAAAACGGCAAGTCGCCAATCCATCGCCGGCACCAAACGTCTTATAGGCTATGCACGTGTGCAATAGCCGCCGGCGTTCGCGGCGATCTCGGCGAGACCGAGCGCGCCTTCAAGTTCTCCGGTCATTCCCTTCGCGCTGGCCTGCCTCCTGTGCCGAGGTCGATGAGCGCTACGTCCAGAAGCGGCTTGGCCACCCATCCGCAGGGGTTACTCGCAGAGATCAGCGGCGAAGGGATCGCCTCCGCGTGAATCTGACCAAGGCTTCAAGGCTATAGCTGGCGCCTGCCCTCCATCGTCCGGCCGCCCGCTTGCAGGTTCACTTCCCACGCACTATAGTCACTATAGTCATGTTGGTTACAGGTGAGACTATGCATG
Source organism: Neorhizobium sp. T7_12 (assembly GCF_002968535.1). Classification (NCBI taxonomy): domain Bacteria; kingdom Pseudomonadati; phylum Pseudomonadota; class Alphaproteobacteria; order Hyphomicrobiales; family Rhizobiaceae; genus Neorhizobium; species Neorhizobium sp. T7_12. The sequence continues at coordinate 520,637 of NZ_PVBK01000003.1, read as the reverse complement.
CATCAAGGCACGATGATATGAGCTGGACGGTCGCTGGCGCGAAGGCAAAGCTTTCGGAAGTCATGGAGCGCGCGCAGTTGGCGCCTCAGACCATTACCCGCAATGGGAAGCCGAGCGTGGTGGTCGTTTCTGCCGAAGAGTGGCAGAAGAAGACTGCACGCAGGGGATCGCTTGCGGAATATCTTTTGGGATCGCCTCTGCGTGGCGCCGATCTGGATATTGAGCGGCAACACGACGAGCCGCGCGACTTGTCCTTATGAGACAACTCCTCGACACGAACGTTCTGTCGGAAGTTACAAAACCTCGCCCCGATGACGGCGTCCTGAAGTGGCTCCACGGGCTGGACGAAGACCGCACATTCATCAGCATTGTCTCGATTGCTGAAATTCGCCGCGGTGTCGCGCTGATGGATGGTGGGCGAAAGCGCGACGCTCTGGATGAATGGCTCACGCATGATCTGCCTCAACGCTTCGAAAACAGGATCATTCCGGTGGAAGCGCCTGTCGCCTTGGCTTTGGGTGATCTCATGGCTCTTGCCAAGCGAAGTGGTCGCGGACTCCCCACCATGGACGGCCTGATTGCCGCTACCGCCGTGGCTCACCAATTGACCCTTGCGACGCGCAGCACCAAGGATTTCGAAGGCTTTGGAATAGACATCATTGACCCATGGGTGGACTAATCGGGCTCTTGTTTGTCGATCTCGGTGCTCGATTGTGAGAGACAAGGAAGGCTCGTTCCTTGGGTTGGCCGACGATGTGCGCAAACCATTTGAGCGGCGACCGGGCAATCCTGATGGTCTTTTGCATCCGGCGGAAGACGGCGCAGCGAGATTGCCGCTCTTCGCATCGAGCAGATGGCGGCCGAGGCACCGATCGTCGTCGAGAACGGCCCACCCTCCCCTCTTTGGCCATTCATCTAGGCCGCACCAAAACCAGCAGCGGCGATCACGACGAAGTCGTCTATCTCACTGGCCAGCCGGTCAAGGCGTTGAGTGCTTGAATGGTTGCCGCGAAGATTGAGAGCGGCGAGTTTTCCGCTTCCCGAGGCGATGGAGCAGTCAGGCCATCGTTCAGTGCAACAGGCTTCGAGCTATTACGCTAGCGCGACCCGGCGCAGCGGTCGAGCGGCCAGTCGACGCGCTCGAAACTTGGCTAGCTGCCGCAAGGTCGATTGCTGGAGCAAAGTCTCGACACAGGACCGGGAAGGCTTAGCCTACGTCAAAAGGTGGCGATGTGTTCGCGCGATGAAATAGTAGAATTTGCCTTATAACGGCCAAGAGGGCGTCATGAGCAAATCTGCTTTCTTCGGAGCGATATTTTTTATCTCAACGCAAGCCACAGCCCAAATGGGCTATCGCTACGAGTTTCGCGCGCACAATACGCAGCTTATAGATCGCGTTTGGTGGGTTCATGGCGTCGCCATCGACAATCAGCAAAATAAAACTTGGTGGTGCGTCTACTACGTCAATATTCGTACGATCATCACGAAGCTGGAATGTTTGCGGAGGCTGATTCCGTCAACGGATATAGATCCAAGCTGGTCTGGCGGCATGGCTTTGGCGAGCAGAAATACTGATCCGCCGAAGATTGCTTGGTCACTGGACCCCTATGCAGGTAATCTGGAGGCCTGTCTCTTGGTCACCAAACTGAGCTGCAAAGCCGTGCAGCTCGGCTCTTCTCCCAGGTTGCTAGAGTCCAGTTTGCCTTCGCCTTACCGGATATGGAGATAGAGCTGCCGGGGTTGAGATCACAGCTGGTCGTCGCGGAATTCGAAGATCTCGTAGCCGTCAGCCCCGGCAAGTTCCGCCGCACTCCACAGGACCAGATAACCTTGGCCGACCTCGCCGTTGAAACCGTTGTAGGCGGCAAGGAAGGCCTTGATCTCCGCCGGCAGGATAATCTTCAGCTTCGCCTCGCAGGCCGCGATTTCAGCCGGGCTTGCGCCCGGCAACTGGCAGCCATCTTCAAATTTCTCCAGCATCAGCAGGCCCATTCGAGCTTCATCTCCTTGAGGTCGATCTGTGCGACACCGTCGCCGAAATTGAAGCCGCCGAAGATCTCCGAGAGCTCGATGTAGAAGGGCGAGAAATCGGGATAACCCTGCATCGGAAACATCGTGCCGCCGAGATGGGCGTGCCAGTCCTGAAAGCGCTCCAGCCCTAAAGCCTGGCCTTCTTCCGAATAGGCGGCGATATAGCCGCTGACCTCGTTTTCGTGCCTGAATTCGCGCGCTGGCTTTCCGACATTCGGGTCGCCCTCGCGCAAGGTGATCTCGATCGGCCAACCGTAGTCGAGCGCTTCTGTTCCCGGCAGGTTCTTCCAGCCCCTCGCAGGCCGGGCTGCCGCCAGAAGTTCGTTGACGGCAAGTCCGCCGGGCGAAAAGACGCTTTTCGCCTGCTGCTCGGCCACCGTTCTCGGCAGGTTGAATTCGCCGAAATAATCGAGCGGCGATTTCGAGAGCCAGCCGGGAACAAAAGCGCCCTCGATTGCCGGCGGTGCGCCGAGCGGTGCTGCAAACTCCTCTTCCGTCAGCCAGAAGAGAACGTAGGCGTTGTCCATGAATTCCATGTCGAAGCGGCGCGGATCGGCCTGGCGTGCGCCTCCGTTGTCCACGTTTCCGCTTGCCGGCGGCGTTTCCCATTGTTCGTCGACAAAGAGTGAGATCGCCACATACTCATCCCCGAGCGTGCGGTATTGCGGCGGCAGTTTCACCGTGAAGGCGTGGCGAAGCGGCATGCCGTTGGTGGTGCTAACCGGCCATCTGTTGGCATCGATGCCCGGCGGGCGGCCGTAGCACCAGCCGCTATTCGGACGGCGGGCGAGATCGACAGGATCGGTCATCGCCAGGTCGTAGGCCTCGGTAAGGCTGGGATCGGCATATTTATAGGGCCGCTCCGGATAGACCGCCGTCGGATCCGTCAGACTGATGATCCTGACGACATCCTCCCTGATGCCGACGCCGAGCGTGAGCGTATCCGACAGGTTCGTCTCCAGCATGGTCCAGCCATATTTCTCCCGCTCGTCCGAGATGCGCTCGACACCGGGATAAAGCCGATGCAGCTCTTCGGCCGGCATTCCCATCCTGACGTCATGGATAGGGGGAAGTTCGAAGGGGGCGCGGAAATGAACCTCGCCGAGCCTGCCATCGGCGGTAATGCGCGTGCCGAATTCCTCGATATGCAGATGGCCTTCCGCCTGTAGGCTCGGCTCCTTCCAGCTCGTCCCCAAAGCCGCCTTCAGCTCCTCCACAGATACACCCGGCTGCATCGGAGCCAATCTCGCATTGTCTATCGGCATGCGCGTCATCTCTCGCTGACCGTCCCGCGCAAGAGATAGGACGAGTCGGAGACAGGGCAATGACGTAGCAGGCTCGGAAGGCTGCTTTGCTAGTAGCGGCCGACGCCTGATGGAAGCGAATATTCCATCGAAGTACATTGGGTAACCACCGGAGGCGACGTTGTCAGCGCGCCATCGGAGGCGATCGAGATCATCCGGAAAAGGTCTGCGTCGCAGCCCAGGATCATGAGCAGGTGCAACGTCGGGCCGCCGTCCTTCGCTGGAGCACCGGGATCAAACTCGCATTCCGGTGTGGGACTAACAGAACTGACAGTGGACGGTGCGGGTTCTTTCACCTATCGATTGCTCATGAAATCGTCGCTCGATCATATGCCCCCGCGCAAACAGCGAGAACTCCGCAGGGCTCTGGAAATCCTGCACGAGGAGTTCGAGGATGCGCTGAAACATGGGACGGCCGAGTTCAAGAAGCGCGGCCGGATCCTGAAGATCATCCTGTTCGGCTCCTATGCCAAGGGTGGATGGGTCGACGAGCCGTTCACCATGAAAGGCTATCGCTCCGATTTCGATTTGCTGATCATCGTCAACGACCGCAGGCTCTGCGAATTCGCCGACTATTGGTACAAGGCCGCCGACCGGCTGATCCGCGACACGTCGATCGAAACGCCGGTCAGCTTCATCGTCCATTCCAGGCGCGAGGTGAACACCTACCTGAAAGAGGGACAGTACTTCTTCTCCGACATTCGCAAGGAAGGCATCATCCTCTATGGACTGGATGACGAGCCGCTGGCGGAGCCGCAGCCGCTGTCGCCGGCAGATCGTTCGAGAATCGCGAGGGAACATTTTGAAGAACGTTATCCCACCGCGGTCGGCTTTCTTGATACCTCGCAATACACGCTCAGCAGGGGCCGCAACAAAGAAGCTGCGTTTCTTCTCCATCAATCGCTCGAGCAAGCCTATTCTTGCGTCCTGCTGACGTTGACGAACTATGGTCCGCCTTCCCACAACATCAAGTTCCTGCGCTCTCTCGCCGAGGAACAGGACCGGCGTCTGGCCGAGGCGTTCCCGCGCGATCAGCACCGCGAGCGCGCCTGGTTCAACACATTGAACGAAGCCTATGTGAAGGCGCGGTACTCGAAGCATTACGAGATCAGCGAGGCCGCCCTCTCGTGGCTGGGAGAGCGGACTGAAATTCTGCTCGCCCTGGTCAAATCGGTCTGCTCCGAGCATCTGCAATCTTTGGAAAGCAGCCTCAGCTAGTGCCGGATCGATTGCTGTCGGTCCGGCAGTACCGCGGCATTGAAGGGTTGCGCGACTAAAACGCAGGCTCACCTTGAGAAGCCTGATCGGGGCAAGAACAACAGGCGGGGCTCTCCTGTTCGAAGCGGGTCGGGGTTTGAATGCATTCTCATTTGCGCTCAGCCGCGTCAGCCTTCTACTTGGCGACGCATCTCCATGAACTGGAATTTTTCCCAACGGCAACCGAAACACCGATAGCGCCAGCACGATCATTTGAGGCGCTGTTCAGTCTCGGCGTCGAACAGATGGACATGGTCACCGGAAAACGTCAGCCGAATGGTTTCGCCCGCGACCACCACGCTCCTGCCGTTCAAGGCAATGACAATCTCGGGCGTTGTCGCAGTCGTGATGAACGTCACCGCGCCGGTCGTTTCAACTGCCGCGACGTCGACGTTGAAGCCGGCGGCATCAGGCGCGGCTAAAGTAAGATGCTCCGGGCGGATGCCGACGATCAAGGCACGCTCCGCCGGCAGGGGGCAATCGAAAGGGATGGTTTGCGGCTCGGCAAGATCCAGAACAAGGGCTCTGCCGTCAGGCGTCGATCGCGCCGGAATGAAATTCATCGCCGGCGAGCCGATGAAGCCGGCGACGAAGCGATTGCTTGGCCGGTCATATAGATCGAGCGGCCTGCCCTGCTGCTCGATGACGCCATTGCGCATCACGACGACATGATCCGCCATCGTCATCGCCTCGACCTGGTCATGGGTCACATAGACCGACGTCGCGCCGAGGCGATCATGCAGCGCCCTGATCTCCTTGCGCATGTGGACACGCAATGCTGCATCGAGATTCGACAGCGGTTCATCGAAAAGAAAGGCCTGCGGGTTGCGGATGATGGCGCGGCTCATCGCGACGCGTTGACGTTGCCCTCCCGACAGTTCGCGGGGATATCGGTGCAGCAGGTTCGACAATCCGGTAATCGCCGCGACGTCGGCGGCCGCCCTTTTCCTCTCCGCCTTGCCGACCCCGTTGATCTTCAGGCTGTAGGTCAGGTTCTGTTCGACGGTCATATGCGGGTAGAGCGCATAGGACTGGAACACCATGGCCAGATCCCGCTTTCGGGGCGGCACCCCGTTCATGCGCTTTCCGGCGATGACGAGATCGCCGCTCGATATGGTTTCGAGCCCCGCCAGCGAGCGCAGCAGCGTGGACTTGCCGCAGCCGGACGGGCCGACGAGTGCGACGAACGAGCCCTTCCGAATGGAAAGGTCGATATCCTTCAGCGCGTGATAGGCACCGTAATATTTGTTGACGGCCGAGAGTTCGATTTGGTGGGTCATTTCAAGGCTCCCGATGTGAGTCCGGACACGATGCGGCGCTGCAAGAGAACGAAGATGGCAAGGATGGGCGTCACATACATCGTCGCGTAGGCCATGATGTTGTTCCACTCGCTGGTGTTCGGGCCCATGAAGGAATTGAGCCCGACGCTGGCGGGCTGGAGCTGGATGTCCTGGATCATCGATTTGGAATAGACGAATTCGCCGAAGGCCTGCATGAAGATGAGGATGGCGCTGACCAGAATGCCGTTGCGCGCCAGCGGCAGAACGATGTTGAAGAAGGCGCCGATGCGGGAATTGCCGTCCACAAGCGCCGCCTCCTCCAGCTCCATCGGCACGGCCATGAAGGTTGCGCGCACGAGCACGACAAAGAAGGGCATGCTTTTGGCGGTAATCGCCAGGATGACGGCAAGGCGCGGATATTCGAGCAGGCCCAGTTGCGAAAAGCCCACGAAGATCGGTGTTATCATCAGCGAGGCAGGCAGGACCTGAAACATCAGGATGAGGAACAACCCGACATCCACCCAGATGTTGCGATAGCGCGCCAGCACATAGGCGCAGCCGGTGCCCAGGATCGCGATCAGGGCCACCGCACCGAAGGCGATGACCGTGGAATTCCACAGGTAGCGGCCCATGTTCCGGCTTTCCCAGACATATGCGAAGGTGCTCCATTGGGCAGACGAGGGCCAGAAGCTGGGCGGCGTGGCAAACATTTCCGAGCCGCTTTTCAGCGCCGTCACATACATCCAGTAGAGCGGGAAGAGATAGATCGCCGCCATCACGATGGACAGGGCGAGCAGCAGCCGGTTGCGCGCATTGTCACTCATCCGCGCACCTCGTGACGTGTGGAGCGGACATAGACGGCTGCGGCAAACATCACGAAGACGGTCATGATGACGGAAATGGTGGCGCCCTTGCCGAAATCATATTGCCGGAAGGAAAGATCCCAGGCCCAGTATTGCGCGACATTGGAGGAATTGTTCGGGCCGCCGTCGGTAATCGCTGCAAACAGATCGAACTGTTGCAGGGTGAAGATCAGCCCGAGCGCGATGATGGCGCCGATGGTGGAGCGCATCATCGGCAGAGTGATGGTCCAGAAGCGCTGCCAGGCATTGGCGCCGTCCATTTCCGCCGCCTCGTAGAGATCTGCCGGAATGGCGGCAAGACCGGTGGCAAGCAGGATCATGTTGAAGGAGGTGCCGAGCCAGATATTGGCCAGGATGACCGCCCAGAGTGAAAAATTCGGGTCGGACCGCCAGAAGATATTGCCGTCCATGATGCCGGTTTGCTGCAACAGAAAATTGAGCACGCCGAAATCGCCCGACAGGATCCAGTTCCAGATGGCACCGACGACGAGACCGGGCATGACCCAGGAAACCAGAAACAGGCCCCGCAGCCAGGACGCGCCGGGAAAATTGATCCAGAAGAACAGGGCGAGCGCAAAGCCGACGAGGAACTGCCCCGTGATCGATCCCACCACGAAGACAATCGTGTTCCTGAGGATGGACATGGTTTCAGGCTGGGTGAACAGGTCCACGTAGTTCTTGAAGCCGACGAAAGGCCGGATGACGCTGCCAAGGCTGAACATGTCCACTTCCTGGAAGCTCATCAGGATGTTGTAGAGCAGCGGAAGTCCTGACAGCGCCAGGAGAAACGCGAAGGGCACCCCGACCAGAACAAGGTCGAAGCCACGGCCATCCGTGATGCTGGAGAACATTCTTTTCATCGAAACCTCGCTGAAGCCTGGATGACGGTCCGGCGGTGGGTGCCGGGCCGTCACTGCGGGATGGCGGCTGGCTCAGCCCCCGATCGACTTGATCTTCGCAGCTGCCTGATCGAGCGCGGCCTTCGGCTCCATCTGGCCTGTCAGGGCTGCCTGGATCGCGTCCTGTACGGCTTTCGAGATTTTCGGCCATTCCGGCGAAGGGCCGCGAGGCTGCGCATATTTCAGCTGTTCCACGAAGGTGGCGAGCGCTGAATCCTTCAGGGCATTGCCCGTAGGCGGGACCGGAAGGTCGGAGCGGGCCGGAAGCTGGCCGAAATCCTTGTACATGGTCACATCCTTCGACGCGAAGAATTCCAAAGCCTTGAAAGCCTCCTTCGGGTGCTTGGTGCTGGAAAAGATCGCCCAGTTGAAATCGCCCATGGCGGATGAACGCTGAGCGCCCTCGCTCGGCACCGGCAGAAGCGCGGTGCCCCACTGGAATTTGGCATCGCTCAACATCCGGTCGATCTCCCAGGGGCCGGAAATCGCCATGGCCGCATTTCCCGCATTGAAGGTGGCCGTCGAATCCCATTGGCTTCGGGTGAGCGTATCCGGCGAGGCCAGCTTTTCATCCAGCATCTGCTTCCAGACCGTCAGAGCCTTGACGGCACCTTCGCTGTTGATCGTCTTATAGGTGGCGCCGCCCATCTGCGCCCAGGGCAGGAACTGGAAAGTGCCCTCCTCGTTGGCCTTGGCGGAAAAGGTGAGCCCGTAGATGTTCTTGGAAGGATTGGTGAGCTTTTTCGCCGTCGCCAACAGTTCGGCCCAGGTCTGCGGCGGCTTTTCGGGATCGAGACCTGCAGCCTTGAACAGATCCTTGTTGTAATAAAGCGCGATCGTATTGGTCGCCTTCGGCACCCCGTAATATTTTTCGTCCCACGTCACCGATTTCAGCGGGCCGGGGAAATAGTTTTCCGGTTTGATCACCTTGGATTGCCGGATCATGTCGGTCAGATCCAGAAAGGCCTTGCGGGACGCGAACATCGCATGGTTGGGATTGTCGATGGTGATGATATCGGGCGCCTTGCCGGTCGAATAGGCGCGCATCGCCTCGCTCACCACGTCGTCGAACTGGAGCTGGCGATATTCGATCTGGATGCCGTTCTTCTGCGCGTTGAATTCCTTGATGAGGTTGGGCGCGGGCTGGATATCGCGGTCCAGCGACCAGAGAACGAGTTTCACATCCTCGGCTCTCGCGCTCATGCCGGCAAATGACGCACTGGCCAGAGCCAGTGCAATGGAAATCATAGTCCTGCGGATACCCATGGTTCTCCTCCTTCTTGGTTATCCTCAATTCTCATCCGGCTGACGCAGAGCTCCTTCTCTGGCCAGCCGGCCTGCGCATCAGACCGGATCGACGACGAATGTGCCGCCCCTTGCCTGTTTCAGATGGTTCAAGGCGTGGATCTGGCCCGTCATTTCCAGCGCATCCCGGTAGACGGGATCATGCCATCCCTCGATGTCGATGGAGCCCGACCAGCCGGCCAGCCGCAGTTCCGAAATAATGTCGGTCCAGTTGCTGTCGCCGAAACCCGGCGTGCGCATGAAAACGAAGGGATGTTTTCCGAAGATGCCGTGCTCGCGGATCACGTCCCAGCGGATGGTGGCATCCTTGCCGTGGACGTGAAAAATCCGCTTTGCCCATTTGCGGATCTGCGGCAACGGCTCGATGAGATAGACCATCTGGTGGCAAGGCTCCCATTCGAGCCCGATATGCTCGTCCGGCGTCTCATTGAAAATAAGTTCCCAAGCATCCGGGTTATGGGCGATGTTCCAGTCGCCGGTCGCCCAGTTGCCGTCCATGGCGCAATTTTCAAAGGCAATACGGATGCCCTTGTCGGCGGCGCGGCGGGCAAGCTCGCTCCAGATTTGCCGGTAACGCGGCAGGCTTTCCGGCAACGGCCTGTTGCGGATGCGCCCGGTGAAGCCGGCAACGCAGGTGGCGCCGAAATGATGGGCGTTATCGATGCAGTCCTTCCAGCCCTGAAGCGTCTGGAGATCGAGTTCCGTTTCTTCCAGCGGATTGCCGAACATGCCGATGGTGGAGATGGTGATGTCCCGCTCTCCGATCGCCTCACGGCAGCGTTTGCCAAGCTCGGCAATGTCCTGGCCGTTGGTGGTCTGCCAGAAAAAGGGCTGGAAGCTTTCAAAGCCCATATCGGCAATCTGGGAGATCCGCTCGGCGGCCTGCCCTTTCGTGGCGCTGACCATGGTACCGATGCGGATGGAGTGGTTTGGCTGTCCGGTCATATTGCTGGCCCTTATGCTGCAAGGTCGATGGTTTGCCGGGACCTGGCGCTTTCGATTGCACCAAACACCATGGCAAGGCTCTTGATATTGTCCTGTCCCGCTGTTTCCGGCACGCCGCCGGTTTCGATCGCCGAGAGGAAATCGGCAATGACGCTGGCATGGCCGTGGGTTTCCTCCTCCCGGACGGGCGGCAGAACCTCGATCGGGATTGCGCCGCGCAGCAACCCGCTGTCGCTTCCCGCAACCGAGGCGCGGAAGGCATCTTCGCCGTCCCAGGTCAGCATTCCGTTCGAGCCGACGATGCGCCATTCGCTTTCCCAGCTGGTGCGCTGGCCTTCGGCGCACCAGGAGCCGCGATAGGTGAAGACCACGTCGTCGGAAAGCTGAAACACGGCATTGGCGCTGGCGCCATGGGCATACCAGGAGCCGGGCGGATTTGTTTCCAGGCAGTAGACGGAAAGCGGTGTCTTGCCGGAAACGAAGCGCGCCGCATCGAAGGTATGGATCGCCATGTCCAAAAGCAGGACATTGTCCATCTGCTCCCGGAAGCCCCCGAAATGCGGGGCGATGAAAAAATCGCAATGGATCGCAGTGATATCGCCAATCGCGCCGCTTTCGACAAACCGCCGCATGCGCCGCACACCGGAAATGAAACGCCGGTTCTGCACGACGGAATGAATGCGCCCCGCAGCCTCGGCGGCACGGATGAGGTCTGTCGCCTCCTCCATCGAGGTGGCCATGGGTTTTTCGCTCAGCACATGGCATCCGTGGGAAAGCGCGGCCTTCACGACGGAATGGCGGGCGGCGGGAATGACGACGTCGAACACTATGTCCGCACCGGTTTCGCTGAGCACAGCGGTGAGATCGGGTCCGACGGAGACGGGCTGAAGAGAAAACTCGGCGGCCAAGGCCTGCGCAACCGACACGTCGAGATCGACCAGACCCACGACGGTCAGCGCTTGCCTCAGCTTCGGCGTGGACTGGAGCGCACGCAGCCACCCTTTGGCCATGGCTCCGCAGCCACACAAAACGACCTTGTATGTCACCGACATCCTCCCATGCAATGTTTACGGCACGGCACCTCCTGTGCAGCCGTAAACGTTTACGGTACTATGAACGCATCGATTTTTTTGTCAATACTGCTTCCGAAAACGATTACGGTCGTATGTCGAACCCTTGAAAGGCTCCCCTGTGACAGGCATCCGCCAACTTGCCGATTATCTGGATATTTCCATTGGCACCGTGTCCCGCGCGCTCAATGGAAAGGCGGATGTGAACGCGGAAACCCGCAGGCGCGTTCTGGAGGCGGCCGAGAAGCTTGGCTATGTGCCGAACCAGTCGGGCCGCTCGCTGCGCAAGGGCTCGACCGGCGTGGTGGGTTTCATGATGCAGACCGGGCCGGAAATCACCAGCCAGGGGGACGCTTTCTTCATGAGCGTCTTTGACGGGGTGCAGACCGTGCTCAGCCGCCACAAGCTCGATCTCGTCGCCCTGCTCTGCTCTTCCAACGAAGATCCCTATGCCTATCTGCAACGCACCGTGGCGCGCGGATTTGCCGATGCCATCATCCTCTCGGCCACCCGCCGCAATGATGCACGGTTCGAACTGCTGCATCGGCACGACATTCCCTTCATCTCGCTCGGCCGCAGCCTGACCGATGTCGGCCAGCCCTGGATCGATCTCGACTTCGAAGGCATGGCGGAGGTCGCGATCAAACGGCTGGTCAAGGCGGGCCACAGAGATATCGGGATCATCTGGCCCCATGGCGATCTCAACCTGGGTTATGTGTTCGGCGATCGATGCCGCGAAGTGCTCGCGGAACATGGGCTTGCCCTCAGCGAAGATCATGTCTTCCGGGCAAAACCGAGCGAGGCGGGGGGCTACGCTGTAGCACACGAGATCGCATCCAGATCTCCACGTCCGTCGGCAATCGTCCTGGTCAATGAGATACTGGTGACAGGGCTCTACAAGGGACTTGAGGACGCCGGCGTCAAGCCGGGCAAGGACATTGCGATCATCGGTCGCTACAGTCCCCAGGCTCAGTTCCTCTCCCCGGCATTGACCTGCTTTACGTTGTCTCTTCGTGATCTGGGGATCAGCCTGGCGGAGCATCTGCTGTCGGTCATGCCAGCCTATCAGTCCCATTACATCGGACAGACGCCCCGCGTGATCTGGCCCATGACATTGATCGAAGGCACAAGCGGCTGAGCGGCTTGCTCGGCGGCGACCCAGAAAATGACGTCTTAGCCACGGCCGGCCTTGAGAAGATTGGAACTGGAGACCTCAGTTCGGATTGACGAGTTTCGCAAGGTTTCGCAAAACGCTTGACATCCGGATCGGCTGAGGCAAATTCTCTGCCATGGGGTTGCGATCACCCCACGAGGCCACGGCCGAAGAATCGCGTCCATGAACCCGCAACAACGGAGGACGCGTCATGCCGTCATTTCTAGAAATCACACCCGATAAGCTCGCCCGCATCATCGGTACGCCCAATCTGCCGACGATCATCGATGTCCGCAACGACGAGGATTTCGGAAGCGATCCTCGGTTGATCCCCGGATCGATCCGTCGGGATTTTCGCCGCGTTACCGAATGGGGCACCGAGATAGCCGGTCCTGCCATTGTCCTTTGCCAGAGAGGACAGAAGCTTGGCCATGGCGTTGCGGCACATCTCAGGGCAATGGGGAAACAAGCCGAAACGCTGGAAGGCGGGTTCGAGGCCTGGCGCGACTCGCAAGGGATTCTCGTTCCCGAGGATAAACTCCCGTCGCGCGACGTCCAAGGGCGAACCGTGTGGGTGACGAGGTCCCGCCCGAAGATAGACCGCATCGCCTGTCCGTGGCTGATCCGTCGGTTCGTCGATCCTGCCGCGATCTTTCTGTTCGTTCCGGCGAGCGAAGTGGCACTGGTGGGCGACCGCTTCAACGCGACACCTTTTGACATCGAGGACGTGTTCTGGAGCCATCGCGGGGAACTGTGCACCTTCGACGTGATGATCGACGAGTTCGGATTGAAGAGCGACGCTCTTTTGCATCTCGCCACCATCGTGCGGGGCGCCGACACGGCCCGACCCGAGCTGGCCCCTGAAGCGCAGGGTCTGCTGGCCATCTCGCTCGGATTGTCACGGATGTTCAACGACGATCTTGAGCAATTGGAGGCCGGCCTGTTGGTCTATGACGCGATGTATCGCTGGTGCCGCGACGCCACGGAGGAGACGCATAACTGGCCAAATCCGAGGAAGGGATAGGGCCATGACTGATACGGCGAAAAACCTCACCATCAGCCAGCCGGTCGCCGGGGGCGATATCGTGCCTCTCTCCGAAGCCGTCAAGGTCTGGGCACGGGTCGCCGCACTCAGCTTCGGCGGCCCGGCCGGCCAGATCGCGGTGATGCACCGGATCGTCGTCGACGAAAAGCGCTGGGTCGGGGAGCATCGTTTCCTTCACGCCCTCAACTACTGCATGCTTCTGCCTGGTCCCGAGGCCCATCAGCTCGCCATCTACCTCGGCTGGCTGCTCAACAAAACCAAGGGCGGCATGATTGCCGGCCTTCTATTCGTTCTACCCGGTTTCATCTCGATCCTGGCGCTGAGCTACATCTACGTCCTCTTCGGCGACGTGACCGTCATCGAGGGGATGTTCTTCGGCCTGAAATGTGCCGTGCTCGCTGTCGTGATTCAGGCGGTCTTTCGGATCGGCAGTCGCGCCCTCAAGAACAAGGTGATGGTGGCGATCGCCACCGCCGCGTTTGTGGCGATCTTCCTCCTTCACGTGCCGTTTCCGCTGATCATCATCGGTGCTGGTGCCATCGGATATTTTGGCGGCCGTGCCGGGGTCGCTGCGTTCAGGGTCGGCGGCGGGCACAAATCCGGTTCCGGCAAAATCCTCGAAGATCGGGACTCCGTTCTCGGCGAAGACATTCCCGTCCATGCGCGATCGAACCTGGCCTGGTCGCTGAAGACCTCAGGCATCCTTGCGGCGCTGTGGCTCCTTCCGGTCGCCGTTCTGCTGCTGACGCTCGGCCGTGACAACGTATTTTCGCAAATCGGCGTGTTTTTCAGTCAGATGGCGGTCGTCACCTTCGGCGGCGCCTATGCCGTGCTCGCCTACGTCGCGCAGGAGGCCGTCGAGCAGTTCGGCTGGCTCCGTCCGGGTGAAATGCTCGATGGACTCGGCATGGCGGAGACGACACCCGGGCCATTGATCATGGTCACGCAATTTGTCGGGTTCCTTGCGGGCCATCGTGATCCGGGAGCGATCAATCCGCTGACCGCAGCGACCCTCGCCGCCATCCTGACGACCTGGGTTACGTTCCTGCCAAGCTTCCTCTGGATTTTTGCAGGCGCCCCATTCATCGAAAAGATGCGGGGCAACGTCGCCCTGACGGGGGCAATGTCGGCAATTACCGCCGCCGTCGTCGGCGTGATCCTGAACCTCGCGGTCTGGTTCGGCCTGCACGTCCTGTTTGGCGAGGTTCGCCAGATATCGGCGGGTCCGTGGTCCATGGATATACCTGTCTTGAGCTCGGTTATTTTGCCCTCACTCGTTTTGACGGCCATCGCCGCCATATCCATCTTCCGCTTTGGCCTGTCGGTCATCACGACGCTTCTGGGGTCAGCAGTTTTGGGAATCTGCTGGAGCTTTATCGCCTTGAGTTGATGTGGGCCGAGACGCTTGGCGTCTCGGCATTGTTTAGATTGGTGCCCGTCAAGGGGCGACGCGAATAGATCCTGCGGCTTTGACGCGACTGGTGCGGCTGTCTACCGCCACTGCGTCGCATTGCCTGCGGCACAGCCGTAGGGCGGCAAGGAACCGGCAAAGGTGGCCTTGAGCCTGGCGCACCCCCAGCTGTTGATCGGACCGGGCATGGAACTATTGAGCGTGATGCCGACTTCATCGTAGGGGCTGTCAGTATTGGTGACATAGCGATGCCAGCGGAAACCGACGAGAACAATGATTGCAAGGATGACCGTCAGCAGCAGGCGAATCAATTTCTTCATGGGAATATCCTTCAGACGCAAAATCCAGCGTCTAGCACCCGGATGTCGAAGCTGAAAGTGCTGCTGCCAAGCGCACGCCGGTCCCATCGGATGCAGGGCCGCAACAAGATTGCGACCCTTATCTTGAGACCACCCTCCCGCTAACAGGGACGGGTGGGAGCGAGATTTGCACGCGTTGCGGTCAGCCCCACTTCATTTCGCCAGTGGCGACCTTGGAGCCTATGTCGAGCGCGATGCCCATGCCAAGCCCCGGGAAGCGCGCTTCCATTACCGCCTTCAGCCCGGCCGAACCCTTGGCCTTTGCCAGTTCTTCCTCGAACGCCTTCAAATAGGCGATGGTATGTGCGACGCCCGAAAGGTCGGTCGACGCTTCCGAGGTCATATGGCCGGCGACCACGATTACCGGCATGCGCGCTGCGATCTTCTCGAGATTGGCGATCCAGGCGGCCCGCAATTCGGCGCTGTTGGTGTCGGCCGTCCAGACGTGAACACCGTTGAAGATCATCACGCCGCCGAATACGGCGTTCAACGACGGGACGAAGAGATAACGGCGATTGGACAGGCCTTCCGCGTCGACGATCTCGACGATTTCGCCGTCAACCGTCAGCGCCTTGCCGTCAAAGGTTTCCGGCATGACGATGTCGGCCAGCGCCTGCGGGCCGTTCTCCTTGAGCTGCGGCCCCCAGACAGCAAGCTTTTTTTCGACACTGCTCTTGATGGCCGCGACAGTGGCCGCGGCCGCGATCACCTTGGCACCCGGGAAGGCAGCCTTGGTCGGGCCAAGGCTGAAATAATAATCCGGATCGGACTGGCTGACATAGATCGTGGTGAGCGTCTTGCCCGTGGCCTTGATCGCTTCGGCGACAGCCTTGCCGTCGGCGAGCGTGAAGCCGCCGTCGATCAATATGGCTTCCGTTGCGCCGGAGACCAGGACCGGGCTGCGGAAGAACCCGTTCTGCCCGGCAGGAAAGTGCTTCCACGTCAGGCCGGTGGCGGCATGGCCGAGACCCACGGGCGCAAAAACGGCGGTGGCGCCTGCGCCGAGAGTGGTTTTCATCATCGTTCTCCTTGTGAACATCGCTGTCTCCTGGTGTTGCGTTCGGTCTCTGGAATTCAGGTTATGACGACTGGGCTGGCAGCCTGATGGGATGCCGGTCTGATCCCGGCAGCGGATCCAGCCGATGGGGGATGTGGATCCTGACGCTCATGCCGCGCTGCTTGTGAAGCCGTAAATGACATGAGGAAATAGAACCAGGAAGACCAACAAACACGACAGAATGTATGCTAAGAGCTGACAATCACAGGGGAAGCCTTCATGCAGGATGCGACCAATCTCAACCGGCTCGCCTATTTCGTGGCTGTCATCGATGCGGGGTCTTTCACCCGGGCGGCCGAGTATCTCGGCATCACCAAGGCGGTCGTCAGCCAGCAGGTTGCAAGGCTGGAAAAGGAGGTCGGCACGACGTTGCTGATGCGCACGACGCGGCGTCTGCAGCCGACCGAGGCGGGCCGGATGTTTCACGCCCGATGCGTATCGATCCTGAGGGAGGCCGAGGATGCGCTGGCGGAACTGGCGCAAGCCAGGTCAGAACCCAAAGGCCTGTTGAGGATCACGGCGCCCTATGACTATGGCACCTCGGTCATCGTGCCGGTGGTCACCGCCTTCACGGCCCGTTATCTGGATTGCAAGGTCGAACTGAACCTCAGCGACAAGATGGTCGATCTGGTCGCCGACAATATGGACCTCGCCATTCGTGTCGGGTGGCTCGCCGACTCAAGCCTGCAGGCCAGGCGGATCGGCTCGTTTCAGCAATACCTGGTCGGTCCGCCACAGCTTGCCGGCAGAATAGCGGACCTGAATGGGCTCGCCGAGTTACCCACCCTGCCTTTTGTTGCCAACAACGCGCTACGAGAACCCTTGGAGTGGAGGTTCACGCGCGGCGGTCAGGAGACGCTGACGGTGCGGTTCAAGGCGTCGATCGCGATCAATACCACGCCGGCGGTCATGCAAGCGGCGCGGCAAGGTGGCGGATTGTCGGTCCTGCCGGACTTTCTCGCGAACGCTGAACTGGCCAGTGGACGCCTGATTCACGTCCTGCCCGATTGGCAGCTGCCCTCGGGTGGCGTGTTCACGGTCTATCCGGCGGCACGCTTCCGTCCGCCGAAAGTCTCCGCATTCGTGGAAATGCTGATAGCGGGTTTGAGAACCGAAACACCGGGCGCGGAATGAAATCCGGTTCCCGGCCATCTGCGGCTTGACAGACTTTCCAATTCACTCATAGTAGAAATTGGTCAGACAGTCTGACCGCCTGCGCATCAAGGGAGTGATGCGCTCGGAGGAGTTCGATGTTCGTGGCGTTGGAGCCGCGCCGGCTTTATCGCCAGGTCGCGGAGCAGATTCGTGTGCTGATCGACACGGGGGAACTGAAGCCGGGATCAAGGCTTCCGCCCGAACGGGAGCTTGCCGAGCGATTTTCCGTTTCCCGGCCGACAGTCCGCGAGGCACTGATCGTGCTCGAGGTCGAAGGCCGGATCCAGATCCGGATGGGATCCGGCGTCTACATCTCCAGCGCCCCGAAACAGCCCGCGAGTGTCCTGCCGAACGACGAAGGCGGCGGCCCCCTCGAAATTCTTCAGGCGCGCTGCCTGATCGAAAGCGGCATCGCGGAAGAGGCCGCGCGTCTCGTAACGCCCGACGGCATTGCCCGCATCGATCTGCTGCTGGAGCGCATGGAGCAGTCGCTGAACGACGGCCCGGTCGCTCTTGCCTGCGACCGCGACTTTCACACGGCGATCGCCGACATCATCGGCAATTCGGCGCTGAAGCACTTCACCGGGCTGATCTACGACACGCGGATGTCGCCCTATTTCACCAAGCTCGCCAGCTACTTCGAAGGGCCGCACACCTGGAAGCTGGCGCTCGAGGAGCACCGTGTCATTCGTGACGCCATTGCCGCGGGGGACCCCGCCGCGGCGCGCGAGGCCATGCGTCGTCACCTGACGCTGGCGCAAAAGAGATTCTCGGAAAGCTTCGAGGAGGAGCCGACCAGAGAAGACTGACCGTCCGCCATTGCGGCCGGGTCGACCATACAGTTCCGTTTCACCTGGGAGGAAAGAATGAAACACCGACTGAAGACATTGCTGGGCGCCGCTGCCATCATCGTTGCATCGACGCTTTCGGCGCATGCCGAAACCGTGCTGAAATGGGCTCATGTCTATGAGACACCCGAGCCTTTCCACACCGACTCGGTCTGGGCTGCCGGCGAGATCGCCAAGCGGACCAATGGCCGCTACAAGATCGACGTCTATCCGGCTTCACAGCTTGGAAAAGAAGCCGATATCAACCAGGGCCTCAAGCTCGGCACCGTGGACATCATCATCTCCGGCTCCAGCTTTGCGGCGCGCGACCACAAGCCGATCGGGGTCACCTATTATCCCTACATCTTCCGCGACCCGAGCCATCTTCTGGCCTATACGAAGAGCGACGTCTTCAAGAAGCTCGCCAAGGGCTACGAAGACAAGACGGGCAACCACATCGTCGCTCTCAGCTATTATGGAACGCGCCACACCACATCCAATCGCCCGATTTCGAAATGCGCCGATATGGCGGGCCTGAAGATGCGCGTACCGGATGTTCCGGCCTATCTGGCAATGCCGCGCGCCTGCGGTGCAAACACGACGCCGATTGCTTTTGCGGAAGTCTACCTGGCGCTGCAGAACGGTACGGTGGAAGCGCAGGAAAATCCGCTGACGACGATCGAGGCCAAGAAGTTCTACGAGGTTCAGAAGAACATCGTGCTGACCGGCCACATCGTCGATCATCTCAATACCGTCGTCTCCAAGACCCGCTGGGCCAGCCTCTCCGACGAAGACAAGAAGATCTTCACGGATGTGATGCTGGAAGCCGCAGCCCGCACGACCAAGACCATCGAAGCCCGCGAAAAGGCGCTCGTCGATGAATTCAAGAAGAAGGGCCTGACCGTTACCGACATCGATAAGGCAGACTTCGAGAAGAACGTCATCGACAAGGTGAAGCTCGAGGACTTCGGCTACGAAAAGGCCGACTGGGAAGCCATCCGCGCATTGAAGTGACGACCCCAGCCCCGGCGTGCAACGCGTCGGGGCAACCTCTTGCGATTTTTCATGAACGGAGTGGACCCGATGACGGAGCATTCGCACGCGCCGATAAGCGTGGAAGAAATGGCGCATGCCTTTGAGGAGGAAGCAGCGCCCGTTGACCTGTCTCCCTATGCCATCGAGGACTGGGTGACGCTTGCGGTCTTCTGGGCCATGGGTCTATCGGTATTCCTGCAATTTTTCACACGCTACGTGCTGAACGACAGCTTCGCATGGACGGAGGAAATCGCCGCCAACTGCCTTGTCGTCGTGGTGTTTCTCGGCTCCGTGATGTGCGTGCGAATGGTCCGGCACATCCATGTCGATCTGCTCTACCGTTTCCTGTCGAAGCGGGCCGGAAGGCTCCTGGAACTCGTGGTCGATGCGATCAGCATTGCCTTCTTCGCCTATATCACATGGCTGATGTGGCGTTATCTCGAGATCGTCGGGGAGGAGCGAATGGTCACGGTCGACCTGCCGCGCGGCATCGTCTTCTACACAGTCTTTGCAGCTTTCGCCCTGATGTTCCTGCGGTCCGCCCACAACCTGATCAAGGACCTGACCGGCAGCAAGACCGTGCGCGAGCAGGCGCAGGACGACATTCACGCGGGGGGAATTTGACATGCTGCTTCTGATCGGATCATTCCTCGTACTTCTGATGATCGGCTCGCCGGTCGCCGTGTCCATGGCTGTCGCCTCGCTGCTCTACCTGGTGATCTATGGCGTGGCGCCCGACATCATCGCCGCCCAGCGCATGATCGCCGGCGTCGAAAGCTTTCCGCTGATTGCCGTGCCGTTCTTCATCCTGGCCGGCAACCTCATGAACATTGCCGGCGTCACCGGGCGCATCTATCGATTTGCGCTTTCGCTCGTCGGCTGGATGAAGGGCGGCCTGGCGCAGGTCAACATCATCGGCTCGGTGGTCTTTTCCGGCATGTCCGGAACGGCGCTGGCAGATGCCGCCGGTATCGGCACGATCGAAATCAAAGCCATGAAAGACCACGGCTATCCGGTCGAGGCAGCCGTCGGCGTTACCGCGGCGTCGGCAACGCTCGGCCCGATCTTTCCCCCGTCGCTGCCTTTCGTCATCTACGGCATGATGGCAAATGCATCGATCGGCGCCCTGTTCATGGCGGGCATCATTCCCGGCATCGTGATGACATCGTTGATGATGCTCACCGTCTATATTTTCGCCAAACGCAAGGGCTGGGGCTCCGATACCCCCTTCGAGCTGAAACAGTTGCTCGGCGCCTCCCTCGAAGTGGCGATCGTGCTTGCCTTCCCCGCCACCGTCTACCTGATGATCCTGGCGGGCCTGTCGGTCAATGTCGCGGTGCTGATCGGACTTGCGTTTCTGGTGGCGCTCGACTGGTATTTCGACTTTTCCGCAGTCATGGCGCTGATGACGCCTGTCCTGTTGATCGGCGGCATGACCATGGGCTGGTTCACGCCCACCGAAGCCGCCGTCGCTGCGGTCCTCTGGTCGCTCTTCCTCGGCCTGGTGCGTTATCGCACCATGACGCTAAGGGCATTGGCCAAAGCATCCTTCGACACGATCGAAACGACGGCCTCCGTTCTGTTCATCGTCACCGCGGCATCCATCTTCGCATGGCTGCTGACGGTCAGCCAGGCGGCACAGCTGTTCTCCAACTTCATGTTCAGCCTGACGGACAGCTGGTGGACCTTCCTGATCATCGTCAACATTCTGCTTCTGATCGTCGGCGCCTTCCTCGATACGATCGCCGCCATCAGCATCCTGGTG
Organism: Neorhizobium sp. T7_12; assembly: GCF_002968535.1. NCBI lineage: Bacteria > Pseudomonadati > Pseudomonadota > Alphaproteobacteria > Hyphomicrobiales > Rhizobiaceae > Neorhizobium > Neorhizobium sp. T7_12. The sequence continues at coordinate 499,876 of NZ_PVBK01000003.1, read as the reverse complement.
CCGATCCTGATGCCCGTGGCCGCACGCTACGGCATCGATCCGGTGCATCTCGGTCTCATCATCACCCTCAACCTGATGATCGGCCTTTTGACGCCGCCGGTCGGCATGGTGCTCTTCGTCCTCTCCCGCATCTCCAAACTGTCGGTGGAGCGAACGGCGCTCGCCATCCTGCCCTGGATGATCCCGCTGTTCATCGCGCTCGGTCTTATCACCTTCATCCCGGCGATCACGCTTTGGCTGCCCACCCAGCTGGGCCTGATCCGATAACCGCCCTGGTCCACGTGCGGTGGACCGGCGCCTCTTGAACGAAAGGTACCAGTGCGATGCAGACGCGCGTTGCCCGCCTTCACGCTCAGCGTGACCTCCGAGTGGAGACGCTGGATACCCCCGACCTCGGCCCAGGCGACGTGCTGCTTGGAATGGCGGCGGGCGGCATCTGCGGCTCCGATCTTCACTACTATCAGGATGGCGGATTCGGGCCGGTGCGGGTTCGCGAACCCATCATCGCCGGCCACGAGGCCTCCGGCTTCGTCGAAGCATTGGGCGCAGGGGTTTTAGGGCTCGAACTCGGGCAACTGGTTGCGGTCAATCCGTCGCAGCCCTGCGGCGATTGCCAATACTGCCGGACCGGCCAGCCGATCCATTGCCTCGACATGCGTTTCATGGGCTCGGCGATGCGCCTGCCGCACGAAAACGGCATGTTCCGCGAGAGGCTGGTCGTCCCCGCGATCCAGTGCCATCCGGTGGGACAGGATGTGACGCCGGGCGAGGCCGCCTGCGCGGAACCGCTTGCCGTGTGCCTGCATGCTGTCGCCCAGGCCGGGGACCTGTCGGGTCGCAACGTGCTGGTCACGGGCGCAGGTCCGATCGGGCTTCTGACGGTCGCCGCGGCCCGGCATGCGGGCGCCGCCAGGATCGTGGTGACGGACCTGGCCGATGCGGCACTGTCGCGCGCACCGTCCATGGGCGCGACCGAGACGATCAACGTGGCTTCCAATCCGGACGGGCTTCTTCCCTTCCAGGAGAACAAGGGCAGTTTCGACGTAGTGTTCGAATGCTCGGCTTCAGGTGCGGCCCTGCGATCGGCATTTGCCGCGATCAAGCCGCGCGGAACCCTCGTCCAGGTCGGCGTGACGGGTGACATGACCATCCCGCTCAACGCGCTGGTCGGCAAGGAGATTGTCTGGCGCGGCTCGCAGCGCTTCCATGCGGAATTCGCCGAGGCGGTCGCTCTGATCGCCAGGCGGCATATCGACGTGCGGCCGATCATTTCGCACAGCTTCCCGCTGGATGCGGTGACCGCGGCTTTCGAGCAGGCTGCGGACCGTTCCAAGGCCTGCAAGGTGCAGATCACATTCCAGCAGACCGAATAATCGTGAGGGACAAGACATGAGACATACGTGGCGCTGGTTCGGCCCGATCGACAAAGTGAGCGTGAGAGATGCCGCGCAGGCCGGCGCGGAAGGCATCGTTTCGGCGCTCCATCATATTGCGACCGGCGAGGTCTGGCCGGTCGACGAAATCGCCAGGCGGCATGAGGAGATCAAGGCTGGCGGCCTGGTGTGGGATGTCGTTGAGAGTGTTCCAGTCTCCGAAGACATCAAGACGCAGACCGGCGACTGGAAGCGCCATATCGCCAACTGGCAGGAAACGCTGCGGCGTCTCTCGGCCTCCGGCATCCGCACGGTCTGTTACAATTTCATGCCGATCCTCGATTGGACACGCACGGACCTGCGCTGGGACACCCGCCATGGCGCCAAGGCCATGCGGTTCGACCTGACCGATTTTGCCGCCTTCGATATCCATATCCTCAAACGTCCCAAGGCCCACGGCGATTATCCGGAATGGCTGCAGGAGGATGCGGCGAAGCGGCGTTCCGAAATGGCGGATGCAAAGATCGCAGCCCTGGGCAAGAACATCGGCGCCGGGCTGCCGGGCTCGGCGGACGGCTATACGCTCGACCAGCTGCTGGAAAAGCTGCGGTCCTACCAGGGCATCGACCGGGCACGACTGCAGCAGAACCTCGTCGACTTCCTGATGGAAGTCACGCCCGTGGCGGAAGAAGTCGGCATCAACCTCTGCGCCCATGGCGACGATCCGCCCTGGCCGTTGCTCGGCCTTCCGCGCATCCTGTCGACCGAAGCCGATTACGCACATATGCTGGATCAGGTCGGCGCGCGCGCCAATGGCGTGACGCTCTGCACGGGCTCGCTGGGCGCAAGAGCCGATAACGATCTGCCCTTCATCGCCTCGCGCTTTGGCGACCGCATCCATTTCGTGCATCTGCGCAATGTGACGCGGGACACCGACACGGTCCCCTGCTCCTTCTTCGAGGACGAGCACCTGGAAGGCGCAACGGACATGGTTGCCGTGATCGCCGCGCTGCTTTCGGAAGAGGCCCGTCGGCGCGGGGAAGGCCGCGAGGATCACCGCATCCCGATGCGGCCGGATCACGGGCAGGAAATCCTCGACGACCTGGCCCGCGGTGCGCAGCCGGGCTATCCCGCCATCGGGCGGCTGAAGGGGCTGGCGGAGCTTCGCGGCATCGAGCGAACTCTCACGCATCCGCGTTATGGCCTGAGGGCATGATCATGAACTGGCTGCCCGGCCAACAGTCGTCACATAGTCGCTGAGAACATGGCCGTTCAAACAGCCGGCGGAGGTTCAACCGCACCGGAAGGAATGATGCCGGCGAGCGCCTGATGAACCGTGACCTCCGAAAGAAGGTCCCCCGCTGCGTCGCAGACACGGATACTGCGAAGACCGAACTGCCCACCGCCGCGAAGGCAGTCTGCGGCGAGATCGCGGATGCCTCGGGTCGCCTCCGTGGTCGCAGCTTGAAGATCGGGAAGGTCCGAGCCGTCAGGATCATCGATCACGAGCGCAGACAAATAATTCAGGTGAAGGAAGAATTTCGGCATTCGAGTGCTCCAGGGTCGCGACTAGCTCCTCCCGCCAAAGCACATCGTTTGATAAGGATATGAATATATCTAGTATTTTAGAATTGTCTACGGGACTAAATACCCTCCGCACAGGACAAATACCTGCAGTTGGCGGACTTGGAGCGACGGATTGTCCGCTGGCGCACCAAACCACCGCGGTATTTGGAAGCTTGTATACTGCCGATATCGTCTGCTGAATTCTCAGGGCGCAGACGGCTGAGAGTGGCTACTCTTGCCCCAACACCGGCCAAGAGAACCATGACGGCAATTTCCCAAACATCCATGCGCAACAAGCTCCTCGCATCACTGCCAAGCGCCGACTTCGAGCAAGTCGAACGTCATTTGGAGCATATCGATCTGCCGCGCCGCACCCCATTGGGCATGCGCCATGAACAGATCGAACATGTCTATTTTCCGACAGACGGCATCGCGTCGATGGTTGCCGTTTCACCGGAAGGACAAAGGGCCGAAGCGGGCATATTCGGCAACGAAGGGTTCTTCCCGACGTCCGCGGCCATGGGAAGCAACGTCAATATCTTCGACTGCAACATGCAGGTGGCAGGTGAGGCTTACCGGATGACGCTTCCACAGTTCGTCAGCCTCCAACAGGAAAACAGGAACTTTGCAAAGCTCCTGTTGCGCGCCGTCGAAGCGTTCACGGCTCAGGTGGCCTATACCGCATTGTCCAACGCTGTCCATGGCGTAGATGAGCGACTGGCCCGCTGGTTGCTGATGTGCCACGACCGCTTGATGGGAAATGAAATCCCCCTTACCCACGATTTCATTTCGGTGATGCTGGCCGTGCGGCGCCCGAGCGTGACCAGTTCCTTGCACATCCTCGAGGGCAATTTGTTCATCCGCTCGCAGCGAGGGATGATCACCATCCGGGACAGGCCTGCAATGGAGGAGTTCGCCCACGACGCCTACGGTCCGCCCGAGGAGGACTACCGACGGCTGATGTCAGGGCTTTTCCAGGCCTTTTAAAGCAAAAGGGAAAAGGTCAAGTCTCAGTGCAGTTTGAACTCGCCTTCGACGCGACGCCACTCATTGGGCCCGATCAGGCGCTGGTGGGTATAACGAACGGAATGCAGCGGTCCGTCGAGATTGGCCTGCCAGAAATCCAGAAATTTCTGCATCTCGGGAAACCCCGGGGCCAGATCGTAATCCTGCCAGACATAGGTTTGCAGGACGGATTCGAAATCTGGAATGTGGTAGAGAATATGCGCCGTCGTAAGACCATAGCCGTTCAGCTGCCGCTCGAGATCCGATGAAAATTGCATGCTTCATCTCCGTTTAATGACAGTTCGAAACTTGGCCTGATTTTTTACAGACCTTCAACCGAATTCCAAACGCCGGGCTCTGATTTCTGTTCCTTATCAGCATGTTAGCAGCCGCTTCGACGAAGTGCTGATTTTTCGTCTTCGCCCTCTTGAAATTGAAAAATCGGAAAACCAGATCATTTCGCGCAAAATGCTCGTGAGAGGTTTTGCACCCGCCCGGACTGGTCATCCGGTCCGGGCGGGGGAACAACGTCATCATTGTTTGTCCATTGGAGGAAAACATGTCGTTCCGACCGCTTCATGATCGCATTCTCGTCCGCCGGGTCGAATCGGAAGAAAAGACCAAGGGTGGCATCATCATTCCCGACACTGCTAAGGAAAAGCCGCAGGAAGGCGAGGTCATCGCCGTCGGCCCTGGCGCCCGCAACGACGCCGGACAGGTCCAGGCACTCGACGTGAAGACTGGCGACCGCATCCTGTTCGGCAAGTGGTCCGGCACCGAGATCAAGATCAACGGCGAAGACCTGCTGATCATGAAGGAAAGCGACGTCATGGGCATCATCGAGGCCCGGGCCGAGCAGAAGAAGGCCGCCTGAGAACACCATCCATCAGTCAAGCAAGCTGCCTAATCGAGGAGTGAAAAATGGCTGCGAAAGAAGTCAAGTTCAACACCGATGCCCGTGAACGCATGTTGCGTGGGGTCGACATCCTGGCCAATGCCGTGAAGGTGACGCTCGGTCCGAAGGGCCGCAACGTCGTGATCGACAAGTCCTTCGGGGCACCCCGCATCACCAAGGACGGCGTATCGGTCGCCAAGGAAATCGAACTGGACGACAAGTTCGAAAACATGGGTGCGCAGATGCTGCGGGAAGTGGCATCGAAGACCAACGACCTGGCCGGCGACGGCACGACGACTGCGACCGTGCTTGCCCAGGCGATCGTCAGGGAGGGCGCAAAGGCCGTCGCTTCCGGCATGAACCCGATGGACCTGAAGCGCGGCATCGACCTTGCCGTCGATGCGGTCGTCAAGGAACTGAAGGCCAACGCCCGCAAGATCTCGAACAATTCCGAAATCGCCCAGGTGGGTACCATCTCGGCCAATGGCGATGCCGAAATCGGCCGGTATCTGGCTGAAGCCATGGAAAAAGTCGGCAACGAGGGCGTCATCACGGTTGAAGAAGCCAAGACCGCCGAAACCGAACTCGAAGTCGTCGAAGGCATGCAGTTCGATCGCGGTTATCTCAGCCCCTACTTCGTCACCAACCAGGACAAGATGCGGGTGGAACTCGAGGATCCCTATATCCTGATCCACGAAAAGAAGCTCTCCAACCTGCAATCCATGCTGCCGGTGCTCGAAGCCGTGGTTCAGTCCGGCAAGCCGCTGCTGATCATCGCTGAAGACGTCGAAGGCGAAGCGCTTGCGACGCTCGTCGTCAACAAGCTGCGTGGCGGCCTCAAGATCGCTGCCGTCAAGGCTCCGGGCTTCGGCGACCGCCGCAAGGCCATGCTCGAAGACATCGCCATCCTGACCGGCGGCACCGTCATCTCCGAAGACCTCGGCATCAAGCTCGAAAACGTCACGCTGAACATGTTGGGACGGGCCAAGAAGGTGGCGATCGAGAAGGAGAACACCACGATCATTGACGGCGCCGGTTCCGGGGCAGAGATCGACGGTCGCACGACCCAGATCCGCGCCCAGATCGAAGAAACCACTTCCGACTACGACCGTGAAAAGCTGCAGGAACGTCTGGCAAAGCTTGCCGGCGGCGTAGCGGTGATCCGCGTCGGCGGCTCGACGGAAGTGGAGGTGAAGGAAAAGAAGGACCGCGTCGACGATGCGTTGCATGCGACGCGGGCCGCTGTCGAAGAGGGCATCCTGCCCGGCGGCGGTGTTGCGCTGTTGCGCGCCGTCAAGGCACTCGACAACCTTGGCACCGCCAACCAGGACCAGCGGGTCGGCGTCGAGATCGTCCGCCGCGCGATCGAGGCTCCCGTTCGCCAGATCGCCCAGAATGCCGGCGCCGAAGGTTCCGTGATCGTCGGCAAGCTGCGCGAGAAGAGCGAGTTCTCCTACGGCTGGAACGCCCAGACCGGCGAGTATGGCGACCTTTACGCCCAGGGCGTCATCGATCCGGCCAAGGTCGTCCGTGCAGCGCTCCAGGACGCCGCCTCCGTAGCTGGCCTGCTCGTGACCACGGAAGCCATGATTGCCGAAAAGCCGAAAAAGGAAGCTGCTCCTGCCATGCCCGCAGGGGCCGGCATGGACTTCTGAGTGATGATCCGGCCCGCCCTGTCCCAGGGCGGGCCAACCCGCTCAACGAACAATCGACCACCGGGCGAAATCGCCATCTCCAGCAATGGGGTTACACGATGAGAAAGGAAAATACCGAGAATACCGCACCAGAGCAGGCCGCAGCGGCAATCAGCGCCGCCCATCTGCTGCACCCGGCTTCGCATTTCGACCACCCGCGGGACGTGCTGGCGGCCGAACACGTTGGCAGGGACGAGAAGCGGGCGATCCTCGCATCATGGGCTTCCGACATATCCGCCATCGAATCCATGCCGGCCTTGCGCCGTTATCCGGGCATGGAAACCGTCGTCACCTATGACGAAATCCTCGAGGCCCTGAAAGCGCTCGACGGCGGCGGCGAGCCTCTTCCAGCGAAAAGACCGCGAGTTTTGGCGGAACCCGGCAGGAACGACCGCAGAAAGCCACGGAACCGACGGCTTCGCGACCGTTTTGGCCTGTGCGGTTACTGGAACGGACGTCGCCGTCAGTTGTTTGAAACCTGAACATTCCAAGCCGCCGCGTGCCGTCCTGACGGGCGCGGACATGATTTTTGCCGACGACTCTTTGCTCTCACGAGGAGGTTTTGCCGATGAAGATCGCTCAGATCGCACCGCTCGCCGAAAGCGTTCCGCCGAAGCTTTACGGAGGGACCGAACGCATCGTTTCTTATCTCACCGAAGAACTTGTGGCCCAGGGCCACGACGTCACTCTCTTTGCCAGCGCCGATTCCGTCACGGACGCGAAGCTGGTGGCGTGTTCGCAGGTCGCGCTGCGGCTCAACCCGGCCGTCAGAGACCACCTGCCGCATCAAATGGTCATGCTGGAGGAAATCCGCCGCCGGGCGTCCGAGTTTGATGTTCTCCATTTTCATATCGACCTGCTGCATTTCCCGCTGATCCGTGATTTTGCCGACCGCACGGTGACCACCCTGCATGGTCGCCTCGACCTGCTGGACCTGCATCCATTTTATCGGACCTTTCCCGATATCCCGCTGGTCTCGATCTCCAACGATCAGCGCCGCCCGATGCCGCCGGTCAACTGGTCCGGAACCGTCTATCACGGCCTGCCCGCCGACCTCCTTCCCTTTACCGCTACACCGAAAGGCAACTACCTCGCCTTCCTCGGACGTATTTCGCCAGAGAAGCGGCCGGATCGCGCAATCGAGATCGCGACAAAGGTCGGCATGCCGCTGAAGATCGCGGCCAAGATCGACAATGCCGACAAGGCCTATTGGGAGGCGGTGATCGAGCCAATGGTCAAGAGCCATCCGAATGTCGAATTCATCGGCGAGATAGACGAGCACCAGAAAGCGGGTTTCCTCGGCAATGCCGGCGCCCTGCTCTTCCCGATCGATTGGCCGGAACCCTTCGGGCTGGTGATGATCGAGGCCATGTCGTGCGGCACGCCGGTTATCGCCTTCCGCTGCGGCTCCGCTCCGGAGGTGATCGACGACGGCGTTTCCGGCATTCTGGTCGACAGCGTGACTGAGGCTGCCGAAAATGTCGAATGGGCATTGCGGATGGATCGGAGAAAAGTGCGCGCCACATTCGAGAAACGCTTCACGGCCAAACGAATGGCACGGGACTATCTCGAACTCTATCGCAATCTGCCGGGCGTCCGCGCCAAGGCCGCACCTATCCGCCGATCAACCGGCCAGGCGCTCGACCTGCAGGTGGTCGCCTGAAATCTTGAGGAGAAGCCATGTCGATCGCCTCTGCGGACAACCCGACCGGGGTGCTGGCCGGCCCAGGCGCACCGGTCGCGCAATTCTTCATCCCCGCTGCCGCATCGCTGCAGGAGCGGCGGCCACGTACCCTGAAGCACGGCGATACCTTCGCCGTCTTCGATCACAACGGCGATGCGCTCTCCGGCCCGGGCAGCCCGGAAGGCCTCTTCCACCGCGACACGCGCTATCTTTCTCACCTCTACCTGTCGATCAATGGCCGGCGCCCGATGCTGTTGTCGTCGACATTGCGCGACGACAACGCAACACTCACCTGCGACCTGACCAACCCCGACCTCTTCGACGGCAAGGGCAGGCTCATCCTCGAGCATGACCTCATCCATCTGCGCCGGTCGCGCTTCTTGTGGAAGGCAAACTGCTACGAGCGGCTGACCGTCAAAAATTATGACGAGCGACCGCAGCACATTTGCATGGAGATCGCATTCGCGACAGACTTTGCTGACCTTTTCGAAGTCCGCGGTACCGTGAGGGCAAGAAAAGGGCGCCATCTTCCGGCGGTCATCGAGCAGGGCTCGATCCTGCTTTCCTATATCGGTCTGGACAGCAAGAAACGGCTGACACGGCTTTCCTTTGATCCGCAGCCGGACAAGCTCGGCAGCGACCTTGTCGTCTATGAACTCGATCTGGCACCGCACGAAAGCCGGTCGCTGTTCATCGAGATCGGCTGCGACCAGGCGGCGCAAACCGATAGGGCCGGCTACCGCTCGTTCTTTTTTGCCTTGCGGGATGCCCGACGGGCCCTGCGCGCCGCGTCTTCGCGCGCGGCGTCGATCATGACGTCGAACGAGATCTTCAACGAGGCGGCCCGCCGCAGCATTTCCGATCTCTACATGCTGATGACCGACAAACCGGAAGGTCCCTATCCCTATGCCGGCATCCCGTGGTTCAGCACCGTGTTCGGCCGCGACGCCCTTATCACCGCGCTGCAAACGCTGTGGCTCGACCCGGAGATCGCTCGCGGCGTGCTCGGCCATCTGGCGGCCAACCAGGCAACGGAGCTGGACCCGGCCTCGGATGCGGAGCCGGGCAAGATCCTGCACGAGGTGCGTTACGGCGAAATGGCCGAACTCGGAGAAGTTCCCTTCCGGCGCTATTACGGCAGCATCGATTCGACACCGCTGTTCCTGATGCTGGCCGGCGAGTACCTGAAGCGGACCGGCGACCTTTCGACGATCTTCCGTCTTCTGCCGCATATCGAAGCGGCGCTGACATGGATCGACGAGCACGGCGATCGCGACGGCGACGGTTTCGTCGAGTACGGGCGCCAGACGGAAGAAGGCCTGATCAACCAGGCATGGAAAGACAGCCAGGATTCCGTCTTCCATGCCGACGGAACGCTGGCCAGAGGTCCCATCGCCATTGCCGAGGTGCAGGCCTATGTCTACGGTGCGTGGCAAAGTGCTGCCGAGATCTTCCGTCGGCTCGATCGGCCGGAACAGGTCACCCACCTTCTGGCCAGGGCGGAAGGCCTGCGCCGCGCGTTCGATGCGGCCTTTTTCGACGAGGAGCTCAGCACTTACGTGCTGGCTCTGGATGGGGACAAACGGCCGTGCCGGGTTCGATCGTCGAATGCCGGCCACGCGCTTTTCACCGGCATTGCCTATCCAGAAAGGGCGGGACGGGTCGCCCATACGCTCATGAGTGCATCTTCCTTCTGCGGCTGGGGCATTCGCACCATCGCGTCGAGGGAGGCGCGCTACAACCCGATGAGCTACCACAATGGCTCGGTCTGGCCGCATGACAATGCGCTGATCGCCAGCGGTCTGGCGCGATATGGTTTTCGCGCGGAAGCGGCGCGGATATTCGATGGACTGTTTGGAGCCTCGACCTATATCGACATGCGGCGGCTTCCCGAACTTTTCTGCGGATTGCCCCGACAGCGCGCGCAGGGGCCGACATTCTATCCGGTCGCCTGTTCCCCGCAGGCCTGGGCCGCGGCTGCTCCGCTTTCGCTGCTGCAATCATGCCTCGGTCTCGATTTCGATCCGAATGCGTTGCAGATCAGCTTCAACGAGCCCCAGCTTCCGGCATTCCTCGACGAGGTCACCTTGCGGCATCTTATGATCGGCACCGGATCGGCCGACATTGCCATCCGCCGCTCACGCCGCCAGGTCGTGGTCGATGTTATCGACCGCAAAGGCGATGTTCGGGTTTTGACGATCGCGTGAGCGGGCACCAGGCCCGATCGGAACCACTGCCGGGTTTATTCGGCTTGCTCTTCCTCGTCGGCGGCGAGCAGATCGACAAGGACGGCAACCCTGCCAATCGGCAGATGCCGCCCTTCGCCCATCAGGGCTTCGTCGTTGCTGATCCAGGCCCAGGCTTCGGCCAGTTCGGCCTGGGTCGCGCCGGTTGCGATCACCTCGGTCACAAGTGTCCGATCGACGGGGCCGAGTACGGCGATGACGTCCTCTGAAGTCATTGTCATGATCTCTTCCTTTCCATGCTTCCACCCGCTTATATGGAGGCGAGAAGGCAAAATTCCATTTTTTTTGCTTGAGGAATTCGAGAGTCTTGAAACGTCAACCCGCTGAATTATATCAGTAATGTCGATCGCCTGAGGGGATCGACACAAAGTCCGGAGGCGCTGGCAGCGTCTCAGCGTCTCCTGTTCCATGTTGCTTCCAAGGAGGATATGGCTATGAGAACAAACCTCGATTTCTCTCCCCTGTTCCGGTCGAGCGTCGGCTTCGACCGAATGTTCAACCTGCTGGAAAAGGCAGGCAGCTTCGACGTGATCGACAGCTGGCCGCCCTATGATATTCTCAAGACCACCGAAGACGATTACCGCATCACCATGGCGGTTGCCGGCTTCGCACAGGACGAACTGACCCTTACGCAGGAGCAGAACATGCTGCTTGTCTCCGGTCAGAAGGCCAAGGAGGATGAAGGTCAGTACCTGCATCGCGGCATCGGCGGGCGGAGCTTCCAGCGCCGCTTCCAGCTTGCCGACCACGTCAAGGTCGTCGGCGCCAGCCTTACAAACGGTCTGCTGACCGTCGATCTCAAGCGCGAAATCCCGGAAGCGATGAAGCCGCGCAGGATCGAGATCGCGGCCGATTCCGCTCTTCCGCGGCTCGAAACGGGCTATGTCGAGGCGGAGAAAACCGCCGCGTAAGGCTTTCCAACACCGAACGGGCCCAGGTGCCGGATACTGCCCCGCACCTGGGCATTGTTGTATCTGGAGCCTATCTTTGCGATTCTATAGCATAGCGGTGACACCTGCTCTGACCCGGATTCACGGATTGAACAGCAGGTTCGGCATGTAGAGCACGATCCCGGGCATGAAGATCAGGATGAGCGTCACCAGCGATACCGCGATCAGGAAGGGCATGGATTCGCGCGCGTAATCTTCGATCGGGCATCGGAGGATCTGGCAGACGACGAACATCGCCCCACCCACCGGCGGGGTATAATTGCCGATCGTCGCCGCGATGATGAAGACCAGTCCGAAATGCACAGGGTCGATGCCGTATTGCTGGATCAGCGGCATGAAGATCGGCGTCAGCATGACGATCAGCACCGAGCCTTCCATGAACGTGCCGGCCACCAGGATGAACAGCACGATGATCACCATGACGATGGTCGGATCATCGGTGATGCCGAGCATCCATGTGGAGATCACCTCCGGAATGCGCTCGAAGATGATGCCGTAACCGAACACGGCCGAAAGCGCGAGCAGGAACATCACCGCGCCCACGTCGATCAGGCTGGCCTCGACCGCCTGCTTGAAGCTCGTCCAGGTCAGCATCCGATAGGCGAAGACTCCGACCAGGAACGCATAGACGACGGCAAAAGCGCCGATTTCCGAGGGTGTGAAGACGCCGAAGCGCAGGCCAAAGATCAGGATGATCGGGAAGAGGATCGCCCAGCTGCCGGCGATCGAGGCCTTGACGACCTCGGACGGCGTCGGTGCGCGGTCCAGTTCCGGCTTGTAGCCATGCTTGCGGGCGGTGATCGAGATGGTTACGGCAAGTGCCGCCCAGAGCATGAAACCCGGAATGATGCCTGCAGCAAACAACCGGCCGATCGAGACCTGCCCGACGGTGCCGTAGAGAATGAAGCCGATGCCGGGCGGAATGATCGGCGCCATCAGCGAACCGTAGGACAGCACGCCGGCCGCATAACCTTTCGAAAAACCGCGCTTCAGCATCTCGAAGCCGAGCAGGCGGGTATTCATCGCCGCATCGGCGATCGACGAGCCGGTCACGCCGCTCATCAGCGTCGAAAGCGCGATCGACACCTGCGCCAGGCCGCCCTGCAGTCGCCCGGTCAGCACCGACGCGAGCTTCAGGAGGTTATGGGCGATGCCCGAGGAGTTCAGGAAGTTTCCCGCGAGGATGAAGAGCGGCACGGCGAGCAGCGCGAAATTCTGCGTCTCCGTCACCGTCAGCTGAACCGTCATGGTGCGCGGCAGGTCCGGGTTCTGCAGGAAGAAGACCACGCCGGAAATGCCGACCGCAAAGGCGATCGGCATCCCGATGACGAGGAGGACGGTGAATACGATCGCCACAAGCAGCATGGCGCGCCCTCACACCACGTCGACGGCGGCATTGGCGACGTGTTCACCGCGCAGGTCCGCCCGGATGTGAAGGAGCGTGGTGGCAAGCAGAAGTGTCGCGCCCACGGGAAGGCTTGACGTCACCCAGGAATAGCTGACCCATGGAATGCCCTGGAAGGAGCGGATGCGGCTGATCCAGGTAAGGGTGAACCCGTAATACATGATGAACAGCAGGAAGGCGACGATCAGCACATAGTTGACCAGGCGCAGCGTCTTCTGCAGCTTTTCCGGCATCCGCAGGGTAAACACGTCGAGCGCCATCATGCTGTTCTTGCGCCAGGCGATGTCGGCGGCCAGAAAGCAGGACCAGGCGAACAGGCAGGTCGCCACGTCGATCGTCCAGTTCTGCGGATAACTGAAGAAGCGGGCAAGCCCGCCCACAAAGATCAGCAAGGTCATGAGGATCAGAAACGTACCCGCGACGATTGCCTCGATCTTTCCGATGAAATCGTAAAAGCGTATCATCATCTCGTCCTTTCGCGGGCCGTTCCGATCGTCCAACCGCGGCTCCTATTTCTTGCCGAGCTCCGCCCGGACGGCGTTCCTGGCCTCCAGAATGCCGAGCTTCGAATAGGCGGCCTCGCCGGCCTTTCTGAACGCAGCAAGATCGATGTCGCTCACGACCTGCATGCCGCGCTTCTGGAGATCGGCCTTGATCGTGTCCGCCGAGACCGAGATCTTCTGCGAGGTCTCGCGGCCGGCCGCCCGGCATTCCTCGACAAGCGCCGTCTGGAATTCCGGCGGCAACCTGGCGAACCAATCGGCGCTGACCACCTGGAAGTTGATCAGCATGATGTGCTTGGTCTCGTTGGCGTATTTCAGCACCTCGTAGAAGCGCCCGCCCGGAATGTTGGCATAAACGAGCTCGACCCCGTCGATCGCCTTCTGTTGCAGGGCGGGGTACATTTCGCCAAAGGCCATGGCGGTCGGCGCTGCACCCAGCGCCCGGATCGATTCCTGCCAGATCGGTGCAGGCGGGGTGCGGATCCGCAGGCTAGCGAGGTCCTGTGGTGTCCTGATCGGCTTGTTGGTGAAGAAATGGCGGAAACCCTGCACCCAGTCGAAGCAGACGACCTTCAGACCATGGCTGGACGCGAGCTCGTCCTGCCATTTCTTCAGTGATGGGGTTTCCGAAAGTTTCCAGACATCCTCCAGCGTGTCGACGAAATAAGGGCCGTTCATCACCGCGATGCTGGGGACGTAATTGCCGAGACGGGCGGAATCGGTGTTCTGGCCGACATTGGCGCCCTGGCGGATCTGTTCGATAATGTCTTCCTCGACGCCGAGCTGGGCGCTGTGGAACACCTCCAGCTTCAACCCGCCTTTGGTCCGCTCGTCCACCTTCCTTGCCCAGGCCTGGAAACCCGCATGAAACGGTTCGCTCGGCGCCAGAACGTGGTTGAAGCGCAGGGTGAATTTTTGCTGGGCGCTTGCCGGCGCCGTCGTCAGCGCGGCCAAACCGGCAGCCGCCAGAAGCGGCAGCAGTCTCTTTGCAGAAATGCGCATGCTCTCCTCCTCTTCGTGTCTTCTGGACATCTTTGCCTTGCCGGCTCCTTCGCCGGCAGTCGTCACGGCAACAGCGCGGGGGTCTCCAACCCGAAGCGTTCGCCAAGCTTTACGAACGCCTCCCGCGTTGCCGGATCCAGTGGAACGCCACGCTGTTCACGCTCGTCGGCGACCATCCATTCGCGGTCGCCCGGCGCCATCACCCGCATGCCCTCGCGCGGCGGCGAAGAGCGCAACACCTCGACATAACGCTGCATGCCGGCGGTGAAGACCTCTTCGGGCACGAAAGCGCCGGGCTTCATGGCCAATACGAAAGCGCCAAGAGCGCGGGGCGTGGAAAAATCCGGGCCGTTCATCGGCAAGAGGTCGAAGCTCAGCCGCATGCCCGACAGAACCGCACTCAGGATTTCCACCAGGCCCGCCAGCCCCGCACCCTTGAACCCGAACTCGCCGCCGACCGGCGCCAGCATCTCGGCCAGCGACGGATCACGGATGTCGCGGCCCTCGACATCCGAGGCGACGCCCGCCGGAAGCTCGCGGCCGAGGCTGCGGTAGAGCTTCACGCGGTTATAGGGAATGGCGCTCGTCGCCATGTCGAGCAGCCAGGGCCTTTGACCGGCGACAGGCACGGCAAACGCGATCGGATTGGTGCCGTGGAACCGCATCGCTCCGTCGTGCAGACGTACGAAACTGTCCGAATTGCAGAAAGCAGCGCCGATATACCCTCTCTGCGCCGCATCGAGCGCATAGGCGCCGGCCGGGCCAAAATGCGAGCTGTTGCGGATCGAGACGACGCCTATGCCGCATGTGTCGGCAAGCTCGATCGCCTTGTCCATCGCGCGATATGCGGCAAGCGCCCCGTGGCCGTGATCGGCATCGAGCAAAGCTACCGCCGGCGCGGACTGAGTCACAGTGATGTTCGGGCGCTTGTTCACCCGGCCGCCGGTCATTGCGGTGATATAATGGTCGAGCAGGCGCACTCCGTGGCTATCCACGCCGAGCTGCGAGCCATGCATCATCGCCCGGGTCGCGGCATCCGCGGTCGCCTCTTCCGCCCCGGCGGCGACAAAAGCCGCGCGGCAGAACCGCTCGACATCGCCGATTCCCGCATGGACCATATCCTCGGTGGCTGAAGTCTGACTCAAAGCGTCTGTCCTCCGTCGATTACGAGTATCTGCCCGGTCATGAATGCTGCTTCGTCGCTGGAGAGAAAAACGGCCGCCGCCGCCATCTCCTCCACCGTGCCCAGCCGGCCCATCGGTTGGCGGGACATGAAGCTGCGCGGCATCTCTTCCGGATCGGCCGCCTCGTCGATCCGACCCTGCAAGCCGGGCGAAAGCGTCGTGCCCGGGCAAAGCGCGTTAACGCGCACACCGGTCGCGATCACGTCCCGCGCCACGGCCTTGGTAAGGCCGATCAGCGCCGCCTTGCTTGCGCCATAGGCGACCCGGTTTTGAACTCCGGTAATGCTCGAGGCCACCGAGGCGACATTGACGATTGCGCCGCTGCCGCGCGCGATCATGCCGGGCAGGACTGCCTTCATGGTACGGAAGGCGGATGTCGCATTCTGGTCGATGCTTTTTTGCCAATCCTCTTCTTCGCAATCGAGGATCGAGCCGTTGTGAACCCAACCGGCACAATTGACGAGAATGTCGATCGGCCCGGCCTTGCCAAGCACCGCCTTCACCTCCGCAGCATCCGTGACGTCGAGCCCGACGATCTCGATGGCGGACGAACGATCGGCAAGATCGGCCATCTTGGACGGCGTGCGGCTCGTCGCCACGACCGTCGCTCCATCTTCGGCAAAGACGACGGCAATGGCCCGGCCGATGCCTTGGCCGGCACCTGTCACCAGAGCGCGCTTCTTTGCCAAACGACCGACCATCCACCTTCCTCTCCCACAGGCGCATCAAATGTCTAGTGTGTACACTAGACATCATTTGACGTTTGGCAAGACGGTTTGTGGATCACGACATGGCGAGCTTCGGTTCGGCCGGTGAAGCCGGCGAATTGAAGGGATGCAGTCCACCTGATAGTTTCCTCACCTGAAGGCCGCCCAGGCGTCAAAAGCGGGGGCCGGAAGCAGGGAGGCAAGATGGTGGACGGGCGCGTGGCCAATGCGGAGGAGCGTCGGCCGAAGGTCGCAGGCGGTGCTGCGCCTCGTCTCTACCAGCAGGTCTACGAGATCATAGCAGGGCAGGTAGCGCAGGGTGTGCTTCCGCCGGGCAGGCGCGTCACCGAAAGCGCGATCGCCCAGCAGTTCGGGATCAGCCGGGCGCCGGCGAGGCAGGCTCTGGCGGAGTTGGAGCGCGAAGGGTTTATCGAAAAATCGGCCGGCCGCGGCTACCAGGTAAGCGCCTCGGAGCCGGGAAAAGCAGCGCGACCGGCGGAGCTTTCCCATATGGCCGATGAGCCGCGCCTCACCCAGTTGTCAAGCTGGGAAAGAATCTACGGCGAGGTGGAAAGCGAGATTGCCGCACGATGTTTCTTCGCCGGCTGGCGCGTCAACGAAGCAGAACTTGCCCGCTTCTACGACGTCAGCCGCACGGTGGCCCGTGACGTCGTCGGTCGGCTGCAGCAACGCGGCATCGTCCGCAAGGATGAGCGGGCACGCTGGGTCGCGCCGGCCATGACGCCGGATCACGTCGGTGAACTCTACGAACTGCGCTGGCTGCTGGAGCCCGTGGCGCTTGAAAAGGCGGCGCCCAGGGTTTCGCCCGAAGTCCTTGCCGTCATGCGCGACCATCTGCAATCGGCCATGGACAATGCGGCCGAGCTTACGGGCCCGGATCTCG
The DNA here is from genome assembly GCF_002968535.1 of Neorhizobium sp. T7_12. Taxonomy (NCBI): domain Bacteria; kingdom Pseudomonadati; phylum Pseudomonadota; class Alphaproteobacteria; order Hyphomicrobiales; family Rhizobiaceae; genus Neorhizobium; species Neorhizobium sp. T7_12. Next base: position 482,758 of record NZ_PVBK01000003.1, on the reverse strand, counting down.
ACCGGCTGGAGGAGGAGCTGCATGTCACCCTGCTCGGCCACTGCGACAACCGCACGCTGATGCAGGCGATCGGCCTGCCGCAGGCGCTACTCGTCGCGCATCGCTTCCTCTATCAGTGGATGCCGCGGTTGTTCGGCTCGGAGCCCTTCCTGCCGGAACATATGGCAATCGTCGAGCGGCTTCAGGCCGGCAGGGTGGGAGACGCAGCTAGATCCCTGCGAGAGCATCTGCAGGTTTCGCGTCAGCGGGCGATCGACCGCATCACGCGGGTCACGCGGGAAGTGCATCCGCATGACCTGCCCTATCTGGAAAAATTCGACTGAACCTCCGCGCAAAGCGGCAGCACCGGCGACCGGGCTACTTCGCCGATATCGGGTATCTTTGCGCAGAAACTTGATGCCGCTTCACGCGCCGTCTTCGACCAGAAGTCGAATGACGCTCTGGCTCATGTGGAAACTCATGACTTCGTGTGCCTGCACCGGGTCGCCGGCCTTGATCGCTTCAAGGACGCGCTGATGCTCTTCGACGACACGCGGCGCCACCTGGTCCGGCGGCCGTTCTTGCAGCTTGCGGGTGAACTCCATCATCAGCTTGATCTGGTTGCGCATCGTCCCGAGCGCAAAGGGGAAATAAGGGTTGCGAGTGGCTTGCGCCACGGCCATGTGAAAGGCGAAGTCTGCTTCAAAAACGCCCTCGCCGGGCGGCAGGGTCAGCATCCGACGGTGCGCGTCCTCGATGCCGCGGATCCCTTCGGGATCACAAAGCCGCGCCGCGTCCTCCGCTGCCGCGCATTCCACCACCTGGCGAAACCGCATGCAGCGCTTCATGTCGAACACCGTCTGGATCGACAGCCCCTGAATATCGGCGGCCGACGGCACGACATCCGCCCGCGGCTGCACGAAATTGGCCGAGCCTCGCCGGGAAATGATCCGGCCGGCGTCGCGCATCTTCACCAGCGCCTTTCGCAGGACCGGACGCGATACGCCGAATTGACGGGCAAGCTCCGCCTCCGGAGGCAACCGTCCGCCCCCCTGCCAGGCCGGCGCCTCCAGCATTGCTTCCAGCCGGGCGAACACATGCGACGACAGGTCCCTAACGGCGCGGGTTTGCTGAATTATCTCATCCATCGCCACATCCTATCTCCGGTATCCGCCCTTTCCAAGTGGGTCGACCGCTTACTAATATTTACTTATATTGACAAATGAGTCCGCTTGCGCGACTTAGTTGGGGATTGCCGCGCCAAGCTGGCCAGAAACCCGCATGACCTGAGAAGTGCCCGACATGACAGAGGACTGGATGCTCATCGAGCCGAATTCGTCGACCCACGCCGCCAACAGCCATCTCGCCCGGCATACGCCGCGGATCGTTTCCGTGCGGGCGATCCCGGTTGCGGGACGCGACAGCATGTTGCTCAACCTCAGCGGCGCGCACGCTCCCTTCTTCACCCGCAACCTTGCGATCATCGAAGACGATTCGGGTCATCTAGGCATCGGCGAGGTTCCGGGCGGCGAAACGATCCGCCGGACGATCGAGGAAGCAGGCCCTCTCCTGATCGGCCAGACGATCGGTGGATATAACGGCCTGCTCGACCAGGTGCGCAAGACGTTCGGCGACCGTGACAGCGGCGGCCGCGGGCTGCAGACCTTCGATCTGCGCACGACCATCCATGTGGTGACGGCGCTGGAATCGGCGCTGCTCGATCTTCTCGGCCAGCATCTCGGCGTGCCGGTGGCAGCCCTTCTCGGCGACGGCCAGCAGCGCGACCGGGTCGAAATGCTCGGTTACCTCTTCTACGTCGGCGATCGTCAAAAGACGGACCTCCTTTATCGTGACAGCAAAGGCGAGACCGATGCCTGGTTGCGGCTGCGCGACGAGGAGGCACTGACGCCGGAAGCGATCGTCAGGCTCGCCGAGGCAACGCAGGAGCGCTACGGTTTTCGCGACTTCAAGCTGAAAGGCGGCGTCTTGCGAGGCGACGAGGAAATCGAGGCGGTGACGGCCATCGCTCGCCGCTTCCCCGAGGCCCGCGTCACCCTCGACCCCAATGGCGCCTGGTCGCTGGAGGAGGCGGTTCGTCTCTGCAAGGGACGCGGCGACGTACTCGCCTATGCGGAAGACCCCTGCGGTGCCGAGCAGGGTTATTCCGGCCGCGAGATCATGGCCGAATTTCGCCGGGCCACCGGCTTGCCGACCGCCACCAACATGGTGGCCACCGATTGGCGGCAGCTCTCGCACGCGATCCAGCTGCAATCGGTCGACATCCCGCTCGCCGACCCGCATTTCTGGACCATGCAGGGCTCCGTGCGCGTCGCACAGGTCTGCCAGACCTTCGGCATGACCTGGGGCTCGCATTCCAACAACCATTTCGACGTGTCGCTGGCGATGTTCACCCATGTGGGCGCGGCAGCGCCCGGACGCGTAACGGCACTCGACACCCACTGGATCTGGCAGGACGGGCAGCGGCTGACCCGCGAGCCGCTGAAGATCGAGGACGGACATATCGCCGTGCCGGACCGGCCGGGGCTCGGCGTCGAGCTGGATATGGAGCGCGTCGAGGAAGCCCACCAGCTCTACCTGAAGCACGGGCTCGGCGCGCGCGACGACGCGACCGCCATGCAATATCTCATCAAGGACTGGCGCTTCGACAACAAGCGGCCGTGCCTGGTGCGCTGACGAAAGAACCACAGGGTCGCCATGCGCCGCGGCGGCCATCACCAGGACGCGGCGTCAAGGATCATTGAGGAGGATGAACCATGAAAGCGCGAACACTGCTTGCTATTTCGCTTAGCCTCGGCATCGCTCTTGCCGCCGGGGTTGCCAGGGCGTTCCCCGACGGCCCGATCACCATTATCGTGCCCTTCCCGCCAGGCGGCGCGACCGATACGACCGCGCGGTTCATGGAGCCGCACATGTCCAAGGTATTGGGAGCGAACATCATCGTCGAAAACAAGCCGGGCGCCACCGGCGCGATCGGCGCCGGCCTGGTCGCCGATGCCGAAGCCAACGGCCAGACGCTGATGGTCGCCTCGCTCGGTACCTTCGCCACCAACCCCTATCTTCAAAAGAAGCTCTCTTACGATCCGGTGAAGGACTTCGATCTCCTGACGGTCGCGGTGAGCACGCCCAACGTGCTGGTCGCCACGCCGAAATTCAAGCCGAGCAGCGTTCAGGAACTCGTGGCGGCGATGAAGGAAAAGCCGGAAAGTGTTACCTTCGCAAGTTCCGGCACCGGCTCTTCCGATCACCTGACTGCCGCTCTCTTCTGGCAGGCGACCGGCACCAAGGGCGTGCACGTGCCCTACAAGGGAGGCTCTGCGGCACAGGCCGATCTCGTCGGCGGCCATGTGGACGTGTCCTTCCAGAACCTCGGTGCGATCATCAATTTCGTGCAGGGCGGGCAGATGAAGGCGCTCGCACAGACGGGCGAGAAACGCCATCCGCTGCTGCCGAACGTGCCGACGCTCACCGAACTCGGATACAGCAATATCGTCGTCAACGCCTGGCAGGGCGTGGCAGCCCCGAAAGGTCTGCCGGCCGACGTCAAGGCAAAACTCAACCAGGCGATCCAGGCCTCGCTCAAAGACCCCGAGGTCGTTGCCAAGTTCAACAAGCTGGGCTTCGACGTCGTCGCCAATTCCAACGAGGAATTCGGCACCTATCTCAACAAGGAGATGGCGCGCTGGAAGGACGTCATCGAAAAGGGCAATATCAGCGCGGAGTAATCCGTGGATTCACGGGCCGCCTCAGTCCCTTGAGCGGCTTCCTCGCAACATCGGGGAAGTCGCCTCAAGGTCTGCAAGAGACTTTTCCGGCATCCGGTCCCCCATCGGCGACCTCGATGTGAAAGAGATCTTTGATCGACGCGACCACATCCTCGATCCGTTCGACGGGGCTGCGGCTCTCCGGCTCGACCGGTACGACTTCCAGCACGCTTGACAACTTGAACGATCGGACACCGTCAGTCACGGTTGTGTACAATCTCCCGTTTTCAATCCTGATGTCTTCAGCAAAAAAATCGTCACTGTCCTCGACTGCCACCAGAAACATTCACAACTCCACGCGATCTTCGGATAGCCCATAAGATCGAGCTGAGTGCATCATTTCAAATCGAGAAAACGAGGTAGGCCCGGTTGCTCCTTTCGGTGGTGCCGGGTGGACATGTCCACAACAAGCTCCTGTACTCCCGCATCTGGACGCTGAAATAGATCGTCTGGCGGATATGCGAATCACCAGCACTGAACAATGATGGCGATGCGGGAAGACCCCCACCATCAGCAATGGTCCCGCCTCGCGACTGGAGTCCGGAATCCAGTCGCTTGCGCTCAATCGTGCAAGGCCAAGGGACCCATGTTAGCGGTTCCGGCAGTCGAAGCTTGCCGCGCTGTCGACATTTCCGTCCCCCTTGTAGTGCGCGTAGGACGGGTAGGGGCATAACGGACGGGTTCGACCTGGAAAAGCCTTGCCCGAAGCTTCGACACTTCGTGGAGCTTCATCCTTTTCGACCCAGTCGACCAGCTCGGTCAACATGTCGAACTGGTCGAGACCGGCGGGGCCGCCACGGCAATGGGCCATGCCTGGAACGAGATAGAGCTTGGCCCAGCCCTCCACCGGCTTGCCGGTCTTGGTCGCCGTGCTCATCCGGTTGAAGAAATCGACCGTATCGTTGGAAGAGAACCACGGATCACTAACCCCATGGAAGAAAATGATCTTGCTTCCCCGGGTGGCGAAGGAACTGAGGTCCGTCCATTGATCGGCGTTGATCAGCCGCTGCTGCGGATCGCCGATATCGGCTTTCTCGACGGCATCGTCCACATCGAAACTCGTGGCGTTGTTCTTGAACTGCCGGTTGCGCTTGTCATCGAACCGCATGAGTCCTGGAATGGAATCTGCCGTACTGATGACGCCCGTATCGTAGGGAAACGCCACATAGGCAGGCCGGCCTGATGCATCGAGCGTCGGCGAAAACGTCTCCGTCACCACGTCCACCTGCTGTTTCGTCAGGCAGCCGTCGGCTTTACCGACAGGGCAGACAAGGCTCGCCGGATCGAATTTGCATGCGCCCGGATTTGCGATCATTCCGTCCTCGAGGCCATCAAGACCATCGCAGGACTTCAGTATCCCCTTGAGAACCAGATCGCGATCGGCATCCGAGAAGGCTTTCGCTCGGTCCGGCGCGCCGTCAGGGCCGGCCGGGGATATCCTGTTCATCGCAACGTTCTTGGCGGCGAGCGACATGTTCGAACGGCTTGTGCGCATGGCCGGAGCCCCGGCGATAATGCCGTCGAACAACATGGGAAAGCGTTGCGCAGAGGCCATCGCCTCGCGCCCGCCGGTCGAACATCCTGCGAAATAAGAGCGATCGGCAACCTTGCCATAATAGGCGGCGACCAGTGCCTTGCCGAGCACCGTGACCTTCTCGACCGACCAGCCGGCGAAATTCAGCGTGGCAATCTGATCCGCCCTGAACGAGGCGTCCCAGGCCTCGCCCTTGTGGCCGCTATCATGCGAAATGACGGCGAAACCCCGAGAAAGACCATTCTGCGCTCCGGCGGCCACGTCTCCCAGGGCTGGCCGCACGACGCCATTCAGGCCTCCGCCGCCCTGGACCAGAAACCTTCCTGTCCAACTGTCCGGCAGGGCAATGGAAAACCCGATGGCATAGGGTTTGCCGTCCGCGCCGGTGCGGTGTTCGAACGACCCGCTGACAAGACAATGACCCGGTCCCTTGTCCTTGATGTGATCGGCGCTTGCGACCTTCATGTCGAACCCGGCCAGCTGCAGGGTCTTCGCCGCCGAGCATTTGGCTTCGGGCGACGAATCCGCGGCGACGGCCGGCGTCAAGCCGGGCACGAGGGCAACAAACGCTGTGGCAACAACCAGCCTGATCATATCCGATCGTCCTCCTCCATGACGCAGCCTCCTCAAGCCGCGCGGCAATCGCACCAGATTTCAGGCTGCCTGTCAATCAACGGCGGCGCCGCTTGCCTGCCCCAATCGGCTATTCGGGCTGTCCGCCGATCGTTTCCAATTGTGCCGGCGGGACGGACATGGCCGGCCACTTGATGGCAGTTCTCACATCCTTCATTGCTGCTATCCGACGCGTCGTCTCGACGAAATCGAGCACGATTTTCGATTTTTCCTCCGCATGCCAGGCGACGAGCAGTTCGACTTCGGCGGGGATGTCGTCAAGCCGCCTGTACACGAGATAGGGGCTTGGATTGTGGGCGAGCCAGGACGGCGCGATCGCGATCCCGACGCCGGCCGCCACCAGGGTGCCGATCGCCAAGGTATGCGACACCTCCTGCACGATGACCGGATAGACGCCGGCGCGGCGCAGTGCACCCATGATCGCATGATAGTAGCTCGCCCCGACAGTCGGGGCATAGGTGATGATGGGCTCGCCGGCGAAATCCTTGACCGTCAGGTCTTCCTTCTGCGCCAGCCGATGCTCCCTGGGCAGCACCGCCACGAAACCTTCCTGCAGGATATGCTCGGTCTTCAGGAAACCTGCCGGGTTGGTCGGGCGGATGAAGGCCACCTGAACCTTGCTGCTCTGGAGCAATTCGAGCTGCTGCGCCGTGCCCAGCACCTGCACGTCGACGGTCATCGCCGGATAGCGTTTTCGAAAGTCCGAAATGACCGGCGGCAGGACATGCGATAGCGCCACATGCACGCCGCTGACGGAAATCGTTCCGCTATCGTCACCGGAAATGGAACGGGTATGCGTGACCGCCCTGTCGATCCCGCCTAGGATTTCCTGGGCGTGACGCAGAAAGATCTCGCCGGCCGGCGTCAGCTTCACGCGGCGCGTGGTGCGGCGGAAAAGCTTGGTGCCGAGGCGATCTTCGAGCTGCCGGATCTGCTGGCTGAGCGGCGCCTGTGCCATTCCGAGCTTGTCGGCGGCGCGGCTGAAATGCAGCTCTTCGGCGACGCAGGCGAAATAGTGGAGGTGACGAAATTCGATGCCGTATTTCATATCCAGAACATATCAATACCCCCGTGATTTTGTAATAGATAATAATCTATTCCCGTGATTAGTTTTAAAAAAAAGACAATAAGAATTGGAACAGCTGGAGCTTCGGCTTCCGAAACGGAGCGTGAATGACGCGTTTCTGGGCGTTGAAAATTCTGCGGACCGTGTTGACGCTTTGGTTCGTGGTGACTTTCGTATTCGTGGTGCTGAGAACGTCCGGGGATCCGGTCGTGGCGCTTGTCGGCGCCGATGCCACGCCTGAGGAAGTCGAACAGTTCCGCCAGCTCTGGCGTCTCGATGATCCGCTGTGGATCCAGTATTTCCGCTACGTCGTCCAGATGGCGACCGGCCAGTTCGGCATTTCCTATCGCGACGGCCGCGAGGTCATCGACATCATCGCCGAACGGGTTCCGTGGACGCTGATCCTCGGCCTTTTTTCCTATATCGGGGCCATCCTGATCGGCGTGCCGGCCGGCATCATCGCCGCCATCAAGCGCGGTTCGACCTTCGACAACCTGATCATGGCGACCGCGGTTTTCGGCTTCGCCCTGCCGAACTTCTTCCTCGGCATCCTGATGATCCTGCTCTTTTCGCTCAGCCTGCAATGGCTGCCGAGTTCCGGCACCGGCACCGTGTTGCACCTGATCATGCCCGCCATCACGCTTGCGACCTTCACGGCCGGCACGCTCGCCCGCTTCACCCGCTCGGCAATGCTGGAAGTGCTGGACAAGCTCTATATCCGCGCCGCCGCCGCCAAGGGCGTCGGTTATTGGAAACGCATCATTTTCCATGCGCTGCCGAATGCCAGCATCCCGCTCGTCACCATCATCGGCCTCAATCTCGGCGAACTGATCGGCGGCGCCATCGTCGTCGAGACCGTGTTCGCATGGCCGGGCGTCGGCCGCCTGCTGGTAACGGCCGTCTCTTCGCGCGACCTTGCGGTCGTGCAGGGGCTGGTGCTGATCATGGCGGTGACGATGGTGCTCGCAAACCTGGTCGTCGACCTGCTCTACGGCCTGCTCGACCCGCGCATTCGCGTGCAGAATTGAGGGCCGGCGGATGAAGCGCATTTCCCCCATTCTGGTTTTCGCCATCGTCATTCTGGCGATCGCGGTCATCGTTGCCATCATCGGCAATGTCTTCACGTCGCACGGGATGTCGCAGCAGAACCTGCTCGCCCGCCTGAAGCCGCCGGCCTTCATGACCGGCAGCAATCCAAACTTCCCGCTCGGCACGGACCGCATCGGCCGCGACATGGTGGCAAGAGTGATTGCCGGCCTGCAGATGTCGCTTTCGGTGGCGATTGCTGGCACGATCATCGGCGCCGTCTTCGGCTCCGTCATCGGCTTCATCTCTGCGCATTTCCGCGGCTGGGTCGAGGAAGTGCTGATGATGCTGGTCGACTTCCAGGCGTCGCTGCCCTTCATCCTCATCACCCTGACGCTGCTTGCCTTTTTCGGCAACAGCATGACGCTGTTCATCATCCTGATGGGCCTGTTCGGATGGGAAAAATACGCCCGCCTCTCCCGCGGCGTGGTTCTGTCGGCGATCAACCAGCCTTATGCCAAGGCGATCGTCGCGCTCGGCGCCGGCAACGGCCGGCTCTATCTGAAACATGTGCTGCCGAACGTGGCAAGCGCCCTGATCGTCCAGGTAACCCTGACGTTCCCGCAGATCATCCTTCTGGAAACCTCGCTGAGTTTTCTGGGGCTGGGCATCCAGGCGCCCCAGACCAGCCTTGGCCAGATCCTCGGTGATGGCCGGGATTACCTTTCGACCGCCTGGTGGATCTCGATCTGGCCTGGCCTGGTCATCTTTCTCGTCACGCTTTCGATGAGCATCGTCGGCGATTGGCTGCGTGACCGCCTCGATCCGATGCTGCGTGCCCGAACAACCTGAAAATGCCGTTCGAACATAGATGAACAAGGGAAGGTGGAACGATGTTTACAAGACGTGAAGTGGGAAATCTCATTCTCGGAGCGGGGGCGCTGTCGATGGTGGGCAGCCTGCCGAAAGCAAATGCCGCAGACAGGCCGTCGCTCAATATCGCGGTCGACAATCTCTGGGCCAATATGGCGACGATCAACGGCATCTCGACCACGTCGCGCCGTATCTTTCCCAATTTTTACGACAACCTCGTCGACCGCGACTACATCAAGGACGAGAACGGCCTGATCTTCGCGCCGAAGCTCGCGACGAAATGGGAGCAGAAGGGCAATATCTGGACCTTCACTTTGCGTGAGGGCGTGAAGTTCCATGACGGTACCGAGATGACGGCCGAAGACGCGGTGTTCACGCTGTCGCCGGAACGTCTCTGGGGCGCAAAACCCTTCGAGCCGCGCGGCAAGACTTTCACCGCCGGCTTCAAGCGCGTCGAGGCGACCGGCAAATACACGTTCGAGATCGAGACCGAGCGGCCGGACCCGAACATGCCGAGCAAGCTCACCGGCTATATCGGCTTTGTCGTGCCGAAGAAATATTACATGGAAGTCGGCGTCGACGCCTTCGGCCAGAAACCGATCGGCACCGGTCCCTACAAGGTGACAACCTTCCGCTCCGGCGAGATCATGGTTCTGGACGCCTTCGACGACTATTGGGGCGGTCCGCCGCCCGTCAAGCAGATCTCCTGGAAGATCGTCCCGGAATTCGCCGCCCGCATGGCCGGTCTCGTTTCCAAGGAATTCGACTTCATCGTCAACATTCCGACCGACCAGGAAGCCGCGCTCGAAAAATACCAGGGCGTGACGCTGAAGCGCGTTCTGGCCGACAACTACCCGGCTCTCGCCTTCAACACCCGTCCCGATCCGGAAGACAATCCGCTGGTCGATCCGAACCTGCGCTACGCCATGGTCCAGGCGATCGACATGAACGCGATCGTCCAGGCGCTGTTCAACGGCACCACGGAACACCCGGCAGTTCCGTTCAACTTCAAGGAATACGGCAAATTCTACGACCCGAACTTGCCGGTGAAGCTCCCCTACGACGTGGCGGCCGCCAAGGCGCTCGTCGCCAAGACCAAATACAAGGGCGAGAAGCTGCTGTGGCATATCACTCGCCAGTTTTACCCGAACTACGAAGCCGCTGCCGAAATCATGGTCGAGCAGTGGCGCGAGATCGGCGTCAATGTCGAGGCGCAAATCCTGGACAATTTCGAGCTCGTCTATCGCCGCCCCTATCACATGATGAACATGTCGATGAGCTCGGACTTCATCCCGGGCGATCCCTACCAGCCGCTGTGGCTCGATTGGGGTCCGACGGCATCGCGTTCGACCGCCACATGGAAGACCTGGGACCCATCGCCGGAATTCATCGCACTCGGCAAGAAGTTCGATGCCACCACGGATTTCGAGGAGCGCAAAAAAGCCTATCTCGCGCTTTCCGAAGAATGGCAGCGCATCACGCCCGGCTATTATCTCTGGAAGAGTGTCTATAACTGCGCCCATCGCGCCGGCATCGAGTTCAAGTTCAAGCCGAACGGCGAAATGCGCATCTACGGCGATTACTTCAAGTTCGTATGATGAGCATCAAACGCAAGCATGCGCTGAAGGACATGACGTTCGCGGAGTTCCGCGAACGCCTTTCCGAAAAGCCCGTCATCCTGCTGCCCTTCGGCAGTCAGGAGGAACAGGGACCCCATGCCCCGATGGGCGATTTCATGCTGACCGAAGCGGTGGCGGCAAAGGTGGCGGAAGCCTCCGGCGCGATCGTCGCGCCGATCATCCCCTTCGGTTATGCCGATTTTTTCAAGACCATTCCCGGCGGCATCCAGTTCCGGGCCTCGACCTTCTCGGCCGTGGTCGAGGATACCGTGACCGCTTTTCTCGATCACGGCGTCGAGCATATCCTGATCCTGAACGGCCATACCAGCAATGCGCCGCTCTTCGACCAGACGCTTCGCCGCATCCGCGCCGAGCGCGGCGTCTCCGTCGCCTTCATCAATCTCTGGCAGGCGATCCCGGATGCGCTCTGGAAGGAATTGCACGGCTCCTCGGTTGCGGCGGCCCGCGGCCATGGCGGCGATCCGCTGACCTCGATCTACCTGCATCTTTTCCCCGAACTGATGCGGATGGACCTTGCCCGCCCATCCGTGCGCGAAAAAGCCTTCGGCCTGCCGACCGGGGGCGTCAACAATGTCCAGTTCGAGGGCATGCCGGTGCATGTGCCGCTCAATTGCGACGAGGTGAATGCCGACGGCATGCTCGGCGGCGATCCGCTGCTCGCCAGTGCCGAGAAGGGCGCAAAAATGGTCGAGCATCTCGTCGGTTTCTGCGCCCGGTTCGTGGAGCACCTGCGCCGCTGCGACATGCGCTCCGTGACGGCCTTTTCACCACAAGAAGAAAAGGCGGCCTCATGAACAACGAGCGGCTTTCCATCGAACACCTGAATGTGCCGCTGCCACGCGGCGCCGATCGCGCCTTTGCGGTCGAGGACCTGTCGCTCTCGGTCAGCAAGGGCGAGATCCTCTGCATCGTCGGCGAATCCGGTTCCGGAAAATCGTTGACCGCGCTGGCCGCAATGGGGCTCCTGCCCCGCAACCTCGGCAAGCCTGCGGGCAAGGTGATGTTCGAGGGCAAGGACCTGCTCACCCTCGACGAGGCGTCCCGCCGGGACATAACCGGCCGGCGTATAGCAATGATCTTTCAGGAGCCGACGGCGGCGCTCAACCCGATTTTCCGGGTCGGAGAACAGGTGTCCGAGACATTCCGCATCCACACGTCGCTCAGTGGCGCCGATATCCGCAAGAAGGTAATCGATCTCTTCCGCGAGGTTCAGCTTCCCAATCCCGAGCAGATCTACCATTCCTATCCGCACCAGCTTTCCGGCGGCCAATGCCAGCGGGTGATGATCGCCACCGCCCTTGCCCTCGATCCTTCGGTGCTGATCGCCGACGAGCCGACCACCGCGCTCGACGTCACCACCCAGGCACAGATCCTCAAGCTGATGCTGGAGCTTCGCGCCAAGCACGATACCGGCATCATCTTCATCACCCATGATTTCGGCGTGGTGGCCGAGATCGCCGACCGCGTCGCCGTCATGCAGACAGGCAGGCTGGTCGAAATCGGCACGCGCGACGAAATCCTCAACCATCCCAGGCAAAACTATACCCGCCACCTGCTCGCCGCCGTGCCGACGCTGACGCCACGAAAGGAACGCGAAGGCCTCGGCAAGCCGGTGCTGATCGCCAGGAACATCGTCAAGACATTCGCCCGCTCCGGCCTCTTTGGCGGCGGCCGCACCGTGAAGGCCGTGGACGACGTCGATATCACCATCCGCCGCGGCGAAACGCTGGGCTTGGTCGGCGAGTCCGGTTCCGGCAAGTCGACGCTGGCGCAATGCATCATCCGCCTCGTGCAGCCGGAAAGCGGCGACATCCTGATTTCCGGCGGCGATTTCGCCGGCCTCAATGGCAAGGCGCTGCGCGAGGCACGCCGCAAGGTTCAGATCGTCTTCCAGGATCCGTATACTGCTCTCGATCCGCGCCAGAAGGTCGGCGACTCCATCGCCGAAGGCCCCGTCATCCACGGCCTCGACCGCAAGGCGGCGATGGCCCGCGCGCTCGACCTGCTCGAAGCCTGCGGCCTCGACCGTGCCTCGGCCACCCGGTTCCCGCACGAGTTCTCCGGCGGCCAGAGGCAGCGCATCTGCATCGCCCGCGCGCTTGCCGTCGAGCCGGAACTGCTGATCGCCGACGAGAGCGTCTCCGCCCTCGACGTCTCGGTGCAGGCGCAGGTGCTGAAACTGCTGGCCGACATGCAGGAGAGGCTTGGGTTCGGCATCCTGTTCATTACCCACGACCTCAGGGTCGCGAGCCAGATCTGCGACAATATCGCCGTCATGCGCAACGGCCGGATCGTCGAACGCGGCGATCCCGCATCGCTGTTCGGCGCGCCGAAGGAAACCTACACGAAGGAACTGCTCGCCGCCGTGCCCGGCAAGGGCTGGCAGCGTCACGCCCGTGAAACCGAGGCCGGGACGGCAAAATCCCGGGAGGAAACCCCATGAAGAAATATCACATCGGCAGCATGCCGAAACAGGTCGACCCGGAACTCATCGCCAGGTTCGAAAGCGTCGAGGTGGCGACCATCGGCCATTTTCGCCATCGCGGTTTCGTGCATCATTCGATTTCCCCCGTCGTCGAGCCGGGCAGGACGCTGGTCGGCACGGCGGTGACGGTGGCGATCCCGGCAACCGACTCCACCCTTCTCCATCACGCGATCGGCTTCATCCGCCCCGGCGATTTCCTGTTCGTCGACAGGCTGGGCGACGACCGGCACGCCTGCATCGGCGGCGGCGTCGCCTTCGCGATCAAGACGGCCGGCGCCGTCGGCGTCGTGCTCGACGGTCCCTGCACCGATGTGGAGGAAATCCTCGAACTCGATCTGCCGTTCTGGTCACGCGGCGTCTCCGGCATCACCACACGGCTCAACGATCTCGGCGGCTCGCTCAACCTGGCGATTTCCTGTGGCAACGTTCCGGTCCTGCCGGGCGATATCGTGGTTGCCGATGCAAGCGGCATCGTGGTGATCCCGGTCGATGAGGCCGAAGACGTCGTCGAGGAGGCAATCGCGCGTCAGGCACGGGCGGGCCGCAACAAGGACAAGATCGCTGCCGGCGAAAAGCTCGGCGACCTCTCCGGAGCCAGCCGTCTGGTTGCCGCCGCACTGGAGCCGAAATGATGGAAAATCCGCAATACAATTATCTGCGCGTCGAGCGTGGCGTCTATCGCAAGATCGCCGGCATCAGCGAACGCGGCGTCGTTACCTCCCAGCACTACGCGGCGGCCGAGGCTGGGGCGGCGGTCCTGTCGGCGGGCGGCAATGCCGTCGACGCTGCGGTGACCGCCGCCTTCACCTTGCAGACCGTCGAACCCTGGATGACCAGTCTGGCGGCCTGCGGTTACATGCTGGTCGCCCAGCCGGACGGAAAGGTCGAAGTGGTCGAATTCACCGGCCGCGTGCCTTCGTATTTTGACGAGGAATTCTATAGGCCCGATCCCAGCATCAAGACCTTCATCGGCCACCCGGCATCGGTCGACAACCGCAATGTCCGCGGCTTTACCGCAGCCGTCGTACCCGGATGCGTGCGCGGCTTTGCGGAAGCGCTGAAGCGTTACGGTACGATCGGCTTCGACCGGGCGCTGACGCCCGCGATCGAGCGTGCCCGCAAGGGCATCTATGTCGACTGGCACACGACGCTGGCGATCGCGATCGCCGAGGGCGAGCTCGCCATGGATCCCGGCGCCCGGTCGATCTTTCTCCCCAGTGGCCACGCGCCGGAGCCTGGAGTGACGCTACCACTCGATCAGCTCGCCCAGACGCTAGAGCAGCTGGCCAGCGAAGGCCCGGATTCGCTCTATGGCGGCGCGATCGGCGAAAGACTAGTCGCCGATCTCAATGCCGGCGGCAGCTCGATCACCTTGGAGGACATGGCCAGTTACGCCCCCCTCCTCTACCCGTCCCGGACCATGCCCTTGCAGGGCAAGACCGTGCATGTGGCGGGGGAAACCAGCGCCGGCCAGCGGCTCTTCGACGCGCTTGATCACTTCGACAGGACGCGCGGAAAAGGCCCGGTCGACGCTGGTTTCTTCATGGCCATGGCCGAGGCCCTCTGGGAAAGTTTCGGCGCCCATCGCAAACGCCTCAATCCGGCCGAGACGACCAACAAGACCAGCACCACGCAGGTCAACGCCGTGGATCACGAAGGCCGGATGGTGGCGATCACCTTCACGCTGCTCAACCGGTTTGGCGCCCGCGCCTTGTCGCCATCGACGGGCATCCTGCTCAACAACGGCATGTCCTGGTTCGACCCGACCCCCGGTCGCGCCAACTCGCTGACACCGAACGCCTATGCGCCGAGCAACATGTGCCCGGTGGCGATCACCGACGAGAACGGCGCCTTCGCGGCTTTCGGCGCCGCCGGCGGCAACCAGATCGTGCCGTCGCTGGCCCAGCTCACCGGCATGATCCTGCATGCCGGCCTCGACATCGAAGAGGCAATGAACCTGCCGCGCATGACGACCGGCCCGCATAACGACATCATCGTCAATGTCGACATGCCCGCCGACCAGATCGAGGCGCTCGAAAGGATCGCCACGGTGAAGCCCGCCGCAGCGGTCGTTTATCCCCGGCCCTTCGCCGCGCCCGGCATGGTCGGCCGTCGGGGCAATGCCTTTGTCGGCATGCCCGACATCACCTATCCCGCCGCTTACGCCGCCACAGCCTGACGAGACCAAGATGACAGAGCTGACTTTCGCCCCCGTCGATATCGACGGCGTTCTCAAGATCATTCCGCCGACGGCACCGGCCGTACCGCTGGTGTTCGACTCGCCCCATAGCGGCCTGACATTGCCGGATTTCGAGCGCACGGTTTCAGACGAACTGGTGCGCGTCGCCGCCGACACCCATGTGGACGACCTCTTCGGCTTTGCGCCGTTGATCGGGGCGCCGCTGCTGATCGCGCATTTTCCGAGGAGTTTTCTCGACCTCAACCGGTCGCTGAAGGATGTCGACCTGGAAATGGTCGAGGGCGAGTGGCCGCATCCGGTCCGTGACAGTGCCTCGGCACGCCGCGGCATGGGCATCACCTGGCGTTACGCCTGGGGTGACACGCTAATGTATGGCCGCAAGTTGACGGTGAAGGAGCTGGAAGACCGCATCGACACCTATTGGCGACCCTACCACCGCCAGTTGGTTCGGCTGCTCGATGAAACCCATGCGGCCTTCGGCAAGGTCTATCACGTCAACTGCCACTCGATGCCGGCGATCGGCCACGTGCTCTCGCCCGATCCGGCCGGCACCGTCCGCAAGGACATCGTGGTCGGCGACTACGAAGGCGTGTCGAGCGAACCGGATCTCGTGAAACTCGTGGTCGAGACGCTGGAAGGGTTTGGCTATTCGGTGTCGCTCAACGTGCCCTTCAAGGGCGCCGAGCTGGTATCGGCCTACAGCTCGCCTGGCAAAAACCGCCACAGCATCCAGATCGAACTCAACCGCAAACTCTACATGGACGAGGATACCCGTGAGAAGATCGCCGGTTATGACGAGTTGAAAGTTAATCTCGCCAGGCTCGGCACGGTCATGCGCGACTACGTCATGCACAAAAGTTGAGAGGCATCGGGCGCCACCAATCCCGCAACAGCGCGCATAAGCTCTCCTTAACGCTCAATACGTATTGTGGGCGTGCAACAGGCCAGCGCGGAATGGTAGGCGACCTTCATTGACGACAGCGGTTCCCCTTCGATTACATTCATCGCTGCCCGCGGCTCCGGACGGCTGGGCTACTCCGATGCTGGTCGCCCAGAACATCGGTCATCGACGCACGGCTGTTCTCGTCATAGGCACCGATGCGGCCAAGCTGGACCTCCCGCAGCTTCCAGCAGAAGACATCGAGCTTTCGGTTGTTCCAGGGTGCGACACCCTGGAGAACCTGCAAACGATCGTGGAGGCGTCACAATCCCACCTGATCCTGCTCGACATTCAATTCGCAGACTTGTGCGGCGTCCAGATCTGCCGCCAGCTGAAACACAGCTCGGTGACGTCTGAAATACCGGTGATCCTGGTCACTGCCGAGGGCGATATCGATGGAAGGATCGCAGGTTTTGGGGCCGGGGCGGCTGACTGTGTCTCCAGCACGATCGACAGCCGGGAACTTGGTGCGCGCCTCAACGCGCAACTCGCATCGAGCCGCAGCCGCAAGCAGGTTCTGAGCCAGGACGAACAGCTTCGGACCGCACTCGCCAGCATGAGCCAGGGCGTTTGCCTCTTCCATGCGGACGGTACATTGGCCTTGTCCAACCGTCGCTACGCCGAGGTTTACGGCGTCGACCCAGCCTTGATCCATCCCGGGCAGTCGCTCGAAGACATCATCAAGCTGAGAGACGAAGTCGGAGCCGTTCCGAAGATGTCCATGGAGGAATACCTCGAATGGGCGCAGGACACGAACGCCGGCGCTTCGTCGCAAGTCTGGATAAGGGAACTTAAATCCGGCAAGGTCATCCGGGGCTGTCATCAGCGTACGGCTGACGGCGGATGGGTATCGACGCATGAGGACGTGACCGAGGCGCGACTCGCCGAACGATCTCTTGCTGAAGCTCATGCGCAGGCCGAGCGCGCAGAGCAGGAGGCAAGAGCCGCCCATGCACGCCTGCTGGCCGCCTTCGAAGTCGTCCCGGAAGGCCTGGCACTGTTCGATGAAGATGATCGATTTGTGATGTGGAACCGCCGCTACGAGCAGCTTTACGCCGATAGCGGTGCCCCCCTCGTCAAGGGC
Organism: Neorhizobium sp. T7_12; assembly: GCF_002968535.1. Classification (NCBI taxonomy): domain Bacteria; kingdom Pseudomonadati; phylum Pseudomonadota; class Alphaproteobacteria; order Hyphomicrobiales; family Rhizobiaceae; genus Neorhizobium; species Neorhizobium sp. T7_12. The sequence goes on along the minus strand of NZ_PVBK01000003.1, from coordinate 465,516 downwards.
ATGGGTTTCGAGGACAGACTTCGCAGCGGGCTGCAGCGTGGCCAGTATCCCGACGCGATCGGCCGCGAGGAGGAATGGCTGGCCGACCGATTGACTCGTCATGCGGAGCCAAACAGCGCCCATGAGCAGCGCCTGCCGGGGAACCGATGGGTCCGGATAGAGGAACGACGCGTTTCCGGCGGCGGAAGCGTGGGGATCCGCGTCGACATCACGGATTTGAAGATGCGCGAGGCTTCCTTCCGGCTGTTGTTCGAAGGAAACCCCCTGCCGATGTGGGTTCAGGACCGGGAGAGCCTTCAATTTCTCGACGTCAACCAGGCGGCTCTTGATCACTACGGTTATGATCGCGACCTTTTTCTTTCCATGACACTCCTGGACATCCTTTCACCGGAGGACCGGGAAAGAATGAAAACCGCGGTCCCGGGTACGGAGCATGTCAGCGACGCCAATCGTTCTCAGCGGCATCGGACGGCGTGCGGCGCCGAAATCGAGGTCTTTATCTATTCGAGCCAACTTGCCTTCGACGCCCATCCGGCCTCACTGATTGCCGCAGTCGACGTCACCGAGCGAAAACGCGCGGAAAGGGCGCTGCTTCAGCATCGCGACGATCTGGAGGAAACAGTGCGCAGCAGAACGGCGGAAATTGCCCGTCAGGCTGCGGAACTGGAACGGATGCTCGATCAGGAGCGGCAGGTCAACGAACTGCAGCGGCAATTCGTCTCCATGGCGTCTCACGAATTCCGGACACCGCTTTCGATCATCGATGGCGCGGCGCAACGTCTCGTTCGCCGCAAGAACGCGGTGACGCCGGAATTCATCGGTGAGAAGACGGAGCAGATCCGCAGCGCGGTTTCGCGAATGCTGGAACTGATGGAAAGCATCCTCGCGGTTGGCCGCCTGGATCACGGCCACATCGACATCGTCCGCAAGCCATGCGCGCTGGGCGACATCATCAGGACCTGCAGTGCGCGGCAGGAAAGCATACGTAAATCGCACCGGTTCCTGCTCGATCTGGAGCGGCTTCCCTTAACGATTTACGGCGACGGTGCGGCGCTGGAGCAGGTATTCACCAATCTCTTCTCGAATGCGGTAAAATACGCGCCGGACTCTCCAGACGTCTATGTCACGGGGTGGCAGCAAAACGACTGTGTTCAGATTACCGTTCGCGACGAGGGCATCGGTATCGACGCGGACGACTTGCCCAAGATGTTCGGGCGCTATTTCCGGGCGAGAAGTTCATCCGGCATCGCCGGGACGGGTATCGGCCTCAACCTGGTGAAACAGGTGGTCGAGTTGCATCACGGCGAAATTCACGTGGACAGCATCAAGGGTGAAGGAACCGTGTTTACAATCAAGCTGCCGATCGCCACGCCTGAGCAAAGGGACAACGACGCGGCGCAGACGTTGACCGGTCAGATGGGCCTGCCGATCGAGGTCCAGACGTAAAAGTAACAACACGCGGCTCAGCGTGATTGCGGACCCCGGCTGTGATCGGCCGTCTTGTCCCCGGTCATCTGGGCCCTAGATCCGGCACATGGACGCTGAGCGAATCACAGGTTCTACCAAATCGGCAAGCCCGTCTTCGCGGAAACCTCTCCAGAGGCCGAGCCCGGCCATTGTGGAACAAGTTGAGCGCCTACTGGGTGGGCGCACGCGGAATATCCGGCTCAATGGCGAGCTGGCCCGGCTTTTTCGCGAACGCTCCTGGCCGCAGACCGCCAAGATCATCCGCGCCTGGATGATCTGGGTCAGCGTGCTCGACGTCCTGACGTTGGGCCTCTACGCGATCCTGCTTCCGACCGAAACCGTGATGTCGATGCTTTGGCCGGCATCCATCCTTCCCCCCGCAGCTCTCGTCGCGGCGATGGTGTTTCTGCAGCCGCGCGCTTTGTGGCTGCAGGGAGTTTTCCTACTCTCGGCTGTGTTTTTCATCCTCCTGTCCGTAGCCCTGGTGGGCGTCAGCGCCGGTGGCGAGTTTTACGAGCGCCATCTGACCATCATGCTTTTTGTGGCCGTCACTGCCATCATCATATTCCCCATCCTGCTTGGCTGGGCCATGGCGATCGGTGCTTCGGCCCTTGGTATCTACCTCGTGTTTCAACTGCACAATCCAGGTATCGAGGTGGGAAGTGCTCTGGCCAGCGCTCTGTTTTTCGCGAGCGGTGTGGCAGCAACCATCGTTGCCCGACGCACCGCAACGATCCTGGCTCACAAGAGCTTCTTGCTCGAGTTGCGAGACCGAAGTCGCCTCGCCGAGCTTGCTGACGCCAATTCCCAGCTGGAACTGCTTGCACGAACCGACCCGCTGACCGGTGTCGCCAACCGGCGCTCGATGATGGAAACGCTCTATCGTTTCTGGAACGAGGACCTAACACGAACCAGAGGCGCGGCGATGCTGATGTGCGATGTCGACGACTTCAAGCGCCTCAACGATAGTCTCGGGCATGCCGAAGGCGATCGCTGCCTGGTGAAGGTTGCCGGCATCATTCAGAGCAGCATGAGAGACGAACGGGACCAGGTCGCCCGTTACGGCGGCGAAGAGTTTCTCGTCTTCCTCCCGGGCGCGGATGAACAGGAGGCCAGGATTGTCGCCGAAAGAGTTCGCAGCCGCGTAGAAGCGGCGTCGCTTCCAAACCCCACCTCCCGCGTCGTTCCTTATGTCACGGTCAGCATCGGAGTAGCGGCGCTGATGCAGGACCGTGAACCCGTCTCGGCGGAGCATCTTCAGCGCCAGGCGGACGCCGCACTCTACCTTGCCAAGAAGGCCGGCCGGAACTGTCTGATAGTCCATGTCCCGGAGACCGGGCAACCCTCCGATTAAACCTGCCCACTCGGGTGGTTGGTTGGGGACGAAATCAAGTTCCAATATCCCGTCTGCCGACCGAGCCAGCGAAATCCTCCTTGAGTAGGACTGACGAACCCGGATATCGATCAACCGCAAGCCGGCGAGCCAAGCCTACAACATCGAAGTCTACATATGATGATGGCTTGGCGGTTGCACGCCAAGCCATCATCCCCTCTTCGAAAGATTAGTGCCCTTTACGGCGAAAGTTCCTCCAGAACCTGGCCCTTGGTCTCGACCGCGAAGAGGGCCGTCACCAGGGCACCAACGAGAAGGATCGCTGCGAACGCGCCGAAGACATACTGGATGCCCATCGACGACATGACCCAACCCACCGCGATAGGGCCTGCGGAGGATCCGAGACGGAGCCAGGCGCTGCCCGTGCCCGTGCCAATGGCACGAAGGCGGGTCGGGTAGATTTCCGCCGAATAGAGATAGAGCGAGAAAGTGACGGTCTGGACGATGGCGTAGGCGAGACCGGCCAGGATCAGGACCTGTGTTGCCGACGTCGCACCCAGCCAGGCGAGGATGGCAAGCGGGATCGGCGCGATCAGAAGGGCACCGGTGTACCAGCGCTTGCGGCCGACCTTGTCGATGAGCAATGCGCAGATTACCGCCGCGATCACGCCACCGACCGAGGTGATGAACCCGTATAGGATGCTGGTTTCCAGCGGCAGGTTGAATGTCTGGCGATAGAGGGTCGGAAGCCAGGTGATCGTCCCATTGGCGACCATATAGGCACAGAACCACATCGCCCAGATCGACAGCGTGCGCTTGAGGTAGATGCCCTGGAAAAGTTCGCGCCAGTCCGATCGACGACGGACGGGGGCGGCTACGATTTTCGGCTCCGGCAGCTCCTTGCCGGCAGCACGAGCGCTGTTCTCCAACTTGGTGACGATGCGGTCGGCTTCCTCATAGCGGCCGTTGGCGGCGAGCCAGCGAGGCGATTCATTGAGGAACCAGCGCAGCGGGATCATCAGGACGGCCGGGATCAGGCCGACGACGAACATCGCCTTCCAGCCATAGGCCGGGACCATGAAATAGCCGATCAGGCCTGCGCCGACGAGACCGAGCAGAAACATGACCTCATACAGCAGGAAGAAGCGGCCCCGCCCCTTCGAGCTGATCAACTCGTTGATATATGCACTCGCGACCGGAACTTCTCCGCCGGTTCCGATGCCTTGGATGAAACGAAATGCCATCATCATGCCGGCGCCGGCCGCAAAAAGGCATGCGACGTCCATGCTGACGAATAGCAGGATGGTGAATAGCAGCACTTTGAGACGGCCGATCCGTTCGGCAAGCCAGCCAAAGCAAATGGCGCCGATCAACTGCCCCAGGTAGCCCATCGACAAGATCATTCCCGTCTGTCCCGGGGTCAAACCCCACTCGCGGACAAGAACCGGCATGGCATAGGCTATGGCAATGACGGTGTAGCCGTCAAAGAACGTCGCTGCGCCGACGATATTTCGAGCCCAGAAGACCTCCCGGGTCACTGGCAGCCGTTCCAGGCGGGCGCTGATTTCAGCTTGGGTATCGACGGCCGGCGACTGCGCGGCCATCCGTTGTTCGATATTCATGTTTCCTCCCTCTGCCTGGCCCACTCTCCCGGCCTGGCGTCGAACCTACGTGTTGGATGTCTTAAACTTCGGGACCCTTTGGCATGCTGTGGTTGTGGATCCGGAAGGCATGGCTCTCTCTCATCGGCCAACCGGGCACCAGCGTGACAGACGGTGCGACGGCCGCGCATCACTCCCCGATGCGACCGCGATCCCCTATCCGTAAAAAGCCCCCGCTTGAGAGGCGGGGGCGTCCTCAGTCACTCGGCTGCCAGAAGCTGCTCAACCCGGCCAATGCCGGCAGCATCGAAGGCTGCAAAGATCTCCGCTTCGGCCTTTTCGCCGAGGTTCTTCAGTGGCTCGCGGATCGTGGCATGGTCAAGCACACCACGATGGACAAGCCCAAGCTTGAGGGCGACGGTGCCTTCCATATGGGAACCACGGTGGTAGACGGCACGGGTGACCGGAAGGAGACGTTCGAAGATCCGGCGGGCTTCCGGATAGTTCTGCGCCTTTCCTGCCTCGATCAGGTCGATCAGCAGCTCCGGCGTGATATTGCCGTAGCCGACAAGCAGGCCGTCGACATCGAACATGGTCGGCAGCAGCCATTCGTCATGGCAGCTCAGGATCTGCAGGTTCGGGTTGGCCTTCTTGAGTTCCGGAATCTCGACGTACCAGCGCTTCATGTTTCGAACGCCGTTTTTGGTGGCGACGACGCCATCCTGGGTCGCGATCGCAAGCTGGGTGTCCAGGTCGTAGGAAGCCTTGGTGGCATCCGGGTACTGGAACAGGATGCACTGCAGGCCCGATTCCTGCCAGATTGCCTTGTAGCGATCCTGCGGGGCGCCTTTCTGGAAGCCGAAACGCAGCCAGCCGTGGTTCGGATAGACAAGAGCACCGGTCGCGCCGGCAGACTTGCACTTCTTGGCTTCTTCAGCGGCGACCCTGGTGCCCTCGCCGGTGATGCCAGCAATGATTGGAACCCGACCATCGACGGCTTCGACATAGGTGCGGATGAGCTTCAGGCGCTCTTCCTCGGTCAGGAACGTACCTTCGCCGGCATGGCCAAGGATAACCAGGCTCTTGACGCCGTCCATGCCGGCAAGCCATTTGGCAATACGGGCATTGGCCGGATAATCGACCTCTCCGTCGCGGGTAAACGCGGTAACGGGTGCCGGGCTCAGGCCTCTCAGATCCATCGTTGGCATAGATTGTCTCCTCCTAGATAGCCGCTGTCCGCCTTCGTGATCAGCGATGGGATCGTTAATGGGAACGTTCCCACTATCGTTTCCGATTTTACTGGAGTCAAGATTTTTTTTGTTGCATGGTTGGCGCGTTGATCACGAGAACGCCGCAGATGGAAAAAAGCGAAATGGATTCAAAACCCGAAGAAGCGAGCCGCCAGACACGGGTGACCATCCTTGATGTTGCGTCGGCAGCTGGCGTTTCGAAATCGACGGTATCGCGCATCCTCGATGAACGACTTCCCCGATCCGACAACGAGACCTCGCGCCGCGTCCGGAAAATCGCCCAAGACATGGGTTATGTCCGAGACATCTCCGCGGCGAGCCTCCGACGCGGCAACACGATGACTGTCGGCGTGATCGTTCCCCGGCTGACCGATACCGTCATGGCAATGCTCTATGAAGCCCTGGCAAAAGCGTGCAGCAAAAGTGGCCGCTTCGCGATTGTCGCAACGACGGATGACAAGCCCAAGGCCGACAGACTTGCTGCCGAGTCTCTTCTGAAACGAGGCGTCGACGGCTTGATCCTTTCGACTGCACGCGAGGATGACGATTTTCCCGACGAGCTGGGGGCCCGGGGTGTACCTTTCGTCCTGGCTTTGCGTACCGATGGACGGAGCCTGTCTTCGGTGGGCGACGACAGGCTGGGCGGCTATCTGGCGACGCGCCACCTCCTGGATCTCGGTCATCGTCGTATCGGAGTAATTGCCGGTCCTTCATATGCTTCCAGCTCGCGCGGGCGCGTCGAAGGCTACAGGCAGGCACTGGAAGAGGCCGCGATCTCGGTCCGCCCGGATTGCATTGTGCCGTCGACCTTCGGGATCGACGCCGGAGCGGATGCGGCCCTGCAGCTCATGCGCCTCGAAGAGCGTCCGACGGCGATCTTTGCCGTGAACGACAACACCGCGATCGGTGCTCTTTCCGGCCTGTCACGCCTCGGAATATCCGTACCCAATGATGTTTCAGTCGTCGGATACAACGATATCCCGATCGTCAGTCATCTTCCGACACCGCTCACGACACTGCGCGTCCCCTTCGAGCAGATTGCGTCAAATGCTTTGGATCTGCTCACGATTGGCGCCACTTCGGCTGACGATCGAATCCGTATTTCGGCTCCGACCCTCATACCCAGAAAATCGTCCGCCAGCCCAGTTCTTGAAGGGCGTTGAACTATTGCCCTGCTGATCGCTTGGCAAGACGGCAGCGCCGTGCGCCGGCCGTTCAATGGACGCGCAGCTCCGACTGCCGCGTCTGGATGGGACCAAATTCACGCTACCTGCCTCCATCGTGCCCCGACTTTCATGCCCACTATAACCATACGAGCGGCATCCTCCGCCGCCCGCGCAAGCAGTTTTGGCGCGAACGAAATGGCATCTTCCAACGAGCAAGGTCTGCTCAATATCGAGGCGAAGGCATCGATGCCGTGCTCGAAATTGAGCCGTACGCCCTTTCCGATAGTCCCGGCGAGCGCGATGACAGGCACACCGGCACCTTTTGCCCGTGCAGCCACTTCGGCCGGGACCTTTCCGAAAGGGGTCTGCCCGTCAAGACTGCCTTCCGCGGTGATGACCAAGTCGGCCTGCCGGATGAAACGGTCGAGCTCCAGATATTGCATGACGATATCGTAGCGTGGGTGCAGCCTGCCGCCAAGGAGACCGAGGACCGCGGCACCGAGCCCGCCCGACGCGCCAGAGCCGGGCGCCAGGCCGACATCGAAACCCGTCGAGCTTTGAATAGCGCCGGCATACGTCTCCATGGCAGTGGCGAGCAATTCCACCTGTTCCGGCGTGGCTCCCTTCTGTGGTCCAAAGATCCGCGCGACGCCCCGTTCGCCGAGAAGCACATTGTGCCAGTTCACGGCAGCGTCGATGCGCACACGGTCAAGGCGCGGATCCCGGCCGCTCGCATCAATTGCGGCGAGGCGGGTAAGTGCGGCGCCGCCACGAGGCAAAACCTCGCCCGACACGTCAAGAAGCCGGATACCCAGTGCTTCGGCCATACCGGCGCCACCGTCATTGATACCGCTGTCACCGCAGCCAAGAAGGATGCGGTGCGCGCCCCTGTCAAGCGCGGTGCGGACGAGTTCGCCAACGCCGTAGCTTGTCGTCAGGCAGGGATTGCGCTGGTCGCGCGGCACGAGGCCAAGTCCGGCGGCGGCAGCCATCTCGATCACGGCAGTGGGCTCGCTGTCGCCGCCCAGGAAGCCGAAATGTGCCTCGACCGGATTGTTGACGGGACCGGTCACCGTCAGATGATGCAGGGTGCCGCAGGTCGCCTTGATGAGCGCCTTGGTAAACCCCTCGCCGCCGTCGACCATTGGCGCCTTGAGAACGGTCGCGCCGGGAAGAGCGCGCAGGACGCCGGTCTCGATGCAGTCCGCCGCCTGATCGGCCGAGAGGCTTTCTTTAAACCCGGAGGGCGCGACGAGAACCGTGAATGCCATTGGGTGTTCCTTCCATTGTGACAAGGATGTGACAGGGGAGGAACGGGGGAGAACCTGGTCTATTCCGGCAGCGACAAAATAAATTAGCCGACTAATAAAAAAGGCCGCACGCGGGCGACCTTTCCCTTGTGTTGCCCCGACATTCAGTGCAGCGGCAGGCCCTGCAGCGGCCAGGCGAGCGTGGCAAAGACCACGATCAGCGCGACGAACGGAACGATCAGCAAACCGGCAAACCGGATCAGGTCGGCTTGTCCGAAAGGCGGCGGATCCATTGCGGCAAATAGCGCCACCGGCTTGGCGGATACCATCAGCGTCTGGCAGAAGCCGCTTCCCAGTGTGACGACCATCACCAAATTGAGCGGATCAACACCGAGAGCTGCGGCCGGCAAGGCAAGCGCAGGTATGAGGATGGTTACCCTCGCCGTGCGCGAGGTGATGACGAGGTGCGAGAGCGTCGAGACGATTGCTGCGAAGGCGACGATCAGCGCAGGCCAGGTGGCAATGCCATTGCCTGCAAGCCCAACCACCCGCTCGGCCAGCACCTGTGCCGTCCCCGTCTCGAGCAACGCCTCGCCGATGACGAGCGTGCCGGCCAGGAAGAGCAGGAGGTTCCACTCCACGCCCTTGAGAGCTGTTTTCAGCGGCAGGCCGGAGACCCTTTGGCTGGCCAATAGAAGGGCCGCGGCGATGCCAATCAGAGGCATGCCGATGCCGTGCATGGGCTGGGCCGCGAAGAGGAGGATCATTGCGCCGGTGATGGCGAGCACGGTCCATTGCTGGGGTGTCAGGGAGGTGGGAGTTTCGTCGGCGACCGGCTTCGCGATCGCCATCGCCCGCTCGTCCCCGGTAAGGAAAAGGCGCAGCAGCACCGCGCAGGCGCCGAGCGAACACAGCAGCGAGAACGGGCCGGCCAGCACGATCCAACCCAAAAAGCCGGGACTTTGTCCGCGCAGGTGCTCCATCATGCCGGCGGCCACGAGATGGGCGCCGGCGCCGATCAGAGACGCTCCAGCGGAAAGCAGGATGACCGAGGGAAAAAGCAGCGCGAGTGCCAGATTGACCCGCGCATTGCCGATCGCCGCCGCGAGCCCGAGATAAACGGGTGCCAACATTGCCGCTCGGGCCGAGGTCGAGGGAATGATGAAGGCGGTGGCGAAGATCAAGAAGGTGAGTGCCCAGAACAGGCCCTGCACGGTCCCGAACCGAGCGAGCAGCCGGCGGATGATGTGTTCGATCACGCCGACCTGCCGCAGCACACCGGCAACGACGAACGCTGCCAGCATCAACCAGACGATTTCATTGCCGAGGGAGCGATAGAGCACGTCCTCGTCGATCGCGCCGAAGACAGCCAGAACCGCAGCACCGGCGAGTGCAACGGGCGTATCCGGCAGGTCGAGGATGGTCCAGGCGGTCGTCGTTGCGACAAAGACAGCGAGCGTCAGCCGCATGGGCATGGTGAGGCCGTCAATTGCCAGGAAGATCAGCATGCCGCTGAATGCGAGCACGATTGCCGCCGCGATCTGCTTGACGCGGGTGAGCGGTACCGTGCGCTCCAAGGTCGCAGACGGTTCCCCACGCCGATCGGCGTGGGGTCCGGGAGGGGCGATTGCATAAAGGGCCATCATACCCTCCTTTCGGTCTCTCAGGCTGCGGTTCAGTCGTCGTCGGACGACGAATTCGAAGAGGAATTGGAAGAAGAATTCGAATTCGAGTTGCTCGATGAGTTAGACGAGCCGTTCGAACTGGAATTACTCGACGAATTGGAATTGCTGTTGGAGTTCGAGTTCGAGCTGGAATTGCTCGAGGAATTCGACGAGCTGTTGGAATTGCGGTTCGAGCTCCAGTCACCGCGCCGATCGTCATCCCGACTGCGGCTGTAGCGGACGTGGCTCGCCGTGCTGCCGCGCGTCATTTTCTGCAAAAAGCGATGCACCGGGTCGTCGGCTGCAGCAGGTGCGGGTGCTGCGGCGCCGATCAACAGGAATGCGCTCAGGGCTGAGATGAACTTCTTCATGGCACTTCTCCTTTGAGGGACAGCCTCGTTGGCTGCGAGTGAGAAACGGCAATGGGCGAGGATTATTCCAGGCAAAACAGAATATTTTTCAACAAGATAGGCCATAGACAGGATCCACGCGGCATCGCCGCCGCTGTGCGAGTCAGCGACGGGCAGATCGGGCGGTCCTCGTTGAAAAGGTCATCGCTGGGCGCGGGCGAACCGGCGATACCAGCCATCGGCGGCAAGCGTCTTGCGCCAGATCGTCTTTCGCACAGTGCCCTCGGCAGCGCTTTCGGCGCGGATATCGGCGGCGAGGTCGGATGTCTCGCGGTGGAAGGGGATAACCTGGACGATCGGCGTGCCACGTTCCAGCACATGCAGGCCGTCCTCGCCGGTGGCGAAGAAAGGGAAGTGAATTTCCGATTGGTAGGTGTCTGTGTCGACGACGCCTGCGACGACCTCGAAGACACCGTTCGGGCGGTTGAGCGGCGGCACGAACAGGCAGCTCCAGCCGGGGGAAGTGCGGATGGTCCAGTGGTTGTGGAACTTACAGGGTGGCATTGAATCACGCGGATGGCCGGCGACCTGATGGCCGGCGTGATTGCTGACCATCGTCCGGTCGAAATCCCAACCGCAATCGACGTTCTTGCCGTCAGCAGAAATTTCCAGCCGGACAGTGGCTGACAGGCCGATAATCCAGCCAGCTGCCATGGCATCGAGGAATGGCATGCAGCGCTTCACCGTCAGGCCGCTGTTTGTGGGGGAGACATGGGCGTGGTCCACCGGTGGAAGCTTCCGGAACCAGTCCGGGAGCGCCGTTTTGGCCCGAACCGGCGGCGGGATCACTCCTTCGTCTTCCTTGCGGCACGAAAAGATCAGTCGGGGCTGTGGCTTCCTCAGAAGGGCAAGTGCCATGGCGGTTCTCCTCATGAATTGATGCGAGAAGAACGACACCGGGAAAGATTTATTCCTGATTTGCGAAAATAATCGTCAGGGTGCGAGGGCCGCTCGCTCCTCTTCGGCGGACAGCGGTGTACCGGCCTGGATCGACGAAAGATATACATCGATCGTTTCTTGCGAGGAGGCCGGCACATAGCCCTCGGCTGTCGCAGATGTCAGCGCGAGCTGTGTCACCCAGGCTTGATCATGTCGGCAGGCGATGGAGAGCGTGCTGCCCGACGCTTGCTTCAATTCGTATTCGCGGCAGAGAGAGCCGTTTTTGTCGCGAAAGGTGGCGATGATATGCAGCATCTCTCCGGACCCGAGCGCAATATCCCGGCCGGAGGCTTCGCGGTCCAGCACCCCGGCGACCTGGGCGCTGGAATTCATTGCGGATGGGTTCCGATTGAGACCTATTGTGAAACCGACAACACCGGTGATCACCAGAACAATGCCTGCCGCCAGGGGCATGACCCAGCGGTGCTCTGCCCAGCGCTTCACCTGTTGCTGCCTCGGGCGCAAGGCCACGACGTTGCTGCCTTCGGATTGCCTGCCTTGCGCTTCGTCCGCCATGCGGCGCACGGATGCCAGCAGCGCCTCCGGCAACGGCTCGTCGATCAACGGTTTCAACGCGCTGGCGACCAGCAGGCGGCTTTCGAGGAACACAGCCAGCCGCTCGGCCAGTGCCTCGTCCGCCGCAAGGGCTGTTTCAAGCCTGACGGTTGTCGCCTCATCGAGTTCGCCGTCTGCGAACGCCATCAATGTCTCGTCGTCAAAATCATATCGGGTCATACGATGCCGCCTTTCGCATCGGACGAACGTCGTTCCCCGAAACTTATTCCTGTCAGCTCTGCAAGATTTTTTCGTGCCCGGGCGAGACGGCTCATCACAGTTCCAATCGGGATCGACAGCACGTCGGCTGCGTCGTGGTAGCTCAGCTCTTCGACACAGACCAGCACCAGCACTTCGCGCTGCTCGTCCGGCAGCTTCTGTAGCGCAGCGATGACTTGGAGCAGGTCCATGCGAGCAAGCGATGCGGCCTCGCCGGATGGAATGGAGATCCCGCTTGCTTCTTCCAGGTCGGCCTGAGGACCGGCCGTTTTTTGGCGCCTCAGATGGTCGATCCACAGATTGCGTAGAATGCGAAACATCCACGCGTCGAACCTGCTGTCGGGCGCAAAACTGTCAGCGGCAAGGATCGCGCGCTCGCACGCCGCCTGCACCAGATCGTCGGCAAGCTCCCTTGAGCGGCAGAGCGATATCGCAAACCGTCTCAGGTTCGGCAGGAAGGCAACCAGCCGTTCCGGTACTGTCTGCATGTCGGTGGCCATCCCACTTTTTTGCATGGCAGGGAATAAGCTGTCGAGTCAAACGTACTTCCGGGATAGGTTAATCGGAAGCAGCTTCGCAGTCTGAGAAACTGGATCGGGAAAGCTGCCACGGAGACAGATCATGCTGCTCATAGTCATAGTAAAATCATTGCGCTGTCTTGCTGCCATAGTCACCGTGGGAGCAATCATGGCCCTGCCCCTGCCCCTGAGCGGAGTTGCATTCACCATTCCCGCCGCGCTTGCCGATGACGACGATGGAGATGACGATGGTGGCGACGATGACGGCGGCGGTGAAAGTGGAGGACGCGGTGGCAGCGACGGATATTATCGTGGTGGAGGCGGGTTAACCGACCTACGTTCGCTCTTTCGCTGGCCTTCCCGGGAGCGTCGTGCACCCGCGAGCGGTGCGATCCCAGTGCCAGTCCGTTCGCAGAACGAGCTTGTCGCGATGGACCTTGAGGAAGCCGCTATCATCGGGTTGGTCCAGGAGGGGTTCGTCATTGAAGATCGCACCCAGGTTTCGATCATTGGCAGCGAAATGGTCCGGCTTACCGTGCCGCGTAACATGACGCTCGCTGCAGCGCGTGCTGCAGTTGTTGCTGGCAGCGCGACGGCGTCGGTCGATTTCAACCACTTCTACCAGCCGCAAACGGAAACCAGAGGAGGCTGCACGGGGCATGGCTGTGCCCTTGTCCGCGAGATCGTTGGTTGGCCGGCCGGCGAGGTCGCGGGATGTTCGAAGCAACACCGCATCGGTCTCATCGACACGGCGATCAATATCGACCACATGGCCCTGATGAACAGCCGGCTGGAGGTCATTCGTCTCGGTAACGAGGAGGAGACGAAATCCGGGGCGCAGCATGGCACTGCTGTCGCCGCCCTTCTGGTCGGCACCTCAGACAGTCGGGTTCCAGGCCTGCTGCCGGGAGCCGAACTCATCGCCGTCGATGCCTTTCGGCGCTTTGGCAGATCGGCGGATATTGCCAGCACGTATGATCTCGTGCGCGCGCTCGATCTGCTAAGCCAACGTGACGTCAAGGTCGTCAACCTGAGCTTGACCGGTCCGGCAAACGCGCTGCTGGAGAGGTCAGTGGAAGCGGCGACCGGCCGCGGCATGATCCTCGTGGCGGCCGCCGGCAATGACGGTCCAAATGCCAAGCCCGTTTACCCCGCGGCCTATGGCGATGTGATTGCCGTGACGGCAGTCGACAAGGCGCGCAACCCTTACCGACGTGCCGTCCGGGGCGATCATATCGACATTGCTGCTCCCGGCGTCGGCGTCTGGACTGCGGCGTCCATTTCCGGTGCCCGACAGAAAACCGGAACATCCTTCGCCGCACCCTTCGTAACGGCAGCAGTCTCGATGTTGATTGCTGAGGAGCCGGGTATGTCGCTTGAAAGACTGGAAGCCAAGATAAGTCAATTGACGGACGACATTGGGGAGCCCGGGAAAGACCCTGTGTTCGGTTGGGGTCTCCTAGACGCAAGTGAGCTTTGCAAAGGCAACGGCGAGATCAAGCCATCCGCCCTATGAGCCCGAGCGTCGGGCGCTCGTGTCCAGAATCTGAAGGTCTAAACCTTCAGGCGGGAACAGCTGGAACGTGGTGCTGAGGAATAGCCGTGTTTCAGCCGGGAACAATATATTTGGAGGTATTATGCCGGTAAAAGGCGCAGGCTTGCGGATCATATTATCGGTCATCTCAAGCGCCCTGCTGACGCCAAATGTCCGGCATGCCAGCGCTATACTCACACCGCGTTGCGCCACTGCTTTCTCGGCCGGCTCTCAGCGCTGAGATGGCCGCGTCATTTTTTTCCGAGAGCCTCCTTCAGCAGATCCGCCTGCATGCTCAAGTCGGCATACATCCGCTTCAATCGGCGGTTCTCTTCCTCAAGAGCCTTCATCTGGCTCATCATCGAAGCGTCCATACCGCCATACTTCGCCCGCCACTTGTAAAAACTGGCAGTGCTGATGCTATGCTCCCGGCAAAGCTCAGGCCCAGGAACTCCGCCTTCCGCCTGGCGCAACACCGCCATGATCTGCGCTTCGGTAAATCGGCTTTTCTTCATCAAAATCTCCTCGAGCATCTTGCCGAGAAAATTCTACTTTTGAAGACCCTTATTCACGGGGAGGATTACCCTTTGCGCCTCGCCGATGGAAGCATGAAGCCAGACGGCCGCCTCCCACTTACAGCGCGGCTCCGGCAGCAATTGGAGAGCCCAGCGCCAAACCGATATTGCCGCTTTCGCATCTCCGCGATCAAACAGATCATTTCCCTGTTCGGAAAGTTCCGTGACGCGGTCGTGGATATCGTCGGCAAGCCCCTCTTGCGCATTATTCAACGCGAGCAGCCTTTGTTTCCGATAGAGAACTTCACTTCTAACGAGGAAGTATCGAAACTTCTAAAGCGTCGTTCATGAAGCAGTAAACCCCCCCCGCCGACCAGAGCCTGTAAGCCTCATCGAAAGAATTAGCCAAAGACGTTAACGGAGATAGCAAATACCGCGTTACGTCCAAATTTGTGGAAAGTTGATACACAGCTTCCTTGAGTTCAAGCATTATTTCTTCGGAAACCAAGTAATTATCTCTAAACATATCTGATATAAAATCCACATAGTCCGCGTGAATAATGTCATCTCGTCTAGTGTGATCTTCCACCTCTTTGGAATTAGTCACAAAAGATACCGGGAGCGCAAGAATTTCATCGCTGAGGTCATTGAGATTTTTGTCTGACAAAAGTTTCGTGACTTCTAGCTGAAACTTTGCTGCGATCTCTAACGCCTCAGCACTTGAAACCCGCTTGTTTTCATCCGGCCTCCAATAACCGCGATTGACGTTCCCTTCGAAGAACGCATGCAATCGGCTTGTGGCGGCTTCGCCTTGCTCGAATGGTGCAAAAATCGTCTTGAGTTC
Source organism: Neorhizobium sp. T7_12 (assembly GCF_002968535.1). Lineage (NCBI taxonomy): Bacteria > Pseudomonadati > Pseudomonadota > Alphaproteobacteria > Hyphomicrobiales > Rhizobiaceae > Neorhizobium > Neorhizobium sp. T7_12. The sequence goes on along the minus strand of NZ_PVBK01000003.1, from coordinate 450,251 downwards.
TGCAAAGCTCTGATGCTCTCGGAAGAGATTTGCAAAATGCCCATTGGGAAATGCATTTGCATCGCTGCAAAATATCGTCCAATCGTCGAGTAAACTCATTTTAATTTCCTAAACGAAGTCCCGGCGGAAGATCATTCACACCATTGGTCAAGCGGTAGTTTGCCCAATTATTCAATTGGCGCGTAAAGTCTTCTCGGCTCAGGGAGTTGTCAATGATATTGAGGAGCTCGTTGTGGGCTGTTGTCGATCCTACCCCGCCGTGAACCCAATCAGGATTAATTCCCCCTGTCTCGCTAGTAAGTGTTCTCAGATCTTTAATATCGCTCATGGGCACGCCCCACCTTTTGAAGGTCGGAGTCCGCGACACCATAAACCATTCATGAAGATTGCCTGGGCTGCGGATTCTGTCCTCGATGGCGTCACGAATTTTACCATCCTTCCAGAGCATATCCAATTCATCCGGCGATAGGTCGTCAAACCAGCGTGCGAACGCGCCGTTACGATTACCTGGCACGCTACCGTTAGGAAGCAACTCTTCTTTAGTCCGCAGCCGTCGAGTTACTCTTCCACCTTTTGCACCGCTTTCGGCCGTAGCAGCAGCTTCGTCCTCCGCCTTTTTCTTTGCCGCCGCCTCCGCTGCCTCTTTTGCAGCCTTCTCTTCGAGAGCCTTCACGGCAGCGCGTTCGACCTGGTTCTGAACGACCTTCTCTGCGCCTTTCTCCAAACCTTTGGTTAACAGCCGCCCCGGACCAATGCCGATGACGGCGCCGATCGACTGGATGCCTCCCAGCAGATATTGGCCCGAACCAAAAGAGCGGGAAGCATCGTTGGCGGAAAGCCCGTTTCCGAGGCCTGGCACGAAACCGGCCAGGCCGCCCACCTTGCGTCCGTATTCGCCAGCCTCGTACTTGTCCATGCCCCAGGACATCAGCCGGTCTTGAACGGAATGTTCGATATTCTCCGTCCATGACGGTGTGTAAGGCTTGAGTTCCGATGGACCCGAGCCCATCGAAAACGGCTGGACATTGCCCCGGCCGCTGTTCACGTAGTCCATTTCCTCCCCGACCTTGTCGTTGGAAGCCCAACCGAATCCGCCGGGATTGGTATTCCAGCCGCCATCGGCCGCACGTGTCCACCCTTTGGACGCTGCATACTCCGCGATCTGCTCGTCCCGGGTTTTGTCCTGCTTGTCGTTTCCGTCGGGTGCCTTGTCTGTCTGAACCGACTTTACGAAAATATACTCGCCGGGAGCGTTGCCTCTGTTGAGCGTGCAGCGGTCCGTATGACGCTGAACCCACTGGCCGTTCGCCCGCACGATGGTCGATGACGTCACCGGCTCGACCACGTCGCCGACAGTATTGGATTTGATCCCGCGCCCGACGCCCGGCTCGTCGCCGTAGCAACACCAGAATTTGGAACTCTGGAGCTTTATCACCTGGCCATTGGCGCGGACGTCGGGAGAATAATTCAGATTGTCGGAGCCCTTTCCCCACGTCATGTAAGGGATCGGGGTCTGCGGAGAGCGGCACACATCCGGCGAGGTCACGATCGCCAGCGCGGTGCTTTCCTTGGGGATGATTTCCGGCGGCGGCGGAGCGGGCGCCGTAGGCTTTTGAATAGGCGCCTTGTTGCCCCCCTGCCCTTCCAATGGCAGGAGTTTGCCGCTGACCGGATCGACCCGGACATATTCCATGGGCTCCGGATCGGAGACGGCGGGCTCGTTTTCGGCCATTAGCTGACACTCTCCGTCAGCCTGGCCATGCTGAGCTTGGGTTGCCCCTGCCGCTCGGGCCAAGGAAAGTTGCAGCGCCATGTGAGAAAGACGCGGCCGATCCCAGGGCGCATGTCGAAGTGCACGCCATCGAGCACCATCCATCCCTCGCTTGATACCGGCTCTTGATCGATTTCGACGTAGAGCCCTATGTTCGGAAGAAGCCCTTTGAGCGTTTCCCGCCGTGGCAGCAGGTTTTGCAACTCAAACTCTTCGTCTCCCTGAAGCCAGGGTTCGGCGACCAGGTCGGGATGAGCAGCCTGCCAGAAACGATAATCGAAATCCCGCGGCAGCAGCGGATGCTGCTCCTTCAGCCATGCGTCATCATAGGTCCCGGCGCGTTGGGCGCGATCTTTCCAGAAGGGAGACAGCGGCCCAAGACTGGCCGGATCCGGCTGATCGTCGACTGTTAGGATCGGCTGCGACTCGTCTTCTATCTGCGGAGCCGGCCATTCCGATCTTTTGAAAAAGATGGTCGGATCGATAAGGCCTTTGCCTATCGGGTTTCTTGCCGGCGGCTTTTCGGTCTCGTTCGCTTCCCGACCGCCGAATGCCAGCCTCCAGTCGATAGGAAGATACTCGATCGGCTCTCCCTCAGTAAGTTCCCAATGATCCAGGGCATCTTCCTTGGTTCGATCGAGAAGGCCCTTCCAGGTTTTACGTGTATGGGCGCGCCAGACGCGAGGTCCATGCACACGCAACCGCTTGCTGACCGGTCCAAGCTTGAGACCGCAGGTCCAGGAGGATGCGGCTTCTCCGCCCGGTGAAAACGTCGCGCCGAGAAACGTAACGTCCGTTCCTGGCTTGAAGGGCGCCAAATCGGTGCAGGCAATCTGCGGTGTTTCATGGGGGTCACCTTCATAGGTGTCCGACATGACCAGAGGATATTGCTCCTCCGCGACCTGAAGGGGCCCACCATCGGTCAGCTTGAATGTGCCGCGAGCCACTACGATGCCGGCGAGCTCTCCTTCCAGGCCGTACTGCCGGAACGCGAGCGCTGGGAAAGGCGTGCGATTATCGACCGACATCGGAGCGTCAGCCCTTTGCTGTCGTGTCGGACGAGGTAGGCGATGCTTCCGAAAATCCTCCGCCCGGCTTGTTCAGGTCGACGACCTTGCCGTTAATCTGGGTCGGGCCCGATGCGGTGAAGTTGAAATGCGTGCCCAGGATGATGACGGTGCCGTCCTGGCGCATGATGAACTTGGAGGCGCCGCATTCGATGACGAACTCCTCGCCGACGATCACCTTCTTGAACTTCCCGACCTTTTCGAGAGACGTCTGGCCGACATTCGTAACCTTGCTGACACCGATCTGCTCCACTCGGGCGACCCCCACCGTGTCGGATTTGAACGACCCGACGATGGTGTTCATGATCCCCGACAGCGGAAAGAGGCTCGAGGCCGCATCGCCGACACCGCTGCCGGAGCCGGCCAGCGCGGTGCCGGCGTCGGCCCGAGGACTCGGACCGGAAACGACGCCCTGGCGGCTGCCGAGACCGCCGGCATTCAGGAACCCGAGCGCCGAGGAGGCAAGCGTACCCGCGAATGCGGCAAGGCCAGGTCCGCCGCCGCCGGCGATCTGACCTGCCTGGCCGAGAAGCGTCGCAGTCTGGCCGGCAAGCCCCTGCACCGCGGACATTAGCGCCATTGCTGCAGGCCCCGTGCCACCGACGACGGTGTTCATCGAGCCGCCGACCTCGTGTTTCTGGTTGCCGCCGACTTCGACCGTGCGGTTGGAACCGATCGCCGACACCTCGTGCCTGTCGACGCGCTTGGTCCGGTCGTTGAGGACGCGGGTGGTCTGGTCCTTCTGGGCATGGAAGAACATGTTCTCCCGGCCGGCATCGTCCTCGAACGTCATCTCGTTGAAGCCGTTGCCCTTATGGGTATTGGAACGCATCACCATGCGCGTCTTGTTGGCCGGCAGGTCATAGGGCACCCCGTTTGACGGGTTCGGCACGACGCCCGTGACCAGCGGCCGGTCCGGATCGCCGTCGATGAAGGCGACCATGACCTCCATGCCGATGCGCGGAATGACCTGTCCACCCCAGGCGGAGCCGGCCCAGTTCTGCGCCACGCGCACCCAGCAGGTGTCGGAGCCGTCCTTCTTCGCCTTGCGGTCCCAGGGGAACCAGAGCTTGATGCGGCCGTACTGATCCGGATGGATTTCCTCGCCGGCCGGCCCTGCAACGATCGCAACCTGCGTTCCTTCGATCCGCGGACGCCTGGTTTCCCGATGCGGCGTCATCGGCACGCGGGATGGGGTCGCTTCGAACGTGTTGGTATATTCTGGCTCGTTCGTATTGGTCTCATAGGAGCGATCGACGACCTTCTGGGTCATCTTCGTCACCACATGCTCCTCGTAAACATGGTCCGGATGGGCCACTTCGTAGGGCGTAAACCGACGTCCGACTTCGAGGATGCGCGATGTCGACGAACTCGAGACGCGGTCGTGATCGGCCTCGCTCGCCTGCATGCGCAGCTTTTCGGCACGCTCGGCCTGAGCAACTGTGGATATGCGGGCCGGGTATTCGTAAAGCTCGCGCTTGATCGCCTCGGGCATTTGCACCAGCGACGGCGTCATCGTGCCAGGCACCATACGCGGTGTTTCGAAATTCCAGTCGGCGCCGGCGCGCTGGCCGGGCACGTAGGAATACCGCCGGCTCCAGTCGTTGATATGATTGCGGTCGGAAGAGCCCTGCGCCAGACGTACCCGTCCCTCGCCCTGCGCCGAGGGAGATGGACCAAGCCAGGAACTGGCATTGTCTCCCACATGCAGCTTGTGCTTTCCGTCCTCATGGCTGAACCAGTAGAACAGCCCGTCCTCTTCGAAACGGCGGGTGAGATAGGCAAGGTCGGTCTCGTTCCACTGCACCGAATAATGTTGCGGCGGCGGTGGCGTCACGATGCCGGACGTATCGGGCGCCGGAATGCCGTGCTCGGAAAACAGCGTCTCGACGATGTCGATCGCGGTCTTGTCCATCCAGATACGGCAATCGGAACGTCGCGACAGAAGCCACATCTGCGGCCGCAGCACCATCGAATAGGATCTGAGGCCACGGGTGACCGGCGGCCCTTCGTTGAGTTCGGTCACCAGGCCGTTGAACGGACGGCGCACGCCGCCCTCCCCTTCGCCCTGCTGCACCTCCACCGAAACATCCATCAACCGGCCGATAAGCTCTTCCGGCTTGACCGTCGGTTTCTTGGCGCGCGCCGACAGCTTGATCTCGAAAAGCGAAGAAACGCCCTCCTCGATCGTCACCCGCTCCGGCAGAAGCTGGTCCTCACCGAGCGGCGAAACGACCTTCAGAATGCGGCTCGCCTGGATGAAATCGGCGGCAAAGGTTTGCAAATCGTCCATACGTCAAGTCCCGTCTAAAAACGCTCAACTACTGTTGCTGCGGTCGGGGATGAGTTTTGAAATATCCCGCCAATGCCGGGAAATATCGTTCGAGCATCCTGGTATTGGCCTGGTCGGATACCTTTTGGTAAGCGTCAACAAGCGCTTGCCGCTTAGCCTTGCCTTCTGCGCTTTGATAAAAATCGGAAAGAACCGAAAGATCTTCCTTTGGCAAAGCGGCAAGGATGAACGTCAGCCGCGCCTTTTCTTCCATCCGCGCAACATCCTTGGGCACCGGCTTTTCGTTCTCGGTCCTGTCGCGCAGGGATGTGATGACGCCTCCAAGCTCGGACTTCAGTTTCTCCGGTGACGCGGATGCCAGTTCAGCCGAATTCGCGTCGGAAAATGCCTCCAGCGAGACATACATGACCTGCATGGTGAGAGCGGTTTCGGCAGCCAGGTCCGGCGACGCCATCAGGTCCGCCAACTGCTTGATGCGGGGACCGTCATCGGCGCCGGAGATGCGGGCCTCGATCTGTTTTGCGGTCACCCGATCCTGGCTTTCGTACATCGCGATGATTTTCTTGCGGCCATCCTCGAACGCCATGGCGGCCTTGGCCAAGGCCGCGCGGTCGACTTTCCCGTCAGCCACCTCGGCCAGGCTGTCCGATATCTCGGCCACCATGACTTTGGGATCGAACGAAGCGCGGACGGCCGGTTCAAGGATAGGCCCCGCCTTCGAAGCCTCGGCTTTTCCTCGATCGGTCGCGGCCTTCACGACGTTTTCAACCTCCGACGGCATTGCCGAAAGGCGTGCGCCGATCTGCTCTATGTGAAGAAGAGCCTCGTCGATTTCGCCCGAAGCAGATGAGATGGCGGGCGCCGATACCGTCATTAAAAATGCCAGGGCGACATTCCGCGACCGTCGCGGAATGGTGCCTGCCCGAACCGATGGCGAAGGAAAACCGATCAACTTCATCCACCGCACCTCAGATCATCCGCACTTCTGTCAGTTGCCTGGGGCGGGCGTCGTTGTAGAGCTTGTTGATGATCTGCTCGGCCTTCATCATCTGTGCGTGGCCAGTCGGGTCGAACAGCTTCCTCTCCACAAAACTCTGGTTCGGATAGAACGGTCCGTTCCCGGTGCTGATGCTGAGCTTGTTGACGCGCTCCCGGATACCGGAACCGATACTCTCGTATTCGATGCGCTGGCCCGGATCGTAGGACGCAAAAGGCCTGCCGTTGAATCGGGGATGAACGGCCTTCGGGTAACGGGGGTCGGACGGCATCTGCGAGATCGACTTTTCGCCGTATTTCGTTTCGCGGCCTATGGCACCGACGCTTCCGCCATAAGACGGTGCGTAGGTGACGAGCCTGTCGGAATCCAAGACTGCGCTCATGTAGAAGAGCAGTTCCATCTTTTCGGCCAGCTTCCTCTCGTCGACGCTACTGCCGGTCGGCGGGTTGCAGAACGGGATCCTGGCGGCCATGTCCGCAACTTGTCCCTTGTGTGCCTCGCTGATGGAATTGTCTTCCTTCACGCCTTCGATGAACTCATGCGTGCAGATATGGCTGGCACGGATGAAGTCCATGAGACGCGACTCGTAGTTGACCGAGGTCGGTGCGGAGACCTGTGTCCCGGTGCTCGTCAGGCCTTCCACCAGTTTTGTCACCTGCTTGTTGGCGACCTTCTTGGCCTCGTCCAGAACACCGCCCAGCGCGAACATGAACGCCTTGTTATTGTTCGCGGCGGCCATCAGATTGAAAGTGCGGTTGAGATTGTTATTGCAGATCACGCGGACAATCGCGCGGCCCGCCAGCACGCGTACCGAGGTCGTGGCGAAGGCGGCCATCATGACACTGCCGGTCAGGATCGAAGCCGCCAGCACAAACATCTCGGCGGTGGCGCGATCGCGCTCGCCTTGGGCCTTCATTTCGTTATTGTAACTCAATACCGCGGCGTCATATGCGCGCACGTAGGGGCTGGCGACGTTCAGCTCCCATTGGGACTTATGTTTGGGAAGCTTTACAAGAATATCGCTCAAGCGTTGATTTGCGGATGCCACGATCATCTCCCATCGTCCAAAGCCAAAAAATATCTCTCAACTATCTGCGAAAACGTCCGTCACCCGCGCAAGCGTAGACGGGTGGGGTAGCGCATGGATGCGACGCCGGCCGAAAGGCCGGCGCCGGCAATGTTGAGCGGCCTTAGGCGGCCTTGGCCGTGGAAAGATCGTAGGACGCGATCATCGGCGACTGCGGCGAATGATTCTCGTCGTAAGGCGTGTACTTCACCTCCATCTTGGTGAAGTTCAGCTTGATCGTTTCGATCGGGCGGTCACCGTTGGAATCGATCGAGTAGCTGGCGATCAGCGTGTTGGTAAGCGAGTATTCGATATACGTGTCGCCCGGGTTACCCGTGGTCACCAGGTGGATCACAGTGCGCTTGCCGGTGCGGCCCGAGCAGGCTTCCTGGAAAAGTTTGGTCGACGAGGAGTCGCTGACCTTGGTGAGGATGACTTCCGAGACAGTCGGCTCGGAAGCTTCACGGTTTGCCGCGGAACCGGCAGACGTGTTCATGTTGCGGGCAACGTTCCAATGGATGGCTTCGATATCCATCCACTTGCGGTGCTGTTCATGGGTTGCGTCACCCTGAATACCGTCGATCTGCAGATAAATCGGCATGCTATCAGCTCTCCTATTATCGGATTAAAATGCCTAGTTGCGTCTAAGGCGCAGTTGCCTTTCGTCTTGCTCCTCCCCGGGTGCGCTTGCGGCCCGAGGGTTCTTCATCCGCCTGCCGGCTATGATCCGGTTCGGCGAATTTGTGCTGGACGGCCGCGCTTTCGGTATCGATGCCGAAGCGTTGACCGTCGAAATTGATGGTGATGCCGGCGCTCTTGCGACCTTCCGCGACGGCATCGAGGAAGAAGGTGGAAAGCACGGGCAGAAGATCGCGAGCGATCATGATCTCGATGGCGCGGGCGCCCATCTCGCTGGTTTTCCCCCGGGAGACCAGCGCTTCCCGCGCGTCGGCCGACAGGTCGAGCGCCGTGCCGTAGGCTGCGCCAACGCGGTCGCGAATGCGTCCGATCTGGATATCGACGATGCCGGACAACGTCCCGCGGCCGAGCGGCATGAAGGGAAGGACCGTGGTGCGTCCGAGGAAGGCCGGTTTGAAATGTTTCTGCAACTCGGGAAGCAGAAGCGCTTCGAGCGCCTCGCCTTCCGGCATCGTGTCCGGATCCGCGGCAAGCGCCGCAAGCAGTTCCGAACCGGTATTGGCCGTCATGAAGATCGTAGTGTTCTTGAAATCGATGTCGCGACCCTCGCCGTCGCGCAGCGTTCCCTTGTCGAACACCTGGTAGAAGATTTCCTGAACGCCCGGATGCGCCTTGTCGATCTCGTCGAGCAGCAGCACCCCATAGGGCCTGCGCCGCACCGCCTCCGTCAGGACGCCGCCTTCACCATAGCCCACATAACCGGGTGGCGAGCCGAGCAGCATCGAGATTTTGTGCTCTTCCTTGAATTCCGACATGTTGATAGTCGTCAGATATCGGCTGCCGCCATAAAGCATGTCGGCAAGCGACAGCGCCGTCTCCGTCTTGCCGGTACCGGACATGCCGACGAGCAGGAAGACGGCCGGCGGCCGGCGCGGATCGGTGAGACCGGCGCGGGCAGCACGCATCGTCGATGCGATCCGTTCGATGGCCGCATTCTGGCCGAGCACGCGCTCCTTCAGCCGCACATCGAGCGTCTTCACCGTCTCGACCTGGTCGGACAGAAGCTTGCCGACCGGGATGCCGGTCCAGCGGGCGACCACTGCCGCGACCGCCTCCTTGTCGACAACACGTGGCATGAGCGGTGCCTCCCCGGCAACTGCCACAAGGCTTCGCTCGGTGCCGGCAAAGGCGGTGCGGGCGCTTTCGGGCGTCATCGCCTGCGGCGGGAAAGGCGCGATATTGGTGCTGCCGCTCGCCTCCCCGGCCGCAGACAACGGCACGATGGCGGGGTCATGCGAAAAGACGTCTTCAAGGCGATCGGCTTCGCGCGCAAGCCGCATCTCCTCGTCGAACTTCGCCCCCAGAGCATCGATTTCGGCACCGATCTCGTCTCGTTCTCGCGCAATCTCGGCAAGCCGGGCGACATTTCCCGGTGTTTCAGGCTCGCCCGACAACCATCTGGCTTCGGTTTCCAGAAGATCCCGCTCGTTGTTCAGCAGCTTCAACGCTTCCGGCGACGTCTGCCGCGCCAGCGCAACCCCGGCTGCAGCCGTATCGATCAGGCTGATCGCCTTGTCGGGAAGCTGCCGGGCCGGCAGATACCGGGCCGAAAGGCGAACGGCGGCCACCAGCGCCTCGTCGCGGATCCGCACCTTGTGGTGTGTCTTCAGGCTCTCGGCCACCCCACGCAGCATGCGCACCGCCGTCTCTTCATCCGGCTCCTGCACCTGTACCATCTGGAAACGCCGCGTGAGTGCCGCATCCTTCTCGATATAGCGCTTGTATTCGCTCCAGGTCGTTGCCGCGATTGTCCGCAGCTCGCCCCGCGCCAGGGCCGGCTTCAGGATATTGGCAGCATCACCCTGCCCGGCCTGTCCGCCCGCGCCGATCAGCCCATGGGCTTCGTCGATGAACAGGATGATTGGTTCGGGTGAGGTTTTCACGGCATCGACGACACCATGCAGCCGTCGTTCGAACTCGCCCTTCACGCCGGCCCCGGCCTGCAGCAGGCTGAGATCGAGAAGCTGCAGCTTCACCTGCTTCAGCCGCTCAGGCACGCGTTCAGCGGCAATCTCCAGGGCGAGCGCTTCGGCGACCGCCGTCTTGCCGACGCCGGCCTCGCCCACCAGGATCGGATTGTTCTGCCGCCGCCGCATCAGGATGTCGATCAGCTGGCGCAGCTCCCGGTCGCGACCGATGACGGGGTCGAGCTTTCCGGCACGCGCATCAGCCGTCATGTCGCGGGTATAAAGGCGCAGAAATTCGTTCTCCGCCGACGAAAAAGCCGGCCTCGAAAGAGCCGGCTCGGATGGGTTACCCGCTTGATCGATCGTCGCTTTCTCGAGCTTCTCGTCGAGACGCGTCCGGTCGAGGCCGCGCATCGAAGGCGCAATCCCGCGCACGACGGATCGCAGAGCGTGATCGGCGGTCAGTGCAGCCAGCAGATCCGCCAGCGTGATGGTACTGCGCCCGAATTGAAGCGAGGCAACAAGCCATGCTTCGCGAGCCAGCGAAAGCAGGTTCTGGGAGAGCACGAGCGACGCGCCGTCTTCCCGGCGTATATCGGCAATCGCCGCATCGAGCTCGGTGCGGAGCGTTTCCGAAGGAACCTTGAGATCCTCGAATACAGCTGAAACTTCAGGGATATCCAAAATCGCGCGAAGCCAGTGACCGACCTCGACGACAGGCTGCTGATGACGTGCAGCAAGCGAAGCGGCTGTCTCAAGACCGACACGCAAATTTGGCTCAAGCGTTCTAATCAGACGGCTGAGATCGATGTGCGACATCCGGCAAGCCCTGTATCTTTTGATCGAGGTGCAGTGTTCTTTCGAGATGCGAGGCAACAACTAGGGCGGTTACCGGACCTTGTCCAGATCAAAAGTTGCGCTATGTCAAAAAATAGCGGTTACGATAGTTGTCATGAAAATGTCACCTGCTTCCGGAGCTTGACAAGCCAGTATATGGCTCACAAGATGACGATCTGCAAATTTATGCTCCCGTTTTTGGAGAATATGATAGCGTGAATGTGCTAAAAATAGCCACCCCATTTGAAGAAGGCGGCCCGTGCGGAGAAAATCTTCGAGATAATACTTCTGTGCGCGAAATATACTATAGAATTAAGGATGCGAGAAACGCCGCAAGGACCGCCGAACGGGGAACTGTTCCAGGTGAAGCTATTGGTCTTTCACCTGCCTGGCATGATGTCAGCAATCTTGGATTGCAGATTCTTTCTTCAGTGAGCAAGGACATCGAAGTATTGGCTTGGCTGGCAGAGGCTCAGCTGCGGCTGCGTGGCTTCGAGGGTCTGCGCGACGTTTACGAAGCCATGGTGTCGCTTTTAGACAATCATTTTGACTCTCTGTATTCGATCGGCGATGCCGATTTCGAGGAACGGTTTGCGCCTCTCGCAGGCCTGAACGGCGTCGGCGGCGAAGGGACGATCATTCAGGCGATCCGCCTGACTTCATTGATTCCAGGCGGAAAGTTCGCTCAGTTTTCCCTCTGGGATTTCCAGCTTTCCCAGCGGGCGACCGAAAGCGAGCGGCGCCAGGAATTACAGCAGGCGGCGACGGAAGCCGGTGTCGCACGCATGTCAGGCCACCTGACGGTACTCACGGAATGCATTGCCGCTTTCGACCGTCTGGTCGCTATACTTGATGCTCGCTGCGGTGATCAGGCGCCACCGAGTTCGAATACACGCAATGTATTGCATGAGGCGGCTTCTGCAATTCGTGTTCTGGCGGGTATCGAAGCCGTCGTTCTCGCGCCGGAACAACAGTTGCCGCACAAGCCGGACCTCCGCCCCGCCAACACGAACGAGGCCGAGACGGAACCTGCAGCCCAGCCCCGTCAGGTCACCGCCGAAACTCTTCGCTCCCGCGAGGAGGCCTTCGAGCTGCTGATCGCGGTGGCGCGCTATTTTCGCCGGACCGAACCCCATTCACCGATTTCCATGTCGATCGAGACGCTCGTGCGCCGCGGCCGCATGGATTTTTCCGAGCTTCTTGCCGAGCTTCTGCCCGAACAGCATGCGCGCAATGCGGTGCTGACGGCGGCCGGCATCCAGCCCTCAGCCGACAGGGGAGGTTGAGGGGTCTACGACCGCTACGGGCTGCCGCCCGACAGCAATCTGCAACAGTCTGAATTCGTAATCTGCCGATGGCAGGAAGGAGAATCCCGATGGCAAGCGTGCATGAGAAACTGGAGAGGGTTCGCAAACCCCGGGTCCACATCAAATATGAAGTGGAGACCGAAGGCGCGATGGTGGTGAAGGAATTGCCCTTCGTCGTCGGTGTGCTCGGCGATTTCTCCGGCAATCCGACCCAGCCGTTGAAACCGTTCGGCGAGCGCAAGTTCGTCCAGATCGACCGGGACAATTTCGACGACGTGATGCGCCGCATGACCCCGGGTCTCACCATTTCCGTCGAGAACACATTGCAGAACGACGGAACCGAGCTTCCGGTTTCCCTGAAATTCGAAAGCATGGAGGATTTCGAGCCGGGCTCCGTCGTCAACCAGGTGCCCGCGCTGAAAGCCCTTCTCAACGCCCGCAACGAGCTCCGCGACCTGATGAGCAAGGCCGACCGTTCCGAGGAGCTGGAACGGCTGCTCGAAGACATCCTTCAGAACAAGGCCGACCTCTCCCAGCTCGTCGCCGAGCTCGGCAACGACAAGAAGAAAGACGCAGTGAACTGAGTGTCGTTCGCGCGCGGCCGACTGCGCGCTTTGAAATTCCTGCCCATCTGTTGGTTGGAGCAGCCGCCTGCTCGAAGGCGTCAACACTTCGAGACCGCTGCTTCCCTGAAAAGGATTTGAGACATGAGCACTGACACGCAATTGCAGACGACGGAACAGATCGATTTCGTTCCGGATCAGGACCTTCTCACGAAGGTGGTCGCGGCGACCCGCCAGACGGAGCCGAACCGCGCGCAGGACCTGCTGCGCACCCTCACCGACCAGGCCTTGAAAGGCACGGTCACCTATGACCGCAATCTGACCATCACCCTGAACAACGCGATCGCGGAAATCGACAAGACGATCTCCCGGCAGCTTGCGGCGATCATGCAGGCACCCGAGTTCGTGAAGCTCGAAGGAGCCTGGCGCGGCCTCAACTATCTGGTCAAGAACACCGAGACCAGCGTCAACCTGAAGATCCGCGTGCTGAACGCCTCGAAGCGCGACATCTCCAAGGATCTGGCCAAAGCGGTCGAATTCGATCAGTCGCGCCTTTTCAAGTCGGTCTATGAAGACGAGTTCGGCACACCGGGCGGCGAACCGATGGGCGCGCTGGTCGGCGATTACGAATTCGACAATTCCTTTGAAGACGTTCAGCTGCTGCAGGGCGTGTCGATGATCGCCGCGGCCGCTTTCGCGCCGTTCATCTCGGCTGCCAGCCCGCGCATGTTCGGTTTCGAGGACTTCCGCGAAGTCGCAAAGCCGCGCGACCTCGAAAAAATCTTCGATACGGTCGAGTACGCCAAATGGCGCGGATTCCGCGACAGCGACGATTCGCGGTTCGTGACGCTCGCCATGCCGCGCGTCCTCGCGCGCATGCCCTATGGCCCGAAGACCAACCCCATCGACGAGTTCAACTACGATGAGACGGGCGGCTCCGATACCGGCGAACTGCCGCATGACAATTATTGCTGGATGAACGCCGCCTATGTGATGGGCACGCGTTTGACCGAGGCCTTCGCCAAGAGCGGCTGGTGCACCGCGATCCGCGGGGCGGAAAACGGCGGCAAGGTCGAGGGCCTGCCGATGCACATCTTCTCGAGCGACGATGGCGATCTCGACCTCAAGTGCCCGACTGAGGTCGGCATCACCGACCGCCGCGATGCCGAACTCGGCAAACTCGGCTTCCTGCCGCTCTGCCACTACAAGAACACCGACTATGCCGTGTTCTTCGGCGCGCAGACGGCCCATAAGCCGAAGCTCTACGACCGGCCTGAAGCCAACGCCAATGCGGCAGTCTCTGCCCGCCTGCCCTACATGATGGCGACGTCGCGATTCGCCCATTACCTGAAGGTCATGGGCCGCGATAAGATCGGCTCCTTCATGGAAGCAGAAGACTGCGAAGCCTGGCTCAATCGCTGGATCGCCAATTACGTCAATGCCAATGACGAGGCGGGCGAGGAATCGCGTGCCAAATATCCGCTGCGCGATGCCCGGGTGACCGTTCAGGAGATTCCCGGCAAGCCGGGCGCCTACAATGCGGTCGCCTGGATGCGCCCCTGGCTGCAGATGGAGGAGTTGACGACCTCGCTGCGGATGGTCGCTCGGATCCCCTCCAAATCCTGATGCGACGCACGCGCGGCGTCCCCTCGCCGCGCGTGACCCTCCCGCATTTGTTTTCACGCAGTTCCGGACCGGCACAGGACTAGGCTTTTGTGGACTGACCGGATTTGACACCAGGATGACGATGGGTTCTTGCACAGAATGGAGGCGTCGGGTGGACCGGCTGATCGCATTGATCGACGACGCCCTGAACCGCCAGGTGAACGCGATCCTGCATCACCCGGACTTCCAGGCCATGGAGGCCAGGTGGCGCGGCCTTGCCATGCTGGTGCGCGCATCCGGACCGAGCGGCGATGTGAAGGTCAAGCTTCTGAGCATCAGTTCGCAGGAACTTGCGCGGAACATGGAACGCGCCTCGGATTTCGACCAGAGCCATCTTTTCGAGTTGATCTATAGCCGCGAATTCGGCACGCCGGGCGGCGAACCCTACGGGCTGCTGATCGGCGACTACCACTTCTCGCCGAGCGAGCCGCAAGGCGGAGACGCGGTCAGCCTCCTGACGCAGCTCGGCATGGTGGCTGCGGCCGCCTTCTGCCCCTTCGTTGCCGGTGCCTCGCCCCAGGCGATCGGGCTTGAGGACTTTGACGAACTCGGCCGCGTCCAGGATTTTTCCTGGCTCGCCAACGATCCGACCCGTATCCGCTGGAACGCGCTTCGCGCCCGGGAGGACTCGCGTTTCCTTGGCCTCGTCGGCCCGCGAATCCTGATGCGCTCGCCGCTCGAGCCCTACGACCGTCGGCGCAATGACGGCTTTCCCTTCCGCGAGGAGATCGCCGCGGACGGCAGTTCGCTGCTCTGGGGCAACGGCGCTTTCGCCTTCGGCGCCATCGTCATCCGCAATTTTATCGATTCCGGCTGGTTCGCCGATATCCGCGGCGTCACCCAGGACAGGATCGACGGCGGTCTGTTGAGCACGTCGGAGCTCCGCCCTTATGACTTCGGCACCGAAAGCAACGGGCTTTCAGCCCAGGCGCCGGTGGAAATCCGCCTGACGAGCGTTCAGGAGCAGCAGTTCTGCGATCTCGGCCTGATCCCCGTCGCGACGACCTATCTCTCCGCCTCGGCGATTTTCAACTCCAATCAGTCGCTGCACGCGCCGCCGCATTATTCCAGCGAGCATGCACGCCAGAACGCCCGGCTCGCCGCCATGCTGCAATACGTGCTCTGCGCCTCGCGCTTTTCGCATTACCTGAAGGTCATCATGCGCGACGAGATCGGCCAGCTCTCCGACGCCAACTCCATCCAGCGGAAGCTCGAGGACTGGCTGACCGGTTATACGCTCGGCAATGACGACGCCGATCTTTCGCTGCGCACCCGCTTTCCCCTGCGTTCGGCCGGCATCACCGTCGCGGAAATCCCGGGAAAGCCGGGCACCTTCTCCTGCACCGTTCGCCTGCAGCCGCATTTCCAGCTCGACGACGTCTCCACGAGCTTCCACCTCATCGCCGACACCGCGAACCCGGACCAGATCGTTCGCCGCCCCGTCGCCACTACCGAGAGGATGTCCGCATGACGCTTTCCGAAAGCATCGCCAACCGCTTGAGCGACAATGCACTCGATGCTGCGCTCGACATGGCAAAGGCGCACCTGAAGTCCAATCCCTCGGACCAGGAGGCCCGCCACCTCTATATCGACCTGCTGGTGCTTGCCGGTGACTATGAGCGCGCCGACACCCAATGCAGCCTGGCCGTCACCTTCGCCCCCGACGCGACCATGGGCTTTGCCCTTCTGCGCAATCAGTTGCGCGGCATGGCGGCACGCGACGCCTGGTTCCGGAGCAGCGCCGTGCCGGAATTCCCTGGAGGGCCAAGCAATCTCGACAAGCTTGCGGTCCGCCTCGGCCTCGCCCACCGGATGCGGGATGAGACCGATGCAAAGGAGATGCTCGCGGCCCTGGAAGATCAGCGCGGCGAATTTCCGATGCTCTGGAACGGCAAATGGGTTGCCGACTTCCGCGATCTCGATGACCGGATCCCCCATGCCCTGGAAGTCATCATGACGGGCGGCGCCTATCTGTGGATCGACTATGCCAAGATCGCAACGGTGACGGTCGAACCGATTGCGAGGCCGCGCGACCTCGCCTTCCGGCGCGCCGAACTCTCATTGATAGACGGCGCCGTGGCGCCCGTGCTGCTGCCCGCCATCTATCATGGCACGGCGTCCGATCCAGCGCTGATCCTCGGCCGCGAGACGGACTGGATCGAAGAACCGACGGGGATCACCACCGGCCGCGGCCAGCGTTGTTTCCTTGCCGGAGACGAACTCGTCTCCTTCCACGATACCGAAAACCTCGAAACCGTCGCGACGGCGGCCCGTCGCAAGCAGGTCGTCCATGGCTGACCCACTCGAACGCTACCGGCCGCGCGACCGCATTCTTGCCCGCTCGATCCTCGACCGGCTGATCGACGAGGCACCGGATCGCGCCTTCGACGCACCGGCAAGCCTGGTCGACCAGGTGCGCGACATGCGGGAATCGATCCGCCGCGACCTGGAAGCCCTGCTCAACACGCGCCGCTGCCCGACCGCACCGCCGATCGTGCTCGGCGAACTCAAGGACGCGCTGGTGAGCTACGGGGTCGACGGCATGGTATCGGCCAACCTCGTGACGGACGAGGCCAAGCTCAAGCTCGCCCAGATGATCGAGCGCCGCATTTCGCTTTTCGAAACACGCCTATCCGATGTTCGCGTAACGATCCTGAAGAGCCGGACGATGACGGAGCGGGCGCTGCGCATGCGCATCCAGGCGAGCTTTCGCCTGCATGAAGGCATGCCGCCGATAAGCTTCGAATCCACGATCGATCCGTCGACGCAGCGGTTCCTGGTGGAGGCGGCGAATGGCTGAAGGCTTCCTCAACCGCTACAATGACGAATTGCTGGCGCTGCGCCAGCGGGCGGCGCGGTTTGCGGATGCGTTTCCGAAGATTGCCGGCCGCCTGCGCATGACCGGCGACGTCGCGGACGATCCGCATGTGGAGCGACTGATCCAGAGCTTTGCCTATTCCGCCGCCCGCGTCCGCCAAAAGATCGACGACGAATTCCCGGAACTGACGGACGGACTGCTCGAAACGCTCTATCCGCATTATCTCGCACCGCTCCCCTCGATGAGCATCGTGCGCTTCAAGCCCAGCGGCACGCTTGCCTCGGTGCAGACAGTGCCCCGCCATACGGAAATCCTCGCCGAGCCGATCGGCGGCGAGGCCTGCCGGTTCCGCACCACCCAGGATGTCGATGTGGCGCCGATCGAGATCGCCGGTGCCGCATTGTCGGGCCAGCCGATCAACGCGCCGCTGTCTCCCTATTCCGGCGTTGCCGGCTGCCTGCGACTATCGGTCCGCACGCTCGACCCGCGCCAGCCCTTCGGAGCTCTCGGCGTCAGTACACTGCGGCTGCATGTCCCCTCGCCCTGGCAGCAGGCCGTCGCGATCCACGAACTGCTCGCCAACCACACGCTCGGCATCGCGCTTGCAAAACACGCCGACGATCGCAACGCGATCTTCCTGCCGGCCCGGAACCTGAAGCCGGTCGGCTTCGAACCGGAACAGGCCATGCTGCCCTATCCGGCGCCGAGCTTCATCGGCTACCGGCTGCTGACCGAATTTTTCGCCCTGCCGCAGAAATTCCTGTTCCTCGACCTCGACGGGCTCGACGCCTGGAAGGGCGAAGCGCTGGAGATCTTCATCTATCTGGATGAGACGGACGCGAAGCTCGAACGCACCGTCTCGGCCCGCGATTTCACCCTCAATGCCACGCCGGTTGTCAACCTCTTCCGCCAGACCTGCGAGCCGATTTCGGTCGATGGCACCCGCACCGAACATCGCCTGCTGCCGGACGCCCGCCGCCAGAGGACGCGCGAAATCTATGCGGTCGACCGCGTGCTCCTGGCGGGCTCCCGCGGGCAGGAAGAATTCTGCCAGCCGTTCTTCGGCCGCTCGCAGCGGGCGGGCAACAGTCCCTCCTATTGGCAGGCCTATCGCCGCTTCGACGAGGACGGGACGAGCGACATGGAGATCGCTTTCGTCGACCGCAATCGCCGCTTCGCGGGGCCGATGGATGCGGTGGCGAGCGTCGATACGCTCTGCCTCAACCGCGACCTGCCGGAACAGCTGCCCTTCGGCGGCGGCCATCCTTTCCTGCAACTGGCTTCGGGCCATGAGGCGGTCGCCGGCGTCGAGGCGCTGATCCCGCCGACCCCTTCCGTCCGCATGAACGATCAGGACGGCCGCAACTGGCGGCTCGTGTCGCACCTGCTGCTCAATCACCTCTCCTTGTTCGACAAAGAGGGCGCGGCGCTGAAGGATATCCTGTCGCTCTACGCCTTCCGCGACAGCCCGGAAACCAAACAGCTCGTCGATGCGCTGATCCGCATCAAGGCCGGCAATTCGACGGCACGGCTTGGCAGCGGCGGCATGGTGCCCGGCACCGAGATTGCGCTGGAATTCGATCCCGCCGCCATCGACCGGCCATCCGCCTTCCTGTTCGGCGCAGTGCTCGACCGTTTCTTCAGCCTCTACACCTCGGTCAACAGTTTCACCCGGCTGACCGTGTCTATGAAGGGGCAATCAAAACCCATCGCCAGCTGGCCGGCACGCGCCGCCGAGCGGCCATTGCTCTGACGAAAGGATTGCGAACCGACCATGGACCTTGCCACCCGCAAGCCTGACGCACCATCCGGTGTCTTGTCTGGTGCCCCAGCGAACGCTCTCTCCGACCTGCTCGAACGCAACCCGGGCCGCTTCGAACCGGTGACGGCATTCCGCGTGGCGCAGGCGGCGGTCTCTGAATATCCAGGGCTGGAGCTGGATGTCTCATCCCATGTCGGCGTCTCTCCCGCACCGCTCGCGGTCAGCGGCTTCAAGCGGAACGGCATGCGCGCGTCGGTCAAGAGCGCGCTTGCCGGCCTGATCGGCCCGCTCGGCTCCATGCCATCCGCTTATAACGAAATCATCCTTCGCGAAGAGCGCAACAGGTCGAAGGCTCTCGCAAGCTTCTTCGATCTTTTCAGCGCCCGCATGACCGAGCTGTTCGTCGATGCCTGCGAGAAATATCGCATCGCACGCCGGCTGCGCTGGAACGGCAACCGCAAGGACAATGCCTTCATCACGACCCTCCTTGCCTTGACCGGTTTTGGTACCAAGGGCCTGACCGAACGAAGCGGCGTCGATGAGGATCTCGTATTGCGCTTCTCCGGCTTTTTTGCCGCACGCAATCGCAATGCGGCAAACCTGCGCGCGATGCTTGAGGAATTCAGCGGCCTACCGATCGAAATCAAGCTCTTTCGCGGCCGCTGGCTTACCATTCCGGAGGAGGAGCGCAGCCGTATGGGCCAGCCGCGCGGCGTCCAGCTCGGTATCAACGCCACCGCCGGCGCCGCCATCCGCGATTTCAGTGGCGGTTTCCGCATCGTCATCGGTCCACTCGGGTACGCCGACTACCTGTCGCTCGCGCCCGGCGGTCGCAACATCACCGAACTCTTCGCACTCACTCGGCTTTTCGTCGGTTCCGCTCTCGACTTCGATATCCAGGTCATCCTCAGGAAGGACGATGTCCCGTTCTGCCAGCTCGGCGGCGAAAAGGCCGGCGACCCGCCGCGCCTCGGCTGGAACAGCTGGGCGCGCGTCGCCCCGGCCGCGAAAGACAGCGGCGATGCGGTGATCGTCGAACGCCCGCGGCACTTGGAGGGAGGCGGACATGCGGCTTGAACTGCGTCAGATCGATGGTGACGATACGTCGCCAGCGGCAAGGAAATGGTACTTCGAACGCGGCCGACGCACGCTCGGGCGAGCGCCGGATTGCGATTGGCGGCTGCCGGAGGACCAGCGCTCGGTTTCCAAATTCCATTGCACGATCGAACGGGATCGCGACGGTTTCCTGCTGCATGATCAGAGCGCCAACGGATCGAAGGTCGATGGCCTTATCGTCCATGAAGGAGAATCGGCAAGGCTCGCCGACCAGTCGATGGTCGAGGTTGGAAACCTGGCTTTCAAGGTCCGCATCTCCGGCGAACGGGATGAAGATCTGGAGGATCCCGATGCCGGGCTCCTGCTCAGCGATGAACCCCTGACCATCTCCGCCATCCTGGCGGATATCGCACCCGGGGGCCGCGCTGCCGGCGGCATTCTCGGCGAGCGCGTCGCGGAGGACTGGTCTATACCGGTCGCGACCGAGAAGGAGGGCTCCGGCCCATCCCGCAATGTCGAAATCGGCTGGAATGGCCCGCCCGAAATCGGGTCCGCCACCAACTTCCTTCCGGACGACTGGAATGCAGACGAAGGGTCTGACTACGGGAGCCGTCTGGAACATGGATCGGCCACCCATGTGTCCGCACCGGCACTGCGTGTCCGCCCCGTGGAGACATTGGAAACCGTCAACGACAATATACCTCCGCCCGAGCCGTTGATCGATGATTTCCCGCGCCTCTCGATCGGCCGGACCGGCGAGCTTGCGGAGAGGCTGGAGCCATTGCTCGGCCGGCTCGATGAAGCCTTGGAAAACGCCTTTGCCATCTTCGATATGGAGCCCCCGCTACCATCTTCGGAGCCGGATATCTTTGGCCGCGGCCGCGAGGAGGCGCTCATCATCCGCGCCGAGGCCCTGCTTGACCGGCAGATGAGGCTCAATGCGGCGCTGGAAGAGCTTGTGCGGGAAGCCGGGCGGCAGATGGAACCGCGCGTCCTGGAAGCCCGGATCGATGCCGGGTCTCGCGGCCTTCGCTTCGGTTCCCGCGATCGGGACTATTGGCAGGCTTACAAGGCGCAATTCGAAAAGAACGGCAGGACGCAATCGATCCGCGAGGTCTTCCGCGACACGATGATGCGGGCGGCGGACGGCGGGCAGCGCGAGACCATGCCGAAAGGACGAAAGGGAAACAGCAGACATGAGGAATGAAAACCGGGTCGCCTGGAGCGAAGGCATGTTCCTGCGCGTGCAGCATTTCCAGCAGGCGGATCGCTGGACGGAAAGGCTGGTCCGCACCACCACGCGCGGGCTCGCCCCCTATCCCTGGGGTGTGTCCGAGATCGGCATCGACCGCAGCGCGTTGGCGATCGGCCAGTTCGCTCTTTCCAACCTGCGCGGCATGATGCCCGACGGCACACCTTTCGAGGCCCCGATCGATGCCGATCTGCCGCCGCCGCTCGACCTCGACGAGAACACCAGGAACGCGATCGTCTATCTTGCCCTTCCCGCCCGCCAGCCCGGCAAAGCCGATGTGGCGCTGAACGGCGGCGCAAAGCTCAACAGCGTCCGCCTCGTCGCCTCGCTTTACGAAGCACCCGATGCCAATGTCGAGACGGATTTCATGGCGCCGATCGATGTCGGCCGGCTCAGCATGCGCTATCTCAAAACCGGCGACGAACTCAGCGGATACGAGCTCCTCGGCCTCGCCCGGATTATCGAGGTGCGCTCCGACCGCGCCGTCATCCTCGATCCGGAATTCATCGCGCCGAGCCTCAACTGCGCGGCCGAGGCGCGCCTCACCGAGCTGATGACCGAACTGCTTGGCATCGTCCGCCACCGCGCGGAGGCGATTGCCGAAAGAATCGGCGATCCCACCATCCGCGGCACGGCAGAGGTCGGCGACTATTTCCTGCTGCAGATCCTCAATCGCGCCGATCCGATGCTGAAACATATCCTTTCCAATGCGACACGCATCCATCCGATCGAATTCTACGAGACCTGCATCCAGCTTGCCGGCGAACTCGCGACCTTTACGACCGAGCGGAAGCGAGCGACCGATTTTCCGCCCTACCGGCATGACGACCTGAAGGCGACCTTCGCAGCCGTCTTCGACGACCTGCGCGCATCGCTCTCCGCGGTTCTCGAACAGGCGGCCGTTGCAATCGAACTTGCCGAGCGCCGCCATGGCGTGCGCGTCGGCACGATCAACGATCGCTCGCTGCTCAAGGATGCCGGTTTCGTGCTGGCGGTCAGGGCAGAAATGTCGGCCGAGGATGTTCGCCGGAAACTGCCGGCCCAAATCAAGGTCGGTCCAGTGGAACGCATTGCCGATCTCGTCAACGTGGCACTGCCCGGTATTCCCGTCCGGCCGCTGCCGGTCCTGCCGCGCCAGCTGCCTTACCGATCCGGCACGATCTACTTCGAACTCGACACCAAGAATCCTCTCTGGAAGCAACTCGACACCTCGGGCGCCATCGCCATGCATCTTGCCGGCGATTTCCCGGGCCTCGAAATGGAACTGTGGGCCCTTAGAGAATGAAGAACGAACCCGCATCCGCCTGGCAGAACCTGCCAACCATCGTCGAACTCACCGAGGACGGCGTCAAAAAAAAGCAATCCGCCCGAAAGATGGCAGAAATGCTGGACGACGTCCTCGAGTTCTCGGAAAGCCCCTCGGGCAAGGACCTGCAGCAGGCACCTTCCCGCAAGGGAGGCTGGTCGGTCGAGACGCTGGTCAGGGATTTTCGTTTCGGAGGGGAGGAAGTGCCGACCCTGGTGCGTTCGGCGGCTCCGCTGCTCAACCTGGCCCACGCGCTGCGCCACGCCGAGGAGCAACCGGACATCGATCAGCTCCGCAAGATCGCGGTCGAGGCCATCGGGCGTTACGAACGCGATCTGGCCAGCGCTCGCATCAGTCCGGACCGGGCCCGGGCCGCCCACTATGTCGTCTGCGCCACCGTGGACGACGTGGTCCTGAGCAAGCCCTGGGGCGTGCGCGCCGGCTGGGCGCGCTCCGGCCTCGTCTCCACCTTCCACATGGACGTGACCGGCGGCGACCGGGTGTTCGACCTGCTCGACCATTTCCATCAAAGCCCCGGCGCCAACAAGGATCTGCTGCTTCTCATCTATCTCAGCCTGTCGCTTGCCTTCGAAGGCCGCACCCGGGTTTCGCCGCGCGGCAGCCTCGAACTCGGTCGCATCCGCGACAGCCTCTACAAGACGCTGCTTGGCCAGTATGGTGTCTTCGAGCGGGAGCTGTCGCCCCATTGGAAAGGTGTTTCGGCCCGCCACAAGCCGTTGCGCACCGCCGTGGCGCTCTGGACGCTGCTCTCCATCCTCGCGCTCGCCTTCGCGCTCGGTTATCTCTTCTTCACCCTGTCGCTCAACAGCGCCTCCGACGGAACGTTCCAGCGCCTGGCCAGCCTGCCGCCGCGCGAGACGCCGAGCGTGCTGATCAAGGTGCCAACGCAGTCGCCTGGACCGGACCAGCCCGTCGTCGAGGTCAAGCCCGCGCCGGTCGAGCCCCCGCCGAAGCAGCCAGCGCCGCCGAGCCGCCTCGACAATCTCCTCGCCTTCCTCCAGCCGGAGGTGGAAAAGAAGCTCGTGACGCTGTCGGATTCGAACGGCCGACTGCTGGTGCGGATCAACAATTCCGGTCTCTTCAATACCGGCAGCGCCGAAGTCAGCACGAAGTTCCACGATCTCATCCAGCGGATCGGCAGCGCCCTCGCCGCGGAAAAATTCCGTGCCGTCGTCGTCGGTTATACCGACAACGTACCGATCCGCACTGTCCAGTTCCCTTCGAACTGGCATCTGTCCGAAGCGCGCGCCAAGGCGGTCGGCGACATTCTGGCCTCCTATGCCGGGCCGGATGCGATCCTGACCGAAGGCCGCGCCGACAGCGATCCGATCGCCGACAACAGCAAGCCCGAAGGGCGCGAGATGAACCGCCGTACGGAAATCCTGGTCCTCACGGATTCCACAGAAAGACTGAGCGACGCGGGCCTCAAGGTGCCGCCGGTTCAGGCTGAAAGGCCGAAGCCCGAAATCCCGCCGGCAGCCGGAGGAGCGGCACGATGAACCCGTTAGGTTTCTTCTATACGCTGCGCTCCTATGTGGAGGCCTATGCGGGCCTTATCGGGCGCCGCTTCATCTCCGTCATCTGGGTGGCGGCAATCTGCGTCGTCATCTGGTTCTACGGATATCTGGCCGCCTATGGGAATTTCAAGCCGCTGGCCAGCGTCAATTCCCGCCTGCTTCTGATCGGCGTGGTCATTGCCGTCTGGCTCGGCTATCTCATCTTCACGGTCATCCGCGACCGCCGCCGCGACAAGCAACTGGTCGAGAGCATCGAGCGCGATGGGCAGGCGGAGGCCGCCGCCAACCAACAGGCGGAGGTGGGTGAAATCCACAACCGCCTGAAGGAAGCATTGCAGCTCCTGCGGCGCATCACCCGCAAGCGTTTCGGCTATATCTACGAACTCCCCTGGTACGTGATCTTCGGCGCGCCCGGTTCCGGCAAGACCACCGCTCTCACCAATTCCGGCCTGAAATTCCCGCTGGGCGATGCCCTGAGCAGCAATTCCGTCCAGGGCATCGGCGGCACCCGCAATTGCAATTGGTGGTTCACCGACGAAGCGATCCTGATTGACACCGCCGGTCGCTACACGACCCAGGACGATCTGGACGGCACCGCCAAGGCCGGCTGGGAAGGCTTCCTCGGGCTGCTGCGCAAATACCGGCGTTCACAGCCGATCAATGGCGCTCTGCTGACACTTTCGATCGGCGATCTGCTGACCCGTGACGCGGAAGCGCAGCGGGAGGAGATCAGGGCAATCCGCCAGCGGCTTTCGGAACTCGACGAACACCTGCAGGCCCGCGTTCCGGTCTATCTCGTGCTGACCAAGGCAGACCTCCTCACCGGTTTCGTGGAATTCTTCGACGGGTTCAGCAAGACCGATCGCGAACAGGTCTGGGGCACGACATTCGGCCTGGAGGAGAGTTACACGGCCGCCAGATTGCCGGACCGTTTCCTCGAGGAATTCGCCCTATTGCAGGAACGCGTCGGCGCCATGCTGATCGAGCGTCTTCAACAGGAGCCGAATCCGGAGCTGCGAGGCCGCATCTTCCGTTTCCCCGCGGAACTCGCCGCGCTGAAGGAGCGGCTGCACGAGGTGATGACGGAGCTTTGCTCCGGTTCCAAGCTGGTCGAACCGCCAATGCTGCGCGGCATCTATTTTGCCTCCGGCACGCAGGCCGAAGAGACAAGCCTGCCTTCAGCGGCACGGCCGCGCCGCAGCTATTTCCTGTCGCGGCTCTTCAAGGACGTCATTTTCGACGAGGCGTCCCTGGTCGCCCGCGACAAGCGGCTTTCCCGCCGACAGGTGTTTTTCCGCCGCACGGCCTATGCCGCCGCGGTTCTGGCGCTGGCCGTCGTGCTCACCAGCTGGACCGCCACCTATTTCCAGAATGCCGCAGCACTTGCCAGCGCCGAGCGGCGCATCGACGCCTATGAAGAGCTGGCGCGGGGGGTGCCCGTCCGTGACGTGACGGATAGCGATTTCCTTCGCGTGCTCCCGGCACTCGACAATCTCGCCGCCGTCACCAGCGAGTTTTCGCGAACCCGCGTGTGGCCGGTCGGCTTCGGCCTCGACCAGGAAAACAAGGTGGCCGGCCGACAGCGCGACGCTTACCAGCGCGCCTTGAACGCGCTGCTTCTGCCCCGCATGCTCGTTCAGCTACAGAGGGAAATGACCGAGAGCAAGGAGCGGGCGGCGACCTTCGACGCCCTCAAGCTCTACGGCATGCTTGGCGGGCTGGGCCCGATGGATGCGGATTTCGTTTCACTGGAAGCGGAAGAAATGTTCGCCAGGCTTTATCCCGGCGAAGGTCGATCAGCGGCGCGGCAGGCGCTGATTACGCATGCCGGCACCATGGCGCGTGGGTCGCTCCCACCGATCGAACTCGACAGCGCCCTGATCGCCAAGGCCCGCGAGACAATCCGCTCCCAGAGCGTCCCGAGCCGGGCCTACGATATTCTCGCCGGTGACCGTCAGTCGCGCTCGCTGCCTGCCTGGACGCCCGCCGGTGCGCTGGGCCCGCTCGGCGAACAGGCATTCGAACGCCTATCCAAGGCACCGATAGGGGAAGGCGTGCCCGGGCTCTTTTCCAGCACAGGCTACCGGCAGGTCGTTCTGCCGAAGATTACCGATGCGGCCCGCGCGGCGCTCGAGGAACATTGGGTGCGCGGTGAGGCCAACGCGGTCGGCTTGACCGTCGATACCGTCGCCCAGGCCGCGTTGCAGCTCTACTTCGACAATTTCGAACAGCGCTGGACAGGGCTGCTGGCGGACCTCAGGGTCAAGCCGTCGCAGACGATCGGCAATGCGGCCGAGACGACCCGCATCCTCGCAGGCGAGCCGAACCCGGTGGAAAGTATCGCCAAGTCCATCGCCGCGGCGACCGATCTTCGTCGGCCCGGTGCCGAGGTTGCGTCTGCTGCGAATGACAGCCTGCCCGCCTCGACTACCGCGCTTGCGAGCGCTGCGAACGCGCCCGACCCGTTCGCACCGCTGCGCGCCGCGCTCGAACCGCCCCAATCCGATCCGTTGTCCACCGCCCAGCTGCCGGCCGGTCAGGCGCAGGACGCACCCAAATCTCAGGTCGCTCAGCTGAAACCGGTCCTGCAAAAAGTGCATGAGCAGCTATCGCGTGCCGCGACTTCCACCGCCGAAGTGGCAAAGGTCTTTGATGTCGACAGTCAGCTGACCAACGCCAACCAGGATCTGCTGCAGCAGGCGCGTCGCCTGCCGGCGCCCGTCGATACCTGGATGGCCGGGCTTGCCGCGGATGTCGGTTCGCTAGCGGTCAAGTCCGCCCGCACCCGCATCAGCAATGCATGGACCGCCGAGGGTGCCAATTTCTGCTCCAGCGTGGTCACCGGCCGCTACCCCTTCGACCGGGAATCGCCGCGCGATGTCGCGATGAGCGATTTTGTCCGCCTGTTCGGTCCGAAGGGTCTGTTCAAGACCTTCTTCAACGACAGGCTCGCCGCTTTTGTCGATACCAGCTCCTCGCCCTGGGGCTGGAAAGGTACCTTCGGCTCCGCCAGCATTCCGAGCGAGGCGATCGCCCAATTCGAGAATGCCGACAAGATCAACCGTGCCTTCTTTTCCGCAGACAGCGAGACACCGTCGGTCGCCATCAACATCAAGCCCGTCTCGCTGACCGATAGCGCCAATGCCGTCATGCTGGAGATCGAAGGAGAGCGCGTCGTCTATTTCCATGGACCGATCCAGTCGAAATCCATCACCTGGCCCTCGACCGGACCGAGCAACGCTTCGCGTATCGCCTTCCAGCCAGGAGGCTGGCAGGAGGCAATGACGGAAAACGGCGACTGGTCGCCTTTCAGGCTCTTCGATGGTGCCAATATCGCCATGCAGGGCGACGACCTCTTCCGCGCCCGGTTCCAGCAGAATGGACGGACGGCGGAATTCGACGTGCAGTTCGGCTCCGTCCTGAACCCGTTCCGCCTGGAGGCCCTCAATGCCTTCTCCTGCCCCACGCAATTCTGATCGGCACGCCATGAACGAACGCGCGACGCTGGGCCAGACTTCGTCAGACGCTGACCGTATCGGCTTCTTCGGCAAGCTGCCGACCCATGGCGATTTCGTTTGGACCGGACTGGGGCGAAAACTGCACGGCGCGATCGATGCCTGGCTGCAATCCAGTCTTGAGGCCATCCAGGCGGAGTTCGGCAGCCAGTGGGAACGCCGATTCAGATCCATGCCGTCCTGGCGTTTCATCGTCGAGCAGGACCTCTGGGTACCGGCCACCGTCGCCGGTGTCATCGTGCCGAGCCTCGACCGCGTCGGCCGCAGCTTTCCGCTTGTGGTTGCCGCCCAGCTTCACGGGTTTTCCGGAGATCCGCGCCGCCTTTGCCTCGATGATACGTGGTTCGTTGCAACCGAGGGACTGGCCGAGACGTCAGCTCGCCGCGATTTCGACATCGACACCTTCACGGCGAGCCTGAAACAGCTAAGACCGCCAAGGCCCGGTCAGTTCGATGACGGGGTGAAGCAAAACAGCTTCACGCTGCCGGGAACGTTCTGGTGGCGAATGAATTCGCAAGACCGGCGAATGAAGGGGTTCCGCGTCAGCGGCGCTCCCGGCCCGTCGGATTTCCTGAGGCTGTTTGCCGAAGACACCGTCAGGGAGGCGGAGCAACCTGGATCCGCCGCCCGCCGACAACAGGCGACGGTTGAAGCTCCCGGACATTTGAAGCTTCTCCACAGCTATGCCAGCCATCCCGGAACCCGCCTGTCTGTCAACGCCGACACCGTCTTCATCTCCTCAGTACCGTCGATGTTCGCGATTGTGGATGGGGTTGGCGATGGGAATAGCGCGGTCGAAGCCAGCAAGATCGCCGCCGGCATGTTGGGGGACGCGGCGTCCCAGGAGACGATCGAGGCTCTCGTCCGGGAAATCAAGGGAAAGCTCGGCCAGGCCCATGGAGTGCTGCAATCCGGCCACCTCACCTCGGAGCGATCGGCGCCCTCGGCGAGCATCGTCGTTCTGGCATCGCTGCATGAGAGTTTTGCGGTTCTGTGGGCAGGAGATGCCCGCTGCTATCTGTTGCGCGACGGCATGATGCGTTGCCTCACGCGCGACCACACCAAAATCGGTCTCAGGCGCTCGCTGGCGAGAGGGATCGGCCTGAAAGGCCAACTGGTACCCGATGTTGTCTCGGGCCGATTGCATCCCGGCGACCGGTTCCTGCTCTGCAGCAGTCCCATGCCCCAGGTCCTGTCCGAACGCAGCATCGCGAACATCATGCTCTCGACAGAACTCGGCAAGGTTTCCGCCGTGCTGGCACAGGAAGCCCTGATCGGAAATTGCCGGGAAAACCTCAGCGTCACGGTTGTTGACGTGAAGGCCGATCGTGGATGATCATCCCGAAAACGCAGATCTTGAAGAGGTCGCGCGCAAATTTGCAGCGCTCTGGCAGGCGCTCGCCGCCGCCGGAGGCAGCGTCCGCGACCCAGCATGGCGCCGCTCTCTGATCGATCAGGTCCGCAACGCCCTCGATAGGGGCGAAGACCGCCTCGCCGGCCACGATGTCACGATCGTCGCCAATACTTTCGTACTCGAAGCCGTGGTCCACGAGGGCACGTCGACACGGATCCATCGCGCCCGTCATCGCGACCTCGATAGCCTGCATGCCATCAAGACGCTCCGCCCCGACCAGGCAGACGACCCAGTCGCGCGAGAACTCCTGCTGCGCGAGGCGAGAGTCGGCGGCGCCATCCGCCACCCGAACGTGGCCGCCACGGAGACACTACTGCGGCTTGCCGACGGCCGGCCGGCCCTGGTCCTTGAATGGATCGACCACAGCCTCGCCGATCTTGTCGGGGAGACACCGCTCTCGGTCGACGACATCACGCATATCACCGCCGCCATCTTGAAAGGGCTCGACGCGATCCATGCCGCCGGCTTCGTTCATGGCGACCTTTCGCTCTCCAATCTTCGTTGTCGCGACGGTGATCTTTTACGACTGAAGATCGGCGATTTCGGCATCGCGCTGGAAACGGGGCGTCGTCATCGGGATCTCGACATCGCCTTTGCCGGCCGCCCGCAATTCGCGCCCCCGGAACAGTTGGCGGGACTGGCCCTTGACGGCCGTTCCGATCTCCACGCAGCGGGCCTTATTCTGTCGACGCTTCTCGATCATTGCCGGGAGGCTGGCGCGATGGTGGAGTGGTTGCGCCAGCTCGCTGCGGAACTGGCGCGTCCGGAACCGCAGGAGAGGCCCGAAAACGCGAAAGCCGCCCTGCATCTGCTGGGCGGCCTTGGCAAAGAAAACCGGAGTTAGGGTCAGTTGCTGCCGGGCAGCGGCGCGGCGGCCGTCGGCGCGCTCTTCTGATAGATCGTGAAGAGCTTGGCGAAATCCACCAGGCCCGAATTGCTGGCATAGAGAATGTCGCCGTCCGCCATCTTGAACCGCTGCATCAGCGACAGGTTGGCGACGTCCTTCATGTCCACGCGGTAGATGACCGGCTTGGTCGTCATCACGGCCGTGCCGGGGTTCTTGGCAGCGTTTGCCACCGTAACCTGGCTGTAGACCGGCTGGTTACGCACCACATAGAAATTGCTGGCGTCGGCCCGGTCGTCGAGCAGCCCGCCCGCACGGCTGAATGCCTGCATCAGGGTAAGCTTGCCGGGCTCGAACTCGAACTCCCCGACGCTCTTGAACGCCCCGAAAGCCGTAAACGAGGGCGCATCCTTGCCGATATAGACCTGGTCTTCCGGCAGGAGGTGGATGTTCTGGCGATCCTCGTTGAGCACCCGTTCGAGCGGCGCGCTGGCCCTCTGCTTGCCGCGAATGACGGTCACGGTCGCGGCAGTCGGCGCCGAGGAGGCCCCGCCTGCGAGAGCGATGGCGTCGAGAACACGCTCCTTGCGTGCGGTGAGCGGAAACCGGCCAGCCGCGCGGACATCGCCATTGACCGTGAAGCCGGTCGTGGGCTTTTCGACCACGGAGACCACCGCCTGCGGGTTGACTGCCGAACCCTTCAGGCCGGATGCGATCCGCGCCTGCAGCGCCTCCGGCGAGGATTCCAGCACACGCTGCTTTCCGACAAAGGGCAGGGTCACGGTGCCGGCGGAATCGACGGTGAAGCGCCCCAGATTCAGCGTCTTGCTCTGGGTCGAGGAGAACATGCCTTCCTCGCCGGTATCGAGGATGGTGACCTCGATGACGTCGCCGCGGCGCAGCCGGCTATCCGCAAAACCTGTTGAGTGCAGGACGCTCAGGCCTTGATCGGTCGCGGAATAACCAAGCGGAGCAGGGTTGAACGGTTCCATCGGCGCATTCGCCAGCCGCACGACGGGAATCTTCTGGCCGGTCTGGGGATCCGTCGCGTCGTAGAACCTGCCGGCTGTCGGGCCGTCCGACGGTGCGGCGCAGGCGCTGAGAAACGCAACAAAGACGCAAGGGGCAAGCTTCCGCATCCCGTATCCTTTTGGAAAAGCCTCGTTTCCTTGACAAGTATCAAGTCGATGCCTCACCGCAATACGAACCGGGCACAAAAAAGCCATTATGACAGCTTGGGGGCGAGTACCTGTGGTTGATGTGCAACTCTACCCCCGCTGGTCGGCCTGTCCGATCCCGAACCAGCCTTGATAATTGCCCCCAATCGGCCTCGCTTGGTGCGCTTACAAGCGAGGAATTTGCGACGGGCGGCACCCTGATTCGGCCCGAAGTTTCGCGCGAAGCTCGGCCGATGCCCCCGACTTCAATAGCCGGATGCTCGGCTCATCAGAGATGGCCATTGGCCGAGCGTTTCGGTCAATTTTACCCGGTCTTGCGGAGCGAGCCGCCGCAGGCCGGGAACCCGCACTTCGCCGACCGAAACGCCAAGCTCTATTTCCACGGCTTCCTTGACGACCGTAACGTTTGCGCCGTTGCGGTATTGCGTGCGCATCCGCTCGAAGGGCTCGATGATGTCAATCATCCGGCGAGCCTCCTGATAATCTCCAGCCTCAAGTGCGGCATGAATCGCCAGCGAAATTTGGGGCGCGACATTGACGAGACCGGACGTGAACCCGCGGGCGCCGGCAGCGGTGAAGGCTGGCGCCCAGCTTTCCGCCAGACCGCAAATGAACAGCGCGTTGCCGGCAGCGGATGCCGCGACGACCCGAGATAAAAGCAGGATGTCGGTCGTCGCGAACTTGATGCCGGCGATGTTCGGGTGAGCCGCGAGCCGTAGCAGGTCGTCAAGGCTGAAACCGTCGGCCCTGACGTAAGCGACCATCGGCAGCAAGGAGGCATCGGCGAGATTGCGGAAATAGTCGATCTGGGCGGCGGGTGCCGCGAAAGGATCGACCGGCTGATGCGACATGACGGCGGACGCACCGATCGTCTTCGCCGTCCTTGCCATGGCAATCGCCTCTCGCAACGAGCGCCCTACGGCAGCCGTCACCGGCGCCTTGCCATCGACGCCCGCCACTGCCGCTTCGGTGACGACCGTGATTTCCGCCGGAGTGAGCGCATAAAATTCACCGGTATTGCCGGCCGCGACGATATTGTGGATGCCGGCTTTCGCCACCCGCCCGTAAATCGCACGGGTGACACCGATGTCGACCTCGCCATCCGCTCCGTAGGCGGTGATCGGTACGCCGGAAATGCCGGTCAGGATTTCGCGGAATGTCAGGATATCCATAAGCTTTTCCTCAGATTGCGAAGCGATGAACAGGCGTGCCGCAGACCCCCGGCTCGAAGGCGTAGATCGTGCCGTCTTCGAAAGTACCGTTGTTGTCGGTCGAGAGCGTGGTCACGTAGAGAGTAGCGAGATCGGGTCCGCCGAAGCAGGGCATGCTCGGCCCCTTGGCGGGCATCAGATAGGCCTCGACAACCGTTCCATCCGGCGAGATGCGGTTGAGCCGTCCCCCCTGCTGGCCGGCGATCCAATAGAACCCGTCGGCATCCACGGCGGCCCCGTCCGGCCGTCCTTCCTGCGGTGTGAAGTCATGCAGGCGGCGAGGAGGACCTGTGACGCCGTGCGCGGGATTGAAATCGAAGATCTGCGCGTAGAGCCCACTGCTGTCGGAATGGTACATCGCCCGCCCATCCGGGCTCCAGGCGATACCGTTGGAGGTCATCAGGTCGCCATCGATCACCGTGTCGAACGACCCGTCCGGCTTCACCCGGTAAAGGCGGCCATTGCCCGTCTGCGGTATCGCCTCGTCGCGGGTACCGACCCAGAAGCAGCCGTCCGGCCCGGCCTTTCCGTCGTTGAGCCGACTGTCCGGCCGACCGCCGTCCGGGTTGCAAAGCAGTTTCATCGAACCGGTTTGGGGGTTCAGCAGGTATACGCCGCTTTCCAGCGCCACCGCGACTTCGCCATTCTCACAAAGAGCCAGGCAGCCGATCTTCGCCGGCATCTCGAACCGATTAACGGCGCCGCCGGCCCGCAGGCAGATTGCCGCGGGTGCCAGGATGTCGACGAACCAGAGATCGCCGGTGCGCGCGTCCCAGGTGGGGGATTCTCCGACCTTAAGGGGAAAGTCGATGACGCGGCGAACCCTCGGTGTGATGATCTTTGTTTCGCTCATCGCGCAGCCTCCGTGAATACGATCAGTCCGTTCTCGTCCCGGAGCCGGATTGTCCCGTCGTGCTGCGGATCGCAGAAACCTCCGCCCTGGAAGAATGCGGCAACCGGGCTTTCATCCACCGGCTCGAGGCGCAGATGATCGCGCGACAAATCCTGTGGCCGGTAGCCGAGCCGCTCGGCAAGTTCATCCTTCCACCAGCCGGCATCGTTGCGCGACATGCCGTAGACGACCGCAGCAGCGATGTCGGGATGGGTGAGGCCGATCTTCACAAGCTGGAACAGGTCGCGCGGGCTGATCCAGATCGCCGCCGCCCGTTCGCTGTTCGGATAGGGACCGGCATTGCCGATGCGGATCGACAGCGTGCGGATATCCGCCTTGTCGTAATAAAACCCGGCGACCATCTCGCCCCAGCATTTCGACAGGCCGTAGCGGGTGTCGGGCCGCGGCACGTCGAGGGGCGTGATCGTCTGCGAACGGGGATAGAAGCCGGTCGCGTGGTTGCTGGACGCAAAGACGACCCGCTTCGTGCCGTTGGCCCGGGCGGCATCGTACAGATTGTACGTGCCAAGAATATTGCCCTGCAGCATGTCGCCGATATCGGCCTCGCGGGGAAGCCCGCCGAGGTGAATGACGCCGTCCATGCCCTCGAGTGCGGCACGCATGGCGCTTGCATCCGCGAGGTCGCCCTCGAAGAAGCTTTCGTTCGACGCGAGTTCTTCCGCCGGCCTGATGTCGATCAGCCTGATATGCTCCGCCTCGAGGCGCAGAAATCCCCGAAGCTGCGTGGCGATATTGCCCGCGCCACCCGTTATCGCAATCCGTTTCAACACCCCTCCTCGCGATGCCTCGCATCGCATGAAATCGAAGGTCTCCTAGCCTCCCACGCCCTGGAACATGCGGGCGCGTGCATTCAGTATATGGTTCTTCATGGCGTCATGGGCCGCCGTTTCCCGCCGTGCCAGGATCGCCTCCACGATCGCCTGATGCTCGTCCTGCACGTGCCGCACATGCAGCGGCGTCCGCTTCAGGCTGAGGCTGCGGGTCACCGACATGCCGATCGAAAAATGTGGCCTGAACCAATCGCGGACAGTGACGTGGAACTGGTTACCGGTCGCCGCGGCGATGGCGTCGTGCAGGTATTGGTCCTCTTCCGCACCGAGTTCGCCGATTTCCAGACAGTGTTCGAGGGCAGCAAGCGCCGCAAGGATACGGATCCTGTCATTGGCCTGCCAGTTGCGGGCCGCCAGTTCTGCCGCTTCCGCCTCAAGTCCGGCGCGGAACTCGAAGAACCGTTGCACATCGGCAAGCGATCCGACCGGCACCTGCCTCAGCACCGACGAATCCGGCCGCTGCCGCACATAGGAGCCGGATCCCTTGCGAGACACGATCAACTGATCCCTGCGAAGCCGCTCCAGGGCTTCGCGCACCACGGGCCGGGATGCCCCGAACAGAACTGCAAGGTTCGGCTCGGAGGGAAGGCGCTCGTTGATGGGAAAACGGCCGTCGGCGATCATGCCTACGATCTTCTCGTAGATGATGTCGCTGAAACGAGGTTCCGCCTTGGCGGCCGCTATCACGCCCGACTGGTTCATCACCGTCCCTTTTCACGTCTCCATGCGCGAAACGCCTGCTCGGCTTCGGCTTCCGGCGGATAAAGCCCGAAGATGCCCTCGCCCGCCCTCACACGCTCTTCGGCGAAATCCTCGAAAACGGTCTGCTCGAAGGTTCCAGCCCCGACAAGGCGCGGAGCGCCCTTGTTGATCTTGTACACGTTGCGAATGGAGACGTTCCGCAGGCCGTGCTTCAGAAGCACCGACGTCAGCGTGGCTGTCGAGACGCTCTTCAATTTTTGGCGCGAGTCTTCGCTGAAAGTCATGCGTCTCCTCCCTGTCGACATGGCTCTTTTTAACCAGCAGTATTTAACCTGTAAAAATCTGTCAATACTTGTAATCATCTGAAAACCTGCTTATGGTCGTTTTAGCCGATGGGATGGAGGTCCTCGGCGGTCGTGGCGGTAGGGAACCTGTCATCGATCGCCTTTCAGGTCGGCGGTTCATTTGGGAGGAAATTAATGCGCGACGACGAAAATATGTCTTCCGGCGTTACTCGCCGGACGTTCCTCGCAGGCGTTGGCGGGGCGGTTGCCCTGTCAGTTGCGGGCGGCAGCGCCAGCGCGGCTGCGACCAAGGAGGCGCCGCAGCTTGCGGCCCTCGTCAAGGACGGCAAGCTTCCGCCGCTTGCCGAACGTCTTCCGAAGAACCCGATGGTCGTAAAACCCTGGGAAAAGATAGGCACCTACGGCGGCACGTTGCGGCGCGGCCTTCGCGGCTCGTCTGACCATAACGGCATCCTGCGCATGGTCGGCAACCAGGGCCTGGTGCGCTGGAACATGGACTTCACCCAAGCTCTGCCGAATCTCGCCGAGAAGTGGGAAGTCAATGCAGATGCTTCGCAGTTCACCTTCCACCTCTTGAAGGGCGTGAAGTGGTCGGACGGCCATCCGTTCACGGCCGACGACGTGGTGTTCGCCATCGAGGATGTCGTCAAGAACAAGGAACTCTACAGCTCGACGCCGGCGCAGATTTCCGTGGCGGGCAAGCCGGTCGTGGTCGAAAAGATCGACGACTACACCGTCAAGTTCACCTTCGCCGCAGCCAACGCGCTTTATCTGGAAAACCTTGCGACCCCGCTCGGCCAGCATCCGACGCTGTTTGCCAAGCACTACTGCAGCAAGTTCCTGCCGAAATACAACCCGAACCTCGACGCGGACGTGAAAGCGGCCGGTTCATCGAGCTGGCCGGACCTCTTCCGCGCCAAGTGCGGCGACATCGAAATTCCGCAGCGCTGGGGCAATGCCGAGAAGCCGGTGCTCGATCCCTGGATGATCAAGGAGGCCTATTCCGGCGGCGCGACCCGGGTGCTGATGGTTCGCAATCCTTACTTCTGGCAGGTCGATACCGAGGGCAACCAGCTGCCCTATGTCGACGAGCTGAATTTCGGCATCTCGCAGGACGTCGAGTCGCTGATGCTCAACGTCATCTCCGGCAAGATCGACATTCAGGAGCGTCATATCAACTCGCTCGCGAACAAGCCGACGCTGTCGCAGAACATGAAGAAGGGCGATTACCGCCTGCTGTCGCTCGTACCGTCGGCGGCGCAGCAGTGCTCGCTCTACCTCAACATGACCCACAAGGATCCGGTGCTGCGGAAGATCTTTGCAGACAAGTCGTTCCGCCAGGCGCTGTCGATGGGCATCAACCGCCAGGAAATCATCGACATCGTCTACTTCGGGCAGAGCGAGGGCTACCAGACCGGCCCGCGCCCCGGCCACCCGTGGTATCACGAGAAGCTGGCACGGCAGTTCACCGAATTTGCGACGGACAAGGCCAATGCCATGCTCGACAAGGCTGGCCTCGACAAGAAGAATGCCAATGGCATCCGTCTCCGGCCTGACGGCCAGCCGCTCTTCTTCGCGGTCGACGTCATCCCGACGCTCTATCCCGACCTCGTCGACGTGCTGGAACTGGTGAAGGCGCATTGGGTGAAGATCGGTATCAGCATGAAGGTCAACACCATCGAACGCGCGCTCTATTATACGAGAGGCGACGACAACGCCCATGATGCGCAGGTCTGGCCGGGTCCCGGCGGCCTCGACCCGATGCTCGATCCGCGCGACTTCTTCGCCTTCCATCCGCAGGGATCGCGTTACGCCATTCCGTGGACGCTCTGGTACACGTCCAACGGCGCCAAGGGCGAAGAGCCCCCGGAAAGCCAGAAGAAGCGCTTCAAGCTCTATGACGAGGCCCGTTCCACGGCCGATGTCGACAAGCGCGGCGCGATCATGAAGCAGGTCTTCGATATCGCTGCGGAAGAATTCGAAGTCATGGGGATCTGCCTCGCTGTGGGTGGCTTCGGCGTGATCCGCAACAACCTGCGCAACGTTCCGGAAAAACAGCCGGACAGCTGGTCCTGGCCGAACCCTGGCCCTGCCCTGCCGCAGCAGTTCACGTTCACGAGCTGAGCGGCACGAGCTGATTTACTCCAACTGTGCCGCCGCCCGACCGGCGGCGGCACCCTTCCGGTCCCATTGCATCACCTGCCCGAACGATGGTCGAAGGCTTTCGTATTGGCATGCCGTGCAATCCGAATTGCGAGCTTTGCATGCTGAAATTTATCATCAAACGTCTGCTATGGATGATCCCGTCGCTGTTTGCGGTCAGCTTCCTCGCCTTCGTTCTGATCCAGCTTCCGCCGGGCGACTTCGTCACCACCTATATCGCGACGCTTGCCTCTTCCAACGAAGTGGTCGATCAGAACACCGCAGCCGCACTCCGCGAGCGGTTCGGCCTCGACCAGTCCATGCTGGTGCAATACCTGAAATGGATCTGGGGAATTCTTTCCCGCGGTGATTTCGGCATCTCGTTCGAATGGCAGCAACCGGTCTCCGGCCTTATCTGGGAACGCATGGCGCTGACCCTGGTCCTCGCGCTCGCAAGCCTGCTCGCGACCTGGGCGATCGCGCTGCCGATCGGCGTCTATTCGGCGGTGAAGAAATATTCAATCGGCGACTATGCATTCACGGCCTTCACGTTCTTCGGCCTGTCGATCCCGTCTTTCCTGTTGGCGCTGGTGCTGATGTATATCGCCGCCGTCGAGTTCGGCGCGGATGTCGGCGGCCTTTTCTCACCGGAATACGAGACGGCGCCTTGGAGCATTGCCAAGACGCTCGACCTTCTGTCGCGTCTGTGGCTGCCGGTGGCGATCCTCGCGGTGTCTTCGACTGCGAGCCTGATCCGCGTCATGCGCGCCAACATGCTGGACGAGCTGCCCAAACCTTATGTCACGACAGCCCGTGCCAAGGGGCTCTCGGAGTTCCGGCTGCTGATCAAATACCCGCTGCGCATCGCCCTCAACCCGTTCATCTCGACGATCGCCTGGCTTCTGCCCAACCTGATCTCCGGCTCGGTCGTGGTGGCGATCGTGCTCAACCTGCCGACAGCGGCGCCCCTGCTTCTCCAGGCGCTGATGGCGCAGGACATGTATCTCGCGGGCGCCTTCGTGCTCCTGATCTGCGCTCTCACGCTGATCGGCTCGCTGATCAGCGACATCCTGCTTGCGCTGGTCGATCCGCGCATCCGGCTCGAATAGGAGACCCGAATGGTCGATGCAACCATCCTCAACGATCGCCCCGATCGCGTCGCCGTCGCAGCGCAATGGCAGCTGATCTGGTGGGCCTTCAAGCGGCACAAGCTCGCCATGGCCGCCCTTGTCGTCACCGTCGCGATGTACATTGTCGCGATCTTCCCGGGCTTTTTCGCGATCAACGACCCGATCCTGCAGAACGCCCGTTCGACTTTCCATCCGCCGCAGAGCATTCATTTCCTCGATACGGCCAACGGGTTCAGTTTCGGCCCCTATTATTACGGGATGAAGCTGACGCGCGATCCGAACACGCTTGCCGCCATCTTCGTCAAGGATACCAATACGAAGATCCCGATCCAGTTCTTCGGGCGTGGCTACACCTATTCGGTGCTTGGCCTGTTCGAGACCGACATCCACCTCATCGCCACCACCGACAACAGCAAGCCGCTCTATCTCTTCGGCGCCGACCGTCTCGGACGCGACGTCTATAGCCGCACGGTGCAGGGGGCACAGATCTCGCTGTCGATCGGCCTGGTCGGCGTGTTCCTGTCGCTGCTGCTCGGCATCGTGCTCGGTGGCATTTCCGGATATTACGGCGGCCGGATCGACTTCGTCATGCAGCGCGTCATCGACTTCGTGCTGTCGCTGCCGACCATTCCGATCTGGCTGGCACTCGCCGCGGCATTGCCGCAGGGGTGGCCGGCGGCGCTGCAATACATGATGATCACCATCATCCTGTCGTTCACTGGCTGGGCCCAGCTTGCCCGTGTCGTGCGCGGCCGCTTCCTGTCGCTGCGAACCGAGGAATTTGTCGCCGCCGCTCGTCTCGACGGCGTCTCGGAGGGCCGCATCATCTTCCGCCATATGCTGCCGAGCTTTTCGAGCCATATCATCGCCTCGATGACCTTGGCCGTGCCGGCGATGATCCTGGCGGAGACATCGCTCTCTTTCCTCGGCCTCGGCCTGCAGCCACCGACAGTTTCCTGGGGCGTTCTTCTGCGCGAGGCGCAGAACATCCGCTCCATCGCCACCGCGCCATGGCTGTTCATGCCCGGGCTCGCGGTCGTCATCGCCGTCATGGCACTCAACCTTTTCGGCGACGGTCTGCGTGATGCGGCCGACCCGTACAACAAGTGAGGCGCGGATGACCGATATCCTATCCATCACGCCCCGTCCTTCGATGGCAGCGGGCAAGACGCTGCTCGACGTGAAGAACCTGGTGACGGAGTTTCCACTTCGCACCGGCATCTTCAAGGCGGTCAACGACATCTCGTTTTCGATCGAGCCCGGCAAGACCCTGTGCGTGGTCGGCGAAAGCGGCTCCGGCAAATCCGTCACCGCCCGCTCGATCTTGCAGATCATCGACTCGCCCGGTCGCATCGCCTCCGGTTCGATCATCCTCAACCGCCAGGACGGCACGTCGGTCGACCTGGCGAGGCTTGATCCGCGCAGCAAGGCGATCCGCGCCGTCCGCGGCCGCGACATCGCGATGATCTTCCAGGAGCCGATGTCGTCGCTTTCGCCGGTGCACACCGTCGGCGACCAGATTACCGAGGTGCTGCGGCTGCATTTGAACATGAGCAAGGCGCAGGCCCGTAAGGAAGCGGCCGAACTGCTGCGGCAGGTGGAAATCCCCAATCCGGAACAGGCGCTCGACCGCTACGCCTTCCAGTATTCCGGCGGCATGCGCCAGCGCGCCATGATCGCCATGGCGCTTGCGTGCAAGCCGCAGCTGCTGATCGCCGACGAGCCGACCACCGCGCTCGACGTGACGACCCAGGCGGAAATCCTCGACTTGATCAAGCGCCTGCAGCAGACGACCGGAATGGCGGTGCTGTTCATCACCCACGACATGGGCGTGGTGGCACAGATTGCCGACGACGTGCTGGTCATGCATCACGGCGTCATCAAGGAATACGGGCCGGTCGACCAGATTTTCCATACGCCGAAGGATCCCTATACGAAGATGCTTATCGGCTCCGTGCTGAAGCTGGAGCAGAAGGCGGAAATCCGCCTCGCCCGACCGCCGCTCGACACGACCGCCGAACCGATCCTCGACATCCGCAACCTGTCCATGCATTTCGGGGAGATGAAGGCGCTGAACGACGTGTCGATCGCTCTCCTGCCCGGCGAGACGCTCGGCATCGTGGGCGAAAGCGGTTCCGGCAAGACGACGCTGGGCCGCTCGATCATGCGGCTCTACGATCCGGCATCCGGCGAGATGCACTACCGCCGCGCCGATGGCAGGGTGGTCGATCTCGCCAGGCTTGAGGGGCGCGAACTGAAAGCCGCCCGTCGCGAGCTGCGCATGGTCTTCCAGGACCCGTTCGGTTCGCTCAACCCGCGCATGACGGTCGCGCAGGTGATCGGCGAGCCGCTGCTGGTCAACGGCCTGTCGAAGGGCAAGGAACTCGACGAGCGGGTCTGCCACCTGATGGATCAGGTCGGCCTCGACCCGGCAGGGCGGGAACGCTACCCGCACGCCTTTTCCGGCGGCCAGCGCCAGCGCATCGGCATCGCGCGGGCGATCACGCTCAATCCGCGCATCATCGTCGCGGACGAGGCGACCTCGGCGCTCGACGTCTCGGTGCGCTTCCAGGTTCTGGATCTCCTGATGCGGCTGCAGGACGAGCTCAAGCTCGCCTACATCTTCATCAGCCACGATATCGGCGTCATTCGCTACATGTGCGACCGGGTCGGCGTCATGTATCGCGGCCGGCTCGTCGAAGTCGGCGAAGCGGACAAGGTCTGCAACAACCCTGATCACCCCTACACGCAGGCATTGATTTCGGCCATTCCCCGGCCGGATCCCCGCGATCGCGATCGCTCCAAGCGGTTCCGGTACATCGAGCCAAGCCCCCACATCGATCCCAGCAACGTCAAGAATAGAAGTTCTGTGCGATGAAGATCACGGGAATCCGCACCTTTCTCATGCATGTGGGCCAGCCGCACCGTTCAAAATGGGCGTCCGACGACGCATCTGCTTCTTCCGGTCCGGGATCGTCCGAACGAGGTTATTTCGGCGGCACCCGCAACTGGCTGTTCCTGAAGATCGATACCGACGAGGGGATTACCGGCATCGGCGAATGCTCCGGCTGGCCGCGCGTCATCGAGACGGCGATCAAGGATCTCGCGCCGCTCCTGATCGGCGAGGACCCGACGCATATCGAAAAGCTGTGGCAGAAGATGATGATCGCCATGATGGGCCACGGCATGCTCGGCACGGTCGGCGGCGGTGCCATGACCGGCATCGACATGGCGCTCTGGGACATCAAGGGCAAGGCGCTCGGCGTGCCAGTCTGGAACCTGCTCGGCGGCAAGGTTCGCGACCATATTCCGATCTATTCGCATGCCAATACCGTGGAACAGGCGCTTGCCGTGAAGAGCCGCGGCATCAAGGCGATCAAATGCGGCGGCGTTTCCGATCCAGTCCGAAAGGTCGCCGCGTTGCGCGAAGCGGTCGGCGACGAAGTGGATATCGCCATCGACCTTCACGGTGCGCCATGGATGACGCCCGCCGATGCCTGCCGGTTGGTGCGCAAGCTCGAACCCTATGAGCTGATGTGGGTGGAAGACCCGATCGCGCCGGAGAACGTAGACGGCTACCGCCGCATCCGCGATGCAGCGCATGTGCCGCTTGCCGCCGGCGAACGCAGCGCCACGATTTTCGGTGAGCGCGAGCTGATCGAGAAGGAACTGGTCGACATCATCCAGCCGGATACCGGACGTGCCGGCGGCATTACCCAGATGAAGAAGATTGCCGCCATGGCGGAGGCGCACCACATCCAGTTCGCGCCGCATTCCGGCTCGCTCGGGCCGGTCGCCGAATATGCCGCTCTGCATTTGATGGCCGCGATCCCGAATGCGTTGATCCTGGAACGCCTCGACGACGACTGGGAGGGACGCAAGAGCGTGATCGTGCCGCATCCGGTCCAGGAAAACGGCTTGATCGTGGTGCCGGACGCGCCGGGACTGGGCTGCGATATCGACGAGGAATTCGTTGCCCGCTACCCGAGCCAGGGCAATCTTTCCCTACAGGTTCAGCCGGATAGCGGCGCCTATGCGCCGGGCACCTGGGGCGAACATCTCTATGTGCAGACGCGTGTGTCGCGTCGGCAGTATTTCGGTAAGTAAGGACACAGAAGATGAAGATCGACCGGATGCGGGTTTTCATGACCCGCGACAAGGACCGCCCGCGTGTCATCGTCGCGCTCGATACCGACGACGGCCTGACCGGCTGGGGCGAATGCTACAACCACGGTCCGGACAAGGCGCTGCCGCCGCTTCTCGACTATCTTTACGGCTTTGTTGCCGGCCAGGACCCGACGCGGGTGGACTACCTCGTCAATCTGATGATCCAGCAGAGCCGGTTTCCTCCCGGCGCCATGGGGCTTGCGGCAATCGCCGGCCTCGACCATTGCCTCTGGGATCTGGCTGCGAAAGCTGCGAGCCTGCCCGTCTACAAGCTGCTCGGCGGCGAGGTGCGCGACAAGATCAAGGTTTATGCCGGCGTCTACACCGCGCCGGATGCACCGGCGGCGCGCGATGAATTCGATCGGCTGAACGAAGGCTGGGGGTTCACCGCGTTCAAGCTCAGCCCCTGGCGGATCGATATGCATACCAACCGCTGGGGCAATGTGGTGAAGGCGTCGGCCGACTACTTTCGCCAACTCCGCGAGACGGTCCGCGACGACTACGAGATTGCCTTCGATGCGCATGCCAAGATCTACGAGCCCACCGCCGCCCGGCAGCTCGGCAACGCACTCGCACCCTACGACCCGCTGTTCTACGAGGAGCCACTCCGGCCGGAAAACATCGAGGCATGGGGCGAACTCAAGCAGGGGCTCGAATGCACGCTGGCGACGGGTGAAAGCCTCTACAGCCGCTACGAATTCCTGCGTCTACTGCAGGTGAAGGGCGCGGATCTGATCCAGCCGGACATCTGCGTCGTCGGCGGGCTTTCGGAAATGCGCCGCATCGCGACGCTTGCCGAGGCCTTTTATGTCGGCGTGGCCCCGCACAACCCGATGGGACCTCTGGCAACCGCGGTCAACGTGCATTTCTCGGCCGCCCAGCAGAATTTCAAGATCCTCGAATACCGCCTACCAACGGGCCAGGCCTACGTCTATGGCGGGACCGAAGTCGAGACCCGGGAAGCGTCGGCGCGTTACGTCGCCGATCCCTACCTGCCGAAGGACGGATATCTCGAGCTTCGCCCGGACCGTCCCGGCTGGGGCGTCGAGATGGACGAAAAGGCGATGCAGGAGGACGGCTACGTCCATTGGCAGCGTCGCGTGCCGAAGCGGCCGGACGGGTCCTATGCCTTCGCCTGACATGACGGAGAAGGATTGGCCAGGCATTCGAAGCGGGCCGCTTGCGGCCCGTTTCCTGCCCGAAAACGGCGGCCGGATGACCCATCTCGTCCATGACCGGCTGGGCGATATCCTCGTGCCGACCGCTGGTCCGGCGTTCGAGCCGCTGAACTGGCCGAAGGCCGGCGCCTATCCGCTGTTTCCCTATCACAACAAGCTCCTCGGTGCGGCTTTCCTGCATGACGGCAAGCGTCATGAAGTTCTGCCGCACCCGGCGCTTCGGACCGATGCCCAGCACGGCCCGG
Source organism: Neorhizobium sp. T7_12 (assembly GCF_002968535.1). NCBI lineage: Bacteria > Pseudomonadati > Pseudomonadota > Alphaproteobacteria > Hyphomicrobiales > Rhizobiaceae > Neorhizobium > Neorhizobium sp. T7_12. Next base: position 406,573 of record NZ_PVBK01000003.1, on the reverse strand, counting down.
CCCATCGCCGCGCCTGGCAGGTGGCCTCGCTCGGCACCGATCGGATCGAACTGGTGCTGGACTACCGCGCCGATCCGGACTGGCCCTTCGACTTTCGCGCTGTACAGCGCTTGGTGCTCGGCGACGACCGGCTCGATATCGAGCTTTCAATGACCAATACAGGACGGGCCTCCATGCCCGGTGGATTGGGCTGGCATCCGTATTTTGCGGCTGATCTCGGCAGGCCGGCATCCTGCGATGCCGGCAAGATTTGGCCGCCAGGTGACGCGGGCGTTCCAGACGGAGCCCGATCTGAAGCGCGCAATGCGAAACTGCTGCCGAACGAGGCTCATACCCTTTTTCTTTCGGACTGGCAGCGGGCCACGGTTGTCACCAACGGAGGCATCGAGGCCACGTTGACGGCTGGGCCGGAACTGAAACACCTCGTCGCTCATCGCACTGCGGACTATGTCTGCCTCGAACCCGTATCGCACGTTGCCGGCGCCTTCGGTTTTCCCCTTGGCAGTGGTTCAGGGCTTTTCGTGCTGCGGGCGGGGGAACAGCGCTCGGCAAGCTTTGCCTTTTCTTTCAAGGTCTTTTGAGAACGCCGGGAGATCGGGCCACTGTAGCGGTGCGATAGTCTCACTATGGGTTTTTATACTACAAAATGCCGTTTCTCGCCTTCGAGGTCCCGCGGGCGCCGGTCAAATGCTTGCGCATGAGAGCCGCCGCGACTTCGTTGTCGCCCACCGCGAGTCGCTCGAGTATTTCCAGATGCTCCCGGCAGGTGACGGCTACGCGATCTGCGCCATGCTGCCAGTTGTAGTTGGATAGACGACGAAGCTGGTTCTGGCGGTTCATCGCCTCCTCGATATAGCGGTTTCCCGACGCTGCGCTGATGCCGAGGTGGAATTCCGCGTTCATTTCGAACAGAGTGACGCTGGACGCGTCGGTCCAGGCCGCACTCAGCATTGCCTCGTGCCGTGATCGCATCGACCTGATCCAATCGGCGGAAAGCGAAAAATCCGGCGACAGGATGGCTGCGCATTCGATAAGCAGCCGAAAATCATAGCTCTCTTCTCGAGCACGCACGTCGCGGACCGGGTCGAAAAACTGCCACCCATAACCTTTTCGGCGCTGAATCACGCCGAGGCCTTCCAGCTTGATCAGCGCCTGGCGGACAGGCGTCCGCTCCTGCCCCGTCAACCGCATCAGTTCCAGCTCGGCGAACTGCTCCGGCAATTCGCCGTCCCGCCGCAGCTTGGCGATCGCGACGAGAAGTTCTTCATCGGCGGGCGGCGCCTCCAGTGTCTCTACCTTGGGAGGAATTGCCGAAAGCGTCATCCCCTTGTTTTGCTCGTGCTGCACGAAGCCGCGCGATTTCAGCAATTCGAGCGCCATTCGAACCGGCGTGCGGGACACGCGCAGCCGGTCCGCCAACTGGTTTTGGCGAAGTCTCGCCCCTGGCTGAAGATTGTCCTCGTGGATGACGTCGACGATGCGACGCATCAGGTCCTGCTGAAGAGGCGTGGATGCGTCTGACATTTCCGCTTGCCTTTCCGATTTTTTTGGTTTTTGTTGTATGAAATACTTTTTAGGTGAAGGCAAGCGTTCGGCCTGCCGCCATACAGCATCTGGAACACGCCACCATGACCTTGCCTCTTGCCTGCCCGCTCATCGAGATTTCTGGTACGCCATTCGAGCGCGGGCAACAATATGGCGAACAGGCGGCGCAGCGTATCCTCAAGGGCATCGGGCACTACAAGGACCAGCTGCATTCCTCCGGCTTGAAAGACGGCGACCTGGCGGCGATGATCGACCGTTTTGCCAGCGCGATCGAGGACTATGGCCCCCAGTATATCGAGGAGATGCGCGGCATCGCCAAGGCCGTGAATACCGATCTGGCCGCAATCCTGCTGCTCAATGCACGCACCGAAATCCTCAAGCTTGCGCGCCGCCGGGAAAAGGGCCAGGCGGACTTCATCCAGTCGGACGGCTGCACCGGCGTTTTCGTCATGCCCTCCGCCACGCCTGACAACGTCTTCATCCACGCCCAGAACTGGGACTGGAAGGCTGAATGCGCCGAAACGGCGATCGTGCTCAAGATCAAACGCAGCGATGGACCCGATATCATCACCTTCACCGAAGCCGGCGGCCTTGCGCGTACGGGCTTCAACGCCGCCGGTATCTCGATCAGCGGCAACTACCTCGAAACCGACCGGGACTATCGGGAACTCGGCGTGCCGCTCGCCATCATCCGCCGCAAGGTTCTGGAACAGGACCATCTGGCGATGGCGATGCAGGCGGTTTACGGAACCCGCAAGTCGGCGTCGAACAACATGATGATCGGCCACGCCCATGGCGTCGCAATCGATTTCGAATGCGCGCCCGACGAAACTTTTCTGGTTCACCCGGAAAACGGCGTGCTGGTGCATGCCAACCATTTCCAGAGCCAGGTTGCGCTGTCAAAGCTGCTCGACAAGGGCGTCGTCAACATGCCGGACTCGCTCTACCGTGACCTGCGCGTCCGCCAGCTGATCGAACCGCATGTCGGCAAGGTCACGGTGGACACCGTCAAGACCGCGCTTTCCGATACGTTCGAAAGTCCCTGGTCGGTCTGCCGCCCGCCGCGCAAATCGCTGTCCAACAATCAGTCCGCAACGGTCGCCATGATCGTCATGGTGCCGGGAGAAGGCCGCATGGAGGTGGCATTGCTGCCGGCGCTTGGGCCGCACTTTTGGAATTACAGCCTCGATATGAGGATCAGGCCCGTCGAAGAGCCCCGCAAGGCTCAAACGAACGCGGCCTAACCAAAATCAATAAGGGAACAAATACGGGAGCCTCCAATGAAAGTTCAAAGTCTGTTGAAGACGACGGCAGCGATCGCGCTGCTCGCCACGACCGCCGCGGGCACGGCCTTGGCGCAGGACAAGACAATGCGGGTGCGCATCAATGCGGACATCCGCTCGACCGATCCCGGCGTCAACCGCGACGCCAATAGCGACGCCATCGTCCTGCACATGGTCGAGGGCCTCGTTGGGTACAAGGACGACGCCTCGATCGCGCCGCTGCTGGCAAAGTCGGTCGACATTTCCCCCGACGGCAAGGCCTATACGTTCAAGCTGCGTGACGGGCTGAAGTTCAGCAATGGCGAGCCGCTGACCTCCGCCGATGTCCTGTCCTCCTGGCAGCGCTACGTTGATCCCAAGACCGCCTGGCGGTGCCTCAAGGACGTGACGGGATCCGGCGTCGCCAATGTCACCAACGTGGCTGTGCCGGATGCCGCAACCGTCGTCTTCACGCTGGAGAAGCCGACCGCCCTGTTCCTCGCCACCATTGCCCGCACCGATTGCGGTGGCACCGGCATCTACCATAAGAGCTCGCTCGATGCGCAGGGCAAGTGGGTGAAGCCTGTCGGCACCGGCCCCTTCATGCTGCAGGAATGGCGCAGCGGCCAGTATGTGCAGCTCGCCGCCAATCCCAACTACGTCTCGCCCGGCGGCGCGCGCACCGGCTATGTCGGCGACAAGCAGCCGAAGATCGCGGCCACGCGCTTCATGGTCATTCCGGACGATGCTGCGGCCAAGGCCGCGCTCTATTCCGGAGATATCGACGTGCTAAGCGACGTCAACAACGCCGATGTCGAGGAACTCTCCGGCAGCGACAAGCTGAAGGTGGACAAGGTCGCCAGCATGGGCCTGACCAGTCTTCTTTTCCAGACCCGCGATCCGCTGCTCAAGGACATCCGTATCCGCAAGGCGCTACTGCTTTCCCTCGATATCGCGCAGATCTCGGAAGCCTTGACGAACGGCCAGTCGCCGGCGAACCTCTCGGTCATTCCGGTCCCGAGCCCCTATTCCGGCAAGCTGCAGAAGGAAATTCCGGCCCGCAATCTCGACGAGGCGAAGAAGCTGCTGGCGGACGCCGGATACAAGGGCCAGCCGATCAAGTGGCTGGCGACGAAGTTCTATCCGTCGCTCTTCGATGCCGCGGTTCTGGTCCAGGCGATGGCGCAGGAAGCCGGCATCAATATCGAGATCGAGACACTCGACTGGGCGACACTGCTCGACCGCTACACGGCCGGCAACTACTCCGCCATGTCGTTCACCTATTCCGCACGCCTCGATCCCTCGCTCTCCTATGACATGGTCAGCGGCAGCAAGGACAAGAGCCCGAACAAGGTGTGGGACAATCCGGAAGGCCTGAAGCTGATCGCCGCGAGCACAACGATCGGCGATGCCAGGGAGCGGCAGGTGCTGTTCGACAAGCTGGAAGGCATGATCCGCGCCGACGTCCCGTTGATCCCGCTCTATTCCGGCACCCGCATCGGCGCAGTGCGCGCCAATGTGGAAGGATACAAGACGTGGCCGGTCGGTTATCCGCGCATGTGGGGCGTTTCCTTCGCACAAGGCAAATAGCTGATGCACGCCCTTTCGAAATATATCGCGAAGCGACTGTTATGGACGCTTCCGACACTCCTGATCGTGGCCGTGATGGTGTTCTTCCTGGTGCGGATGATCCCCGGCGACCCCGCCCAGCTGATCCTCGGCGATAGCGCCAGCCCGGACGAGCTTGCCAACCTGCGCGCCAATCTCGGCCTCGATCGGCCGGTGCCGGTGCAGTTCCTGTATTGGCTCGGCAATGTCCTGCGGGGCGATCTCGGCCATTCCATCTCCAACGGCGCGCCGGTCCTGCCCCTGATGCTCGACCGGTTCCAGGTCAGCGCCACCATCGTAGTGGTCGCCGTAGCGCTCGCGACGCTGATCGCGGTTCCGGCCGGCCTTGTGGCGGCATGGCGGCAGAACGAGCATGTGGATATCGCCATCGTCGCCGCCTCGACGCTGCTGATGTCGGTTCCCAGCTTCTGGCTCGGCCTCGTCCTTCTGCTGGTCTTTGGATTGAAGCTCGGATGGCTGCCGGTCGTCGGCTACGTGCCCTTCACCGAAAAGCCCTGGACCGCGATCACCTACGTCATCTTGCCGGTCGTGACGTTGATGCTGATCGAGGTCGGCGTGCTCACCCGGATGATGCGCGCCAGCGCCATCGAGATCTTGCGGCTGGAATATGTCATGCACGCTCGCGCCAAGGGTCTTTCTGAAGCCAAGGTCCTGCTTCGCCATGTGCTGCCCAATGCCTTCGCTCCGACCTGGACGATGATCGGGCTGGTGCTTGGCGGGCTCCTCGGCGGCATTGCGGTCCTGGAAACCGTCTTCACCTTGCCCGGCCTCGGGCGCCTTCTCGTCGATGCGATCTTTGCTCGCGACTATCCGGTGGTACAGGGATGTCTGTTGTTCACGGCCTTGATCTACGTGATCGTCAATCTGATCGTCGATCTGTGTTATCCGCTGTTCGATCCGCGGGTCACCGCCTCATGATCAGGCAGCCCGCAAACCTCATCATCGGCTCCGCCCTTTTGATTTTCATCGGCGGCATGGCTCTTCTCGCTCTGTTCTGGACGCCCTACGAGCCCGCCGCGATCAAGCTCATCGCCAAGCTGAAACCGCCATCGGCGCAATTCTGGCTCGGCACCGACGAATTCGGCCGCGATGTCGTCTCCCGACTGATGACCGGGGCAGTGCAGAGCATGACGGTCGCCATCCTGACGGTCGCTTTCGCGATCACTGTCGGCACGATCACCGGCCTGATCGCAGGCTATACGCGAGGGCTGGTCGACCGGATCCTGATGGTCTTCAGCGACGCGCTCCTCGCCTTTCCCGGCACCTTGCTGGCGCTCGGCCTGATGGTGATTTCCGGCCCCAACAAATACGGCATCATCCTGGCGCTCGGGATCGCCTATTCCCCTTCCGTGCTGCGTGTTGTGCGGGCAAGCGTATTGTCGGCCAGAGAGCGGGAATATGTCGAGGCGTCGCGCGTCATCGGCAATTCCGAATTCGCCACCATGTTTCGCCATGTCCTGCCCAATTGCACCGCGCCGATCGTGGTGCTCGCTACCTCGATGTTCGGCTGGGTGGTGCTGGCGGAAAGCGGCCTGAGCTTCCTCGGCCTCGGCGTGCCTCCGCCGGCGCCGACCTGGGGCAACATGCTGTCTGCGGCGCGTACCTATATCGAAAAGGCCCCCTGGCTCGGGCTCGCCCCCGGCATCTGCATCTCGATGACGCTGCTCGGCATCAATTTGCTCGGAGATGCGCTGCGGGACCGCTTCGACCCAAGAATGGAGCAACGGTGATGAACCCAGACACTTCCCGGCCATTGCTCGACGTTCGCGATCTCCGCGTCACGACCTCGAACGGGCACCCGATCCTCCATGACGTGTCGTTCGACGTCGAGGCGGGCAGCATCGTCGCGCTGGTCGGCGAAAGCGGCAGCGGCAAGACGGTCGCCGCACGCGCAGCCATGCGGCTGCTCCCAAAGGCAATCACGCCGGTCTCCGGAAAGATCCTGTTCGAAGGCAATGACGTCCTGAAGATGACAGGCGGCGAGATCCGCAAAGTTCGCGGCGCCGAGATCGGCATGGTCTTCCAGGAGCCGATGGTATCGCTCAATCCGGCGATGACGATCGGCGAACAGCTGGTCGAGGGGCTGCGGCTGCATGAGAGGCTGAGCCTCGAGGCGGCGCGCGCACGTGCGACGGAAATGCTGGAGCGGGTGAAAATCCCGAACCCCCAAGCCTGCCTGGCCGCATTCCCGCATCAGTTCTCGGGCGGCATGCGCCAGCGCATCATGCTCGCCTCTGTCATGCTGCTTCGGCCGAAACTGCTGATCGCCGACGAACCGACGACGGCGCTCGATACGCTCACCCAGCGCGAGGTCATGGAGGTCATGGTCGATCTGACGCGCACCTTCGGCACCTCGGTTCTGTTGATCACCCACAATCTCGGCCTCGTCGCCCAATACGCGAAGAAGGTCTTCGTTCTGGAGCGGGGCAGACTGATCGAGTCCGGTCCGGTCGAGGAGGTTCTGCATCGGCCGAAGGAGCAATATACCCGCACGCTGATCGACGCCCTGCCGAAACGTGACCATGGCCGCGCGCCACCCGCCGACGCGGAGCCGCTCATCGAGGCCCGCGGTGTCGAGGTGACCTTCTCCGGCGCCGGCAACATGTTCAGCACGGCGGAAAAGAAGCTTGCCGTGAGGGATGTTTCGCTTGGCGTGCGCCCGGGCGAAGTGGTCGCCGTCGTGGGCGGCTCCGGTTCCGGCAAGACCACGCTCGGGCGGGCAATGCTGGGCCTGCTGCCATTGTCCGGCGGAGACATCCTGTTTCGCGGGCACTCGATGGCATCCGCCGACCGGGCCGCTGCCCGTGATTATCGCCTGCAGTGCCAACTCGTCTTCCAGGATCCCTATTCGTCCCTCGACCCGCGGCAGAAGATTGCAGAAATCGTCGGCGAGCCGCTGGTACATGGCCCCAAACTCAGCGGCCTGGAAAAGGCCGAGCGGGTGAGTGACATTCTCAACGAAGTCGGCCTTGCCGGACTTGGCGACCGTTATCCGCATGCCTTGTCGGGCGGGCAGAGGCAGCGCGTCGCGATTGCGCGTGCGGTCATCCGCAATCCCGCTTTCGTCGTCGCCGACGAGCCCGTCTCGGCGCTCGACATGACGATCCAGAAGCAGGTTCTCGATCTCTTCCGCAAACTGCAGGAATACCACGGCTTCGCCTGCCTCTTCATTTCGCACGATCTCGGCGCCGTCTCCCGCGTCGCCGACCGGATCGTCGTCATGCAGCAGGGCTTGATCGTCGAGGAAGGCAGCGTCGGCCAGATCCTCGATCACCCGCAACACCCCTATACGCAGGCTCTGCTCAAGGCGACGCCGACCCTCGGCGTCGCGGCGTAACGGGATAAAAATTCGACGAGTATCGCCTCTCTGGGGCAGGAGATATCCACCATGTTAACGGAAGAGTTCATCGCGATCGAAGGCCGGCTCGGCGCAAACAACTACAAGCCGCTCGACGTGGTTCTGGCGCGCGGCGCCGGCGTCTATGTCTGGGATACGGACGGAAACCGCTATCTGGACTGCCTGTCCGCCTATTCCGCCGTCAACCAGGGACATTGCCATCCGAAGATCCTGGCGGCGATGGTAGAGCAGGCGGGCAAGCTGACGCTGACCTCCCGGGCATTCCGCAACGACCAGCTCGCGCTGTTCTACGAGGAGCTCGCGGCGCTGACCAAGTCGCACAGGGTGCTTCCGATGAACAGCGGCGCGGAAGCCGTCGAAACCGCCGTCAAATCCGTGCGCAAGTGGGGTTACGAGGTCAAGAACATTCCCGAGGAACAGGCGGAAATCATCGTCTGCTCCAACAATTTCCACGGCCGGACGCTCGGCATCATCAGCTTCAGCACCGACGAGACGGCACGCAGGAATTTCGGTCCCTTCCTGCCCGGTTTCCGGGTTGTGCCGTTTGGCGATGCCGAGGCATTCGAGGGGGCGATCAATAAAAACACGGTCGCCTTCCTGGTTGAGCCGATCCAGGGCGAGGCGGGCGTGCTGATCCCGCCGGCGGGCTATTTTGCAAAGGTCCGCGAACTCTGCACGGCAAACAATGTCATGCTGATCCTGGACGAAATCCAGACCGGCCTCGGACGCACGGGCAAGCTGCTTGCGGAAGAACATGAGGCGATCGAGGCAGACGTGACCCTGGTCGGCAAGGCATTGTCCGGCGGCTTCTATCCCGTCTCAGCGGTGCTTTCCAACAACGAGGTGCTGGGCACGCTGAAACCGGGGCAGCATGGTTCGACCTTCGGCGGCAACCCGCTCGCCTGTGCTGTCGCCGGCGCGGCACTGAGGGCGCTGACAGAAGAGGGCATGATCGAGAATGCCGCCGAGCAGGGCGATTATTTCCTTCGGGGGCTGAAGGACATTCGCAGCGACTCCATTCGCGACGTGCGCGGGCGCGGGCTGATGCTTGCCGTGGAACTTGATCCGCAGGCCGGCGGCGCACGCCGTTACTGCGAGCTACTCCGCATGTCGGGCATCCTCGCCAAGGAGACGCATGATCACACCATTCGTCTTGCGCCCCCACTGGTGATCGAGCGCGGGCAGATAGACTGGGCGCTGGAACGGCTGACGCCGGTTCTGAGCGGCATGCACTGATCAGGAAACGAGGACGCGATGCAGAATTCCCAATCCATCTGGACAATCGTCGACGACAAAAGCGCCGCTTTTTTTGACCTCAGCGACCGCGTCTGGGGGACGCCGGAGATCAATTACGAGGAGGTCCGTTCCTCAGCCGAACATCTGCGGCTTCTCGAGGCCGAGGGCTTCAGGATCGAGCGCAACATTGCCGGCATTCCGACCGCCGTCATGGGAGAGGCCGGCGAGGCTGGTCCGGTCATCGCCATTCTCGGGGAGTATGACGCGCTTCCAGGGCTCAGCCAGGAGGCAGGCGTCCCCGAACCGCGGCCCGTCGTTGCCGGCGGCCACGGCCATGGCTGCGGTCACAACCTTCTCGGGGCCGGCTCGATGCTGGCCGCCGCCGCGGTGAAGGACTATCTCGCTGCCCACGGATTGAAGGGCCGCGTCCGCTATTACGGCTGCCCGGCGGAGGAAGGCGGGTCTTCCAAAGGCTTCATGGTGCGTGCCGGCGTCTTCGACGATGTCGACATCGCGATTTCGTGGCATCCCGCCGCCTTCAGCGGCGTCAACAACCCGATCTCGCTTGCCTGCAGCGAGATGAACTTTCATTTCTGCGGGCGCGCTTCGCATGCGGCGGCGACGCCCCATCTCGGGCGCAGCGCCCTCGACGCGGTCGAGTTGATGAATGTCGGTGTGAACTTCCTGCGGGAACACATGTCGACGACCGCCCGTATTCATTACGCGATTACCGATGCGGGCGGTTCGGCGCCGAACGTGGTCCAGGCCAATGCCACGGTTCGTTATCTCGTGCGGGCGAGAACGCTTCCCGAGCTTCTTTCGCTCGTCGCCCGGGTCAAGCGTGTAGCCGAAGGCGCCGCCTGGATGACCGAAACGACCATGAAGCAGGAAATCATATCCGGCGATGCCAACCTGATGGGCAACGAGCCGCTGGAGGAATGCATGCATGCGCAGCTCGAGCGCCTGGGTCCTGTCGTATTCGACGAAACCGACAAGGCGACCGCCCTAAAATTCCAGGCGACCTTCACGCCGGAGGAGATCGCCTCGTCATACGCCCGCTTCCATCTCAGAGCGAAGAAGGACGAACCGCTCTGCGATCTCATCGTTCCGCTCTATGCAGGCGATGGATCGATGGTCGGATCGACCGATGTCGGCAGCGTGAGCTGGGTGGTGCCGACCGTACAGATGCGCGGGGCCACATATGCGATCGGCACGCCCGGCCATTCGTGGCAGCTCGTTGCCCAGGGCAAGTTACCCGCCGCCCACAAGGGCATGGCGCATGCCGCAAAGGTCATGGCGGGCACCGCCATCGAACTCATCCGTAATCCGGCGCTGGTCGAGGCGGCCAAGGCGGATCTTCGGGACCGGCTGGATGGCAATCCCTTCGTCAACCCCATCCCGGACGACGTGATGCCGCCGATACCACCACCCTCCGTCGACCGGCTGGATGCGGCGGAGTGACGGTGCAGATACCCAGGAAGACCGACTTCATCTGATCGAAGAATGAAAGCAATGCACATGCAGCAGCTCAACGCCAATTCGCTGGAATCCTACTGGATGCCTTTCACGGTCAACCGGGACTTCAAGAAGAAGCCGCAGATCATCACCGGCGCGTCGGGCATGTATTACCACATGAGTGACGGCCACCGGCTTCTGGACGGGATCGCCGGTCTCTGGTGCGTGAACGCGGGGCATGGGCATCCAAAGATCGTCGAGGCGATCCAGGAACAGGCCGCACGGCTTGATTTCGCCTCCTCGTTCGGGCTCGGCCATCCGCTCGCCTTCGAATATGCCAGTCGGCTGACAGCCGTCGCCCCCGAAGGGCTGGATCACGTCTTCTTCACCAATTCCGGGTCGGAGGCCACCGATACAGCGCTCAAGCTTGCCCTCGCCTATCACCATGCGCGCGGCGAAGGACAGCGGCAGCGCATCGTCGGTCGCCAGCGCGGTTATCACGGCGTCGGTTTCGGAGGGCTTTCAGCGGCAGGCATGGGACCGCACAAGAAGCAGTTCGGCATGCTTTTGCCGGGTGCGGCCCATATGCCCCATACGCATGATCCCGTCCGCAATGCCTTCAGCCGCGGCCAGCCGGGCCACGGCGCGGAGATCGCCGACGCGCTCGAACAGATGCTGCAGACCTTCGATCCATCGACAGTCGCGGCGGTGATCGTCGAGCCGATTGCCGCCTCGACGGGCGTGCTGATCCCGCCGGCTGGGTACCTGGAACGGCTGAGGGAAATCTGCACGCGCCACGGCATTCTGCTGATCTTCGACGAAGTGGTCACCGGCTTCGGCCGCCTCGGCCGCCCGTTCGCGGCCGACCGTTTCGGCGTCACCCCCGACCTCATCGCCATCGCCAAGGGCATGACGAACGGTGCGGTCCCGATGGGCGGCGTCATCAGTTCCAACAATATCCACGAAACGCTGATGGAAATCGCCCCGCAAGGTGCCGTGGAGTTCTCGCATGGATATACCTATTCAGGTCATCCGCTGGCTTGCGCGGCGGCCCTGGCGACGCTGAACGTCTATCTCAACGACGGCGTGTTCGAGCGGGCAGCGGCGATCGAGCCGGTCTGGCAGGAGAAGGCCCATTCGCTCAAGGGCCTGCCTGCCGTGGTGGACATCCGCAATCTCGGGCTGCTTGCCGGCATCGAACTTGGCGAAGACGTCGCCGTCGGCAAGGCCATGGCAAGGAAGGTCTACGATTTCTGTTTCGAGCAGGGCGTGATGATACGGCCTGTGGCAAACACCATCGTTCTTTCTCCTCCCCTTGTCATTTCGGAGACGGAAATCGATATGCTGTTTTCAGCCATCGCGGCCGGCTTGAAGACATTGTAGCGCGGGCGGCGGATGGCATGCTGACCGATATGCGTGCGAAAATCGAGATCGACGGCCTGAGCTATGATCTGATCGACTTGCCGGCCGAGGCAGGCGACGGTCTCGCACGCATGCCGTATATCCATAGGATATTGCTGGAAAACGTTCTAAGGACGGCCGGCGAGGATGCTTTGCGGGCCAAGGCCGCCATCGCCGCATGGCTGAAGACGGGCCAGAGCGACGTCGAAATCCCGTTCCTGCCGAACCGCGTCTTGATGCATGACACCACTTGCGGCCCGGCGCTGGTCGATATCGCCGGCATGCGTTCCGCACTGGCGGAAGCAGGAGGCGATCCGGCGCTGCTCAATCCCGTCGTCCCCGTCGACGTTTCCACCGATCACTCGCTGGCGGTCGATGTTTTCGGGACGACCGGCGCCGCAGAACACAATATGAAGCGGGAATATGAGCGCAATGCCGAGCGCTACAGCTTCATGAAATGGGCGACGAATACGCTCACCGGTTTCCGCGCCCATCCGCCCGGCACCGGTATCATGCACACGCTCAATCTCGAACGCCTGGCGACCGTGGTGTCGGCGCATCAGCGGGATGGCCGGCTTTGGGCTATCCCGGATACCTTGATCGGAACCGACAGCCACACGCCGATGATCAACGGGATCGGCGTTCTGGCATGGGGTGTGGGTGGTCTTGAAGCGGAGAGCGTCCTTTTCGGCATGCCGGTCACGCTGCGTGTGCCCGACGTCGTCGGCGTTCGCCTGACAGGAAAGCTGAGACAAGGGGTTCTTGCGACCGATCTCGCGCTCGTGGTGACGCATCTGCTGCGTCAGATCGACCTCCAGGACAAGTTCGTCGAGTTTTACGGGCCTGGCGTCACCAATCTGGCCGCCGGCGACCGCGCGGTCGTGGCCAATATGGCGCCTGAGTTTGGTGCCAATAGCGGCTACTTCCCGGTCGATCGCCGGTCGATCGACTATCTCTTGCAAACCGGCCGCAGCAACGAGCACGTGCGGCTTGTCGAATGTTATGCGAAACGGGCTGGCATCTGGTTCGATCCGGAGGCCAATCCCCGCTACAGCTCGACGCTCAACCTCGATCTCGGCGACGTTGAACCCAGCCTCGCAGGCCCGCGCCGTCCGCAGGACAGGATCGCCGTCGGCGAAACGCGAGCAGCCATCCGGAGAATAAAGGGGACCCGGGAAAATCCTCCCCTTGAAGGCAGACCAAACGACGGAGCGGTGGCGATCGCCGCGATCACCAGCTGTACGAACACCTCCGATCCGCGGCTTCTCGTGGCCGCCGGTCTTCTCGCGCGCAAGGCTCGCGGCTATGGCCTGCGGCCGCCGCATTGGGTGAAGACTTCGCTTGCCCCGGGATCGCCAACCGCCGGGCGCTATCTCGTCCGCGCCGGCCTGCTGAATGACCTGGAAGCGGTCGGCTTCGGCATCGTCGGTTACGGCTGCACGACCTGTATCGGCAATTCCGGTCCTCTGACCAAGCCCGTCGCAGACGCGATGGCCGAGCGCCAGATACTGCCCGTCGCGGTCCTCTCCGGTAACCGGAACTTCCCCGGCCGGGTTCATGCGCAGCTGGAAGCCGGGTTCCTCGCCTCGCCGCCGATGGTCGTTGCTTTCGCGCTCGCCGGAACTGTCGAGATCGACATCCTCCACGACCCGATCGGCGTTTCCGCCGACGGCACGCCCGTGACGCTCGCGATGCTCTGGCCCAGCGCCGAGGAAATCGACCTGCTTTTCGCCAAGGCTTCGAGTGTCAGCGACTTCGCGGCGACCTACGAGGCGGCGGAGACGAGCCCGGCCTGGAAAGACCTCGCCGCCCCGTCGAGCATCCTGTTCCCGTGGGATGAAAACTCCACTTATATAAGGCGCCCGCCCTTCGCGAGCTTCGGGGAAGGAACCCGGCTCGGCACCTACCAGGGTTATCCGATCCTTGTTCTCGGCGACGACATGACGACCGACCATATTTCGCCGGCCGGTGCGATCCCGGCACAGGGAGAGGCCGGACGATATCTCATCGAGCGCGGCGAAAACCCCAGCGATCTCAACGTCTTTTCCTCGCGGCGCGGAAACTGGGAGGTCATGATCCGCGGCCTGTTCACCAACAAGGCGGCGCGCAACCTCCTGGCGCCGGATATCACGCTGGGCTTCACAGTCCATGTCGGGTCGGGAGAACCGCTGCCGTTGTGGGATGCGGCGCAGCCCTACAAGGCCGAAGGCAGGTCCGTCGTCATTGTCGCCGGCGCACGATACGGAATGGGCTCGTCCCGCGATTGGGCGGCCAAGGGTGCGGCGCTCCTCGGGGTGCGGGCGGTTCTGGCCTCCAGCTTCGAGCGCATTCACCGTTGGAACCTGATCGGCATGGGCATCCTTCCTCTGCGCCTTCCGCATGATCAGGCGCCGGAGACACTCAAACTCCGCCCCGGCGATGTCCTGACCGTCCAGGCTGAACCGGAGATGATTTCTCCGCGCTGCGACGTGCCGGTATCTGTCAGGCGAACCGACGGCTCCTCGAGGATATTCAAGACGTCGGCTGCAATCGAAACGAATGCCGAGGTCGAACTGCTGCGCGCCGGTGGCATCCTTCCGCTGATCCTCAGGCGTTACCTTGCCAAGTCGGCACCCGGCGCTGGATCCCCGGAATTTCTCCGGGCCTAAGCGTCCTGGAACTATCGCTCCTTCTCTCAGTTAGTGGGTCCCACACAACCAAAGAGGAAATGCGATGGCAGATACATCCGAAACCCGCTCCATCTTCGTGACCGGCCTCAAGAACGCGCACGCCATGGAAAACCAGGCCCTGTCGATCATGAAGCCGCAGGTCTCGCGGATCGAAAACTATCCGGAAGTGGCGGCGCGGCTCGAGCAGCATATCCGTGAGACGGAGGGACAGATCGCCAGGATCGAAGACGTTCTCAAGAGCCTTGGGGAAGATCGTTCCAGCTTGAAGGACATGGCATTGTCCCTCACCGGCAGCATGGCGGCGATGGGACACAGCGTTGCCGGCGACGAAATCATCAAGAACTCGCTCGCAAATTTCGCTTTCGAGAATTACGAGATCGCCGCCTACAAGTCGCTCATCACCATCGCCGAACATGGCGGCTTTCCGGGACTGGCGCCGACGCTGAAAAGCAATCTCGAGGAAGAGATCGCCATGGCCAAATGGCTGGACGACAATCTGAAGAGCGTGACGATGAAGTTCGCCTCGCTCAAGGAAGCGGGCGAACGTGCCAAGATCTGACCAACGCCGTTCCTTTCCCGGTCGATCCTGCGGGCCAACCCGCAGGATCGACGTTGTGGCCCGACTGCCGGTATCCATGAAGTAGCGGATACATGCCTGGCGACAAACAGGGGCCGGATCTTCCTCAAAGCGCGAGCTCGCGTCGAACCGTTTCCAGACGCTCCATGGCAATCACGCCATCGGCGATCGTCGGCGCGGGTGTCGTCGCCCCCCCGAGCGCGGGAACCACATCGGCCAGCAACGAATGGTAACCCTTCGGATCCTCGTTGGCTGCGGCGGTGAAGTTCGGTTTCCACGTCAGCGTGTCGCAGTCCTCCTTCAGCGTCGCGCCCAGGTCGTCGATCTTGAAGGGTGGATTGCGATGCCAGCGGATTTCGATCACGTCCTCCACCTCGATACGCTGGTGGTCGCCCATCAGTTCGATCCGCTCGACCGGCGTGCCGCGTGACTGGATCGTACCCATGGCAATGTTGCCGATCGCTCCGCATTCGAACTCGAAGGCGACATGGAACAGCAGCCGGCCCGGAGCTTTCTCCACCTTGCGCGTCGAGATCGAACGAACCGGCGATACCAGAAAGGACGCCAGATCCATGTAATGAACGCAGTGATGCAGGAAAAAGCCGGTGTAATCGACATTGCCGGCGAAATAGCCCGGTGCCGTCATGTAATAACCGGTCAGGCCGAACACCTCCCCGAAGCGGCCGGACTTGACGATATTCGCCGCCATGCGGTTGCCGATCGAATAGCGCTTCATGAAGCCGAGCAGCAGCGGCTTGTTCGCCTTTTCCGAAGCGGCCAGAAGTTCCCGCGCCCCGGCGACGGAACCCGATGGCGGCTTTTCCATGAAGACAGGCAAGCCTCGTTCGAGCGCCGCCTTGCCGAAGGCGAGGTGCTGATCCGGGCCGACGGCCATCCCGACCGCATCGATGCCGCGGGTCGAAAGCAGGGCCTGCGCGTCCGTCGTCAGGTTGGCAACGCCGAATTGCCGGCCGGCGTCCTTCAGGCGTTTGCCGTCGATATCGCACAGCGCGACGATCTCGACGTCATGGCGCACGAGTTGGGGAAGCAGCATCTGGGTTGCATGAACGCCGCAACCGATCCAACCGATTTTCAAAGTCATCGACGATATTCCGTAAGCAGGAGATGGGATTTCATGAATGCGCTCGAGGCCGCGAGGCGATCGCTCTCATCCTCGTGCGGCGGGCGCCATTGGGCGAACGGCACGCCGAAGCGGTCGTCGTTGCGCCGGAACGGTTCCAGCGAAACCGGCCCCTTATAGCCGATCTCGTGGAGCGCCCGGCAGACGTCGACCCAGTCGGTAGAACCCGTGCCTGGGAAGCCGCGGTGGTTTTCATTGGCCTGGAAATGCACCAGCCGGTCACCGGCAAGCCGGATGGCCTCGGCGATCGAGCTTTCCTCCATGTGCATGTGGAAAGTGTCGAGCATCAGCTTGACGGCTGGATGATCGACGGTATCCAGCAGTTCCATCGCCTGATGCGTGGTGCAAAGAACGTCGCTTTCGAAGCGGTTGAGCGGCTCGACGGCCAGCAAAACACCCATTTTGGCTGCGTGGTCTCCGGCTTCCTTCAGGCCTTTGACGCAACGCTCCTTGCGGGCCAGCCGTTCGGCCTCGTCGACCGGCTGCGGGGCACGGCTGGCGAACACGAGAGGATTGCCCGTCAGCGGCCCACCGACGATCTTCGAACCGAGGCCTGCCGCGCAATCGGCCGTATATTTCAGATATTCGACACCGGCGCGACGGGCTTCGGCATCGGCCGACGCAAGGTTGCGCTGCAGGTTGACGCGGGCGGCGAGCACGACGCCGAGACCGACATCATCGAGCGCTTTCTTCGTTTCCCGGATGTCGAGTTCGCCGACTTCCGGGACCAGAAGCTCCACGAAGTCAAAACCGTGCTGACGCATCTTTGCAAACAGCGGAAAATGCTCGGCCGTGAAGGGCCTTGCATACTGCATGGAAATCAACCCGATGGGGTTCATTGTTACGTCCTCTTTTACGTTCCGTTTCGTCGGCTACGCCGACCATTCCTTGCCCTTACCCCTTGCCCTCATCCCTTGACCGCGCCCTGGGTCAGCCCGCCGATCAGGCGCCGCTGCACGAGAAGGAAAAGGATGGTCGCGGGCATTGCGCCGACCACTGCGCCTGCCGCCAGCAGTCCCCATTCGATCTGGTATTCGCCGATCAGCGTCTGGATCGCGACCGTGACCGGGCGCACGTTCCGCCCGCCGAGCGTCAGCGCGTAGAGATATTCGTTCCAGGCGGTGATGAAGATGTAGATGCCGGTCGAGATGATGCCCGGCATGGTCAGCGGCAGGACTATCCTGCGCAGCGCCGTCAGGCGCGAGCATCCGTCGGTCATGGCCGCTTCGTCGAGGCTTTTCGGGATGGCGCCGATATAGCTTGTCAGCATCCACACCGCGAACGGGATCGCCACCGTCGCATTGGCGAGGATCAGGCCGAAATGGGTGTCGAGGATGTTGAAACGGCGCATCAGCACGAAGAGCGGCAGGATGAGCAGCACGATCGGGAACATGTTGATCAGAAGGAACTGCAGCATCAGCAGCTTGCGGCCCGGAAACCGGAAGCGCGAAAAGGCATAGGCCGCCGTGACCGAGACGATCAGCCCGACGACAACCGTGCCGGCGGCGATGATCAGGCTGTCCAGCATGTTCTTGAGGAAGGATGTCTGCTCGATGAGCCGCACGTAGTTGTCGAGGCTCCAGCCGAGCGGCGAAAGCGACACGCCCGTGGCATTCAACACCGCGGTCGGCGTCAGCGATGTCAGGATCATCCAGGCGAAGGGCGCCATGGCGAAGAGGACGATCAGCAGGACCGGAAGGTCGGTGGTGATGATCCGGCGAAGTGCACTTTGTTTCATCGTTCCACCTCGCGCATCGTACGGGAGAGATAGAGAACCACGAAGGCGCCGAGCAGGATCGTGAAGGTGACGGCGATTGCGGTGCCGTAGCCGAAATCGAGGTTCTGGCGCGCCTTGATGAAGGCATAAAGCGGCAGGGTGTGCGTGGCATAACCGGGGCCGCCGCCGGTCATCACGAAGATGACGTCCATGGAATTGGCGACCCAGATCACCCGCAGCAAACCGGCCGTTGCGAGCACCGGCGCGATGCCCGGCAGCGTGATATGGACGAACTGCCGCCAGGTGGAGGCGCCATCGATCGACGCCGCTTCATATTGGCTGCGCGGAATACCCTGGAGGCCGGCAAGGATCATCACCGCGAAGAAAGGAAAGCCCTGCCAGGTCAGGGTGGCGATGATCGCATAGATCGCCACGTTGGGATCGGCGAGCCACGGAACTGCGGACTGGACGATCGACAGGTAGATGAGGATGTCATTGAGCACGCCCGTATTCGGGTCATAGATCCAGCGCCACATCAGCGCGATCACAACGCTCGGCAGCGCCCAGGGAATGATGATGAGCGCCCGTGCCAACCCACGCCAGGGAAACTCGCGATTGAGGAGCAGGGCCGCGACAAGCCCGAGCCCCATCTGCAATGGCACGGTCAATCCGATCCAGATGACGGTGTTCCACAACGCCGTCCAGAAGACCGGATCGCTGAACAGCTTGACGTAGTTGCCGAAGCCCACGAACTTGCTGGCATTGGGGCGAAACAGGATCAAGTCGTAGAAGCTCGTGAAGACGGCCTGCACCATCGGCATGAAGACGATGACGAGGGTCACCACGACAGCCGGTGCAAGCAGCCAGTACGGCAGAAGCCGTTCCGAATGCCAGCGGAACAGCGTGCGGCGCTCCACGGTAGAATGGTTCGATCGGGACATGCGGATCCAGCCTCGAGGCGGGGAAAGAGGCCCCGACACAGGACGTGCCGGGGCCGGAGGCGACTTTTACTGGGCAAACAGCGTCTGCAACTGTTCCATCATCTGCTTGGGCGTGATCTGGCCGGTCAACGCCCGCTGCATGTTGGTCTGCCAGGCCGTGTTGACGAATTCCGAGACCGCGGAGTTCTGCGGCAGCACCCTGGCGAACGGCAGGGATTGGACGGTCGCTTCGACGAAACGGCGCTCATGGAGCTTCCAGTCGGCAGAGCCGCTCTTCGTGACGGTCAGCTGGCCCGTCGCGCCGTTGAAGGCGACGTTGTTCTTGCCCTCGGCCAGGAAGGAGATCCACTTCCAGGCCGCGTCCTTGACCGAGGACGAGGAGAAGATCGCAAGCGACTCATCGCCGTAAGACGTCCATTGACCATTGCCGCATTTCGGAACCGGCACGGCGGACACCTTGTCGCCGAGAGCCGCAACGAGATCCTTGGACGAACCGATATGGTGGATGGTCATGGCCGTCTTGCCGGATTTGAACGCGGCGACAATTTCCTGGAAACCGTCATTCGGCGCGGACGGCGGAATGACCTTGTCCTTCTGGAAGAGGTCGACCAGCCATTGGTTGGCGGCGATCGCCTCGGGCTTGGTCAGGCCACCCGGCTTCAGCTCGGCGCCCTGGGAGAGCACGAAAGCGCCCCATTGGTCCCAGCCGCCCTTGCCGCCGCGCAGGCCGAAGCCGTAGGTCTGCGGCGCATTGGTGAGCTTGATCGCCGCATTGCGGAAATCTTCGCAGGTCTTGGGCGGCTGCAGACCGGCCGCCTGGAAGAGATCGGTCCGGTAATAGAGATAAAGGACCACGTACTGGATCGGCAGGTAATACTGCTTTCCGTCCGGACCTTTGTTCAGGTCGAGCAGGTTGTCCAGCAGGTCGGCCTTGCCCTTCCACGCGTCCAGCTGCTTGCCGATCGGCTCCAGCGCTCCCATTTCCGCAAGCCGGGGCTGGGCGAAGAGCTTCACCATCGCCGCATCCGGCGCATTGCCGCCAACCAGCGCAGTGTAAAGATTGTCGTAGTAGCTGTTCCACGGCACGTTCTCGGCTTCGATCTTGATGCCGGGATTGGCTGTCTCGAACTTCTTGACCAGGTCCGACATCGGGTTTGCCGGGTTGTCGAAATGGTACCAGAAGCGGACGGTTTCCGCTTTCGCCTGACCGAATGCGGCCGAAGCCGCAAGAGCGGCGCTAAGCGCGAGTGTCTTCAGAAATTTCATAGTCTCCTCCTCTTGATCCGTTCACGTCATCGACGTTGTGTCAGTCGCCTTGCTGCACTGCCTGCGGCCGCCAACGCCTCCCGCGCGGCCGAAAGTTCATTGGTGTTCTGCAGGAAACCGTGGATGACCCCCGGCACGACGTGCAGCTCGTCGTCCCGGCCGAGAGCCCTGAGACGCTGGCTCAGGCTCACGGTGTCGGAAAGCAGCGGGTCCACCGCCGCCGCCATCAGATAAAGCGGCGGCAGCGCCACCAAGGCCGCATCGGACGCCGTAAGGGGGCAGGCAAGCGGATCGTCCTCGACCGCGCGCTGACCGGCATAGAACGACCAGTAGCGCTGCATCTTGCCGCGCGTAAGTGCCGGGCCTTCGGCGAAACGGACGTAAGATGCCGTTTCGAAAGAGCGCGCATAAGTGCCGTAAAAGAGCAGCGCGGCATCCGGCAGCCGTCGGCCCTCGGCCTGTTCATGCAGTATCGCTGCCAGAGCAATGTTGGCTCCCGCCGAGTCGCCGGAGATGACCAGGGGACCAGGGCGGACGCCTTCGCCGGCAGTCCCCTCGAAAAGACCTCGGAGCGTCGCAACGACATCCATGAGCCCGGCCGGATAGGGGGCTTCCGGGGCCAGCCGGTAATCGGGCATCACGACCGGCAGGCCGCTTTCCAGCGCCAGAACCCGGGCGCAACGCTCATGGGTTTCCGGCGAGCAGAAGGCGAAGCCGCCGCCATGCACGAACAGAATGGCGCCATCCGCGGCATCCGGCGGCACGAACACCTTGAGGCGACAGTGGGCCGAACCAAGGCGCGCATCTTCCGCTACCCAAACCTCCCCGACGTTTGCCATGGCTGGCAGATTGACATTCCATCGCACATTGGCGGCAAGCGTCTGTACACGACCTTCCGCCGGCGGAAGGGTCGTCGGATCCGGCAGAGGTCCGAGATCCGCCACAACCCGCTGCGTCAGCGCCAGCATTTCGTCCGAAAGCGTGTCCGACAGTTGAGAGAGGTCATTCACTGTGTCGCCTCCGGGAAAACTTCAGGCCCGAGATCGACGATGGTCGCGATATGATGACGCATGGCGGCGGTCGCCCGCCCGGCATCACCGCTTTCGATCGCGTCGATGATGCTGCGATGCCGCAATGCCGTCGCCTCAAGATCCCGCGCCATCGGGCTGCGGGAAATCTTGAACCGGTGATTATGCACGAGGCAACGGTGAAGGATGGGATCAAGCGCCGGCAGGTTGGCATCCTCGAAGATGCGCCGATGGAAATCGCGGTCGAAGGCCGCAAGCTCCAACTCGTCACCCGCCGCAGCCGCAAGCAGCATCTTGTCGAGCAGGCTCTCGAGTTCCTTGACCAGCGTGCGGCTGCGAGCGCGCATGACGCGCGCCATGCCGTTGCCCTCTATCTGCTGACGCAGCCGGAACATCTCGATTGCCTCGTCTTCCGTGCACTCGGAAACCTGCGTCCCACGATGCCCGCGACGACGGACCAGCCCTTCCTCCTGAAGTTGCAGGAGCGCTTCCCGGACGGTGCCCTGGCTGCACTGGAAGTGGGCCGCCAGTTCCAATTCCGTAAGGCCGGTCCCCGGCGCCAGCGTCCCGAGCATGATGTCGCGCTTCAACGCATTGAAGGCGGCGCCCGCCTTGGGCGATCTGACCGATGTCGATCTAGCGGAAAAATAGGCCATCTCACTCATCCAGCCGGTTGCACATTTCCAAAGTTATCATTATCGATATTGATATCGATAAGTGGCGTCAAGCTTGAAAATGTTTGGGAGGACCTCGTGGCTGGCATAGCGTTGAAGAAGATCCGGAAGTCATATGGCGCCCTGCAGGTCATCCACGACATCAATATCGAGATCCAAAGCGGCGAATTCCTGGTTCTCGTCGGCCCTTCCGGATGCGGGAAATCGACGCTGCTGCGCATGATCGCCGGGCTGGAGGAGATCTCGGGCGGCGAACTGGATATCGAAGGCCGCACGGTCAACCTGCTTCCACCGGCCGAGCGCAACATCGCCATGGTCTTTCAGGACTATGCTCTTTACCCGCATATGAGCGTGCGGGAAAACATGTCGTTCGGCCTCAAAATGCGCGGCGGCGACGACCGTGAAATCGAAAGCCGCGTCGGTCAGGCTGCCGATGTCCTGAAGATCAGGGATTATCTTGATCGCCGGCCGGCACAATTGTCGGGCGGCCAGCGCCAGCGGGTCGCCATGGGCCGTGCGATTGTCCGCGAGCCGGCGGCTTTCCTGTTCGACGAACCGCTTTCCAATCTCGACGCTGCGCTGCGCGTCGAGATGCGCCTGGAAATCGCAAAACTGCACAACCGCATGAAGGCGACCACGGTCTATGTCACGCACGATCAGGTGGAGGCCATGACGCTGGCCGACCGCATCGTGGTGATGAACGGCGGCGTGGTGGAGCAGATCGGCAAGCCGCTCGATCTCTATCACAACCCGTCGAGCCTGTTCGTCGCCCGCTTCATCGGCAGCCCGACCATGAACACCCTGCCAGCGGAGATCGCCTCCGATGGAGAAAGCCTGAAACTTCTGGGAAAGACGGCGGCCGGCAGCATTCCAGGCGCAAGGACGCTTGCCGGCGAGGAAGTCACGCTCGGAATTCGGCCCGAAGAACTGACCCCCTGTTCCCCCGAACAGGCCTGGTTCAGCGGCGAACTGATGGTGGCCGAACGGCTCGGCAGCCAGACCTACGGCTATGTCGAAGTCGGCCATTCGAAAATGCTGACCGTCGAGTTCCCCCGAGACCGCGACATCGCCGTCGGCGAAATGATACATGTGAAGGGCAATCCCGAGAGGGCGCACCTGTTCGACGCCGAGACCGGCAAAAGGCTGAACTAAGCCCGGAGCCGTTGGTGATCGTGTGGCGATGCCATCGAAGACGACCATCGTAGAGGTACAGGCCGGGAGGACTGAAGTCGTGGCGGCGGTTTCGAGCGCTTTGGGTAAAATGCAGTGCCTTGCAGGCAAACTTGTTGGCGGGTGAATTTGTCCCAGATTGAACGACTGTATTACCCGGTTCGGGTGGCCCTGTGGCGGATTTCCGCCCTTCGCGGGCAGAGCGCCCCGGCGTGGCCCATGACGGTGGAGGTCTCGCATCATATCGATGCATCCGAACCTGACGGCGACGGGTTCTACGACTACCATTACGAATACGATGTCTATGAGTTTTCAGACGGAGTTTTGACCCTTCTGGTGCGCGCATACAGCGACGAACCGGAAACGGCCGCCCTGATGGGGTGGTACAGGGGCAAAGCAAGGAACTGGCTGAAAAAACAGGATTTGCGTCATCCGCTTGTCCTCAAAGCAGCCGCCTATCTCCGGGCGTCCGGTAAATCCAGGCTCGACTGGCTGGACCGAAAAAGCCGTGGCTACGTGCCGTTGAATGGAAATCCGGTGGTGTGATTTGGTCTGCAAGGCTTCCGGAGGGGCAGGAACCGATGCCATTCCCAATCAGCAGAACCTAAACTCCCAATCCGCCGAAGTTCACGGTATTGCACGGGTCCACTTGAGTTTCCCGATCGGGAAATTTTCCGCATATGGACCATCTGGGTGGGCCATTTTCCCGATCGGGAAATTTCTCTCGACAAGACGGCTGATGTGCTGCTATTTTCCCGATCGGGAATAATGATGGCGAAACGAGTTAAAAATCCAGCCGATATCGGCGCCCTGATACGCAGCGCCCGCAAGGAGCAAAACTTGCGACAGGACGAGCTTGCCGGGGTCTCTGGAGTTGGCCTCCGGTTCATTGTGGACCTGGAAGCCGGCAAGCCGACAGCTCAGATAGGAAAGGTTTTGCAGGTTCTGCAAACGCTCGGTTGTTCGATTGATATTCTGGCCCCTGGTGAACGTAAAAAATGACGGCAAGGGTTCTCAACGTCTGGTGGGATGCTCGCATTGTCGGACAATTCACCCAAGATAAGCATGGCGATATCGGCTTCGCCTACACTGAAGCTTGGCTTGATGACGAAAAGGCGCTTCCACTGTCAGCCTCACTTCCAAAGCGTCCGGAGCGTTTCTCTCGCCGTGAATGCCGACCATTTTTCGGCGGTCTGCTGCCCGAAGAAAACCAGCGTCTTGTTGCGGCGCAGGCGTTGGGTGTTTCACCTGCCAACGACTTCGCGCTTCTTGATCGCTTGGGCGGCGACGTCGCCGGCGCGCTTCAGCTTTTGCCTGAAGATCAGGAACCGATCGGGGCAGGACCGATTGCGGATCAGCAAACGGCACCTCTGGATGAGGCGGGAATCGTTCGGATAATGGACGCACTTCCGACACGGCCGCTACTGGCCGGCCAGGAGGGCTTGAGGCTGTCGCTTGCGGGCGCCCAATCAAAAGTTCCAGTTGTTCTCATCGATGGCCAAGTCGCGCTTCCGCTTCCAGGCCAGGCGACGACGCACATCCTGAAGCCACCAATTGCGCGATTTCCAGGGACCACCGAGAATGAGGCCTTGGTGATGAGGCTTGCTGCCGCAATCGGGCTCGCCGTTGCTCCTGTCGAGCCGAAGTCCGCGAATGGTCGCCCTTTCCTTTTGGTCGAGCGATACGATCGCTACCGCGATGCCGACGGTGTGGTTCGCCGCATCCATCAGGAAGACTTTTGCCAAGCACTCGGTGTGCCACCTGAATCAAAGTACGCAAGCGAGGGCGGGCCGACCTTCAGGGATTGTTTTGAGCTGTTGCGGCGGGTATCTGAGCGGCCGGGCTCGGACATCGCAAAGCTCCTGGATGCTGCGATCTTCAATCTCATTGTCGGAAATGCGGACGCTCACGGCAAGAATTTCTCAATCCTTTATGATGATCGGGGAGCACGAATGGCTCCGCTGTATGATCTGCTGTCGACGGTGGCCTATCCAGGCCTTTCTCCGAAAATGGCTATGCGGGTCGGAAAACGCGCAACGCTTGCAGAAATGGACGCCGCTGGTTGGCAGGCTTTCTCGAAGGAGACGGGTGTCGGCCTGCTCTTGGTACGCCGGCGGGTGAAGGAGCTAGCCGATGCCACAGGAAAAGCGATTTCCCAATTATCAGAAAAGATATCGCCAATTGCCGCAGATCCTGTGCCACTAAATCACGTGACAGCTTTGATTGCGAACCGTGCGAAACTCGTAGCGCTGACCATTTAGCTCAACGGTGCCAGCCATCTCCGCAGATGCGACCTTCAATCCGGCAAACAGCGTCACAAAAATTCACAGATCGCCCGGTTTCCACACCTAAAGCAAGGCGGAACTGGCGCTTTCGCGCCGCCTATTCGCTCGGCAGGACTGCGCGGCTGGCGATGGAACTCATGGTCAATTTCGGGGTCCGGCGGTCCGATCTCGTCAAGCTCGGCTGGCGGAACCTGGTCGGCGAGCGCACCGAATTTCATGCCGGAGAAGGGTTCTGGCAACTATGCGCAGTCTCTCAGCCTGCCCATCACAGACGAGCCAATCGAGGCGCTGGACGCGATCACGCATGATCAGCCGACCTTCCTCATCACCGACCACGGCGAGGTATTCGGCGGAACGGCTTCGGAAACAAGATGCGCCAGTGGCGCAAGATGCCGATTTGCCGGAATGCTCGTCACACGGCCTCAAAAGGGCGTCCGCAACCATTCTCGCCGAGGCCGGCGCGACCGACATCCGTCGATGGCAATCTCGGCTGGTCTGATGCCAAGATGGCACAGCACTAAACCAACGCCGCCCAATCCAGACGGATTCCAGATTCCGGTTTTGAGTCGCAAGGCCTATGAACCCGCAAAAATGTCCGACTTTTATCGAGCCGGAATTCCGGTCGAGGTTCTGGTGCAGCTCGGGCGATTGCCCCACGGTTCCGCTAGCGGAGGCGACCTATGGTGTGCCTGACGCAACGCCGAAACTCTCACGGTTCCAGCCTGTGGCCGAATGGTTCAGTGACGGGAACTTTCGATACGACCCGCGGTTAGGAGGCCGTAACAAAAACAGAGAGGAAACACTTCATGATCGTAAAACTTCTCACTGCGAGCACTCTCGCGCTCGGTCTTGCTACTTCTGCATTCGCACAGGGTGCTGGCGGTGGTTCCGGCACTGGTGGTTCGGGTTCGACCGGCGCTTCTGGCACCGGCACATCGACCGCAGTCCCGGGCACCGGTGCCGGAGGCACGGCAACATCCGGTACGGCAGCAACGGGTACCGCCAACACCCAGGGCGCAGGTACGGCCGGCAGCAGCAACTCCAATTGCGGCAAGAGCCCAACCACTGCGGGGCCGGCCGGCACCCACGCGTCTACCTCCGACCCGAACAGCCCGACCAACCAGGCAAATTCCTGCTGACACGACCGGGCAGTTCGTTCGTCTAAAGCCCCGTAACCCGAACCGGCTGCGGGGCTTTATCTGTCTCATGAGCCGAGATTGCGGTCGGTCGTGCGCCCTGTAAACAGAGGCACCTCCTCGATGTTCGCCAACACGCGCTCCTTCAGCAGGAACCGGCGCACGTTCTCTCGGATTGCCGGCAAGGGGAAGATGCCCTGAGCGGCCATCCGACAAGCCTTCGACAACACCTCGTATGTGTCGCCCCTTTTGTCGATCGGCCACTCGTCGAGAAAGTCGAAGACGTCTTCAAGGCTGGCAAGCTCCTGAACATAGCGAGATGTTTTCACAAACAGCGGTTTGTCAAACAACGTATTAGCCATCGCGACCTCCTTTCCTTTTCGCCGTGGACCGCAGATTGATTTAGGAAATGGGACCGTGGGTTCAAGACACCGAGGTTGTTCGCCCGAGGGCATTTTGGAACGCGATGAAGTAATCCGCCAGGCGGAAACCGGCCTGTTTTACAGTCCTGTGACAGAATTGAAAGAAAGCTGGAAAACTCTGTAACCGGCCTGACACGATAGCGCTCTAAGGAACCGTAAACGCCTTCCCCACCTGTGGAAGGCACTCGCGAGACCGGAGAGCTACCGTGAAGATCATCCAGATTACCGACACCCATTTCAGCCCGGAGAAGTCGCATTTCAACGGCAACTGGGCGCCGCTGCTGACCTGGATCGAGGATGCCCGCGCCGACCTCATCATTCATACCGGGGATCTGACCGTCGATGGCGCCGATAAGCCGGGCGACATCACCTTCTGCATGGACCTGATGCGGCAGACTTCGATCCCGATGCTGATCCTGCCGGGCAATCACGATGTCGGCCACCTGCCGGGTTGCGAACAGCCCGTCAATGCCGAGCGCCTTGCCCGCTGGCGGGACCTCGTCGGCGAGGACCGCTGGTTCGAGGACACCGCCGACTGGCGTCTCATTGGCCTCAATTCGCTCCTGCTCGGTCATGAGGACGATGAGGAGGAAGCCCAGTTCGAATGGCTGCGCGAAACCCTCGAAGAGCGTCGTGGCCGCCGCATCGCGCTGTTTGCCCACAAGCCGCTGTTCGTCGACGAGCCGCATGAGGGCGACACGGGCTACTGGAGCGTCCGCCCGGCGCAACGCAAGCGTCTCTACGACCTGATCGCCGCCCATGACGTGGCGCTTTTCGCGAGCGGCCATCTGCACTGGGCCTGGCAGGGCCGTTTCGAAAACACCGCGCTTACCTGGGGTCCGTCGGCCGCCTTCATCCTCGACAAACTGGTGCGCGAAATGCCGGGCGAGCGGCTGGTCGGCGCGGTCGTGCATGAATTCGGCGACGACGTTGAAAGCGATATCGTCGCCGTGCCCGGCATGACGGCCTATGTCCTCGACGACGTCATCGAGGAAGTCTACCCGACCGGCGCCAAGCAAACGGAGAGCGTCGAATGACCGCCCTTTCGCTTCGCGGCATCGAGAAGTCGTTCTCGGGCAACCCTATCCTCAAGGGCGTCAGCTTTGACGCCGGTCCGGGCGAGTTCATCGCCCTCGTGGGCCCTTCCGGCTGCGGCAAGAGCACGCTTCTGCGCATCCTCGCCGGCCTCGAAAGCGCTGACGCCGGCGAAATCGTGCTTGGCGAGCGCGACCTGTCGCCGGTGCCGGCGGCCGACCGCAACATCGCCATGGTGTTCCAGTCCTACGCGCTTTATCCGCACCTGACTGCGGCGCAGAACATCGCGGTGCCGCTGGTCATGCGCAAGCTGACGCGGGCGCAGCGCCTGCCGCTGATCGGCCCGCTGATGCGCGGCCAGCGCAAGGCGGTGGCGGTGATCAAGCGCGACGTGCGCGAGATGGCGGTGTCGCTGAAGATCGACCACCTGCTCGATCGCAAACCGGGCCAGATGTCCGGCGGCCAGCGCCAGCGCGTCGCGCTCGGCCGCGCCATGGTGCGGCGTCCCTCCGTCTTCCTGATGGACGAACCGCTTTCCAACCTGGATGCCAACCTGCGCGTCCACGCCCGTGGAGAGATCGTCGAACTGCACCGCCGCGCCGGCGTGCCGACGCTCTATGTCACCCATGACCAGGCGGAAGCACTGTCCATGGCCGACCGCGTTGCGGTGATGATCGGCGGTTCGCTGCTGCAGCTCGCCTCACCGCAGGTGATCTATGACGATCCGGCGCATGTCGAAGTTGCCCGTTTCATCGGCCAGCCGCGCATCAACCTTTTCCCGTCGCAGGTCGGGGCCGACGGCACGCTAGCGTTCAGCGATATCCGGCTCGGATTGCCCCGTGAGACGGTTGCTGCGGGCGCATCCGTGACGATCGGCATTCGGCCGGAATTCATCCGCGTCTCCCGCGGCGGTCAGCAGGGCCTGCCGGCACGCATTGACCGCATCGAGTTCCTGGGCTCCGAGATCGTCCTCTATTGCCGCCTGGATGCGATCGGCGAACCGGTGGTCGCCAAACTTTCACCCGCCGAGGGCGCCGGCCTTGTCGCCGGCATGCCGGTGCGTCTCGACTTCTCCGCCGACCGTCTCTTCGTCTTTGCCGAGGAGGGCCATCGCCTGCCCTCGGCACCGGTCGATGCTGCCGTCAGGTTGGAGACGGCTCATGGCTGACGCGGTCGCTGCTGCACTCCCCCTCATCAGAAAACCTGCCCGTTCGGCTGCCGAGCGGCAGGAGGCGCGCGCTGCGCTCGTGCTGTCGCTGCCGGCTATGGTTCTCCTGTTCGTCTTCATCCTGCTGCCGGTCGCGGTGGTGATCCTGTTCGGATTTACCGATTACGAACTCGGGTATGCGGGTTTCCGGTTCGTCGGCTTCGACAATTACACCGAGCTCTTTGCCGACCGGACCTTCCGCCGCTCGCTGTGGAACACGACGGTCTATACCGCGATCGTCGCACCGATCTCGATCTTCATGGCGCTCGGCCTGGCGATGCTGATCGAAAGCGAGAATATCGGCCGTTCCTTCTTTCGAACCGCCTATTTCCTGCCGGTTGCCTCGCTGCTCGTCGCGATGGCGACGGTCTGGCAATATCTCTTCCATCCGACGATCGGCCCGATCAACGCGCTTCTGGCGCTCGGCGGCCTGCCGCGTCCCAACTGGCTGGGCGCCTCGACATCCGTCCTCTACAGCCTGACGATCATCGGCATCTGGCAATCGGTCGGCTTCAACCTTGTCCTGTTCCTGGCCGGACTCACCGCAATCCCCCGCGAGCTCTATCACGCCGCGCATGTCGACGGCGCCCGCTCCGCCTTCGACCGGTTCCGGCTGGTCACCTGGCCGATGCTCGGACCGACGACGCTGTTCGTCACGACGATCAGCATCATCAATGCGGTCAAGGTCTTCGAGACGGTCAAGACGCTGACCGAGGGCGGACCGAACAAGGCTTCCGAAGTGCTGCTTTTCACCATCTACCAGGAAGGGTTCGTCTACCTGAAGGTTGGTTACGCTTCGGCGATGACCGTCGTCTTCCTGATCATCCTCGTGGTGCTGATGTTCCTGCAATACCGCGTCCAGGACAAGCAGGTGCACTACTCATGAACGCTTCAGCCTTCACCCCCGGGCGCGCCCTCCGCCTGTCGATCCTGATCTTCGGGGCGGCGATATTTCTCGCCCCCTACGTCTTCATGATTTCGACCGCCGGCAAGGCGCAGAGCGACATCTTCTCCTCGTCGCTGTCGCTCATCCCGCAGCACTGGTCCTATGTCCAGAACTTCGCCAAGGCGCTGACGCGCGTCTCGATGACGCGGCTGCTTTTCAACGGCGTCGCCGTCTGCGCGCTGATCTTCGTTTTCCAGGTGATGATCGCCATCCCCTGCGCCTATGCCATGGCGAAGCTGAGGTTCCGGGCGGCAAGGCTGATGATGGTGCTGGTCATGCTCGGCCTTTTGGTGCCGATCCATGCCACCGCCCTGCCGCTTTATGTCGCCTTCGACCGGATGGCGGTGCTCAACAGCTATTTCGCGCTGGTTGCCCCCTTCACCATCTCCGTGTTCGGCATCTTCCTCTTCCTGCAGTTCTTCCGCGCGATACCGGACGACCTGATACATGCCGCCCGGCTCGACGGCATGTCGGAGCTCGGCATTATCGGCCGCGTCATCGTGCCGAATGCCTGGCCGGCGATCACCGCGTTCGCGATCTTCTCGGTCGTCGCGCACTGGAACGACCTCTACTGGCCGTTGATCGTCGTTTCCAACCAGACCTATGCGACGCCGCCGCTCGGCCTCCTCTATTTTCGAGCCGCCGAGGCCGGCGACGACTACGGCGCCCTGATGGCCGCCACGCTGATCATCACCACTCCCCTCGTTGCTGCTTTTCTTCTGGCACAGAAGCGCTTCGTCGAGGGCATCACCATGACCGGTCTCAAAGGCTGACCGGCATCAACCAGGAGACTATGCGATGAAGCATCTCACCAACATCCTCGCCGCCGCGGCGATTGCCATGACGGTGTCGCTTCCGGCCCATGCCGAAACGACATTGACCGTGCATTATCCGATGCCGGGTTTCTTCAAGGACGTGATGGACACGATCTCGAAGAAGTTCATGGAGGAAAATCCGGACATCAAGATCCGGTTCGCCAACCCGTCCGCGACCTATGAAGAAGGCATCCAGCTGATCATGCGCCAGGCCGGCACGGCGGAAATGCCGGACCTGACCTTCATCGGCCTCAACCGCCTGCGCATGGTTCAGGAGCGCGACCTGCCGGTCGATCTCGCCCCGTTCATCGCCAAGGAAGGCGACATGGACAAGCTCGGCTTCTCGAGCAACATCCTGAAGCTCGCGCAGGTGGGCGGCAAGCAGGTCGGCCTCGCCTTCGCCACGTCGAACCCGATCATGTACTACAATGCCGACCTCGTGAAGGCTGCGGGCGGCAATCCGGACGTTCCGCCGAAGACCTGGGACGAAGTCATCGCGCTCGGCGCCAAGATCAAGGCGCTCGGCAACGGCGTCGAAGGCATCGATTTCCGCTGGCAGGGTGACGACTGGATGTTCTCGGCACTTCTGTTCGGCGCCGGCGGCCAGATGCTGAGCGCCGACGAAAAGTCCGTCGCTTTCGCCGGACCGGAAGGCCTGAAGGCTGTCGAAACGCTCGACCGCATGGTCAAGCAGGGCGGCCTGCCGGTCTTCACCGCCCAGGCCGGTGAACAGGCCTTCTTCGCCGGCAAGGTCGGCATCGAGTTCAAGACGACTGGCGCCCTGCGCAACACGATCAAGAGCGTCGGCGACAAGTTCGACCTGCGCACCGCGCAGATCCCGCTGATCGATCCGGTCAAGGGCAAGCTGCCGACCGGCGGCAATGCCGTCGTCATCCTTGCCCGCAATGCCGAAAAGCAGCAGGCCGCCTGGAAGTTCGCCAAGTTCGCCGCCGGTCCGTATGGCGCCTCCGTCGTCGTTCCGGGCACCGGCTACGTTCCGAACAATGCGCTTGCCGCCAAGTCGCCGGACTACCTCGGCAATTTCTACAAGGAAAACCCGCTCTTCGTCGCCGGCCTCAGCCAGATGGACCGCATGGTTCCCTGGTACGCCTTCCCGGGCACCAACGGCGTCAAGGTCACCCAGGCGATCGTTGAAAACCTGTCGCGCATCGTCGAACAGCAGGCCACCCCGAGGCAAGCGCTGGAGGATGCCGCTTCCGAAGTGAAGGGATTGCTGCCGCGCAGCTAAGCGTCAGCCCGGCCCAACCGCACGACGAGCCGCCGTTTCCGATCGGAAGCGGCGGTTTTCCTTTTGCACGAAGCGCTAGCGGATTGCCCGCACCGTGCCGCCCCGGCGCAGCATATAGCCAACGTCGAGATGCCGGGGGGGTGCTGCATTCTCGGCCATGTCCAGCAACAGCGAGGCCGCCGCTGCCCCCATGCTCGCATCCGGCATCTCCACCGTCGTCAGCGGCGGGTCCATCAGCCGTCCAATGGCGATCCCGTCGAAACCGGCCACGGAAATGTCACGGGGTACGGAAAGTCCTTCGCGCCGCAGCGCGCTGATAACGCCGAGCGCGAGAAGATCGTTGGAGGCAATGATCGCCGTCGGCGACACGGTCGCGAGCGCCACGCTGAGATCGAGCTGGTCGTAGCCGTTGAGGAAGGAAATCTCGACCGCTCCCAAGGGCTCAACGCCATTGTTGTTCATCGCATCGCGATAACCCTCATGCCGGCGACGCGCGCGGTCGGAGGCCGCGAAATTTCCGGAGACGAACAGGATGCGTCGATGGCCGAGACCGATCAGCATCTGCGTCAGCTCCCGGCCGGCACCGCGATTGTCCACGGTCACGGCGGCCGGAAACAGCGAGGTCGGCATGTTGTTGAGAAGCACGGTTGGCGGCAGCGAGGATGTGAGGGCAACGCTTGTGGCGGGATCGCAGACGGTCAGGATCAGCCCGGTCGGCCGGTCGTTGAGAAGCGAGGCGACTGCGTCCGCCTCGCGGGCAGGGTCGTAGTTCGACTGGGCGATCAGCACGCCATGGCCGGCGACCAGCATGCGGTTCTGGATGCTGGAAAGCGACGAGGCGAAAACGGGATTGGTGATGCTGGGGATCAGCACGCCGACGACCGGCCGTTGCCCGGGCCTGCCGGCCGTCGAATTGATCGGCCGATACCCGAGTTCTGCCGCCGCGCGACGGACCCTGCGGGCCATGCGGTCGCTGACATTGCCGTTGCGACTGAGCGCCCGGCTCGCCGTCGCCAGCGAACATCCGGCTCGTGTCGCCACCTGTTGCAATGTCGTCATCGGAGAAGGTCCTCTTCCGTTTGCCAAGTCCCACGGCCCGCCCGGCAGATTTCCTCCCGATATGTAAGAGTTTTATGTCAGCAACGACGGATTTTCCTCGAGCGGCAAGGCCGACTGCCGCCAGGCAATCTTTGAGGTCCATTTGTCCTGCCGCGTCAAACCCGCAGGCTGCATGCCCTACCAGCGTGAACCAGGCAAATGTCGCCCTCGCAGGGGTTGACAACGGCCGCCTATGTAATGTTATTACATCCTCGACGTTGAATGTAACGATATAACGTACATAGTCATATGCTGGATAGGCTCTCGGCGCGACAAAAGTTCAAACAATAAGGAAGAGACCTCATGAATTTGTCCCTCACTCCAAATCGTCTGCTAGCTGCTGTCGCATCAGGTCTTATCTTCGCGGCGTCCGGAGCGTCTGCCGATGAAGATCATGAGACGAAGGAGGCATGGCGCCTGTTTGTCGGCGATCACACGAACCCCGTCGTGCGTGCCATCAACTTCGAGGACGGCAAGGAACTCGGCCGCTATGACGTCAAGGGGCCTGCGGCCCTGACCGCCAGCGCGTCCGGCCAGACCGTATTCGTTACCCAGTCAGATCATGACATCGTGCACGTCATCAGGACTGGCATCGATTTCTCCGATCACGGGGAGCATCGGGATCTGGAGGTTTCCGAGGTCGGGTTGCTGCCCGTGACTTTCGAGGGCAAGCGTCCTTTCCACGTCGTTCCGCACGACGACCATGCGGTCCTCTTTTACGATCGAGGCGGCAAGGCGGATATCATCGACGAAACAGCTCTGCTCGAAGGCAGGGCTGACGTGAAGACAGTCGACACGACGAAGCCGCATCACGGCGTAGCGGTGACGATGGGTCGTTTCGTGCTTGTGTCGGTCCCAAACACTGAAATCGAAACCAAGCCCGACGAACTGCCGCCGAGGGTCGGTCTTCGCGTCGTCGATGAGGCGGGCAAGCAGTTCGGCGAGGTCGCGAAATGCACCGATCTTCACGGCGAGGCCACCTCGGCCCGGCTGGTTGCCTTCGGTTGCAAGCAAGGCGTTCTCGTTGCCCGGCCCGGCGGCATCGATGGCCCGAAGCTGGAAATGCTCGCTTACCCGGCGGACCTGCCAAAGGGCAGCACCGGAACCTTGCTTGGTGGCAAGGCGATGCAGTTCTTCCTCGGCAACTACGGCGAGGACAAAATCGTCCTGATCGATCCGGATGCCGAGAAGCACTTCCGGCTGATCGCCCTGCCCACCCGCCGCGTCGACTTCCTGCTGGACCCAGCAACGCCGCGCAGTGCCTACATCCTGACGGAGGACGGTGATCTTCATGTGCTGGACGTGATCAAGGGCGAGATCGTTCGCAAAGCCAAGGTCACCGAGCCCTACAGCAAGGACGGCCATTGGCGTGATCCGCGGCCGCGTCTTGCCGTTGCGGACGGCCATATCGTCATTACCGATCCGCGGCACTCGCTGGTTCGCGTTGTCGATGCGGAGAGCCTGAAGGAGGTCCGGACGATTCCCGTCGAAGGAAAACCCTTTACGATCGTTGCCGTCGGCGGCTCCGGAGCATCGCATTGATGCAATAACCTTGGTCCGGAATTGTTACGGCAGTTCCGGACCAGCCGCGTGATGCTGCATGAAGCGGCGCCGTTGACAGTCGGCAGCGGGAGTGTAGGTTGGCGGCGTCAAGGTTCTTCCATCCCGCGATGGAAGCTAAGAGGGAATCCGGTAAAAACCGGAGCTGTCCCGCAACTGTGAGCGGTGAGCCGTTCGTCCAACATGTCACTGGCAGTCAATGCCGGGAAGACGGACGATGAAGGCTTTGACCCGCGAGCCAGGAGACCTGCCTGACGATAGAAGTTCCGTGGTCGGGGTGTGCCACAGGAATGACGGTTCCGTCGGGCCATCGTGCCTGCCGCAACCTTCATTTTTGCTGCCGCCTCCTTGAGTGAGACGAAGGCAGTGAAAACACAGGGATTATCTTCCCAGAACGTATCCGGGCGCGCCGTCCTCCTGATCGCCAAATCCGCCTTTGCGGCATCGCCGCATCTGGAAATGCAGCGGCTCGCGAAACTTGCGGCCGGCATGACCGGGGCCGGAACGGTGCGGTTCGCCTTTACCGAACAGGGAACCCCCTCGCTGCGCGAAGCGCTGTCCAATCTGCTCGACGAGGATGTCGAAACCGTCGTCATCGTGCCGCTCGTCCTGCCCATGGAGCCGAGCTTCCATATCTGGCTAACGAAATCGCTGACGCGCTGGAAGGCCGCCGACAGCCGCCCCTGGCCGGCCTTGTCCGTCGCCAAGGATATCGCCTCCAGCACGCTGATGGCGCAGCTTCTCGGCGAACTGCTGGAGACGGCCGAGGAGCTGGATGTCCCGAAAACCGAAAACCCACCCGTCATCGAAGGTTCACTCGTGCCAGCCCAGAAACGCCGCGCACTCGTCTGCCAGGGCGGCCCCTGCAACGCGGCCGGAGCCGATGTGATCTGGGGACATCTGCGCAACCAACAGGAGCGGCAGAAATTGCGCGCTGCCGGCGACGGCACGATGACCGCAAAATCCACCTGTCTCGGTCCCTGCAGTCTGGCGCCCGTGCTGCAGGTGTTTCCGGAAGGCACCTATTACGGCGGCGTCACCGAAGATGCGATCGACCGGATCGTCGGCGAGCACCTGCTTGGCGGCCGGATCGTCGAGAACTTCGCCTATCACCCAACGGGCCGCAAGCAGCGGCTTCGCACCCCATCCGAACAGAACAACAGGAGAGAGAATTGACGTCACAGACGCTATCGCGCTTGGCCGCCGCCTGGTTCACCGCCGCCACCTTTGCCGCCGCAGGCACGGTGTTCGCAGGCGAGCCGCTTCGCGTCGGAGCCACCTACATCACCAGCGGCACGGACCCGGCCAAGGGGTCGAACGGCTGGGCGTTGGTCAGCCATGGCGTCGGCGAGAACCTCTTCACCGTTGATCGGGACGGCAAGCTCGTGCCGGAGCTGGCCGAGAAGGCGCAGCGCATCGCAGACCTGACCTGGACCGTGACCCTGAAACCCGGCCGCCTGTTCTCCGATGGCACGCCCGTCACCGCGAGGGCACTGGCAGCCGGTTTCGATACCACGTTCGCCAACAACAAGGCGGCGCTCGCGACCGGCGGCAAGCTGAGCTTCGAGGCGGTCGACGACCTGACGCTGAAGGTGACGACCGAAAAGCCGGTGCCGTTCATTCAGGCACTCTTCGCCGAATGGCCGCTGATTGCCTACAAACCCACCGAGGCCGGCAATGCCGTCTTCAGCGGTCCTTACCGGATCTCCGCCTTCAAGACGGATGCCTCGATCACGCTGGAGCCCAACGTGCATTTCGCTGGCGCCGACCAGCGTTCGCCGGTCAATTTCCGCAAGTTCGGTGATGCCCAGACCCTGACGCTGGCGCTGGAAGCCGGCGAACTCGACATGGCCTTCGGCTTGCCGTCGGAGGTCGTGAGCCGGCTCACGACCAATCCGGACCTGACGATCAAATCGTTCCCGGTCGGGTACCAGTATCTTGCTTTCTTCAATACCGCCCGGCCGCTGCTGGCTGACGTCAAGGTGCGCCGGGCGATCGATCTGGCCTTCGACCGCAAGGAGCTTGCAGCCGCCATCAACGGCGGCGAACCGGCCACCGGTGCCTACGCCGCCTATTTCCCCTTTGCCGGCCAGGAGGCACGCCCGACCGATCTAGCCAGGGCCGGCGCGCTGCTCGACGAAGCCGGCTGGGCCAGAGGCAGTGGCGGCATGCGCGAAAAGGGCGGCACGGCGCTGCGCCTGCTGGTCATCACCTATCCGCAGCGCCCGGATCTCGTCACCATGCTGCCGGTGGTCAAGGCGGAACTCGCCAAGATCGGCATCGCGGTCGATACGCAGGTGGTGGAGAACATCCAGCAGGTCGCTTCGGGCGGCGACTTCGACATCGCGCTCTGGGCGCAGCACACGGCCCCGAGCGGCGACGCCGCCTTTTTCCTGAACTCGATGCTGAGAAGCGGCGCTTCGCTGAACCATGCGAAATATGCCGCGCCGGACTTCGACGCGATCCTCGACCGATTTGCGACCGAGGGCGATCCGGCAAAGCGGGTGGCGATCGCGCTGGATGCCCAGCAGAAACTCTTCGCCGATGCGCCCGCCTCCTTCCTGGTATCGCCCGTGTGGTATGTCGGCCTGTCGAAGCGGCTGAAGAACTACGAGCCGTGGGGATCCGACTACCACGTCCTGCGCGCCGATATCGGCGAGGCGGAGTAGGCCACGTGATGCGACTGGCCCGGTTCGGCATACAATCGATAACGGGGTTGCTGGCGGTTTCGCTCGCCTCTTTCTCGGTCATCACCTTGATGCCGGCCGATCCGGTCGCGATCGCCATTCGTGTCTGGAACCTGCCGGCGACGGAGGAAACCGTCGCCGCGTTGAGGGCGGAGTGGGGGCTCGATCAGCCGCTGCCGGTCAGGTATCTGCATTGGCTGGCGGATTTCCTCAGCGGCGACTGGGGCCGCTCCTTCCGGACCGGAGAGCCGGTGCTTGCCGAGTTTGCCGAGCGGTTGCCGGTTTCGCTGTCGCTCGGTCTCGCCGGCCTGGCGCTGGCGATCGTGCTGGCGGTTCCGCTCGGGTTTTTCGCGGCGGCCTATCCCGGGGGCACTGCCGATCGGATGAGCCGGGCTCTGTCGATCTTCGTCCAGGCGGTGCCGGCCTTCTGGCTTGGCCTTGTTCTTCTCTGGGTGCTCGGCGTGCAGCTGCGCTGGCTCAGACCCTTC
Source organism: Neorhizobium sp. T7_12 (assembly GCF_002968535.1). Taxonomy (NCBI): domain Bacteria; kingdom Pseudomonadati; phylum Pseudomonadota; class Alphaproteobacteria; order Hyphomicrobiales; family Rhizobiaceae; genus Neorhizobium; species Neorhizobium sp. T7_12. Next base: position 368,576 of record NZ_PVBK01000003.1, on the reverse strand, counting down.
GCCAATGATTGGACCACGATCGTCCTGCCGGTCCTGCTGATCGCGCTGCATTCCGTTGCCGTTCTCTCCCGCGTCTATCGGCGCGACCTGAAGGAGACCGCCGGCCAGCCGCATTTCCGCACGGCGCTTGCCAAGGGCCTGTCGGAAAAGCAGGCTCTCTGGCGGCATGGCCACCGCAGCGCGCTCTATGCCCTCCTGTCGGCAGTCCGTTCCGAAGCCGGCTGGGTGATCGGCAGCACCGCGACCATGGAAATCCTCTTCGGCCTTGCCGGCATCAGCCAGTTCCTGGTGCAGAGCATCGCGGCGCGCGACCAGATGGTGCTGCAGGCCTATGTCATGGTCATCGCCATCTGGATGCTTGTGATGAATGCCGGCGCCAATCTCGCCATGCGCCTTCTCGATCCGCGTCTCGCCTGATGCCCCGGCTGATCATGCTCGCGGCGCTCGCCGGTTTTCTCTGCGTCGGCGGTTTTTGGCAGCCACATGACCCCGATGCGGTGGACATGCTTGCCCGCCATTCCGGCATGACCGCCAGCCATCCGCTCGGCACCGATCATCTCGGTCGCGATCTCCTGTCGCGCATCATGGCCGGCGGGTGGCGGACGGCCTGCGTCATCCTCTCGGTCGGTGCCATCGGCTTTTCGTTTGGCACCCTCCTGGGCACCGCCGCCGCCGTCCTTGGCGGCTGGCGCGAAACGGTGATCCTGCGCTTCTGCGAATTCTTCGTTATGGTGCCGACGCTCATCGTCGCATTGACAGCAGCGGCGATTTTTGGCCTTTCGCCGCTCAGCGCCGGACTGGCGCTGGGTCTGGCCGGCATCGGTCCGCATGCGCTGCTTGCGCATTCGCTGAGCCAGCGGGTGCTTGGCCAGCCGTTCATCCTGGCAGCGAGGAGCCTGGGCGTTGCACCCTTGCGGATGATCGCCCGGCATCTACTGCCCAACACCCTGCCCCTGATGTACGCCTATGTCGGCAACCAGGCGGGACTTGCGGCGGTCGCCTATGCCTCGCTCGCCTTCATCGGTCTCGGGGCCGATCCGTCGAAGCCGGATTGGGGATCGATGCTGTTTGAATACCGCATGTTCATTTTCGACCACCCAATGCTGATGATCTGGCCAGGCGCCGCGATCGCCCTGGTCACCGTCTTGCTCAACGGGTTTTTTGATGACGATCGAGCGTGACGCTGGTCGAAGGCCCGGCTTTCACATCCATTCGGGAGAATGGAGGACCCTGCCGCCGTTGGCGATAGCGGTTCGCTTATCGCGCAAGAACCCCCAATGGCGAGATGGTCTTCAGGTCCGGGTCCACGAAGCCGGTCGCCTTTGCCACCTGGGCCTGACTCATGCTGTAGCCGTAGTCGAGGACGCGGACCCCGTCCATGATGAAGAGCTGGGCCTTGTCCAAACCGGGCCGCAGATTTCCCGTCACGGTGACGACTTCATAAACTCGCGAAAGATGGAACGGCTCGGCAGCGACCACATGCACCAGTTGGTTCGGCGGCGGCGCCGCGCTGTGGCTGCAGGCTCCCGCCCAGGGGACCAGCATGAACTCGTAGACGTTCTCGCCGTCCTGGTCGACCGGCAGGATGAACCCGGTCAGCTCCACAGTCCGGGCTTCGTCACGCCAGGCAAGCGTTTCTCCTTGGGGCCGGCTGGACGCCATGCCCGGGAGGGCAGCATCCAACCTCGATTGATCCGCAGGCCGCAGGGCGCTCCAAAGAACCGGCTGAGCGCCTGCAAAGACGCCGGATGCCGGGCAAACCGTGCCGATCATCATCGTCGTGAATTTCAGGAGGAAAAGCGCGCGCCTCATCTGCATCTCCGTTCACAGGGCGTTCCCCAGCCGACAGGCCGCCGCCGCTGTCCGGATGTTAGCTCTATTTCTCGACTGAGGTCAAAGCCAGGATGGAAGAGGTTGCTTCTCGCCCTTCGCTCAAGTTCCGGCCACGGTCATTGGAGTGGACCGGTTCGAATTTCCATACGGCTTCGTCTGTCGGAGCCGCCACAGACGAAGGCTCATCCCAGGGAATGCGAAGCCAGGGCATAAACCCTCGCATTGCCATTTTGTCCGGCGCCGTAGCCGGCTACCTCCTCGGTCACCATCGTCGTCAGGGTAGCGTAGATGCTGAGCCCGCACTGCTGGATGAGCGCGGCAAATGGGCCGCTATCGAAATGTGTATCTACGCGCAGGAACCCGTCGGCATGGGCGGCAATATGCGGGTGGGTCACCGTGATGGCGTCCTCGTCGTTGCCGGCGACCACCGGCCCGATCACATGCCCCCGACCAAAGCGCCGGCGCATCGAAAAGGCGCGCAACCGCTCGCCCTGGTAAAGACCGTAACAGATCGAACTCTCGAACAATCGCAGGAGATGCAGGCTTCGATCAGCACCGAAGGCTGGAGCATCGAAGGCGATGACCGTGTCGAGATCGCCGCGGTCCAGCCGCCTCAAAACAAGCCCCTTCTCCAGAGGCGGAAGCGCCATCGGCGCGATCGCTGTGCCCTGATACTGATAAACCGTCTGCTTCGGCTTCAATCCCAACGAAGCGTAAAGCCGCTGGGCTTCCCGCGTCGAGTTGAGACGAATGCGGTTGCGGCCGCAGTCTGTCATGATCCGTTTCATCAACCACCTGGCCGCGCCGTTGGTCTGCAGCCGCGGCGAGGTAATCAGCATCCCGAACGTGGCGAAGCCGTCGCCATGGGGAAACCACATGCCCGAGGCTCCCACGCGGCCGATCTCGTCAAGCGCGACATATCCTTTCCCGATGTCGAGCAGATGCTGCCAGTCGGCTGCCCGGTGGGGCCAGCCCACCGAGATCGACAAAGCCTGCAGCTTGGAGATTTCGACACTCGAGATATCCGCAAAGCGCATCTCGAAGTTATCGACATTCAAGGTTCCTGGTAATTCACTATCCATCATTATCCAGCCGAGATCGTATATCCTCCTGGGGCGAACCGCTCGGATATCCCGGCAGTCACGTTAGTCGAGATCCCGCGAAACATTTCACTGCTGAAGCGAAACCGAACACAAGATTTGACCGTATCGCGTCCACTTTCGGCAGCCATTGGTTTCTTCTGCCTCTAACCTTGCCTGCCAGGATTGGTTCGCATGCCCTGCAAAAGCAAGGTGTGGCGGCCACGAGGTCATGGCTTTTTAGAGGCGGGAACAGTCGATGCGCGCTTTGGACATCCTGGAGAAGCTGGTTGGCTTTCCCTCGGTCGTTGGCACGCCCAATGGCAATATCATCGAATGGATTGCGGACTATCTCAAATCCTTCGGGATCGCCGCGCATATCCTGCCGGGGCCTGAAGGCGACCGGGCCAATCTTTTTGCCACGATCGGTCCAGTCGATCGGCCGGGCTACATCCTGTCCGGCCATATGGACGTGGTCCCGGCCGCCGAGGCGGGTTGGGACAGCGATCCCTTTTCGTTGAGGAACGAGAAAGGCCGGCTTTACGGACGCGGAACAAGCGATATGAAGGGGTTTTTGTCGACCGCTCTGGCAGCCGTGCCCGCGCTTCTCGCCACTCCGCTTTCCCGCCCGATCCACCTTGCCTTTTCCTACGACGAGGAAGCCGGCTGTCGGGGCGTGCCGCATCTTCTCGCGCGGTTGCGGGACCTGTGTGCCCCGCCGCTGGGTGCGATCATCGGGGAGCCGAGCGGGATGCGGGCCATTCTAGCCCATAAGGGAAAGGCGGCAGCCCGGGTGACGCTCAAGGGTCGTTCGGGCCACTCATCCCGTCCGGATCTCGGCCTCAACGCGATCCACGCCATGACGGACGTGCAGCAGGCTGCGGTTGCCGCGGCCGTCGGTCTTTCCCGCGGACCGTTCGAGGCAGAATTCGAGCCACCCTACTCCTCTCTATCGATCGGCACGATCCGTGGCGGTCAGGCGGTCAACATCATACCCGAAATCTGCAGTCTTGAACTGGAAGCCCGCGCCATCTCTTCGGTCGATCCCGAAGCGCTGCTTGCCCCGGTGCGGGCGGTTGCCGAAGCCTTGGCGATGAAGGGCTTCGATGTCGACTGGCAGGTTCTCAGCGCCTATCCGGCGCTGCTGCTGGCGCCAACCTCTCCCCTCGCCGGTCTTTTGCAAGATCTGACGGGGGCCGAGCCGCTGGCGGCTGTCAGCTACGGCACGGAGGCAGGTCTCTACCAGCGCGCCGGCATCGATGCGATCATCTGCGGGCCTGGCGACATCGCCCGCGCCCATAAACCCAATGAATTCATTCTGGCGAGCGAACTCGACGACTGCCAGGCGATGATTGAAGCGCTTGGTCGGCATTGCCGCGCAAAACTCCAATGAGCAGGAACGTATCCCGACCATGACATTCCTCTTCAATTCCGATGCGGCCCGCGGCCGGATTTTCCAGGATGCCTTTGCTCGGGAAGTCCCGGACCTGCCATTCTCCATGGATCCGGCGACCGTGGATCCCGAACGGGTGCGCTATCTCATGACCTGGACGGTGCCGGAAAATCTGGCGCGTTACCGCAATCTCGAAGTGCTGTTTTCGACCGGCGCCGGTATCGACCAGTTCCGCGCCGCCAGTGTGCCTGACGAGGTGAAGATCGTGCGCATGGTCGAAGAAGGCATCGTGCGGATGATGCAGGAATATGTGGTCCTCGGCGTCCTGTCGCTCCACCGCAACCTGGCGGCCTATCTGGCGCAGCAGCAGGCGGAGGTCTGGAAGGTCCTGCCGCAGGCTCAGGCGGGAGAGCGCCGTATCGGCGTCCTGGGGCTTGGCAATCTCGGCCAGGCCGTGCTTGAGCGGCTGAAACCCTTCGGCTTTCCCTTGTCCGGCTGGAGCCGGTCCGCGCGAGAGATTGAAGGTGTCAGGTGTTTCTCCGGCGATGATGGTCTGAAGATCATGGTTGCCGAGACCGATGTACTGATCTGCCTCCTGCCGCTGACCGACGAGACCCGCGGTTTTCTCGACGCGGAGCTTTTCGCCAGGTTGCCGGCGGGCGCTGGACTGGTTCATGTCGGACGTGGTCCCCAGCTCGACCAGGACGCGCTTCTCGCTGCACTCGACAGCGGGCACCTGTCCGGCGCCGTGATCGACGTCACCGACCCGGAACCCCTGCCGCCTGGCCATCCCATCTGGCATCACCCACGCATCCTGCTCACCCCGCATATTGCCAGCATCACCCAGCCGCATACCGCCGCGCGCGCCGTCATCGACAATATCAAGCGGCTACGCGCCGGGCTCGACCCGGTCGGCTTGATCGATCGGCAGCGCGGTTACTGAATCTTCAACCTCGAAAGGAATACCATGTCGCTTCTCAAGACCATCGAGCCTCACCCGACCTTTGCGCCGCGCGAAAACGTTCCCGCACCGGACCGGCTGATCGCCGGCGATCCGCAGTTCAAGACCTGGGCGCAGGACGAGGCCCATGGCGAACTGGTGCATACCGGCGTCTGGGAAGCGACGCCCGGCGTCACACATTCGATCAAGGGCCAGACCTTCGAATTCTGCCACATCCTGTCGGGCGTCGTCGAACTCACCCCCGAAGGCGGCCAGCCAATTGTCTACAAGGCGGGCGACAGTTTCGTCATGAAGCCGGGTTTCGTCGGCACCTGGAAGACCATCGAGACCGTCCGCAAGATCTACGTCACCGTCACCCCTTGATAGGTGCGGCCGCGGCGCGGCAACCGCTTCCGGGCCGCTCCGCAGAATACGCCGTGATTGACCGCCAAAACGGATTTTTCCGCTGCGGCCCTTCACTCTACCGGATCAAGCCGTTCCACCGATCCGGTAATATTGCCGTCCAGTGACCGGAGATAAGCCGATGAGCCTGAGTTTCGATCCCGACAGCCTGGCCCTGCCGATGGGACATTTCATCGGCGATCGCCTCGTGGCGGCCGAAGGCGTCATTGCAATGCACCGGCCATCCGACGGCAAGGCTTATGCCGATTGCCCCGTCGCCGATGCGGATCTCGTCGACCAGGCGGTGCAGACGGCGAAGACGGCTCTGAAGCAAAGCAATTGGGGCGGCATCCGCCCGCGCGAGCGTGTGAAGGTGCTGCATCGCTGGGCCGATCTCATCGAACAGGACGCCGTGGCGCTTGCAAGGCTGGAAGCCGTCTCCTCCACCCGTCCGGTCGGCCACCTGGTCGAGGGTGACATCGCGGTGTCGGCCGAGCAGATCCGCTTCTTCGCCGAATTCGCCGACAAGGAAGGCAGCGACCTGGTGCCGACCGACGACGGCAATCTCGGCATGATCATGACGGAACCCTATGGCGTCGTCGGCGCCATCACGCCCTGGAACTTCCCGATCAACATGGCCGTATGGAAACTCGGTCCCGCGCTTGCCGCCGGCAATGCCGTCGTGCTGAAGCCGTCCGAGATGACGCCGTTTTCGACCATCCGGCTGGCGGAGCTTGCCGTGCTGGCCGGCATCCCGCCCGGATTGATCAACATCGTGCTCGGCGACGGCATGACCACCGGCAACGCCATCACCGGCCATCCCGATATCTCCAAGGTGAGCTTTACAGGCTCCACCCGCGCCGGATCGGCGATCATGGAAAACATCGCCCGCACCGGCATCAAGCCGATGACGCTGGAACTTGGCGGAAAGAGCCCGCAGCTGGTCTTCGCGGATGCCGATATCGACCGGGCCGCGGCCGCGGTGACGGCCAGCATCACCAGCAATGCCGGCCAGGCATGTGTCGCCGGATCGCGCCTGATCGTCGAAAAAAGCGTTGCCGCGCCGCTGATCGATGCCATTTTGAAGAAAATGCAGGGGATCGTCCCCGGGCCGACCTGGGATGCGGCGAGCCAGTATTCGCCGATCATCTCCGACAGGCAGCGCCGGCGCATCGACGACATCATTGCGGCCTCCGTCGCAGCCGGGGCGGAATGCCTGACGGGCGGCCGCCCCATGGACGCTCCCGGATATTTCTACTCTCCGACCCTGGTCACCGGCGTCGACCAGACGTCGCCGGCGGTGATTGAGGAGATCTTCGGGCCCGTTCTGACGCTGCAGACGTTCGAAGATGAGGAAGAGGCCATGACGCTTGCCGATCATCCGAGCTACGGGCTTGCCGCCGGCCTGTTTACCAGCGACCTTTCGCGGGCAATCCGCCTTACCCGCCGGCTGCAGGCCGGCACCATCTGGGTCAACCGCTACGGCCGCTCGCGCGACCATATCCTGCCGACCGGCGGCTACAAGCAGTCCGGCATCGGCAAGGATCTCGGCCGGGAAGCTTTCCACGCCAACCGCAAGAGCAAGAGCGTCTTGATCAGACTTTGAGGACGAAGAACATGAAATCATACCGGATTGCCCTGATCCCCGGTGACGGCATCGGCCGCGACATGACCGCGGCCGCATGGTCGGTGCTGCAGAAGGCCGCCAAAGCGCACGGCTTTGCATTTGAGGCTACCGAATTTCCGTGGTCCTGCGCCTTCTACAAGGAAACCGGCGCAATGATGCCGGCGGACGGGATCGAAACGTTGCGCAGCTTCGACGCGATCCTGCTTGGCGCCGTCGGCTGGCCGGCGGACGTGCCGGATTCGGTGTCGCTGCATGGCCTGCTGCTGCCGATCCGCAAGAGTTTCGTGCAATATGCCAACATCCGCCCTCACCGCCTGCTGGCCGGCGTCGAAGGACCGCTGAAGGCGACCGCCTTCGACATTCTCTGCATCCGCGAGAACACCGAGGGCGAATATTCGGGCGCAGGCGGCCGTATCCATCAGGGCACGGCCGATGAAGTTGCCGTCGAGACGTCGATCTTTACCCGCAAGGGCGTTGAGCGCATCCTGCGCTTTGCCTTCGAACAGGCCCGGTCGCGGCGCGGCAAGCTGGCCTCGGTGACCAAGTCGAACGCCCAGAAATATTCGATGGTGTTCTGGGACGACGTCACCCGGCAGCTTTCGGCGGAATATCCTGACGTCGAGGTCACCAGCTATCACATCGACGCCATGGCGGCGCGCATGGTGATGGCCCCGGAAACGCTCGACGTCGTGGTCGCTTCCAACCTGTTCGGCGATATCCTGACCGATCTCGGTGCGGCCATTCAGGGCGGCCTCGGTTTTGCCGCCTCGGCCAATATCAACCCCGAGCGCAATGCGCCTTCGATGTTCGAACCGGTGCATGGCTCGGCGCCCGATATCACCCATCTCGGGATCGCCAACCCGATCGCAACGGTCTGGTCCGGCGCAATGATGCTCGATCATCTGGGTGAAAAGCATGCGGCGAACGCCGTCATGACGGCGATCGAAGCGGTCACGGCCAGCGGCATCGGCACGGTTCCTGGCAAGGACCGCACGGACACCATCACTGCGGCGCTGCTCGCCGCACTTTAAACATCGTATCGAGGATTGGACATATGCGGAATTTGAAGCTCCCCTCCCTGTTTCGGCAAGCAGGTTTGATCGGCGGCACCTGGGTCGGCGCCCGCTCCGGCAAGACCGTCGACGTCTTCGATCCGGCGAGCCAAGCGGTGATCGGCACCGTTCCCGACATGGGAGGCGACGAGACACGCGCGGCGATCGAGGCTGCCGAGAAGGCCTATCCGGCCTGGAAGAAGCGTACCCATGCAGAGCGCGCCGCCTTGCTTGAAACCTGGTACGGCCTGATGATCGAACATCTCGAAGATCTGGCGCTGATGCTGACCACCGAACAGGGCAAACCGCTCGACGAGGCGCGCGGTGAAATCCGTTACGGCGCCTCCTTCGTCAAGTGGTTTGCGGAAGAGGCACGCCGCATCGGCGGCCAGACCATTCCCTCACCGACGCCTGACCGCCGTATCATCGTCCTGAAGGAGCCGGTCGGCGTCTGCGGCATCATCACGCCCTGGAATTTTCCCAACGCGATGATCACCCGCAAGATCGCGCCGGCGCTCGCCGCCGGTTGTACCGTCGTGGTGAAACCTTCGGAATTCACCCCTTATTCGGCACTTGCGCTCGGCGTTCTCGCCGAAATGGCCGGCATTCCGGCAGGCGTCGTCAACATCGTCACCGGCATGCCGAAGGAAATCGGCACCGAGATCATGGCCAACACCACCGTGCGGAAGATCTCGTTTACCGGCTCCACGCCGGTCGGTTCGCTGCTGATGCGCGGCGCGGCCGACAGCATCAAGCGGTTGTCGCTCGAACTGGGCGGCAACGCTCCCTTCATCGTCTTCGACGATGCGGATATCGACCTTGCCATCGAAGGGGCAATCATTTCGAAATTCCGCAATGGCGGCCAGACCTGCGTCTGCGCCAACCGCATTCTCGTGCAGGCCGGCATCTACGATCGTTTCGCCGAGAAGCTCACCGCCCGCGTGAATGCCATGAAGGTCGGCCCCGGAACCGAGCCGGGCGTTTCGATCGGCCCGATGATCAACGATGCCGCAATCGCCAAGATCAACCGTCATATCGAGGATGCGCTCGCCAAAGGCGCGACGATCGTCACGGCCAAGGCCGATCTGCCGGCCGGTGGCCAATACACGGCTCCGATCGTGCTGACCGGAGCCACGACCGACATGCAGCTTGCCGGCGAAGAGACGTTTGGTCCGGTCGCGCCGCTCTTCCGTTTCGAGACCGAGGAGGAAGCGATCGCCATTGCCAATGGCACGCCCTTCGGGCTCGCCGCCTATTTCTATACGGAAAGCCTCAAGCGGGCTTGGCGGGTCGGCGAGGCGCTGGAATTCGGGATGGTCGGGCTGAATACCGGCCTGATCTCGACCGAGGTCGCCCCGTTCGGCGGCGTCAAGCAGTCGGGCCTGGGGCGCGAGGGTTCGCAGCTCGGGATCGAGGAATATCTGGAAGTGAAGGCCTTCCATATCGGCGGGCTCAACTGAGCCCGTTTCCGCGCCCGGAGCGCTTATCCAAAAAAGGTGGAGTTGCGGTCGCAACCCCACCTTTTTTTGTTCTCAGCATGGCAAGAGTTCCGTTACTGGACCTTGTCGAGCATCTTGTAATAAAGCCCGACCAGCGGCAGGAACCACGGCTTGCCGAAATGACCCGGAACTGCCGGCCAGTCGAGCCCCTTGACCGGGTTTCTGTCAGGCCGGCCGAGGATTGCATCGGCGACCGTCATGCCGAGATGGGTTGCCAGCTGCGCGCCATGGCCGGAATAACCCATCGCGTACCATAACCCGTCATGGAAGCCCGCCCGCGGGTAACGATCCTTGGTGATGTCCACCAAACCGCCCCAACAATAGTCGATCTCCACATGGGATAGCTGGGGAAAGATGCGGGTCAGGCTATCGCGAAGGATTGCGCCGCTTCTGGCATCCGAACGCTGGTCGGAGGTCGCCGAAAATCGAGCGCGGCCGCCGAAGATCAGCCGATTGTCCGGCGACAGGCGCCAGTAGTTGCCGATATTCATGCTGTTGACGCAGGTGCGGTTGCCCGGCATCGTCGAGGCGACTTCCTGCTCCGAAAGCGGCCGCGTGGCGATGATGAAACTGCCGACCGCCATGATCCGCCGGCGGAAATAACCGAAATTCGGCGTCGTGTAGGCGCCGCTTGCCATCAGGACATTGTCGGCGGTGACCGAGCCTTTGGCCGTCTTCAGCACATGTCGGCCGCCCGATTTCGAAACATCGGTGACCGTCGCCTTCTCGACGATGATGGCACCGCGCCTTTTTGCCGCTTCGGCGAGGCCGACCACGTAGCGTCCCATATGCATCATGGCGCTCTTCTTCGACAGCATGGCGCCGTGGAAAGGTGATCCGATCTCCTGGGCGAGGTCTTGGCGCGACAGCAGTGCCGTATCCGGATCGACCTCCGCGTGAACCGCCTCGAAATTCCGGGCAAGCCCTTCGAAATGCTGCGGCTTGGAAGCAAGCTTCAGTTTGCCGGCGCGGCGGAAGTTGCAGTCGAGGCCTTCCTCGGCGATGATTGCTTCCAAGGTGTCGATCGAGCTGTCGAGCGCCTTGTAAAGCGCGATCGCCCGCTCCTTGCCGAGCTCCTGCTTGGCCGAGAGATAGCTGTGGGCGAGGCCGTTGTTCAGGTGGCCACCGTTACGGCCGGACGCTCCGAAGCCGACCGTCTCCGCCTCCAGCACGATAACCTTCGCGCCGGCCATGGCGAGCTGCCGCGCCGCACCGAGCCCGGTAAAGCCGCCGCCGACCACGGCAACGTCGTAGTGACCTTCGATCGGCCCTTCCACGGCGCCCGTAAAACGGGGCGCCGTATCATGCCAGTAGGAGACATATTGCATCGGCTTCGGCCTTCCTTAGAGACCGACCACGCCCGGCAGGCCGGAAATGTCGGAGATTTCCACATAGCCATAGAAGGGATTGGCCGGCTCGTGACCCCGGTTGACCCAGACCTTGTTCTTGATGCCGAGGTCATGCGCCGACATCAGGTCGTAACGGAAGGACGAGGAGCAATGCAAAATGTCCTCCGGGCCGCAGCCGAGCATATCGAACATGTATTCGAAGGCCTGAAAGCGCGGTTTGTAGGCGTTTGCCTGTTCCGCCGTATAAACGGCGTGGAACGGCGCGCCGAGCTTTGCGACGTTTGAGTGGATCTGGTCGTTCATCGCGTTCGAGAGGATGACGAGAGGAATTTCTCTGGCGACCTTGGCAAGACCGGCAGGAACATCCGCATGCGGACCCCATGTCGGCACGCGCTCATAGACCATCCTGGCGTCTTCATCCTTGAAGGCGACGCCGTTTGCCTTGCAACTGCGCTCCAGCGAGTTGTGGACGACGTCTGCATAGGGTTTCCAGTCGCCCAGGATCTCGTCCAACCGGTAGGCTGCGAAATTCTTGATGAACTTCACCATGCGCGGCTCGTCGAGACGGTCACCATAGAGGTCACGCGCAGCTTCGGCCATCTGGAAGTTGGTCAGCGTGCCGTAGCAGTCGAAGGTGATGTATTTCGGGCGGAACGTCGTCATGCGCTTGGTCCTTGCGTGATGGCCCATCGAGCCTTTCGGTTGACGACATGATCATAAGGCCGCTTATGGCACCCGAGCCGACTGATTTCCCCCAATCCGAAGCAGAAAGTTTCGTATCATGAGGCCGGTTTGGCATTTGGTTGCAGATCGTGGCCGGCGTGGCGGCCAACGACCAGGCTTTTTTCGACCATGATTGCGGACGCGCGGCATAAGATGCGGTCCCATGCCGCCGGTTTGGCGAAAGATACCGCCGCCGACCCCGCCTTCGGATAATCGTCCGGCCCCTTCCCCTCGAAACTCGAAGCTCAAAATGGAGAGCATTGTCGATGCAAGTCGGAGACATCGAAACCATACCTTTCGGCATCGAGCACCTGGATCGCGCCATCCACCTTTCGCGCGAAGCCGGCTGGCCGCACCGCCTGCAGGACTGGCAGGTCGCCCTGCATCTGAGCCAGGGCGTGGTCGCGTTGGACGAGAGCGGCGAAGTGGTCGGCACGGCATTGATGACCCCCTACGGCGATGACTGCGCCACCATCAACATGGTGATCGTCGGCGCCAACCTGCGTGGCCGTGGCGTCGGACGCCGCCTGATGGACGCAGTCCTTAGACTTGGTGGCGAGCGCCCGCTTCGGCTGATCGCCACCTCCGACGGCCTGCCGCTTTATGAAAAACTGGGTTTCCGGAAGACCGGCGCCGTTTTCCAGCATCAGGGCACCGTCGGCGAAGTGCCGGCGCCCACCGCCATTGAAACCGCCACGGCTGCCGATCTCTCCGAGATTGCCGCCATCGATCGCGACGCCTTCGGCGCCACCCGTTCGGCGCTGATCGCAAAACTTGCCGAAATCGGCGCGTTCGCGGTGATCCGCCGCAATGGCAAGATCGCGGGGTTCGCCTGCATCAGGACGTTCGGTCGCGGCGAAGTCGTCGGGCCCGTCGTCGCGACGGATCTCGAGGACGCCAAGGCGCTCGTCAGCCATTTCATGAGCCGCAGGTCCGGCGCCTTCCTCAGGGTCGATACCGGCGATGCCCGCCTCGCCGCCTGGCTGGCGAAGCATTCGCTCGCCCATGCGGGCGGCGGCATCGCAATGGCACGCCCGGTCGCGGCCCGTCCCGCCACTTCGACATTCACCACCTTTGCCCTGGCCAACCAAGCCCTCGGCTAATCCGGAGACAACCATGCTCAGCAATTCGCTCGTCGAACTCGATCGCGCCCATCTCGTCCATCCTGTCGCGTCCTATCGCGGCCATGAAAAGCAGGGCGTGCGGGTGCTCGCCTCGGGCAAGGGCGCGACCGTCACCGACGCGCAAGGACACCAGCTGATCGACGGCTTTGCCGGCCTCTGGTGCGTCAATGCCGGTTACGGGCATGAGACAATCGTCGAGGCCGCGGCCCGTCAGATGCGGGAGCTTCCCTACGCAACCGCCTATTTCGGCCTCGGTTCCGAGCCGGCCATCCGGCTTGCCGCCGAGCTTGCCGACCGTGCGCCGGGCGATCTCGATCATGTCTACTTCACGCTCGGCGGCTCGGACGCCGTCGACAGCACGATCCGCTTCATCCGCTATTACTGGATTGCCAAGGGTCAGCCACAGCGCGATCAGTTCATCTCGATCGAGCAGGGTTATCACGGTTCCTCCACGGTCGGCGCCGGCCTGACGGCACTGCCGAACTTCCATGCGGGCTTCGGCATTCCCTTCGACTGGCAGCACAAGATTCCGTCACCTTACCCCTATCGAAACCCGGTCGGCGAGGACGCGAAATCGATCATCGAAGCCTCGCTTGCTGCGCTGAAAGCGAAGATCGAGGCGGTCGGCGCCGATCGCGTGGCGGCCTTTTATGCAGAGCCGATCCAGGGCTCCGGCGGCGTCATCGTTCCGCCCAGGGGCTGGATGAAGGCGATCCGCAACCTCTGCAAGGAATACGGCATCCTGTTCGTCGCCGACGAGGTGATTACCGGCTTCGGCCGCACCGGACCGCTGTTCGCCTGCAGCGAGGATGACATCGTCCCCGATTTCATGACCACGGCCAAGGGCCTGACCTCGGGTTATGTTCCGATGGGCGCCGTGCTCATGGCGGATCATGTCTACCAGGTGATCGCCGATGGCGCCGGTGCCTCGGCGGTCGGGCACGGTTACACCTATTCGGCCCACCCTGTCAGCGCCGCCGTGGGTCTGGAAGTGCTGAGGCTCTACGAAGGCGGGCTGCTCGAAAACGGCATCAAGGCCGGCGCGCGGCTCATGGCAGGTCTCGAAAGCCTCAAGTCCCACCCGCTGGTCGGCGATGTCCGGGGTCGCGGCATGCTGGCGGCCATCGAGCTGGTGACCGACAAGGCCGACAAGACGCCGCTTCCGGCCGAAGCCGCGCCGGCCCGCCGGGTATTCGACCGCGCCTGGGACAATGGCCTGGTGATCCGGGCCTTTGCCAACGGCGTCATCGGATATGCCCCGCCGCTCTGCTGCACCGAGGCGGATATCGACGCGATTATCGAACGCACCGCAAAGACACTGGATCAGACCCTGGAAGATCCCGATGTCCGCCGCGCGGTGAAGGGTTGACTTGGGCCTCGGTGCTGCCGGCTGAAATATCGTCGGCAGCCCGTTTTCGAAATTTTGTGCCGAGCGGCCCTACCGATTCGGCGAAAACCGTTCCGTCGAACTGTCACTATTGTCGCTAACGAGGGCCTTGAAGCCCCTAAAATCCGGGATTTTTGATAGAAAAAGGTCCAGGTTGGCAACAGCATATTCTTTCGCAGACGGCGCTCGGCCAGCAGCATCAACTGGGGATATGGAATTGACGAAAGCTCTTCCGGAATTTAAGTACATGACCTTCGACGTGGTCGGCACGCTCATCGATTTCGAGGGCGGTCTGACGTCCTGCCTGCAGGGCATCGCCGCCGAAGCCAATGTCGCCATCGACAGCGAAGAGGCGCTTTCCCTGTATCGCGCCGCCCGGTATTCCGGAGATGCCGATCTTTTCCCCGACGACCTGGTGCGCGTCTATCTTGCGATTGCGCCGAAGCTCGGACTGCCGGCCGAGGAGACCTATGGCATTCGTCTTCGGGATTCCGCCAAGATCTGGAAGGCTTTCCCCGACAGTGCCGCGGCGATGGCGGAGCTTGGCCGGCGTTATCGCCTGATCGCCATGACCAATGCGCGCCGCTGGGCTTTCGACTATTTCGCAGCGGCGCTCGGCAATCCATTTTATGCCGCCTTCACCGCCGACGACACCGGCACGGAAAAGCCCGATCCGGCCTTCTTCCACAAGGTATTCGACTTCGTTGCCAAGGATGGGGGCGACAAGAGCGACATCCTGCATGTCGCCCAGAGCCAGTATCACGACATTGGCGTTTCCCGCGATCTCGGCATGACGAATTGCTGGATCCAGCGTCGACATGCGCAGCCCGGCTACGGCGGCACGATCGAACCGTCGCAGTTCACCGAACCCGACTATCATTTCACGTCCATGGCCGGATTGGCCGAAGCTGTGAGGACCGCGCACGGCAACTGACGGAATTCACGATTTTCAAGCATCGGGCCAAGACCACGGAAGATGGGGTGCCCGCCAACCAGCGAAAAGGGGAATGACATGAACGACAAGATCACGAACTGGACGACGTCTGACGACGCCATGATCGAGACCGCCATCCGCCGGGGCGCAAGCCGCCGCGAACTGCTGACGATGATGTTGGCAGGTGGCGTTGCGCTTTCCGCAGGTGGCCTGATCCTCGGCCGCGCTTCCAGCGCGGTGGCTGCCACCCCGAAGTCAGGCGGGCATTTGAAGGCGGCCGGCTGGTCGTCGTCGACCGCCGATACACTCGACCCGGCCAAGGCGTCGCTGTCGACCGACTACGTCCGCTGTTGCGCTATCTACAATCGCCTAACCTTCCTTGATCAGAGCGGCACCGTTCAGATGGAACTCGCCGAAAGCATCAAGAGCGGAGACGCCAAGGTCTGGACCGTCAAGCTTCGCTCCGGGGTCACCTTCCACGACGGCAAGTCGCTGTCGTCGAAAGACGTCGTCTTCTCGCTGAAGCGGCATCTCGATCCTGCCGTCGGCTCCAAGGTCAACGCGATCGCCAAGCAGATCACCGACGTCAAGGACGTCGACTCGCTGACGGTCGAGATTATCCTGGCCAACCCGAATGCCGACTTGCCGACCATCCTGTCGCAGCACCATTTCATGATCGTGCAGGATGGGACGACCGACTTTTCGAAGGGCATCGGTACCGGCGCGTTCAAGATGGAAACCTTCCAGCCGGGCGTCAAATCGATCTTCACCAAGAACCCCAACTACTTCAAGGCTGGCGGTGCCAACGTGGATTCGTTCGAGTTCTTCGCCATCAGCGACGACAACGCGCGCGTCAACGCCCTGCTTTCGGGAGACATCCATCTCGCGGCGTCGATCAAGCCACGCTCGATGAAGCTGGTCGAAAGCCAACCCGGCTTCGTGCTGTCGCAAACCACGTCGGGCAACTATACCGACCTCAACATCCGTCTCGATCTCGCCCCCGGCAACAAGGCCGATTTCGCTGCCGGCATGAAGTATCTGATCAACCGGCAGCAGATTCAGAAATCCGTTTTGCGTGGCCTCGCCGAAATCGCAAACGACCAGCCGGTCTCTCCGGCCAGCGTCTATCATAATGCGGACCTCAAACCGAAAGCCTACGATCCGGACAAGGCGAAGTTCCATTTCCAGAAGGCCGGCCTACTCGGCCAGTCCATCCCGATGATCACGTCGGAAGCGCCGAACGCGGCGGTTGAAATGGCGACGCTCCTCCAGCAGTCGGGTTCCGAGATCGGCATGAAGTTCGACGTTCAGCGCGTTCCTTCCGACGGCTACTGGTCGAATTACTGGCTGAAGGCACCGGTTCACTTCGGCAATATCAACCCGCGGCCAACGCCGGACATCCTGTTTTCGCTTCTCTATGCCTCCAACGCGCCGTGGAATGAAAGCCAGTACAAGTCGGAGAAATTCGATAATATGCTCGTCGAGGCACGCGGTCTTCTCGACGAGGCCAAGCGCAAGGAAATCTACGGCCAGATGCAGGTGATGATTTCCGAGGAAGCCGGTACGGTCATCCCGGTCTACATTTCGAACGTGGATGCGATCTCTGAAAAATTGAAGGGCCTTGAAGCCAACCCGCTCGGCGGCATGATGGGTTACGCCTTTGCCGAATACGTCTGGCTCGACGCCTGAGGCTTGACCCTTGGCGGCAGGGGAAGCTTCTTCTGCCGCCGTGGTTGCGCCTGATAGCGCTGTCCTGGTTCGTCCATGGATGGTGCCGGCTATCTCGAACTTTTCAGGCAAGGAAACCCCATTGCGCACCTATGTCCTTGGACTTATCGCGAACCGGCTCGGCAGTTCCGCCTTGACGCTGCTGATCGTGTCCTTCGCGGTCTTTTTCGCAACGGCAATGCTGCCGGGCGATACCGCCACGATCCTGCTCGGTCAAGCCGCGACGCCGGAAGCCGTTGCCGGCCTCAGGGCTGCGATGCATCTTGACGAACCCGCCTTCCTGCGCTTCGGGCGATGGCTCATCGGATTGCTGCAGGGCGATCTGGGGATATCCTATGTCAACAATCTACCGGTCGCACAGCTGATCGGGGCGCGGTTCGTCAACACGATGCGCCTTGCCGGCATCGTCACTCTTTTTGCGGTTCCCCTGTCGCTGACGCTTGGCATCACCGCCGCCATGTTTCGCGGCTCGGTCTACGACCGTATCGTGACAATCCTGACGATCGGCATCATCTCGGTGCCCGAGTTCATGATCGCGACCTCGGCCGTGCTCCTGTTTTCCGTCTATCTCAAATGGCTGCCGGCGCTTTCTTTCGCCAGCGACGTCACGTCCTTCTGGCAGGTGCTGAGGATCTACGCCATGCCGGTCATCACGCTCACCTTCGTCGTCTCAGCCCAGATGATCCGCATGACCCGCGCCGCCGTTATCGATACGATCAACACGCCCTATGTCGAGGCCGCGATCCTCAAAGGTGCCTCACGCTGGCGCGCAGTCCTGCTGCACGCACTGCCGAACGCGGTCGGCCCGATCGCCAATGCGATTGCTCTCTCGCTCTCCTATCTCGTCGGCGGCGTCATCATCGTCGAGACGATCTTCAACTACCCCGGCGTCGCGAAGCTGATGGTCGATGGTGTTTCCACCCGGGATCTGCCGCTCATTCAATCCTGCGCCATCATTTTCTGCGTCGGCTACCTCGCACTCATCACGTTCGCCGACATTGTTGCAATCCTGGCCAATCCGAGGGTGCGCTGACCATGACTACGTCCACGACGCTGCCCCGCAGAGTGAGTTATCGTTTCAGCTGGGTTGGAATGATCGGCTTTACGATCATTCTCTTCTGGGCGATGATTGCCCTTCTCGCGCCCCATATCATCCCCTATCCCGTCGGCGAGATCATCGACGAAGACTATTTCGGCCCGATGAGCAGCAAACTGCTTCTCGGCTCCGACTATCTGGGCCGGGACATGTTCTCGCGCATCATCATGGGCGCCCGCTATACGGTCGGCATCTCGCTTGCCGCCGTCTGCCTTGCGTGTTTCAGCGGTGCGGCGCTCGGCATGGCAGCTGCCGTTATCGGTGGCTGGTTCGATACGCTGCTGAGCCGCCTGCTCGATGCCCTCAACTCGATTCCGAGCAAGCTTTCGGGGCTGGTCGTCGCTGCCGCAGTCGGGTCGTCGCTCCCCGTTCTGATCCTCATGCTCGCCGTGATCTACACGCCCGGCGCCTATCGGTTTGCCCGGTCGCTTGCCGTAAACGTCAATACGATGGATTACATCACGGTTGCCCGGACCCGTGGCGAGGGCATTCCTTATGTCGTCTTTTCGGAAATCCTGCCGAACATCACCGGGCCGCTGCTTGCCGATTTCGGCATCCGCTTCGTGTTCGTCGTCCTCCTTCTCTCCGGCCTTTCCTTCCTCGGTCTCGGCGTGCAGCCGCCCTATGCGGATTGGGGAGCACTGGTTCACGAGAATATCGGTGGCCTGCCGTTCGGGGCGCCCGCCGTCATCGTTCCCTCGCTGGCGATTGCGAGCCTCACCATCAGCGTAAATCTGCTGATCGACAATTTGCCCAAGAAGATTCGCGATCGGAGCACGTGAATGGAAAATCTCGTTGAAATTCGCGATCTGAGGGTAGAGGCAACGACAGATGCGGGCCGCCGCATCGAGATTATCAAAGGCATCGATCTCGATGTCGCGCCGGGCGAAATCGTCGCCCTGATCGGAGAAAGCGGATCGGGAAAGACGACGATCGCGCTGACGATCATGGGTTATGCCCGTCCCGGCTGTCGGATCTCGAGCGGCAGCGTCACAGTGGCCGGCAAGGACATGGTGACGCTGAGCGAGCGTCAGCGCGCACGTGTGCGTGGCCTCGAGGTCTCCTATGTGCCGCAGTCCGCCGCGGCCGCGTTCAACCCGTCGAAGCGCATCATCGACCAGGTCGTCGAAGTTACGCGCATCCATCGGCTGATGCCGCTGGCGCAGGCCAGAGAGAAGGCGGTTTCCCTGTTCAGGGCGCTTTCGCTGCCCAATCCCGAGGAGATCGGCAACCGTTATCCGCACCAGGTTTCCGGTGGCCAGTTGCAACGTCTTGCCGCCGCGATGGCCCTTATCGCCGATCCGAAGCTCGTCATCTTCGACGAGCCGACCACCGCGCTCGACGTGACCACCCAGATCGAGGTGCTGCGCGCCTTCAAGTCCGTGATGAAGAAAAGCGGCATTGCCGGTGTCTATGTGTCCCACGATCTGGCGGTCGTCGCACAGATTGCCGATCGCATCGTCGTACTGCGTGGCGGCGATGTGCAGGAAGTCGGCAGCACCGCCGATATCCTGTCCGATGCCAAGCATCCCTATACGCGCGAACTGCTGTCGGCTTTCGAACCGAAGTCTCGCGGCGACAGTGTCGCTGTTGCTGCAACGGAACACACGCCGCTCCTGAAGGTCAATGGCCTGATCGCCGGCTACGGCCCGATCCAGGCCGACGGTCTGCCGCTCGTCAAGGCCGTGCAGGAGGCAAGCCTTTCCCTCGAACGAGGCCGCAATCTCGGCATCATCGGTGAATCCGGCTGCGGCAAGTCCACGCTTGCTCGCTCGATTGCCGGTATCCTGCCCGCATCAGCCGGTCAACTGACCCTCGATGGACGCGAACTTGCCCGCTCCGCCCGGCAGAGAAGCCGGGAGCAGTTGCGCGAGCTGCAGATCGTCTTCCAGCATGCGGACACCTCGCTCAATCCGGCGAAAACGATCGAGGAAATTCTCGGGCGGCCGCTGAAATTCTACCACGGCATGAAAGGCAAGGTCCGGGATGCCCGGATCGACGAGCTTCTCGACATGGTCCGCCTGCCGAAAACGCTTCGCAGCCGAACCCCCGCCGAGCTTTCGGGCGGTCAGAAACAGCGCGTCAATTTTGCCCGGGCGCTCGCCGCCGAGCCGAAACTGATCGTCTGCGACGAGATCACCTCTGCCCTCGACACCGTCGTTGCGGCGGCGGTCATCGATCTCCTGAAGGAAATGCAGCGGGAGCTTTCCCTCTCTTACATCTTCATCAGCCACGATCTGTCGGTTGTCGAAGCGATCTGCGACGAGATCGTCGTGATGTATAACGGCCGCAAGGTCGAGGAAATCACACCTGCGATCTCGAAGGTCCCGCAGCACCCCTATTCGAAACTGCTGTTCTCGTCCGTGCCGAAGCTCGATCCGAGCTGGCTCGATCGCCTGGAGCGTGATCCGGAACTCGTCAAAACCTATGTGCACGGCTGAGGCGGCAATTGCCGTCTCACGTCCGTGGACAATTCGGCTTGGACCGTACGCGGCTATACCCGGAACAGGCTGATGAGCGGCATATGGGCTTTGACGATCGGTGACTTCAGGACAACGAAGCTGAAATATTTGTCGATGCCGATATCCATATCGGTCAGCCGTTCCATGATCGTCTGATATTCGCCGATACCGGCGGTGACGAACTTGAGCATATAGTCGTACCCGCCCGACACCAGGTGGCATTCTATCACCTGGTCGACTTTTTCCACGGCCGCGAGAAAACGCGCGAAGTCGATCTGCCGATGGTTTTTGAGCGTGACCTCGGTGAAGACCGTCAGGGTCTGGCCAAGCTTGCCGATGTTGATCTGGGCCGAATAACCTTCGATATAACCTTCTTGCTGAAGCTTCTTGACGCGCATCAGGCAGGGGCTGGGTGAAAGATTGACCAGCTCGGCAAGCTCGACATTGGTGATGCGGCCGTTCTTCTGCAACTCGTAGAGGATCTTGATGTCGATACGATCGAGCTTCACGTGAGGACACCTCCCAAGGGCAGCGGCATTTTATGCCGCATATTTCCGAGATCGACTTTAACGCATTGGCTTGTCTTGTCTATTCCATTCTGCGCACGAACGGTCAGCACAATAAGTTGCATCATCGGCCATGAGCGGAATCTTGTGCGGTTCAAGCGGCGTGTGCAGTAACCTCGACGCGGGCTGCACCATTATGCTGGCGCACCGACCCGTTTGCGCCAGGAGATCGATCGTCATGCCAGCACCGCTCACGCTCGTCGAAACCGACGCCCGACTGCCGCCTTCCGCCGACGCGGTCGTCATCGGTGCCGGTATCGTCGGCGTCTTCACGGCTTATTACCTCGCCGGACGCGGCCTGAAGGTGGTGCTCGTCGAAAAGGGGCGCGTCGGCGCCGAGCAGTCGAGCCGCAATTGGGGCTGGTGCCGGCAGCAGAACCGCGATGCGCGCGAACTTCCGATGGCGACCAAAAGCCTCGACCTGTGGGAACGCTTTGCCGCCGAGACCGGCGAGGAGACCGGCTTCCGGCGCTGCGGTCTCCTCTATCTCAGTGACAACGAGGAAGAACTGGCAGGCTGGGCCCGCTGGCGGGATTTCGCCCGCACGGTGGGCGTCACCACCCACATGCTCGACAGCGCCGAGGCAACCGAGCGCGGCAAGGCGACGCGCCGCACCTGGAAAGGCGGCGTGTATTCGCCGACGGATGGGACGGCCGACCCCGCCAATGCGGCCCCGGCAGTCGCCCGCGCGATCGTAAAACTGGGCGGGGCGGTGCTCCAGAACTGCGCGGCGCGCGGCATCGAGACGGAAGGCGGCAGGCTCTCGGCTGTCGTGACCGAACACGGCACGATCCGGACCAAGGTCGCAATCCTTTCCGGCGGCGCCTGGGCGTCGTCCTTCTGCCGCCAGCTCGGCATTCGTTTCCCGCAGGCCTCGACCCGCTCCTCCATTCTCTCCGTCGGGCCCGGTGACGGGAACCTGCCGGATGCGCTTCACACCGCCCGGGTCTCGGTGACCCGCCGGGGTGACGGCGGCCACACGCTCGCCATCAGCGGGCGCGGACGGATCGACCTGACGGCCCAGAACATGCGTTTCGCGGCGCAGTTCCTGCCGATGTTCATTCGCCGCTGGCGCAGCCTGTCACCCGGCGGCCTCGAAGGTCTCCGCAGCGGTCATGAAAGCCTGGCCCGCTGGCGGCTGGACCGGCCGACGCCGATGGAGCATATGCGCATCCTCGATCCGGCCGTCGACGCCAGCACGATCAAGCTGACCTATGAGCGCGCCGTCGAACTGCTGCCGGCGCTCGGCGGGCGCCGCATCACTGCCAGCTGGGCCGGTTATATCGACTCGACCCCGGACGGGGTTCCGGCGATCGGCGAAGTCGCGAGTGTTCCGGGCTTCATTCTGGCCGCGGGGTTCAGCGGCCACGGTTTTGGTATCGGACCCGGCGCCGGCCACCTGATCGCCGACATCGTCACCGCCGCCAACCCGATCGTCGATCCGCTACCCTATCATCCGAAACGTTTTCAAACCTCCGCCTGGGGCAAGGTGGCGGATTTCTGATCCTGGGGCCTATAGACTAGAGTAAAACCCGCGAACCAAAGGACACGGTGAACCGGATGCAGGCACGCCAGCTCGAGGTCTTCTGCATGCTCATGCGGACCGGGACAGTGACCGGCGCTGCGGCAATGCTCAACATATCGCAGCCGGCGCTCAGCCAGATCCTGCTGCATGCGGAGGACCAGCTGGGCTTCAAGCTTTTCAACCGGGTCCGCGGGAAGCTGGTTCCGACCCGGGAGGCCGAGGAGCTTTATCCGGAGTGCGAACGGATTTTTTCCGAGCTCGGCGCCCTCCGACGCCGCACCACGGACATGCGTTTCGGCCGCACCGGACTGATCCGGGTCGCCGCGTCGGCACCCCCGGCGATGTCGATCGTACCCAAAGCGCTTCTATCGTTCCGTGCGGCTCATCCCGATATCGTCGTGCGCTCGCTGATCGCCCCATTGGTCAACGTCGTCGACATGATCCGCGACGGTGATGCGCCGCTCGGAATCGTGATGAACAACACGGCCCGTCCGGGCATCGAGGTGGAGACACTCGGGCATACGCAGCTTGTCTGCATCGTTCCTGAACACCATCGGCTGGCAGAATTGGATCAAATCGGCTTTGCCGACCTGCAGGACGAAACTTTGATCTCCTACCGGGCCGGCACACTGCCGGGCCGCCTACTGGTCAGCGCCGCGGCCGCGGAAATGCAGATATTCAACCCGGCGATCGAGATCGATATCTCGATTACCGCCCTCCCCTTCGTCCGCGACGGCTTTGGTGTCGCAATCGTCGATGGGCTCCTGCCATGGCAGCAGTTCCCCGGCCTTGTCCTCAGGCAGCTGCGGCAGAAGATTTCCGTGCCGATTGCCCTGCTCACCAGTCGGGACCGGCCTTTGACGGGAAGCCATCTCGCCATGCGCGACGATCTGCGCGAAGCCTGTGCCAGCGTCCTGAAGGCAAGCGGCCTGGAATCGTAAACCTCCTAGCCAAACCGATCAGGCATCGCGAACCCAGAGGCCGATCGGCAGGGGCCTGGCGGGCGCCTGTTCGCGGAGCCGTCCCGCGTCGCAGACCTTGATGCAGGCCTTTTCGGCGATCAGTTCGGCACCGGCGAGTTGACAATAACGCCCCTGGCAGCGGCCCATTCCGATGCGTGCCAGTGATTTGACCCGGTTGGCTTCGCCCCCGCCATAGACGACGCTCTCGCGCAACTGGCCTGCCGTCACCCCTTCGCAGCGGCAGACGACGGTATCGTCCGGAACGGCGCGGATCATGTCGCCCGGCCAGGGAAAGGCGCGCGCGATGGCGCGGGCAAACCGTTCGTAGCGGCCCAACCGGCGCAGATCCGATCTCGCATCCGGCGAAGGAAGACCCATATCGGCAAGGCAGGCGGTCGCGGCAAGCCGACCGGCGACCTCCGCCCCATCCGCACCGAGAATTCTCAGACCATCACCGGCCAGATACAGTCCCTCGGCCGCCCTTCCCATCCGGTCGGTCCGGGGCAACCATTGCGACCAGCTTTCGTCGTAGTCGAACGTGCAGCCTGCCAGGCCCGCGAGCTGCGTTTCGGCGCGCAGGTGCCAGCCGAGGCCGACCATGTCGCATGCCGTCACATGCGCATGGCCGCGAGCATCCCGCCAGCACAGGCCGACGGGGCCGCGTTCGTCGGTTTCGATCCGGTCCAAGGTCACGCCGGCATGATAAAGCCGGCCGAGCTTTGCCCGCATCAGCAGGCCACGCAGGACCAGGCCCGGCCGCCTTGCCAGCATGCCCGGAAGACCCGCCGCCTGGTCACGGATCGCGGACGTGTCGAGGATTGCGGCGATTTTAGCGCCAGCTTTCAGCAACTGGGTGGCGACGAGTGTCAGCAGCGGTCCCGAACCGGCAAGAACGATCCGGCTGCCGAGGGCGACTCCCTGCGCCTTCAGGGCGATCTGTGCCGCCCCGAGGCTGTAGACACCCGGCGCCTGCCAGCCGGGGATCGGCGCCAGGCGATCCATGGCGCCGGTGGCAAGGATCAGGCGATCCCAGGTGAAATCCCTGCGGCCGGCGGGCGTCAGCGCCTGCAGAAAATTGCCGGCGATCGTCAGGACCGAGCTTTGCGGATGGTAGTCGATCTGTCCGGCGGCAACCATGTGGTCGAACACCGTATGGAGTGCCACGGCCTTGCGGGCTTCCGATCCGTAGAGCTGTTCCGGCGGTCGTGCGAAACCGTGTGGCGGGCGTCGATAGATCTGGCCACCGGCTTTGATGCCCTCGTCGATGACGATGGGTCTGATCCCGGCCTGAACGAGACGCTCGGCGGCGCGGATACCGGCCGGGCCGGCACCGACGATCATCACTTTTTCAACGCCCGGCGCCGTCATGGCCATGTTTCCGGCGGCACGGTCCGCAATTGCATACCCTCGGCGACCACTGTCGAACAGGCCCGCAGCCGGCCGCCGTCTTCCTGCCATAGCCAACAATCCTGGCAGGCTCCCATCAGACAGAAACCGGCCCGTTTCTCTCGGCCGAATTCCGACTGCCGCACGGCGGGCGCGCAGACCAGGACGGCGGTGAGCACCGTGTCGCCGGCCAGTGCCTGGCAATCGGCGCCATCCAGCCGGAACCGAACCTGCGGCCTGCCTTTTTCGGCAAGGCGCACAATTCGGCCCCCGAGATCGGCAGGCTGCAATTCCGATGTCATTCGGCAGCCTCTTTCCGTGCCTCGGCGGGGCTTGGCATGTTCGTGAAACGTGCGCGCACATCCGCGAACGCGGCGGCCACGCCTTCGGCTCCGACCCGCCCCTTCATCCGACGGAAGATCTCCGTCTTGGTGAAGAAGCGCCAATGGATGGGAAGGCCCTGCAGCAGGTCGGTCAGCAGGTCGTAGGCCTGCGGCGTCCATTGCGCCTCGTAACCCTCGCGCTCGGGACCATAGTGGAAGTATCCGGTCGGCGCGGTCCGAGCGGCTCTCACCTTTTCGGTTTCAGCCTCGTCCACCATGCCGTCGCGGATGACGACGCCGTAGTCACGCTCGGCAGCCTGGGAAGAAACATAACCGCGTGCGACGTCCTGCGCCACGCGCCAGGTCTCGCGCTCGACCGGGTTGCCGCGCCCGCCTCCGCCGGCCGAGCGGATCTCCAGGACATCACCGGGCTGCAGAACCGCGGTATCGATATTGCCGAGCCGCTGGAAGTCGTCACGGCCGGGGTTCAGCGCCATGTCGGACAGGCCGGCAGCCCTGCCGCCCAGCGTGCCCCAGGGGCGGAAGAAGCTGCGGTCGCGGTTGCGCGCGGTGATGCGGCTGCCGGGCGAGAAGACCCGGAAGGCCATTTCGGTCGCCAGCCCGCCGCGCCAGCGTCCGGCCCCGCCACTGTCCTTTGCCAGGCCATATTTGACGAACTCGATCGGCACTTCCGTCTCGGTGATCTCGATCGGCGTATTCTTGAGATAGGCGGCATCGGCGCCGGAGCCGTTGGTGCCATCGCGGTGGGGCATGCCGCCGCCGCCGCCGACCACCGGATTGACGGCGGCGATGACGGTGCGGCCGTTCCGTTCGTCGGTCGTCATGACGTTGACGATGCAATTGTTGCCCGCCGGTGCTGCCGGCAGCTTTTCAGGCACGGCCTGGCAGAAGGCGCCGAATATGACGGAGCGCAGCCGCGCGCAGGTCAGCGAGCGCATGCCGACGGCAGCCGGCGCGATCGGATTGAGGACACTGCCCTTTGGCGTGATGCAGGTGAACGGTCTCGTCAGGCCGGTATTGAGGAGGATCTTCGGGTTCAGCGTGTAAAGTACGTAATAGACACCGACCAGAAGCATCGTATGGCGTGGGTCGCCGCCCGAGGGCACGTTGAGCGACGAGCCGAGCTGCGGGTCGGAACCGGTGAAATCGAGGATTGCCTCGTCGCCCCGGATCGTCAGCGTCAGCTTCAGGCGGCACGGGTTGGCTTCGACCGAATCTTCGTCGGCATAATCGACGAATTCCCAGGTCCCGTCCGGCATCGCGCGCAGAAGATCGCGGGCCTGCGCTTCGGCATGGTCGAGCAGGACCTCGGTTCCTTCGAGAAAGGCTTCAATGCCGAATTTCTCGACCATGGCGAGGATCTTGCGTTCGCCCGTGTTGAGCGCCCCGACTAGGGCCTTCATGTCGCCGATATTGAGATCGGGCTTGCGGACATTGGTGGTCATGATCTTCAGAATGTCTTCGTCGAAAACACCCTCGTTGACCAGTTTCATCGGCGGGAAGCGGATGCCCTCCTGATGGATTTCCGTCAACGCTCGCGACAGCGAGGCCGGCACCGCGCCGCCCATGTCGGTGTTGTGGATATGACCGCCGGTCCAGGCGATGATCTCGCCATCATAGAAGACCGGTTTCCACAGATGGGTGTCCGGCGCGTGCGTCGCCACGAAGCAGGAATAGGGATCGTTGGTGAAGGCCACGTCGCCGGGCTTGTAGTCGTCGATCATCGCGATCGCGCGGCTATAGGTGAGGCCCGGATACCAGGTCGCGCCCAATCCCATCGGCACGCCGAACGTCTCGCCTTTGCGGTTGACCAGCATGACCGTGAAGTCTTCCGTCTCCTTGACGAAAGCGGAATGCGCGGTCCGCTGCAGCGTATAGGCCATGTTTTCGGCGGCAGCGCGGGTGTGATTGGCAAACACCTGAAGATTCAAGGGATCGAACATGGGCCATTACTCCGAAAAGGTGAGATGCAGGTTCAGTTGACGATCGACCTCGACATGGGCTCCGCTCGGGATTGCAAAGGTCGTATCTTCCTGGGCAACGACCGCCGGTCCGGCGAAGCGGCTGCCCGGACGCAGGCGATCACGCCGATAGAGGCCGATCCACTCGAAGCTCTTGCCGGTAAAGACCGGGATCTCGCGCTCGGGGTTGACCGCCTCACCGTCCTCGCGGGCGTCGACCGGGATTTCCAGTGCCGGGCCGGCGCCGATGGCCGAGAGCCGCAGGTTGACGATCTCGATCGCTCCGACCGGATCGTGGAAATCGTAGAGCCGGGCGTGCATCGCGTGAAAGGCTTCCTCGATGGAACCGAGCCTGCCCTCGGCGATCCAGGCTGGCTGGATCGGCACTTCGATTTCGAAGCTTTGGCCGACATAACGCATGTCGGCGGAGACATTGAGCGTCGCGGCGCCGGCATGCCCCTGCTTGGCGAGCCAGTTGCGCCCCTCGACGGCAAGCGCGTCCAGCGCCTCGCGCATGTGCGGTGCCGCCTGGTCGGAGAGATGGGTAAACACCGTGCGGATGAAGTCACCGCGCAGATCTGCCACCAGACCCCCGAGCGCCGAGACGACACCCGGGCGCGGTGCGCCGATCACCTTCGCCATGCGAAATTCGCGGGCCAGAAACGCACCGAGCATCGGGCCGCCGCCGCCGAACGGCATCAGCGTGAACTCCCTGAGATCGACGCCGGCGCGCGATGCGAGTTTCTCAACCTCCACGAACATTTCCGAGATGGCGACCTCGAGGATGGCCTGGGCGGCCTCCTCCGCGGTCCGGCCGATCTTTTCAGCGAGCCGCGTGACGGCCGCGCGGGCAAGGCCGACGTCGATCTGCAGCTGCCCGTAGGCCATCTGGCTGTGACCGAGCCAGCCGCAGACGGCCATGGCGTCGGTCACGGTCGCCTGCTCTCCGCCGCGTCCGTAACAGGCTGGTCCAGGTGTCGAGCCGGCCGATTCCGGCCCGACCCGCAACACGCCCTGCGCATTGACGCTGGCGATCGAACCGCCGCCGATGCCGATCGAGCTGACCGACACGGACGGAATATGAAGCGGGAATTCGCCGACCAGTTCACCGGTGCCGAATTGCGGTTCGCCGTCGATGATCAGCGCAAAGTCGGCCGAGGTGCCGCCGATATCGAGGGTGAGGATATGCTTTTCGCCGGCACGGCGGGCGAGCCAGGCGGCGCCTATGACACCGGAGGCCGTGCCGGACAACAGCATCTGCACGCAGGACCGTTTGCCTTCGTCGGCATTCATCACGCCACCGTTCGACTTGGTCAGCAGCGCCGGCGCCGTGACGCCACGCGACAACAGCTTTTCTTCGAGTGCGGTCAGATAGCCGGAGACACGCGGATGGACGTAACCGTTGAGGATAGCGGTGGTGGTCCGCTCGTATTCGCGGATCACCGGCCAGACCTCGCACGACGTGAAGACGAAGAGTTCTGGGGCGAGCCTGGCGATTTCCCGGCTGACCGCCACCTCATGGATGTCGGTGCGCCACGAATGCAGGAAGGAGACGATGATGCCGGCGGCGCCATTGGCCTTCGCTTTTGCGACCGCTGCCGCAACCGCCTCCAGATCCGGCGCCTCGACCTCGCTGCCATCCGCACGCAAGCGAGCGGGGATGCCGAAGATCATGTCGCGGGCGATGAGCTGGTCCGGCCGGGAGCAGAACAGGGAATAGACGTCCGGCATCCGCAACCGCGCCAGCTCGATGACGTCTTCGAAACCGGCATTGGTCATCAGCGCCAGCGACACGCCGCGACGCTGGATCACGGTGTTGATGCCGACGGTCGTTCCGTGGACAAAACGGCTGACGGCGGCCGGCTCGAGCCCTTCCCGTTCGGCCAGAAGCGACAGTCCCGTCATCAGTTCCGCACCCGGATCGTCCGGTGTCGTCAGAACCTTGAGCGAGGCAACCCGGCCGGATCGCGTTTCCAGTGCACAGAAGTCGATGAAGGTCCCGCCGATATCGACGCCGATCTTCCAGTCCTGCTGATCACTGGTTCCCTTGCCTGGCGCGGCCGCACTGTCCATGTCGCGAAGTCCTTTCCTGCTGCTTGTCATGAAGCTGGCACGAATGGGCAAAGGCGGTCCAAGAGCGAAAAAGCCGCTGCCCATAAGTGCCGCTTATGCCTTGCCAGGGGGCGTCCCATAGGTCCGGCTTATGGGACGATGAAAACCTCGACTTTGACACGGGCCGGCCGCACCGGAATGGTGGCGGGGACAAGAGACATTGCGGAAACGGCCTTATGGATGTGATCGTGCTGGGTGGTGGCCTGATGGGGGCCGCATCGACCTATTTTCTCGCCCGGCGCGGGGTGCGCGTGACGCTCATCGAGCGAAACCGGGTGGGCAGCGGCGCGACGGTCGCTTCATTCGGCAATATCCGCCGCAGCGGCCGCCACCTGCCGCAACTTCCCCTCGCCCGACGATCCCTGACGCTTTGGGGCAAGGCGGCGGAGATGCTGGATCGGGACGTCGAGTTTCGGGCGACCGGCCATGTCCGGCTGGTGTTCAGCCAGGCGGGTCTCGAGGAAATGCGCAGTTTCGCGACAGCCGCCAGACCTTGGGGTCTCAACCTCGAGGAACTTACCGCGACGGAACTCCGTGCACGTTTTCCGGGGCTCGGACCCGAGGCGATCGCCGCCTCCTTTTCTCCGGAGGATGGAAGTGGCAATCCGCGCCTGATCGCCCCGGCTTTCGCCGGTGCCGCGCGACGTATCGGTGCTAAGATCGTCGAGAACGTGGAGGTGAAAGCGATCCGGCGAAGCGCCTATGGCTTCGAGGTAGAGACCTCGAACGGCGTCCACGCCGCTGCTTGCCTCCTTAACACCGCCGGCGCCTGGGGCGCCCGGATCTCCGCGCAATTCGGGGAAGCCGTCCCGATCGTCGCGAAGGGGCCGCAGATGGGGGTGACCGAGCCGCTGCCGCACCGCATCCTGCCGGTTGTCGGCGTCTGGGGCCATGACCACGGCGGCGGTTACCTGCGCCAGGTGGAGCGCGGAAACATCGTCTTCGGTGGCGGCGCGGAACGTACCGATGTTTCGCTCGATGCCGGCCATGCCAAGGCCGACCCCGCCCGACTTCCCGGCCAGTTGCGTGCCCTGCTGCCGATCCTGCCGGCGCTCGCCAATGTCTCGGTGATCCGCACCTGGTCCGGCTGCGAAGGTTATGTCGGCGACGGACTTCCGGTTATGGGACGGTCGGCGACGACGCCGGGGCTGTTCCATGCCTTCGGGTTTTGCGGCCACGGCTTCCAGCTCGGCCCCGGCGTCGGCGACGTGATGGCGGAATTGATCTCGACCGGCGCGACCGAGACGCCCATCCATGACTTCCGGATAGAGCGATTTCACGGCCAAGCGTGAAGAGCGTTCTGGCTTGACGCCTCGACCGGGCTGAAGCGGCGCAGATCGAGGCGGTAGCGCGCGGGGGATTGGCCCTGCAGCGACTTGAAAAACCGGCTGAACTGAGCGGCACCGGCAAAACCGAGGACACCGGCGACCTGCCCCAGCGACAGGGGCGAGCTCGCAAGATAGATGCGGGCTTCCATCAACTGCCGTTCGCGGATGAGCCGCGCCGGCGGCCGGCCATAGGCGCGCAGGCAGATGTCGTTCAGCCGGTCGCGCGAAATGCCGAGTTCGCCGGCATAGCGGGCGACCGTCCAGTGCTTGCGGAAATGGCTTTCGACCAATGCGGTGAACTGGCTGGAAAGCGTCTTGGGGGCGCCGGGTTGGGCGCCCGCGCCATGACCGGCCGGCAGGTTGCGATGAAGGTGGACGAGCAGAATGTGCAGCAGCGATTCCACCACGGCCGCCGACATTGGGCCGGGGCGAAGGGTTTCGGCCAGTATGCCGGTAAAGCAGGCGGCGACCGCATCGCTGGCACTGTTGCCGGCACCCAGACGCATGAACGAGGACCGCTCCACCATGAAGCGTAGCTGGGATGCTTCCGCCCGGCGCTGCAGGATCCGGTCGAGCGTCGAAGCGCCCAGCAGCAGATGGGTCCCCTGCGCGCCGGCACCCAATTCCAGCCGCATGCCGTCCCGCCACGGTATCCACCCCATGACCGGACCGGACAGGGGAAGAACCAGCTCATCCCCGTCGCGCAGAGCCGCCTCGCCCTTTTCGAGGATCAGCGCCCGGAAGTTTTCCGCGTCGCCGAGACCCGCCCGGCCGAGCACGCGCGTCTGCAGCGCGGCCCGGAACCGCTCTGCACGAACAGGTGCTTCCGGCCGCGGGGCGGGGCTGGGCGAAAGCCGTTTACGGTCGGGCATCTAAAATCCCACAACGAGGAAATACATTCCCACAGAACGTCATTTACTCTGCGGCGATGTCAATCAAAATAGGGCTCGTAACCCTGAAAAAATAACAAGACGGGCTGCGGGAGGATCAACGAACGGCCGTTTGGGAGGACGCATGTTCGTAGCTAGGGGTATCGTCGGTGGAGCGTCCGTTTCCGCGCTGGATGAGCGCAGTTACGAACGCCGCGACATGGCAACGGGAACGGTACTGACGCGGGCCGCGGCCTTCGGTGCGACGGAAGCGGAAGCGGCCGCCGATGCTGCGGCCGGAGCTTTTCCGGCATGGTCCGGCCTTCGACCGCAGGAGCGCTCGGCGCTGCTCCTGCGCGGGGCGGACCTGCTGATGGAACGCGTCGACAGCTTGTGCGCGATCGCTCATCTCGAGGTCGGCGCAACTCCCGAATGGGTCCGCTTCAATGTCGAGGTTGCCCAGGCGACCCTGTGTCAGGCTGCGAGCCTCGTCGATGCCATCCGCGACGACGAGGTGGAAGGCGGGCCGCCGGGTGTGCGCTACCGCCTGATCCGCCGGCCAGCCGGCGTGGTCCTGGGGCTTGCGCCATGGAATGCCGCGGTGGCGCTGGCCGTCCGGGCGGTTGCAGCGCCGATGGCACTCGGCAACACGGTGGTGCTCAAGGGTTCGGAGCTTTGCCCCAAGGTGCACGAGACCGTGGCACAGATCCTGATCGACGCGGGCCTGCCGGACGGTGTGCTGAACTATGTGAGCAGCGCGCCCGAGGATGCCCATGATGTGGTCGAAGCGCTGATTGCCCATCCGGCCGTGCGGCGCGTGAATTTCACCGGTTCGACCCGGGTCGGCAGGCAGATCGCCGAGATGGCGGCGCGGCATCTCAAGCGTTGCCTGCTGGAACTCTCCGGCAAGGCATCGTCGGTCGTGCTCGCCGATGCGGATCTGGATGGAGCCGCCAGGGCGGTCGCCCACGGCGCTTTTTTCAACCAGGGCCAGGTCTGTATGTCGACGGACCGGATCATCGTCGAGGAGAGCCTGGCCGACAGCTTCATTGCCCGGCTGAAAGTGGAGGCCGACCGGCTGTGCGGCGATCCGGCCACCGGCCAGCCGCTCTACGGCCACGTCATCAGTCCGGAGGCCGCGGCGCGCCTCCACGGTCTGGTCGACGATGCTCTGGCCAAGGGTGCGGTGCTGGTCACGGGCGGCAAGAACGCCGGCACGCTGATGCAGCCGACCATACTCGACCATGTCGCCTACGGCATGCGGATCTACGAGGAAGAGACCTTCGGCCCGGTGGTCGGCGTGGTTCGGGTGGCGGATGCCGACGAGGCGGTGACCGTTGCCAACGATACGGAATACGGCCTGACAGCCGCCGTCTTCGGGTTTGACCTGCCGCGTGCACGGCAAATCGCGCGGAGGATAGAGGTCGGGGCGGTGCATATCAACGGGACGACCGTCTGCGACGATCCGACGATGCCCTACGGGGGCGTGAAGGCAAGCGGTTACGGCCGCTTTGGCGGGAGGGCGGTGATCGAGGAGTTCACCGAAATCCAGTGGATGACCGAACGGGACCTGCCCGACCAAGTCGGATGAGCCCGTCACACGGACTTAGCATGCAACAACGGGAGGAGAAGAGAATGAAACGCAGGACATTTACCCGGCTGGCCGCCTTGGCGCTTGCAGCCGGCGTGGCCGGAGCTCCGGCCATGGCGCAGGAGGTTCTGAAGGTCGGCGCCGTTGCGCCCAAAACCGGGCCTCTGGCCGGCGGGGCGGCGGTCAGCTACTGGCCGAACGTCAAGCTTTGGATCAACGACGTGAACGGTCGCGGCGGCCTGAAGGTCGGCGGCAAGACCTACAAGCTCGAAGCCATCGAATACGACGACCAGACCAATCCGGGCGAAACCATCAAGGCCGTGCAGCGTCTCGTCGACCAGGACAAGGCAAAGATCGTGCTGCCGCCCTATTCGACCGGCCTCAACCTGGCCGCAGCTCCGATCTACGCACGCTACGGCCTGCCGATGATCACCTCGACGGCGACCACCGACAAGGCCGACGCCCTATCCGCTCAGTTCCCCAACGTCTTCATCACGCTCGGCGGCGCCAAGCCGGTGGTGCAGGGTGTGGTGGACACCATGGTCAAGCTGCGCGATCGAGGCGATATCGGCAAGAAGCTCGCCATGGTCAACGTCGCGGACGCCTTCGGCATCGAACTGATGAACGAGGCCAAGCCCGCCTTCAAGAAAGCCGGCTTCGAGCTGGTTTACGAGACGTCCTATCCGCTCGGCACCCAGGACCTGTCGCCGGTCATGAAGGCCGCCAAGGCCGCCGCTCCGGATGCCTTCATTGCCTGGTCCTATCCGCCGGACACCTTCGCTTTGACCGAACAGGCAATTGTCGAAGATCTCAAGGTCGGCGCATTCTTCACCGCCGTCGCCACGGCATTCCCGGCGTATGCGGGCCGGTTCCGCACGGCGGTCGACGGTGTGCTGGGCATCGGCGGTGTCAATGCCGACGGAGAGGCCTTCAAGGCCTATGCCAAACGCCACGAAGAGGTCACGGGCGCCAAGCCGGACTATTGGGCGAGCGCCATGGTCTACTCGTCTTTCCAGGTCCTTGAAAAGTCGATTGAGGCTGTCGGCTCCTTCGACAATGCCGCCATCATCAAGCACATCAAGGCAAACAGCTTCGACACCGTGATCGGCCCGATCAAGTTCGACGGACACAACAACAACCCCTCGTTCTGGACGGTCGGCCAGTGGCAGGGCGGCGTGTTCAAGGGCGTGGCCTCGACCGGTCGCGACGGCGCTGTCGACGTGAAGAAAAAAGCTGCCTGGAAGTAAAAGCAACAGGCATTCCCGGGATCCGCAAGCCGGATCCCGGGGCATCTTTCAAGCCGGGGAATGGCATGGACATACTCATAACAGGGCTACTGCTGGGCGGAACCTATGCGCTGATCGCCATGGGCCTGAACCTGCAATACGGCATGGCCCGGATCATGAACCTCGCCAACGGCGAAATGCTGGTGGCCGGGGGGTTCGTCGCCTTCTGGCTCTGGACCGGAAGCCAGATCAGCCCGCTGCTGACCGTGTTCGTCGTGGCACCGGTCGCCTTTCTGCTGAACTGGCTGATCTATCTGGTTTTCCTGCGCCCGCTGGTAAAGCGCGCCAAGTCGCGCGGCCAGCTGGAGGTGGATTCCATCCTCACGACCTTCGGTCTGTCCTTCGTGGCCGTCGGCCTGATGCTGGCCTTTTTCGGCGGCGATTATTTCAGCTATTCCTATCTTTCGGAGCCCGTCCATATCCTGGGCGATACCTACGGCGCCAATCGCGTCGCGGCGTTTCTGGCGGCTGTCGTCGTCTGCGGGCTGCTGTGGCTGTGGCTCAACCGCAGCCGGGCCGGCATGACAATCCGCGCCATCTCGGTTGCCCCGGAAAGCGCGCGGCTGGTCGGCATCGATGTCCGGCGCACCGCGGCGCTGGCCTTTGCGCTCGGCGGCGCGGTCACGGCCACCGGCGGCGCACTGATCTCGACCTTCCTGACGCTGGATGCCTCGACGGGCGTGATTTTCACGCTGAAGGCGCTGGTGATCGTCATCATGGGCGGCGTGGGCGACGTGCGCGGCACGGTCGTTGCGGCCCTGCTGCTGGGTCTCTTGGAAACTTTCGTCGCCCGCCTGATCGATCCCGGCCTGACATTGGCAGCCGCCTATTTGCTGTTCGTCGTGATCCTGCTGTTTCGCCCTCAGGGCCTGTTCGGGAGGCCGACCACATGAGCGCTCTTTCCTCTCGCGACTGGGGCAATCTGGCGCTGTGCGCCATAGCGCTCGCCATTGCGGCCTGCCTCCCCTGGACCGCAGGCGCCTATGGCCTGAGCATCGGCGTTACCATTGCCATGTACACGGTGCTGGCCACCAGCTGGGCGCTGTTTTCCGGGCCGACCCATTACATCTCGCTCGCAAGTGCCGCGTTTTTCGGCGTCGGCACCTATGTGACCGGCATCGGCATCCAGTATCTGCCCTACTGGACATTGCTGCCGATTGCCGGCGTCAGCGGCGCCGTCATGGCCGCCCTTGTCGGCCTGGCGACGCTGCGCCTGTCCGGCGTCTACTTCGTGATCTTCACGCTGGGGCTGGCCGAATTCGTGCGCCAGATCATCACCTGGAGCCAGAACATTTCCGGCACCAAGGGCATTTACGTGCTGACCTCGATCGGCGAGATGCACATCTATTGGCAGCTGCTGGGGCTTGCCGCACTGGTCTGGCTGCTGGGCTGGCTGATCGGCCGTTCGCGGCTGGGCTTTGCGCTCAGGATCATCGGCGACGACGAGGCGGTTGCGCGGCATTCCGGCATCGACACGGCGCGCGCCAAGATCCTGCTGTTCATGGTGCCGGGCGCGGTGGCCGCCATCACCGGCGCCATTGTCGCTCCGCGTTATGTCTATATCGAGCCGTCGCTCGCCTTCTCGCCGATGCTGTCCTTCCAGGTGGTGATCATGGCGCTCCTGGGCGGCACCGGCCGGCTGTGGGGGCCGCTCGTCGGCGTCATCCCCTTCACCTTCCTGTGGGAGGCGATCTCCGTGTCGTTCCCCAACCAGACCACCCTGCTTCTCGGCGTCTGCTTCCTCGTCATCGTCTACCTGCTGCCCAAGGGCTTTGTCGGGCTGATCGATCTGGCAGCCAGGAGAATGCGGTCGGCGGAGGGCTATGCATGAGCGCGCTTCTGTCGCTTCGTGGCGTGACCAAGCGCTTCGGCGGCCTGGTGGCCGTCAACCGCATGGATTTCGACGTGACCGAACATCAGGTGCTGGGCCTGATCGGGCCGAACGGTTCGGGAAAATCGACTACGCTGAACCTGATTTCCGGTGCCTTTCCCGTCACCTCGGGGGCGATCAGCCTGCGGGGACAACCCATCACCCATCTGGCCGCGCAGGATATCGCGCGGCGCGGCGTGGCGCGCACCTTCCAGCTGGTGCGTCTGCTGCCCTCCATGACCGTGCTGCAAAACGTCAAGGCCGGTGCAGTCTTCGGCTATCGCCGCCATTGGGGCCATGAGGCGGATGCGGTCGCCGAGGCGATGCTGGAAAAGGTGGGTCTGGCCGGCCGCGGCCATATGATGGTGGGGCAGCTGACATATATCGACACCAAGCGCGTCGAACTGGCCCGGGTGCTCGCCGGAGAGCCGGGCGTGGTGCTGCTGGACGAATGGCTTGCCGGTCTCAACCCGACCGAACTGGAAGAGGGAATCCGCCTGATCCGCGGCCTGCGCGACGAAGGCCGGACGGTTATCCTCGTCGAGCATGTGATGGATGCGATCCGCTCGCTCTGTGACCGCTGCGTCGTCATGGCCGCCGGCACCAAGATCGCCGAGGGAACCCCCGCCGAAGTCCTGTCCGACGCCGCCGTGATCCGCGCCTATCTGGGAGACGACGACGATGCTTGAGGTGAAGGGACTGTCTGTCTCCTACGGCCAGCACCGTGCGCTGGAAGGCGCATCGCTCAAAGTCGGCCGGGGCGAAATCGTGGTCATCCTGGGCGCCAATGGCGCCGGCAAATCCACCCTGCTCAAGGCCGTCTCCGGCATCTGCGAGGGACGCGCGACCGGCACGATCACCATGCAGGGTCGCGACATACTGGGGCTTGCCGCCAACAGGATCGTCGACGAAGGCATCGCTCTCGTGCCGGAAGGCCGAGGTGTCTTCGCCGACCTGTCGGTTGCCGAAAACCTGCGGCTGGGAGCCCATGCACCCCGCGCCCGCGACGAAGAGGCCGGCAACCTGGAGCGCGTGCTGCGGCTCTTTCCCAAGCTGCAGGAGCGCAGCAGGCAGATCGTGCGGACCATGTCCGGCGGCGAGCAGCAGATGGTGGCGATCGGCCGCGCGATGATGTCGAACCCCGCTCTGCTGACACTGGACGAGCCCTCGCTCGGTCTTTCCCCCCTGCTTTGCAAGGAGCTGTTCCAGGCGTTGAAGGTGGTGCGCGACACCGGCATCGGCATCCTGCTCGTGGAACAGAATGCCAAGCAGAGCCTGGCCATCGCCGACCGGGGCTATCTGCTGGAGAATGGCCACATCATCCACGAAGGCCGGGCGCAGGACCTGCGCAACGATCCGGCGGTGCAGGCTGCCTATCTGGGTGGCGGCAAGGGCTCGGCATCGGGTCAACGGCCGGGCGCGCGTACGGCGACGCCAACTGCGCCTGGGTCCACACCCACCCACTTCGCAACTCCCACGTATGTCCCGCCACGGACATCGGGCGCGTCACCGTCCGATATCGCAGCCGCCGCTCTTGCTGCCCTGCCAACGGCGGCGCGACGGGATGCGGCCGCCCCTCACCCCGCCTCCGCTGCGCTCGGCGACCCTCTTCCTGCAAGCGGGGCGAGGGGGAACGGAAACGCCGCGGCTTCTCCCTTCTCCCCGCAGGCGGGAAGAAGGTCCCGGCAGGGGGATGAGGAACAGCCCACACCAGCCGGGTCTGCTTCCATCCCTCGTCCGGTCTCATCCCCTGCCCCCGCCATGCGCGGCGCGGCGGATGCGCTGCTCGGAGGCCTGTCGCTCGGCGACATCATCGCCGAGGCGAGCCGCGCCAGCCGGGCCGAACACGGCACCGCCATGCCGTCCGCGCCGCCGCGCGGCCACACCGCCGTCCCGCCATCCTATCCGGCCTCGCCCTCGCTTGAGATGGGCAACAGCCAGGATCGACTGAAATCCGTCCTGAAAGAGATCGAGGAAGCCGCTGCCCGCGCTCGGGCATGGCGCCATGATCCCAACCGCAACTGAGGAGATTGCATTATGCTTGATGTCGTCACGTCCCCCACCCCCTCCGTCAGGGGCATGTTCATCGGCGGGCAATGGGTGCCTGCCGCCCGCACCTTCGAAGACCTCAACCCCTCCGACAACTCCGTCTATGCGCGTATTCCGGACGGCTCCGCTGCCGACATGCGCCGGGCGATCGATGCCGCCCAGGCGGCCTTCGGCGACTGGGCGGGCCGCGCCTTTCACGAACGCGCGCACCTGCTCCTGAAGATCGCCGACGTCTGGGATCAGCGCAAGGCCGACTTCTGTGCCGCGGCCATGGCCGAGGGCGGCGGCTGGAAGGGCAAAGGCATGTTCGAGGCGGGCTATGTAGCGGAAGTGTTCCGCTCTGCGGCCGCGCTCTGCTACCAGTCGATCGGCGACGTGCTGCCATCCGAACACCACAAGTTCATGATGGCCACCCGGTTTCCGCTGGGCGTGGTCGGCGTCATCAGCCCCTGGAACATGCCGGGCATCCTGACCTCGCGCGGCTTTGCCGCAGCCCTTGCCGTCGGCAATACGATCGTGCTGAAGCCTTCGGAAGACACGCCCTATTCAGGCGGCCTCTACTTTGCCGAGATCCTGGAGGAGGCCGGCGTACCGGCCGGCGTCTTCAATGTCGTCACCTGCTCGCGTGACAGCGTCGGCGCCGTGGGCGATGAGATGATCGGTAATTCCAAGGTCAAGGCGATCAGCTTTACCGGCTCCACCGCCGTCGGCCGCCAGATCGCCGCCAAATGCGGCGCCTATCTCAAGAAGGTCTGCGTCGAGCTGGGCGGCAAGGATTCGATGATCCTGCTGGAGGATGCCGACCTCGACGCCGCCGCGCGTGCCGCCAATTTCGGCAGCTTCATGCACCAGGGCCAGGTCTGCATGTCCACCGAAAAGCTGCTGGTGCACGAGAAGATCTACGAACCGTTCATGGAACGCTTCCTGGCGCGCGCCCGCAAGCTCAAGACCGGCCATACCAACGATCCCTCCAATGTCATCGGCCCGCTGGTCAACACCCGCCAGGCGCTTCGCGTCAAGGCACTGATCGACGATGCGGTGGCCAAGGGCGCCAAGGTGGAGCTCGGCGGCCGCGCCTGGGAGAATTTCGTCGAGCCGACCGTGCTTACGAACGTCAACAGCTCCATGAACATATGGCACGACGAGACCTTCGGGCCTGTGGTCGTGGTCTGCCCGTTCCGCGACGATGGCGAGGCGGCAGCGCTCAACAACGACACAGAATACGGGCTGACCGCCGCGGTGTGGTCGAAGGACGAGGCGCGGGCCCTGCGGCTGGCCGAGCGGCTGGAAACCGGCATCTGCCACATCAACTGCCAGAATATCAACGACGAGCCGCATGTGCCCTTCGGCGGCACCAAGGCCAGCGGCGTCGGGCGATATGGCGGGCGCTGGTCGCTCGACGCCTTCACCGAGCTGCGCTGGATCACGCTCGATCGCGGCGGCCGCCATTTCCCGCCGCAGTTCTGACCGGCACCGAAAGGACTTTTACCATGAGCGCTCTGGGCTGGATCATCATCATACTCATTCTTGCGGCCATCCTGATCGTGCTGGCCGCCCTGTTCTACCAGCGGGCCACCAATGAGGTGAGCCTCGTGCGCACCGGCATCGGCGGCCGCAAGGTGGTGATCGACGGCGGCACGCTGGCGATCCCCTATTTCCACGAGGTCGGACGCGTCAACATGCAGACCATCCGCATGGACGTGACGCGCACCGGCGACAGCGCCCTGATCACCAAGGACCGCATGCGCATCGATGTCGGCGCCGAGTTCTACACTTCGGTCGTTCCGGAAAAAGCCGCGGTGGTGCGGGCCTCGCAGACGCTGGGCCGGCGCACCTTCCAGGCCGATCAGCTCAAGTCCCTCGTCGACGGCATGATGGTGGATGCATTGCGCGCAGTCGCAGCCCAGATGACCATGGACGAACTGCATGAAAATCGCGGGGAGTTCGTGCGACAGGTGCATGAAGCCCTTTCCGGCACTCTTTCCAAATACGGCCTGCAGCTGGACAGCGTCTCGCTGACCTCGTTCGACCAGACGCCGTTCTCGGCTCTGGACGAAAACAACGCCTTCAATGCCGTGGGCATGCGCAAGCTCGCCGAGGTGATTGCCAAATCAAAGAAGGAGCGGGCGGAGATCGAGGGCGAGAGCCAGGTCAGCGTGCGCCGCGCCGAGGTGGATTCCAACCGCCGCAAGCTGGAAATCGAGCTGGAACAGCGTCGCGCCGAAATTCAACAGACCCAGGAGATCGAACTGCTGCTGGCACAGCAACTGACGGAAGTCGCCCGCCGCAAGGCGGAGGCCGAGACCGCGGCGGCGGAAGCCCGCATCGGCATGGAACGCGCCATCCAGTCCGCCTCTATCGCCCGCGAACAGATCATCCGCGAGGCCGAGATCAATCAGGCGCGTGCGCTGGAAATCGCCGAGCAGGATCGCTCCATCCTGATTTCGGCAAAGAGCCAGGAGGAAAGCCAGGCCAAGGCAGAGGCGGCGGACGCGCGCGCGGCCGTGATCACCGCGGAGGAAAATCTCGAGACGGTGCGCCAGGTGGCAGAGGCCGAGCGCCGCAAGCGGCTGGCGCTGCTGGCGGCCGAACAGGATGCGCAAGCGCAGGCGACACGCGTGCGCATCACTTCCGAAAGCGACCAGATCGCCGCCAAGACCCGCGGCCTGATCCGCCGGGAGGAGGCCGACACGCTGCGCATCCAGAAGAAGGCCGAGGCCGACGGCGAGGCCGCCCGGATCGAGGCGGAAAACACCCGCTCGCCGGAACTGGCGGCCATGGAGATGGAAAAGGCGCGGCTCGCCGCCCTGCCCGCTATCATCGGCGAGATGGTCAAGCCGGCCGAGAAGATCAAGGGCATCTCGATCAACCACATCACCGGCCTTGGCCGCTCAGGCGAGGCCGGCGAACGCATGCCCTCCCCCGTCGACCAGACCGTCAGCTCGATCCTCGATATGGCCGTGACCCTGC
Organism: Neorhizobium sp. T7_12; assembly: GCF_002968535.1. Taxonomy (NCBI): domain Bacteria; kingdom Pseudomonadati; phylum Pseudomonadota; class Alphaproteobacteria; order Hyphomicrobiales; family Rhizobiaceae; genus Neorhizobium; species Neorhizobium sp. T7_12. The sequence continues at coordinate 327,129 of NZ_PVBK01000003.1, read as the reverse complement.
CGACCATGAAGAGGCTCGGTGATGCGCTTGGCCTGAACCTGGAAAGCCTTGTCCCCGAGGAGCCGCGCAAGAGCTGAGAAAGACGTTCAAGCCAATCGAGGGATTCGTGGGAAACGGCGTCGATCGGCCACGGGCATCTCTGATGGTGCCGTGACCGACGACCTCACACGGTGATGATATCAGGTTAACCGGTACAGAAGGTTTCGGCGATAGTCGCCGGTCATGATCCAATCCACAATCAGCTACAAGCGTCATCGTTTCCCGCCGTCTTTGATCGCCCATGCGGTCTGGCTGTATTTCCGATTTCCGCTGAGCCTGCGCTTGATAGAGGAAATGCTATTGGAGCGCGGCATCGTCGTTTCCCATGAGACGATCCGGTGTTGGGCGAAGAAATTCGGCCCGGACTATGCCGGTCGCTTGCGGTGCAAGCCGCCAAGCCCGGGCGACATTTGGCATCTGGACGAGGTGGTCGTGACCATCGGTGGCCGCAAGCACTGGCTCTGACGGGCCGTCGATCAGGACGGCTACGTTCTCGACGAGATCGTTCAGACCAGCCGCAGTACCAAGGCTGCCAAGCGCCTGCTGATCCGCCTGATGAAGAAGCAGGGATGTTTGCCGAAGTGTATTGTCACCGACAGGCTTGGTTCTTATGGCGCCGTGCGGCGTCAGATCATACCTGCCGGGGAGCATCGATCACATAAGGGGCTGAACAATCGCGCCGAGAACTCCCATCTTCCTTTGCGGAAGCGGGAGCCAGTGATGCAGCGGTTCCGTTCGCCGGGCGCGCTGCAACGTTTCGTCAGCATCTTTTCTGCGGTCCGAAATCTGTTTGTCCAGCACGATCCAATCGTTCCGCCTTCGCCATCCATCTGCATCGCCTTGCAGCGATTGCCCATTGGAAGGATGTTGCCGGAATTGCGACCTGATCACTCCGGAGCATCCCCGATCCGCAACTGTCAGACTTAACCTGACATCACCAGCTCGACGACGAACGGCATGTCGCCCACGCTTTGGTGATTCTGATGACCGTCGGTGGCACACCATCGATCGGTGATAACGCGGTAAGGCCAGCTTTTCCATCAACCCCAGACAAACTCGCGACCGGATGATCGACGCATCGGCTCCATCAGCAACTCATCCTAGTCACTCGCGAGAGTGCGAAGCAGCAGAATTCGGGCCAGCCAGACTTTTCTACGGATCTGGCCGGGGTCCAAACGACGGCTCGAGAATTGACAAGACATGATCCGTTGAAATACACACGTCGGATGTACATTTAGGTGGTTGAGGCATATAGTACATCCTCGTACATACAAGGAGCGCGCCATGCAGACCACTAGAGCCTTCAAGAACGGCAATTCGCAGGCCGTCCGTATCCCGGCCGAGCTGGCCTTTGATCGCACGGATGTCGAGCTGGAGATCGAACGGGTCGGTGACGAACTACGCATCCGACCCGTTCGCCAGTCGCTCGCCGGCGTTCTGGACGTCTTCGCCCGTTTTTCGCCAACCTTCCTGCAGGACGGCAGGGAAGACCATGAGCAGGCCGAGCGGGATCAGATCTGATGCCGCGCTACATGCTCGATACCAATATGTGCATCTACCTGATGAAGAACCAGCCGGAACAAGTGGCTCGCCGCTTTGCCGGTTGTTATGTGGGCGATGTGGTCATATCAGCCATTACCTTCGCGGAGCTGGACTATGGCGTTTCCGCGTCGGATGATCCGGAGCGCGAGCGCGCCAACCTCGATGCACTGTCCATGCTGATTACGGTGGAACCTTTCGACATGATCGCGGCGCGTGCCTATGGGCCGGTTCGCATGGCGACGCGAGAGCGGAAAAGAGACCATTTGGACAAGTTGATCGCCTCGCATGCAATCGCGCTGAACACCATTCTGGTTACGAACAATGTGCGAGACTTTGCGGCGTATCCCGGGCTGAACACCGAGAACTGGCTAGATGCCTGAAGCGTAACACCACCCTAGTCGCGGTTCTGAGGAATCGAGATCTGATCCGGTCCGCTTCCTTGAGGCGATCGCGCCAGCCGAGCCATGGCGGCCCGGATCAGATCGTCGAGTGATTCAGTGCGATACCCGATTGCCGCTCCACGGAGTGTCAAGCGAAGTGAAGATTTGCGGGGGCCAGTTTCTCATTTCGCCTGACACCGAGGTCTGCCAGCGGTTCTGGTCCTGGGAGGCGGGGCGCCACAAACGACAAAACCGCCCCTGTCAGACAGAGGCGGTAATTGAGTTATGTTTGAACGATGATATCAGGTTAACCGGTACAGAAGGTTTCGGCGGTAGTCGCCGGTCATGATCCAATCCACAATCAGCTACAAGCGTCATCATATCCCGCCGTCTTTGATCGCCCATGCGGTCTGGCTGTATTTCCGATTTCCGCTGAGCCTGCGCTTGATAGAGGAAATGCTATTGGAGCGCGGCATCGTCGTTTCCCATGAGACGATCCGGTGTTGGGCGAAGAAATTCGGCCCGGACTATGCCGGTCGCTTGCGGTGCAAGCCGCCAAGCCCGGGCGACATTTGGCATCTGGACGAGGTGGTCGTGACCATCGGTGGCCGCAAGCACTGGCTCTGACGGGCCGTCGATCAGGACGGCTACGTTCTCGACGAGATCGTTCAGACCAGCCGCAGTACCAAGGCTGCCAAGCGCCTGCTGATCCGCCTGATGAAGAAGCAGGGATGTTTGCCGAAGCGTTCTCCTGCAGGAACGTGACGACCTCTTTTTGGCTGACCGCGTCGAGGCCGGAAGTGGCGTTGCGAAGCCCGTCGCGGGGTAGAACCACCGCCTCAGGAAGCCCCTTGTAGGGCAAAGGCGAAGTGGTGCCCGTACAACCGCCGCGCTTCATCTTTGGCTCGCGCGGCGGGGAGCGATCGTCTCCACGGGCCGGCCGGTTTGCAAGGACCGCGCAATCCGCTGGATGTCGGTCGTATTGTCGCTCTTCAATTGGAACTGATTGACAAGATGCCGCAGGCGGCTCGCCTCGGAGGATAACGAAGCGACGGCGGCTGTCGACTGCTCGACCATCGCCGCGTTCTGCTGCGTCGCCTGGTCCATTTGATTGACGGCCGTATTGATTTCGGCAAGTCCGGTCGATTGCTCGCGCGCCGAGGTGGCAATCGCATCCATGACCTGATTGATCTGTACAACGTACTCACCGATCGACTTGAGCGACGTCCCGGTTTCGAGAACCAGTTTCACGCCATTTTCCACTTCGGTCGATGATTTCTGGATGAGCCCTTTGATTTCCTTGGCCGCTTGAGCAGCCCGCTGAGCAAGCTCGCGGACTTCCTGTGCGACGACTGCGAAACCTTTGCCCGCCTCACCGGCACGGGCGGCTTCGACACCGGCGTTGAGCGCCAAAAGGTTCGTCTGGAAGGCGATTTCATCAATTACACCGATGATGTTCGAAATCTGCTGCGAACTGTCCTCGATGCGCCGCATGGCTTTCTCGGCTTCCGATACGACCGTCGCTGACCGTTTGGCGCTGGCATTGGCTTCTAGGGCCACATTGCGTGCCTCGTCGGTACGTTTCGTCGACATCGCGACATTGGACGTAATCTCATCCAAGGCTGCAGCCGTCTCCTCGAGAGAGGCTGCCTGTTGTTCTGTGCGCTTGGAAAGGTCCTGAGCACCGGATGCAATCTCACCGGTCCCACTGTCTATGCTCTGTACGGTTTGGAGTACCGCGCCGATTGTCGTGCCCAGTTGGCGGAGCGAAGCATTAAAATCCTCGCGCAGCGCCTCGTATTCGGCCCCAAATTGCTCAGAAAGCTGAAATGAGATGTCGCCCTCCGCAAGCCGCTGCAGACCTCCGCCCAATGTCGTGGTCGCGAAGCGCAATTGTTCGGCCTCCCGTTCTGCGCGCTGCTGGGCGGCAGCGCGCGCCGCCTCCATCTCGATGCGGGATTCTGCCGCTTCATTCTCGAGCCTGACGAGGTTGAGGGCGTTGTGACGGAAAACTTCAACTGCACCGGCCATTTCACCAACTTCGTCGGCGCGCCCGGCGTAAGGAATATCGCTATCAAGGTCTCCGTCCGACAGTTGCTTCATCGCGGAGGTGATCCTTCGGATCGGATTCGCGACGCCTGAGATCGCAAACACGATGCCGGCGAGAACTATGAGCACCGCAAGCACGGCGATCGCCGCCGTCTGCAGGAAAGCGGACTTCGCGGAGGCACCGCTTGCCGCCACAAAGCCTTCAGCCTGGTTGAGGATGAACGCAACCAGATCGGTGACCCCCTTGTCCACCAGTTCGGCTTGCGACTCCATGTCCTTCTTGAATAAATGAACCGCTTCCGGTGTCTTTCCGCTCTTATGAAGTGCGACCATTTGCTCAGCCGAGGCGCGGTATTTGCTGAACTCCGGCTTGATCCGCTTGATCAGTTCCCTCCCGCGCTCAGTCCGGACGCCGTTTTCGTAGTCAGCAATAACCTTTTCGACAGCAGCGACAGCGGCGTCGATCTTTCGCTTCCCGATACTCTGCTCCTCCGCCGTATCGTCGAGGATGTAGCTGGCATAGACAAGCTTGAGATCGAGGAAATCGCCTTTTATCTCACGGGCCGTCAACAGCCGCTGTATCCAGAAGGTCCCGATCTGCTCCGCATTGGCGCTGAGTGTCGCGATCGTGCTGAGGGAGACATAGGATAAACCAATCATGAACACACTGATAATCGAAAGCTTCAGGACGAGGGCTTGCTTGATGCTTGGGCGGTTCATGCTGCGGCTCTCCAAAGGCGCTTAGGGGCGACCGGCTCGATCGTCAGGGCAAAATGTCACACCATATTGATAATTTCTAATTAACTAAAATAGATTGCCCGTCTCGCGCCCCTTCGTAACGGAAGACCGCGCCGCTGCATCCAACCCCCACCCGCATTTGCTGAATCTGCGGATATCGCCTAATTTCGCGTCAACGCAGGAGAGGCTTGAGTTGACCGATCGGGATATGCCGCCGGCCTCGTGGGTTCACCTCAGGCGGCTTAGGTCCACGGCCCGATTGCGAATGATGGCCTCCATGGCGAAAAATCCGGTCACGGTCGCCAGGTCGAAATTGGTGATGAGCTTTTGATAGAAGGCGTCGTAGCCCGAAATTCCGCGGGTGACGACCTTGATCAGATAATCCCAGTCTCCGCCTATCCGATAGAAATCGATGACTTCCGGCAGCCGGTCGACATGCTTGCGGAAATCCTCGGACCATTCCTTGGAATGGTGACGGGTCCGGATCATCACGATGACCGTCAGGTCAAAGCCCAGCATCTCGAGATCGACCTCGGCGCGGGAACCGCCCACCACGCCGCTTGACTGGAGCCGCTGCAGCCGGCGCCAGCAGGCATTTTGCGAAAGTCCCACCTGCTCGGCCAGATCCCGTTGCGAGAGTGCGGCGTTGCGCTGGAGGCAGGTCAGGATTTTCAGATCGATATGATCAAAACTGACAGATTTATCGATCATGTGACCCGCATTTCCGCTTGTTGCCTGAAAAATAGGTGAAGGTTTCAGACGGTGGTCGAGATTATAATCGCTGTCAATTGCTGTCTGGAGAACCGACGATGCGTGAACAGGCCGATCTCAATCCATCAAAGGAACTCGTCACCGTTCTTGGCAAGTTCAAAAGCAGCCTCGAAGTCGCCGATCGGATCACCGCGTTGAAAGACGGATTGATCGGTTCGAAGGCGAAGGTCGACGGGCCGTTCGGCTTGAAGGATCTCGTTTATGCCGACTACGTCGCCTCGGGACGGGCGCTCAGGCAGGTCGAGCAGTTTGTTCTCGACGAGGTCCTGCCCTATTACGCCAACAGCCATACGGAGGCCTCCTATTGCGGGGGAATGATGACCCGCTTGCGGCGTGAGGCGCGGTCGGTCATCAAAGAATGCTGCGGAGCAGACAGCCGGCATGCCGCCATTTTTGCGGGATCCGGCGCGACTGCGGGCCTCAATCGGCTCGTCAACCTGCTGGGCATTACCGATGCGATCGCTGCCGGTCGGCGGGTTTGCGTGATCGTCGGACCCTACGAGCATCATTCGAACATCCTGCCCTGGCGCGAGAGTGGCGCTGAGATTGTCGAAATTTCCGAAGGCAGCGGCGGCGGCCCGGATCTTGTCCTTCTGGACGAGGCCCTTCAGGGCACCGCTGCCGACCTGACAATCTGCTCGTTTTCGGCCGCATCGAACATAACCGGGATCTCGACCGACGTTGCCGCCGTCACCAGGCTTGCGAAACAGGCGGGCGCCAAGATCGTCTGGGACTATGCCGGCGCCGGCCCCTACATGCCGATCTCGATGACGCCGGAGCAAGGCGCCGAGATCGACGCGATCGTGGTATCGCCGCACAAGTTCCTCGGCGGACCGGGCGCCTCCGGCGTCCTGATCGTGCGGCATGACGCCGTCGTCACCAACAAGCCGTCCTGGCCGGGCGGCGGCACCGTCAAATTCGTATCGCCCACCTGCCACGATTACAGCGACAGCCTGGAAGCCCGCGAAGAAGCCGGAACGCCCAACGTCGTCGGCGACATCCGGGCGGCACTGGTCTTCCTCGTCAAGCATGCGATCGGCTTGGAGGAAATCCGCCGGCTGAACGACATCTTCACGCAAAGGGCGCTCGCCGCCTGGCAGGACGTGCCGCAGATCGAACTTCTGGGCTCCGCCGCGATGGCGCGGCTGCCGATATTCTCGTTTCGCATCAGGGACGGCCAGGGCGGCTACGTTCATCAGCAATTGGTCACCCGCATGCTCAGCGACCGGTTCGGCATTCAGGCCCGCGGGGGCTGCGCCTGCGCAGGTCCGTATGTGCACCGGCTGCTGTCGATCGATCCCGAGACGTCGGAGCGGATCAGGCAGGCAATCCTGAGCGGCAACGAGATCGAGAAGCCGGGCTTCACACGGCTCAATCTGAGCGTTCTGCTTTCGGACGAGAAAGTCCAGTTCATCCTTCAATCTGTCGCACAGTTGGCGCGAGATGCGGCTTCCTATACCGAGTTTTATACATTCGATCCCGCACGGGCGATCTTTTCTCCGCGCACGCCGGACCTTCGGGAGGCTCGTTATGCATAGACCTGACGTCGCCGCGTTCTTCGATCCGCGTACCTGTTCGATCCAGTACGTGGTGAGCGACCCGCAAACCAGGGCCTGCGCCGTCATCGATCCGGTTCTCGATTTCGATGAGAAGTCGGGTTCGACGGCGACCCATAACGCTGATGCCCTGCTGGACCATGTCCGCCGGCACGACCTGCGCCTGCAGTGGATCCTCGACACTCATCCGCATGCCGACCATTTTTCCGCGGCCGCCTACCTGAAAGGCGTGACCGGCGCGCCGATGGCCATCGGCGCTCACGTGATCGATGTCCAGAAAATCTGGGCGCAGATCTACAATTGGACAAACCTGCCTGTCGACGGCAGCCAGTGGGACCGCCTGTTCTCCGATGGAGAAACGTTTTCCATCGGCGAGATCGAGGTCGACGTCATGCATTCGCCCGGCCATACGCTTGCGTCGATCACCTATGTCGCCGGCGACGCAGCATTCGTGCATGACACGCTGTTCATGCCGGACGGCGGCACGGCCCGCACGGATTTTCCCGGCGGCAGCGCAAGTGCGCTGTGGTCCAGCATTCAGGCCATCCTGGCACTGCCGGGAGATACGCGGATTTTCGTCGGACACGACTATCAGCCCGGCGGCCGGCAGCCGCAGTGGGAAAGCACGGTGGAGCGCCAGAGAACGGAGAACATCCATCTCAAGCAGTCTTCCGACAAGGACGCGTTCGTCGCCATCCGCGAAAAGCGGGATCGCACCCTGCCGATGCCGAAACTGATCCTGCACGCGCTGCAGATCAACATCAATGGCGGCCGGCTTCCGGAACCGGAAGCCAACGGCATGCGATACCTGAAGCTGCCCATCGGTGCGTTTCAAGGCTGCGCCTGGTCCTGAGTACAGGACGATCCGTCTGAGTGCCAGCGGTACGGTTGGCAGCGAGTTCAGGTGGGATAGACCGGGAGAGTGCGGTTTCTGGCAAAATTGGCTAGAGAAACCGCACGATGTGTCGACCGAAAATTTATCGTTTTGGAAGGCTCCGCCGCCTCCGCGGAGGCCACATCGCAATCCGTCGATGCCTTTGGATCCGATCTCATCCTGGAAAGGCACTATGCGGATGAAATTTCGATTCGTCGAACTATCGCTAACCCAAACGTCATAATGATTTGTGGCAGTTCCAACCTCGATCGTCCCAAGCGAGTTTAACCACCCCTCCCCTGCCCGCCGCCGTTTAAAATGAGTCCGGAAGATCCTGCGGCATCCAGGGATCCGCACGCGGCGATAGCGGACCTAAAGACTTGGCGACGTTTCATTCGGGCGCTTCACCCATGCGAGCACCGACGCGGTCGCTTGCCCAAACGGAGACTGCTATCCCTGGCGCGAGAGCCGTCCCGCCGTCCCTTGACGACCAAAGTGGTGTTTCTGGACCTCAGTTCGCAGATCGAGCCCGTTGCTTAAAATCGCCGGCGCTCATCTCGTCCATGGGGTCATCGGGAAAGAAGCCTGGCCCAGCCATCGCCCGGCTCGATCGCTGAGGCAGCCTGTCGGACGCGGCCCCTTTCATCGCCAGATCCCTCCCGCGCCGACCGCCGAATGGCCGACGGCGGGATCCGCGACAGGCTCGACCAAATGGCCGTCGCTCTCACGGTTCTCTCTCAGAGCCCACGGACCGGTGGGAACCGCGTCGCCGCGCCACCTGTCGCGGCGACGGTTTCGCTCGAAGCTCGACACGGTCAGCAGCCTGACGTGTTCGCGGCGTCATGTCGGGTTTGCATTCGTTGAAGAGGTAGAGGCGTGCAGTCTCTACGTCCCCCGCACCACCGGCCTGCCACGGGACATTCTCAGCCCCAGGTCGTTGCACCCATATCAGCCGCCGGTGCCTCCTCCCCGATCATCAACGGGACGTTTGGATTGCCGAACAGGGTCTCGAGGGTAGTCCCTGGATCCGCGCTCCCCCGTACCGATCGCACACCCAAGATTCTTGGATAATTTCTCAGTTGTCCGCGGACTACCAATGGCAAGGATGACGTCCTTCGATCCCCAGCCTCAAGCGCACGTCCGCAACCGCATTGAGGCGAATTGGATCATTGCCAGGACGTTCTCGTCAAGCCTGTGGGAGCGAGTGGCGACGCGGCGGACGTGCTTCAGTTTGGAAAAGACGCGCTCGATCCGGTTGCGCTCGCGGTTTAGCCCGCGCTGACGCGGAATTTCCAGCACCGGCTGGACCCGGGTGGACAGTGGCCAAAGCACCTCTGCTGCACAGAGATGCGCCGATACGATCCGCGTCATGGGCTTTATCGGCCAAACGACCGCATCCCGACCAACGTGCTCGCGCGGCTGGTCGGCAACAGGCCGATCGTGTGCTCGGCAAGGAGTAAGGCTTGAGCCGGATCGAAAGCCGTTGTGCCTCGACGACCGCATGGATGCGAGCCCGTCTCGGGGCCGACGAGACGATGCTCCCGATCCCCTTTGCCGTGGCAGCCTGCTGGTGAGCGCGGACGGACGTCCTATCGGTCACCTGGATGCGGCCGTCAGAGGTTGCGGATGATGGCGCCCATCATTCCTATCCCAGACACTCGCCTTTCCTCATCCCACGAAGCAGCTGTAGCAAATGGTGAGTGGCCATAAACGCTCGGCCACGCGACGCCGAAGGTGATCGCAAAACCCAGAAGGTGCCGCTCAGCACGCAACGATCATTCACGCGAGGAGCGCCTTCAGACTTGTTCGGCTGAAGCGGCCGGTCGCGCGCCACCCGAAGTCGACCGGATCATATCGCCTCATTCGGCATACGGGTCAGAATTTGCTGCGGCGTCAAAATGCCTGCAGGCATCCTAGCGGACGCTCGTTGCCCAGTCTCGAAACGCCTCAAGAAGCGACCGAAGTTGACGGGGGCCGCCAGCGCCACAAAACACGTTGTCTTCCGTCCAGCACGTCCACCAGTCCAGCTTATGCTCGTAATTTTGAGTGATCCGATCGAGTATCCGGCCATCGCAGTCCGTGCCGGCGAGATCGACCTTTAGCAACCAGCCAGGATTATCAAGAGTGTCGATCGAAGCACCGACGCCGTGCTCCCAATCTCCGTCGCATTGCCCTTCGTGCCAGCGCGCAAACCAGTCCACAACGTCCATTGCGCCAGGTCATCCGTGAGGCGCCCGATTGGAAAGAACTGACCGCGCCTACCGATGTGCAGTCCACCTTGATCAGTTCAGGACCGGATTTGAATACCCCTCATCGATGAGGTGAGGAGCTGAGTAGTCCGCGGACTACTCAGCTCCTGATCCAAAACCCACCTGCCTATAACCATCGAAAAATGAATCCAGAAGACGCGTCAACGGGTGCAACTTACGCGGAAAGCAGGAGAGAACGACGGTTTGGTTAAGCGTTTGTCAATCAGTAACGAATCGGAGCATAATGTAACTGCGCAGTTAAAGCGCTTTTTGTGGAAATTGCGCAGTTAACCGGGAAAACATCAAATGCAGCCGAGTCTCGTTATCCAGGACGATCAAGAGCATCTTCCTTCCCTTCTGGCAACAGACGCGCAGGAGCTGTCCTATCAGCTCCAGCAGCACCAGGCCAAAATCTTCCCACCCCTTTCTCAAAAGACGATGCGGGTCTTTTCCCCTGCCGAGGCAGCGGGTTTCATTGGCATCGGCGAGGGTTATCTCAGGCAGGTCGCAGCCGAGGGGCACGGCCCGGACCCCCTTGCCAATGGCCGGCGCCTTTATGGTGCTGACGATATGGATCGGATCCGTCGGGTTCTCGATGAACGCAACGGGACGCCGAAATACGTCCCGGCCCGCAAGGGCACCGACAAGCTTCAGATCGTGTCGGTGATGAACTTCAAGGGCGGCTCGGGCAAGACGACCACCGCCGCGCATCTGGCGCAATATCTGGCCTTGAGAGGCTACCGCGTTCTGGCCGTCGATCTCGACCCGCAGGCTTCTCTTTCGGCCCTGTTCGGCCATCAGCCGGAACTCGACGTCGGCGAGGCAGAGACGCTCTACGGCGCGATCCGCTATGAAGATCCGCGGCCGATTGCCGATATCGTGCGCGCCACCTATACCCCCCATCTCCACCTGATCCCTGGCAATCTTGAGCTCATGGAGTTCGAGCATGAGACCCCGAAGGCAATGGCATCCGGAACCGCGGAGACAATGTTCTTCGCCCGGATCGGCGAGGCGCTGACCGAAATCGAAAGCCTCTACGATGTCGTGGTCGTCGATTGCCCGCCGCAGCTCGGGTTCCTGACAATGTCGGCGCTCTGCGCTGCCACGTCCGTGTTGATCACCGTGCATCCGCAAATGCTCGACGTTATGTCGATGTCGCAGTTCCTGACCATGACCAGCGAGCTCATGTCCGTGGTCGAAAGGGCAGGGGGCCGGACGAGTTACGACTGGATGCGGTATCTCGTCACCAGATTTGAACCCAATGACGGCCCGCAAAGCCAGATGACGGGCTTCATGCGCGCCATCTTTGGCAACCGCATGCTTCAGAATGCGATGCTGAAATCGACCGCCATCGCCGATGCCGGGGTGACGAAGCAAACGCTTTATGAAGTGGACAGGTCGCTGTTTGTCCGCGGCACCTACGATCGCGCCTGGGAATCACTCAATCTCGTGAATGCAGAGATCGAGGCCCATATCCGATCCACGTGGGGAAGGAAGTAATTAGATGGCACGAAAAAACCTCATCGAGATATCCTCGTCCACCGCGGTGCGCCCCGAGCCCACTGCCCTGAGGGACAATCGCCCGATCGCCGGCTTTGTGCCACAGGCCCGCAATCCGGCCCCCGTGGGCGGGATCACCAAGACCCTCGGCAACATCACCGAGAAGGTCGAACGGGCGAACGACCTTGAACGGCAGCTGGCCCAGGGCCAGATGGTCGTCGAGATCGATCCTGGCCTTATCGATGCGTCCTTCGTCGAAGACCGACTGGAAATCGACGCCGTTCAGCTGAACGAGCTGGTGGAGCAGATCCGCGAGCATGGCCAGCAGGTGCCCATCCTGGTGAGGCCCCACCCGCAGACGAAAGGCCGCTATCAGGTCGCCTACGGCCATCGCCGGCTGGCTGCGGTCAAGAAACTTGGTATCCGTGTACGGGCCGTTGTCCGCGAACTCACCGATGATCAGCTGGTGGTCAGCCAAGGGCAGGAAAACAGCGCCCGAACCAACCTCTCCTATATCGAGCGGGCGCTTTTCGCTTTGCGCCTCGAGCAACGGGGCTTTACGCGCGACATCATCATGGCGGCGCTGGGTGTGGATAAAGCCGCGCTCTCCAAGATGCTGATCGTGACGCGGCAGGTGCCGATCGCCTTGATCACCGCCATCGGCGTGGCACCGGAGATCGGCCGCAGACGCTGGCTGGAATTGGGTGAGCGCCTTGAGAGTGTGGAGCCTGATCTGATTCTGGCCGAGTTGTCCGCGGACAACTCGCGGCCGCTATCAAGTGACGAGCGGTTTCACCGGGCGCTGGCGCTGGCGCTGGCCGTCAGAAGGCCGGCCGTAACCGAGGCCCCCGTCGTCAACCCGCAAATTTCCGGAGTTCCGGTCCAGTTCAAGAAGAACGCATCGAGCGCAACCTTTGTTTTCGATAACAAGGCCGCGCCCGGGTTCGACCAATTCGTGCAGGAGAGACTCCAGGGCCTCTTTGCAGAATTCCAGCAGAATAAAGGAGCGTAAACCGCAAAAGAAAAAGGCCCCCAAGCGACATGGTCGTGGAAGCCCTTCTCAGATCTTAGCAAATCAAGAATCGCATTTCCTCGAATCACTGTCAAGAGTTTAGGCGCCGTTTGGGCGTGCGGATTTCTTTTGCCTTAGCGAAAGTGAAGGCAGATGGAGAATAGGTATGTGACGACGCCCTTTGGGCGGCGGGCGATGTCGCTTGGCATGTTGGTAAATCAGCAACTTGCCGAGACAATTGAACCCGGATTCACCCGTAACAAATGGAAACTGTTCAGAGCCGTCTGCGAAGCACGGCCGTTGCTGGGCGTGACCGATCGCGCCCTAACCGTGCTTGATGCGCTGTTGACCTTCTATCCGGATGACGAGATTACTGAGGCGAGGGGCCTCGTCGTCTTCCCTTCCAACGCCCAGCTCTCCCTCCGCGCCCGTGGAATGACGGCTGCGACCCTCAGGCGACATCTTGCCATTCTCATCGAGGCCGGTCTCATCCTGCGCAAGGATAGCCCAAACGGGAAACGTTACGCCCGTCGCAGTAGGGCTGGAGAGATCCGCGAGGCGTTCGGCTTCAGCCTCGCACCGCTTCTGGCACGTGCCACCGAGATCGAGAGCCTGGCCGCCCAGGTGGTCGCCGATCGAGAACTGTTGCGGATCACCCGCGACCGGCTCACCGTCTGCCGGCGTGATGTCGCCAAGCTGATTGCCGCAGCCTTCGACGAAGCTGTTCCCGGGGATTGGGCGACGATCCTCGACATGTTCCGAGCGCTGGTCGGGCGGATTCCGCGTGTCGCCACCATCAAAACCCTCGCTCCCATTCTGGACGAGATGGAAATGTTGCGCTCGGAGATCATCAACCTCCTGGAAATCCGGGTAAAAACGCAAAAAATCGACGGCAGGGAGTCTCAGATTGAGCGCCACAAACAGAATTCTAATCTTAACTACCATTTTGAATCTGAACCCCGCTTGGAGATCACGCGTGTCGCACCCTTGCCGAACGAACCCAAGCCGTTGAGCGGACGCGTTGGAGCTAACCAAAGCAGCGAAAGGGGGTCCCGCAACGACGGTGTCGCCAGAGGATCTCTGCAATCCTTCCCACTTGGGCTCGTGCTCCAGGCCTGCCCGCAGATCGCAGACTACGGGCCAGGCGGGAGAATCGACAACTGGCGCGACCTGATGGCGGCGGCGGTCGTTGTCCGTACCATGCTGGGGGTCAGCCCTACCGCCTATGAGCAAGCGTGTGTGGCGATGGGGAGGGAAAATGCCGCAACCGTCATTGCCTGCATTCTCGAGAGGGGAGGGCACATCAACTCGGCCGGCGGCTATCTGTGCGATCTCACCCGCCGTACCGAAAGAGGCGAGTTCGCTGTCGGCCCGATGCTGATGGCCCTTGCGCGGGCAGGCGTTCACGGTCGTCGCCTCGCGGGCTGAGCGTGGGGAAAGCGCTCGGGGCCGCGGAGATGCAGAATCGGCATGTTTTTTCGGTCGACGGGGTGTGCGGTTATCTACTGCATAAATGAATGAAACCGCCCAAATGGATGGCCCCGATGACCCGGGCGTCAGCAAGGGATTTGCTCAAGGAGAACCACCGGGACGCGGAATAGGGCAGGTTTTGCGGACGACCATCAGGACGGAGTGGCCTGTATCCGGTTGGCATGGGGTCGGCGCAGGTTGAAAAGATTGCCTGCGAGGATCAGTCCTGCGCCAATCGCGGTAAAGCTGTCGATCGCCTCGGCATACAGGAGGTAACCAAGGAGGGCCGACAACGGCACACGCAGATAGTCCATCGGCATCACCACCGTTGCGTCGGCATGAAACAATGCTCTCGCCATGCAATAATGAGCGAATGTACCTGTAAACGCGATCAGGAAAATCCACGGCCATATTGCTGCAGACGGCCAGACCCAAACGTTCAGCGCCGGTACTATTCCGATCACCGATTGAATGACGAGCATCCAGAAAATGATCTTCGTTGCGCTGTCGGAACGTGTCAGGGCCTTCGTGGTGATGAAGGATATGGCGAATACGAAGGCTGCTCCGAGCACGATGAGGTGACCCGGGTTGAGCGCTGCCGCGCCCGGGCGCACGATCAGCGCCACGCCGACCAGACCGAACAGGATCGCCACGCTTTTACGCCAGGTCAGCCGTTCCCCGAGAAACGCCGCGGCCATCAGAGCTGCCCAGATTGGGGCGGTGAACTCGATGGCGATGACCTGCGCCAACGGGATCAGTGTAAGGCCCATCAGCCAGGCGAACTGGCCAACGTAGTGGGCAACGTTGCGGCCTATGTGGCTCGGCAGAATGCCGGTTCGCATCGCCTTAATGCCGCCTTCGCGATGGACAAGCGGCAGCAGCATGAAAAAGGCGATGACGGAGCGCATCTCCATCACCTGAAAAACGTCGATCTCGCGGGTTACGGCACGACCCGAGACGGCCATGAGCAGGAGCAATGCGATGGATGTCATCATCCATGCGGCCGCCCTGATATTTGACTGCTTATTTTCCACGTCTGTCTTTCATCCCGCCGCGCAGCACGAGGATCACAACCGGGCTCGGCCATGCACCGGGGCGGCTTGTCCTGGCCGGGGTAGATACGACGGAAGGTCTGTCGTTGTGAATAGTCCAATTCGAAGCATCAGCGTCTCCCTGACAACGCCCAAGCATTAACCAGCGGGAGCGGGCGGATCGGCGCGATGGTTACCCCGGCTCACGTGGGCATGAAGAAGTGACAAGCGCGCAACCCGCTTTCTGCGCAAGGAACGGCATGAGGCCGGGTCTAGGTCTCAAGCCCCGACATCACATCAATCTGCCCCAGGCTGGGTCCCATTGAACCCTTCCGAAAGCTCGACGAAGATCGGCGGCTTGTCCGGTCCGCGGTTCCTGTTCTCGGCCGTCCGGAAGGCGGCTTCCGGTTCCATTTCCTCTCCCGGAAAAATCGCGTCGTCTTCGGAGGGTTCGGCGATCTTGCGGACAAAGCCGCGGATCTCGTCGCCGGAGTGGTAGAACCTGATGATAAGGGCGCCGGGCGCGGGTGCGGGTGCGCCGCCGTCATAACGGTAGTAGGTGTGCATTATCTCCTCCATTGTCAGAGCCTCCTACCTGACGCCCAGGGAGCGGAAATGTTCCGGCATGCCACGCGTGACTGAGGATCCGCTTGTTTTGCCGGTCGGCTGATGCGGCGTCTTGTTCCAGGAGAGGTTTTCGACCGCATCTCGATCCTCCGCCCGCCACGTCGCCGGAGAGTTCATCATCCAGTAGAGTGGCACGCCGATCCGCTTCGAGTTGGAGCGCTCCTCAGTGAAGCCGTAAGCTACAGCGGACCTAGCCGACAATCTCGTGCTGGCGCCTGGATCGGTGCCTAACGGGGACGCACTCTTGAAGGGCGCCGATCGGATCGCAGCACACCCGTCAGATTTGGCGCAGGATCTCGTTGTGAGTACGCATTTCCGGGCCAAGTGGTCGTTTGTCCCGAACGACCGTTGGAAGTTGATCCCTGATGTGTTCTGCTCAGCAGCCCATGATGCGTGGTCTATTGAGCTGAGAAATGCCCGCCCTAAGCGCGTCTTCTGAGCCGCTGCGGTGCTCACCTCTTTAGGCGTCTCCACTTGCGATCAGTGCATTCCGGGCGGCAGCAAATGCATCGTGCAGTGCCTTGTGGCCATCGAGCCCCTCCAGGGCATAGCTATTGAGAAACTGACGTCCGGCGAACAGCATGCGGTCGACAGGGCTCAGCCTGGCTTCCTCGCAGACGGGTTGCCACTGTTTGGCTATGGCCATGATCTGGTGTTCGATCAGCGCGGCGGCTTCCGCCTCTTTCAGGTGGTAATCCGGCGCGGCCGCAAGGCAGGTTGCCAGCGTGCTGGCGCGTCGGTCGCCTTTAATCAGCATGGCCTGTGTGGCTTCAGTGCCGGTACGGTTTTGCGGGCAGATGTCATAGGCGGGCGTCAGTGTCATCATCTTACCATCCCAGAACGCGGCATGGTTGCGGGCATGGTCGTCGGTGTTGCCGCACAGCACGTTGAAGCAAATCCGCCCGTAGAGCTCCTTGAGTGTATCCTTGGGGGCCGTGAAGCGATGACGGATCAGTTCCGCCAGGTCCTCATAAGAAGCGTAACGGGCCATCATCTCATCAAGGCCAAGCATCGTCAGCGCCGAGACCATGGCCTGCCGCGTCCACCCGTCCTTTGTACGCCCGCGGTCAAAGCGCTCGATCAGCAGCACGTCCTTATGCGCGGCACGGGTTATCGACACGGATGCCGCGTTGAGCCCGCCGGCGCATGCCAGCTTCATCGCGATGAATTCAGCCTTCACGACGCTGTAGGTATCGTTGTTTGCCGAGAATTTAGCGATGAACTTCGTGGTGCCGTCGTCGATAAGCGCCTTGGGGCGCGCGCCGCCGATCGAGGTGCCGTGATTGATAGCCTGGTCGAGCGCCGGGGGAAGCGGCACTCCCTTTTCGATCAGTTCGGCCGCTTCCATGAGTTCGTCGAGAGAGGCTTGCGCGGCAAGGCGGGGGACATATTCTGTTGCCGATGCCTGAAAATCGAGGGCGCCAATCCGGTCGGAGCCTGACTGGAGCAGGAAGGTCAACTCGCTGAGCTCCGGCACGCCGACGGCGTCGGGCGTCTTGCCGGTCAGCCTATTGATGATGACGCGGCGGCCCCAGGCATCGGGCGAGGCATCGCGAATACAGCTCGCCATCGGCAATCCGTTGATGGGCCTGATTACGCCCTCCCGAAGGGGAAGTTCGGGGTCATAGATAGGAATGGCGCTCTTTCGGCTCCGGTAGCTGGCGCCGTAGGCAAAGAGCAGGCGCTCGCGATCCTGTACGAGGCGCCCTGCCACAACCGGTTCCGTTGCCTGGGGGAGCCAAATCCAGACAAAGGCTTCCGTGGCGCTCGCCCTAGAAATCATCATCAACCTCCTTCACGGCGTGGCGGACGCTCTTGGGAAGCAGCGTCAGCTTTTCGTCGACGCGGGAACTGTGAACCTGCAACATGCGCTCGTCAGATTCGAACAGACGCAGGCCGACGAGTGAGGCGACCTCGAAGACGATACCGATCTCGGGGCCTGGCGCGCCTTTTTCGATACTGGACAGGGTTGTCCGACTGATGCCGGCTCGGTCGGCCAATTCCTGCGCCGTCAGGCCGCGCTCGGCCCGGCCGATGCGGATCAGCTTTCCAAGCATGGTGAGGGCTTGGCGCGTCACTCGCGAATAGCTTCTCTTGCGGGGCAAGGTTAGTTACCTTTGTTCATTCAAATGGACACAGCTCGCGCTTATGTACATAATTTTAGGCATTGTGCCGTGAGTAAGGGACCAAGTCAAATTTCCTTCAATAGATTGGTCTTGAGGCTCGTTCGTGGTCATAATTTCGGCAATCCGTAGCCGGGTTCCTCGGTAAAGGCTGATCGGCGTGAGCGCGGTCCGTCAGGCTTCGGACGACCCGGCGGAGGAGGCACGGGCGTGCGAACTGCTGCCGGTTGACGGCGGCGAACGCGAAATAGATCAGCAGAACAATGTGCAGAAAAAGCAGCGTCCCGATCAGCGCAGTGGGGAGGGCGGCCAATCCGAGCCCGGCGGAAAACCTGGGAGCTTGAGAGTACCACGCGGGCCGAGAACTCAGGAAACGCTCGAACAGCCCGTTGATCGTCTCGCGGACGCGTCGCGTCGCGCCTGATCTCGAGACGGCCCGGGGTGCCCAAGATGGAATGGCGATCGCAAGGTCCTGTCCGAGCAGCGGCATTGCAAGCAGTGCCGCCTTCCGGTCCGCAAGCCTTCTCGCCTCGGGTACGCCCGCCACGTGGGCGCCTGGCGGCGATGGTTGATCCTGACCCGGTTCGGGCGTGGCAACTGGTTTCCAAGCCCGGCATGTCGGCGACCGAGCCGGATCGATCGCTGGGATGAAGGGCAGGCGAAGGTAACGCGCCATGGCACCGCAATAGGCCGCTCGTCGACCTGGCCGCTGTGAAGCAGTTCGCTCTCGATGCTGGTTCCGTTGCGCCGCGCCCTGTCGGTCAGCGTCGAAAGCAGTGGCTTGGAGAAGCCGAGCGCCGACAGCGCGAGGAATTCCGGATCGCCGGCAGCGCTGCCGTCGTCGGCCGACGGGTTTCCGGACGGCGCCGAATTGTTCCGCGCATCATCTTGCACCGGCAGCGCTGCTGGCGGATATTCCCTCAAGCGCATGTCTCTGCTACACCGCCCGCAGGCGAGCGCCCCAACCTGTCCCGATCTGGATCATAGAGATGCATCCCATGATTGCATCCCCGAAAATCAAGGGGTTCTTCCGTCTTCTGCGGCTTTGCCTTCTGACCGGAGGAATTGCTGCCGCCGCGGTCCCGGCTCGGGCTGCCGAAGGCAGCAGCCCGCTGCCCCTGATGTTCGATGCCAAGGAGCGGCTCGCCCGCCCCGATCTTTCCACCGTGATCCGGGTCCGCATCCTGACGAGCGTCGATTTCCCGCCGTTCAACTTCGCCGACCAGACAGGCAGGCTTGCCGGCTTCAATGTCGACCTTGCCCGCGAAATCTGCGCCGAGCTGAAGATCGAGGCGAAGTGCCAGATCCAGGCGCTGCCCTTCGACGAACTGGAAAAGGCCCTGGAGGGTGGCGCCGGCGAAGCGGTCATGGCCGGCATGGCCGTGACGCCGGAGCGGCGCCAGCGGTTTGCCTTCTCGCGGCCTTATCTCGGCGTGCCGGCGCGTTTCGCCCGCAACCTGAAGGCCAGGATCGACGGCGATACGGCGGCAGCGCTTTCCGGCAAACCGGTCGGTGTCGTCAGGGGTACCGCCCATGAGCTGATGCTGAAGGCGTTTTTTCCGAAGATCGCCGCCGTACCGTTCGACAATTACGAGGCGGTGCTGGAAGCCCTGAAGACGGGCAAGGTGGATGCCGCCTTTTCCGATGGCCTGAGACTGCCCTTCTGGGTGGCGGGCGAAGGGTCGGCGAAATGCTGCGCCCTCTTCGACGGCCCCTATCTCTCGGAGAAATTCCTCGGTGAAGGCCTGTCGATCATGCTCGGCAAGGACGACCCACTCCTGGTCGCCGCCTTCGATCAGGCGCTCAGCGTCCTGTCGCGCAACGGCCGGCTGCAGGATATCTACCTGCGCTATTTTCCGAACGGGCTTTATTGATGGCCGGGTAGGAGCAGTTTCCTACTCCCTCGCTTATTGGCTGGCCCAGATGATGCGGGCTATCCATTCCACCTCGGAAAGGTCGAAGCTGCGGTTCGGATGTTCCGGATTGAGGGAGAGCAGCTCCACAGTCCGGGCGCTCTGACGAGCGAGCACTTTTGCCATCACCTCGCCCTCCTTGGTCTTGAGGACCACACGGTCGCCACGGCGCACCTGCGCGCCCGGCTCGACGATCAGCACGTCGCCGTCGCGATAAAGCGGCATCATCGATTCGCCCTGGACTTCCAGCGCATAGACGCCGGCCTTGCGGGACGGATCGACCGGAAACTCCACCACGTCCCAGCCCTGGCCGGCCGGAAACCCGCCATCGTCGAAAAAGCCGCCGGCGCCGGCCTGCGCAAAACCGAGCAGCGGGATGGAGCCGTTCTGCGGCGGGAAATTGCCTTCCGGGATCGAGGAGCGGCCGGGAACGGCGGGCAGGTAGCTCATGAACTGGTCGATCGTGGCGCCCGTCGCCTCGAGCACCTTGGCAATCGATTCCGTCGACGGCCAGCGCAACCGTCCGTCCGGCCCGAGCCGTTTCGACTTGTTGAACGAGGTGGGGTCGAGACCGGCGCGTCGCGCCAGCCCGGAAGGCGTCAGCTGGTGGCGTTGGGCGAGAGTATCTATCGCGCTCCAGATCGTATCATGTGACAGCATCGTCGTCCGTACCCGTGACCGGTGCGCGAGACAAGGCCGGACAATCCAGCGCTCTGCGAACCTCTCGATCAGAACCCTACCGATCAGACTTTTGTCGACCGGTTCCTTGAACGCCTCGCTCCAGCGGGCTGCCGGCTCGCGCGCACCCCGAATTTTAACGGAACCTCAGCCTCGCGTAAAGGGACGAAAGGAATAAAATCCTGTTCCAGTCGCAACCGTGTCAGGCCACCAGCGCCATGTTGATCTTGCCGAGCTTGATCACCGCCTGGGTGCGGCTGTCGACATTGAGCTTGAGCAGGATTGCCGAGACATGCGCCTTGATGGTCGCCTCGGAGACGCCGAGTTCATAGGCGATCTGTTTGTTGAGCAGTCCCTCGCCGAGCATGGAGAGCACCCGGTTCTGCTGCGGCGTCAGCGTCTTCAGCCGTTCAATGATCTCGGTGAGGCCCGAATCTTCTTCCGGTCCGGCGAGGTAGTCTTTCGGCGCCCAGATGTCGCCTTCCAGCACCGTCTGGATGCCGGCACGGATATCGTCGAGCCCGGAGGATTTCGAGATGAAGCCGGAAGCGCCGAGTTCCAGCGCCCTGCGGATGGTGGCGCAATCGTCGCTGGCCGAAACGATGACGATCGGCAGGCCGGAAAATTCGGCGCGCAGCGACATCAGTCCCGAAAAGCCGCTGACGCCCGGCATGGCGAGATCGAGCAGCATCAGGTCGGCATCGGGATTGTCTTCGGCCGCACGCCGCGCCGCCTCGAAATCGCCGGCCTCGATGATCACGAGTTCTTCTCCAATGCCGCGCACGGAATGGCTGAGCGCGCCGCGAAACAGCGGATGGTCGTCTGCTATGATGATCGTGAGTGTCTGCATGTCCACGCCCCCTCCCAAGAGCATAGTCGTGCCAATGAATCTTAGAAAGTTGTAAACCTCTCGCAGACCCGAAACAAGTGCGGGAGATCACGTACGATTGGGTTGTGGTTTATCGGCTTCTCGTTCGTCCACGAACTCGCCGACGATCGCCATGAAGCGCCGCATGAACTTCTCCATGATCGACAGCGAGCGATCGACTTCCGCATCGCTCGGCAGCGCTTTCGGCAAGGCGTCCGGCGGAATGTTGCTCAGCCGCTCCTCGAGCGCGGTGACCCGTTTGGCCAGCCGGTCGAGCTCCTGTTCGTAGGCTGCCCTCTCGTCGGGCTGCATGCGGCAGGCGAGCGTGCCGTTCTCGTCGCGGCAGAGCGTCATCGCGCCGGTTTCGGTATCGAGCCGGACGATGCCGGTCTCGGTGCGTTGAAGCTGGAAACGGTTCGTCGGCGCTTGTTGCGCCGTGGCGGCCAGCGGCAAGAGCAGTACGCAAGTCACCAATGCGAGCGTTTTCATGTTGTGGTCCTCCTGCTGTAACGGTGGACAAGCGCCGGGCTTTGCGGCAAACGGTCGGAGAATAGCAGGTCCCCGAGAGTTGATGATGACGGATATAGTGTACAAGATCGTGCCGGAAACGCTCTGGCGCCAGGCAAAGCAAAAAGGTGTCTTCGAAGGCGCCGAAATCGACCTCAAGGACGGCTTTATCCATTTTTCCACCGGTACGCAGGCGAAGGAGACCGCAAGGCTGCACTTTGCCGGCGTCGCCGGCCTGATGCTGGTCGCGGTCAATGCGCCCAGTCTCGGCGAGGCGCTGAAATACGAAGCCTCACGCGGCGGTGATCTTTTCCCGCATCTTTACGGCACCCTGCCTGTTTCGGCCGTCCTTTGGGAAATGCCGCTGCTGATCGGCGTCGATGGCCTGCATGCCTTTCCGGAGAAAATGCCATGATCGGCCCCTTTGCCGGGTTTGCCTCGCGCAGCCTTTTCGTTTTCGATCCGGAAACTGCGCACGGGCTGTCGATCGCTGCCCTCAAAACCGGCCTCGTGCCCGCCTGCCGCCTGGCCCTCGATCCGCGGCTTGCCCAGACGGTCGCCGGCATTCGGTTTCCGAACCCGATCGGGCTTGCGGCCGGTTATGACAAGAATGCCGAGGTGCCGGATGCGATGCTGAAGCTCGGCTTCGGTTTTACCGAGATCGGCACGGTGACGCCGAAGGCCCAGACGGGTAACGACAAGCCGCGCATCTTCCGCCTGGTGGAGGACCGCGGCGTCATCAATCGGCTCGGCTTCAACAACGAGGGCCATGAGGCGGCGTTCACGCGCCTGACCGCACGGCGCAATGCGCCAGGCATCGTCGGCGTCAATATCGGCGCCAACAAGGATGCGGCCGACCGGGTTGCCGACTACGTCGCCGGCATCCGAAAATTTTATGCGCTCGCCACCTATTTCACCGTCAACATCTCCTCGCCCAATACGCCGGGCCTGCGCGATCTTCAGGCGCGCGACAGCCTGAAGGCGCTGCTCGACGCCATTCTGGCCACCCGCGCCGAAGAGGCGCTGCGCCATGGCCGGACCGTTCCGGTCTTCCTGAAGATCGCACCCGATCTGACGGAGGAGGGCCTGGACGATATCGCGGCCGAGGCGACCGCGCATCCGCTCGACGGGCTGATCGTCTCCAACACGACGCTCGCCCGAGATGGATTGAAGGACCAGGCCCAGGCGAAGGAAGCGGGCGGTCTTTCCGGCGCCCCGCTCTTCAAGCGCTCGACGGCAGTCCTTGCAAAAGTACGCAAGCGCGTCGGCCCGGACCTCGCCGTCATCGGCGTCGGCGGCGTCTCGAGTGCGGCGGATGCGCTGGAAAAGATCCGCGCCGGTGCCGACCTCGTGCAGCTCTATTCCTGCATGGTCTATGAAGGCCCCGGCCTGCCGGCGACGATCGTAAAGGGGCTTTCGGGCCTTGTCGACCGGGAGAAGGTCTCCTCGATCCGCGAGCTGCGGGATGCCCGCCTCGATCAATGGGCCGGGACAAAGCTCTGACGCGCCTTGCGCGGCACCATGGCCGCCAGGAAGAAGCCGCGCATCAACAGGAACAGGTTGAGCGACAGCCAGAGCCCGTGATTGCCCATCATCGGCACGAGCACGGCGAGGCTGACGCAATAGCCCGCAAATGAGACGAGCATCATGTTGCGCATCTCGCGCGACCAGGTGGCGCCGATGAACACGCCGTCCATCTGGAAGGCGAGCGCGCCGGTCAGCCCCGTCACCGCCGCCCAGCCGAGATAGACATAGGCTTCCTGCCGCACCGCTTCCGACGTGGTGAGAAGCTGGATGATCGGCTGGCCGAAGCCGATGAAGAAAAGTCCGACGACGCCGGCCATCACGAAGGACCAGAGGCCGGTCAGCTTCAGCGCCCGATCGAAGGACGGCCGGTACTGCGCGCCCACCGCCCGGCCGGCGAGCTGTTCGGCGGCACCCGCGAGCCCGTCGAGGAAGAAGGCCGAGAGCATGAAGATGTTCATCAGCACCGCGTTGGCCGCCAGCGTCACCGCCCCGAAGCTCGACCCGACGCGGGTCAGTACCGCAAACGCGCCGTTCAATATCAGCGAGCGGATCAGGATGTCGGCGTTGAGCTGGAAGAGCTGGCGCAGCTTGGTAGCGTCGAAAATGTCTGCGCGCGTTGGCCGGTCGGCGGCGGAAAATTGCCGGCTGACGATGACGAGGCCGATCACCACGGCGGTCACTTCCGCTGCCGCGGTCGCCCAGGCGACACCCGCCACACCCCAGCCGAGCACCAGGCCGAACAGGATGGCGAGCACGATATTGGTGCCGTTGAGGATGATCTGCAGCGTCAGCCCGAGCATGCCCTGGCCGCGCCCGAGCACGAAGCCGAGGATGGCGAAATTGGCGAAGGTTGCCGGGCTCGTCAGCACCCGGATGCCGAAATAGTGGCGCGTCACGTCGGCCACGGCCGGATCGCTGGTCATCAGGTCCGGCGCGTATCGAAGGATCAGTGGCGAGAACGCCAGCATGATCACCCCAAGGCCGAGCGCGCTCAAGAAGGCTCGCCAGAACACCGCCTGCTGTTCCCGGCGGTCGCCGCGGCCGAAGGCCTGCGCCACCAGCCCAGTGGTCGAGGTGCGGAAAAAGCTGAGGCTGCCATAGATGAGATCGAAGAGGATGGCGCCGATCGCCAGACCCGCGAGTGACTCTGCCTGGCCCAATTGCCCGACCACCGCGGTATCGGTGAGACCGAGCAGCGGCGTCGTCAGGAAGCCGAGCGTCATCGGGATGGCGATCCCAAGCACCAGCCGGTGCGTCACGTCGAACGGCCTGGCCACCCCGGTCTCCTGGTTACGCCCCCCGCTCTCCATGGGTCAGCCGGAAAGGACCATGGCCCAATAGGGTTGGGCG
This sequence comes from Neorhizobium sp. T7_12, assembly GCF_002968535.1. Lineage (NCBI taxonomy): Bacteria > Pseudomonadati > Pseudomonadota > Alphaproteobacteria > Hyphomicrobiales > Rhizobiaceae > Neorhizobium > Neorhizobium sp. T7_12. The sequence continues at coordinate 302,325 of NZ_PVBK01000003.1, read as the reverse complement.
CCGGCAGAGGTTCGCGCCATGGCAACCCCGAGGCCGCGGTAGGAGCCGAGCATGTTTTCGAGATGTTTGGGCGAATCGATCCAGGCCTGCACGGCAGCTGCGACCGTATCCTGGCCGCTGGCGATGTTTTCGGCCGCCGGCAGCGCCACGTCGCTGCTCTTCATCCGGGCGCCAAAGCTGTCGCCGAAGCCGATCAGGTGCTTCATTTGGTTGGCTTTCGCCATGCGAACCGCCTGGCGGGCCGCCGCCTTGCGCGCCGGCATGTCGAGCGCGAGCGCGGACAGGCCGCGGCTCTGCCGCAACTTGTTGACCATCGGAAGGGCTGCCTGGGTCTCGTCCTCGGCGCCGGCAGTCGGGGTCAGGACTGATGTGGTGGAGCAGCCGGCAAGCACCAGCGCCAGGCCGGAAAAGACGAGGAGGTCCCGCCGGGAAGGTTTGATCAGTGAAGTCATGTCAGCGGCGGTAGCTCATCAGGCGCAGGATGACGAAGATCGGGATGACGATGATCGCGCCGAGCACGAGATAATTGCCGACCCGGCCGAGCGCCCGGAAACCGTTATACCAGAGGTCCAGGAACCAGTAGCGGATCGTGTCGACGATATTGTCCGGCGTGAAGCCGAAGAATGCCAGCACGAAACCCACCACCAGGCACACCACGATCAGCTTGATGATCGTGCGACCTGGCGTATCGCCCAGGAACTTGTTGACCCCGTCCGCCATCCTTGTCCTTCTCCGAATTTCCCATGAGAGATAATCGGCAGCCGTTGCCGCCGCAAGCGTTTCCCCTCAGATAGAACTTGAGTTTTTTTGTGGCTTCGGCAAAGAACCTCCACCTCGGAGGATCATCCATGCCGCCCAGCCCGTTTTCCAGTCAATTCTCCTCGGGCGATGCCACCGCCGATCGCCGCGCCGATTACGCCCGCATGCTGGCGGAGGGCGGAGATTTCGCGGCTGCGGCGGAGCTGATCGAACAGGCGCTCGAACTGGCACCCGGCTGGGCGGCCGGCTGGTTCCGGCTCGGCGAGTATCGCGGCAAGGCCGGTCTCGGCACGGCCGCGGATGCCTATCGCCAAGCGCTAGTACTGCGGCCGGACGATGTGTTTGGCGCCCGCCTGAAACTCGCGCTGATCGGCGCCGAGCAGACGCCGGACCGGCCGCCGAGCCGTTATGTCGAAGGCCTGTTCGACGACTATGCCGACCGGTTCGATACTGCTCTGGTGGAGAAGCTCGGCTACTCCGTGCCCGGCAAGCTGGCGACGCTGGTCGCGCCGCACGGACCTTTCCGCAATACGGTCGATCTCGGCTGCGGCACCGGCCTGTTCGGTGCCGAAATCCGAACCAGGACCGCGCGCCTCGAAGGGTTCGACCTGTCGACCAACATGCTGGCGAAGGCGCAGGCCAAGGGTCTTTACGACCATCTCGGCCAGTCGGACCTCAGCCTTGCATCGGACGATTCCGGCCTGTTCGGCGACCTGACGGTCCACCGTGCCGATCTGGTCTCGGCGGCCGACGTGCTGATGTATCTGGGCTCGCTCGAAACCGTCTTCCCGCTGGTCCTGGAACTGCTGGCGCCGGCCGGTGTCTTCGCGTTCTCGGCCGAGGATGCGGGCGAGGACGAGGGCCGGGGGGCTGGTTTCGTGCTGCGGGATTCTCTGCGTTACGCCCATTCGCAAGCTTATATCCGCGCGCTGCTTTCCCGCTTCGGCTTCGATCTGCTCTGCGTGGAAAACACCGTCATTCGCATGGATGCCGGAAAACCTGTGCACGGCGTTCTGTTTCTGTCGAAAAAGCGCGGCTGAACGCCCAGCCACGAACTCAAATGTGGAATCTTAAATGATGGGGCAGAAGTAACCCATAGGATTGCAGCCGCTCAAGCAGCATTCCCGATACCGAGTTTTTTCATAGGCCCCATACTGCATGCGGCCCTTCTCTCCCAAGGAAATTCTTGTTGGCCGCATGCATCTCACATTTATATGTGAAGAGGATGGAGGATTGCGGCATGTTGAAGAACACGACCATGAATCTGCCAGATGAACTGGTCGCCAGGGTAAGAGCGTACGCAGCACAAAACCGGACAACCATGACGGCCATTGTCCGTGAGCATTTTGAGGTAATCACCGAGCCGGAGAAGGAAATTTCCGACCAGGACCCACTGCTGGCCTATTCCAAGGGCTTGCTCTCTCGGCGCGAGGTCGTCCGCCGCCTTGGGCTAAGAGACTATGCGGACCTGCTGGTCGCGCTAGGGGATGCTGACCTTCCGATGCCGCTTCCCCCGGCACACGAGATCGAAAATCAAGCTGCCACCTTCGCCAAGCTCTGGAGAATGGAATGAAGAGGTGCACGATCGTCCCGCCAGATGCGGGTCCGATCAACAGCCCTGGATGGCTGATCGGCTTGATCTTCCGCTTGCACTGGACATGAGGATTGTCATCGTCGATGCCGTCTACGATGAACTAACAAGCGATATCTCCTGCCCCGAGGACTCCGAGGTCAAAGATTTTATCGACAACAACTCTCCACCCCAGCAATCCTGGTAGAAGACCTGAAGACGCCAGAAGGTTACTGACCTGCCGGATGGCATCGATGAAGCCGCCTCAATTGGCAGTTCGTGGAAGCCTTGATCTAAAGGGACGGGCTTCCACAGAGTCGATGTTCTCAGCATATATTCGCGGGATTCCACGTCCAGGTAAGTGGCTGGGCTGAACCCGCCGATTCCTGCTTTTTTCCGCGCCCGCCGATGAACACTTGAAGATCCTTGCCGACAGTTTTATTGCAGTGCAATATCACCGAAAACCTGAGGGGTTCAAATTGGCTGAGCAGCAGAGGCGCGGTCTCGGATTTTACAGCGCCGATCCGGCACAACACACGTTGCTGGAAGATGGGCAAGGCCTCTTCATCGGCGCCATGGTGTCGGCGCTCGGCTTCTATTTCCTGAACGAGGTCGGCCTTCTGACCGGCGGCACGGCGGGGGTCGCCTTCCTGCTGCATTATGCGTTCGGGATTTCGTTCGGCCTGCTGTTCTTCATCGTCAACCTGCCGTTCTATTACCTGTCGTTCAAGCGGCTCGGCCTTGCCTTCTCGCTGAAGACCTTCATCGCCATCGCGCTGGTCTCGGTGATCACCGAACTGGAGAGCCATTTCTTCCTGATCCAGTACCTGCACCCGTTCTGGGCAGCCCTGCTCGGCGGCCTGGTGCTCGGTTACGGCCTGCTCGGACTTTATCGCCACCGCGCGTCGCTCGGCGGGGTCGGCATCCTGGCGATCTATATCCAGGAGCGCTTCGGCATCCAGGCGGGCCTCATCCAGCTCGCCTTCGATCTCTGCGTCATGCTCTGCGCCTTTGCCGTCGTTTCGCCCATCACCGTCGCATGGTCGGTGCTGGGCGCCATCGTGCTCAATCTCGTGCTGGCCATCAATCACCGCTCCGACCGGTATATCGTCGCGCGGTGATTGAGGCGGGAGCTTTCGTCAGGCGGCCCCCGATCAGGCGGCCTTGCTGGCCGGCTTGTCGATCGGGTGCTGGTTGCGGAAGCCGACGGCCAGTCGGTTCCAGGTGTTGATGACGCCGAGAGCGACGGTGATCTTGACGATCTCTTCCTCCGTGAAATGCGCCTTCAGCGCGTCGAAGGCGGCATCCGGAATGCCGGTATCGGCGATGCGGGTCACGGCATCGACCCAGCCGAGCAGGGCGCGTTCCTTGTCGTCATAGACCGGCGATTCCCACCAGACGCACATCATGTTGATCCACTGTTCCGAAAGGCCGTCATGCCGTGATTCCTTCACATGCATGTCAACGCAATAGGCGCAGCCGTTGATCTGCGAGGCGCGCAGCTTGATGAGGTGGATGAAGCGGCGCTCCAGACCGGAAGCCTGCACGTAGTTTTCGAGCGCCGTGACGGCCTTGACGGCTTCCGGGGCGGCCTTGAGCATGTTGAGACGCTGATGCATGGGTCTTCTCCTTGGGGTTTTGGCCGCCTTCGGCGTGCCTATGGCCCTTAGCGGGCGGTTCTGCGTTCGTTGAGTTCCAAAAAGGCGCAGCCGCGCGCGGCGATGCCGCCGTCGTCGGTTGCGTTGAGGTCGGCCAGGATGTCGGCGATCGTCACCTTGGCGAGTTCGGCGCGATAGGCCTTTTCAGCCTTCAGCATCGCGGCGTTGATGCCGCAGGGTTTGGTGAAATACCGTCCCGGCAGCGGGTTCGGCCCGCGTTGGCGGATCTCGGCGCAGCGGAAGGCCGGCGCCGGTCCTTCGACGGCAAGCACGATATCGAGAAGCGTGATCTCCGCCGGCTTCTTCGCGAGCCGGTATCCGCCTTTCGGACCCGACACCGTTTCCACCAGCCTGGCGCCCGAAAGCGCCTGGAGATGTTTCAGCAGGTAGCTGGTCGAAACCCCGTGGAATTCCGCCAGCGCCGCGGCCGACAGGACCCCGCCTTCGGTGAGGCTGGACATCATGCTGATGCTGTGGATCGCCTGTTCGACACCGTCGCCGAGTTTCATCGCTCATCTCCATATCGTGGATAAAACTTATCCACGATATGGACGCGTAAGTCAAGCCTGATTCCAAAACCGGAGAAGGGGCGTGCATTATCTCCGGTGCCGCATTTGATGGATTAAAAAGCGGCGTCCATGAGTTCCCTGGGCGTCGGCATTACAGTTCTCTAGGAACGGTGGGTGGGCATATGCGAAGAAACGACGTTGGTCAGGATCTGGAGTCTCTCGCCTTTGACTTTCTCTACTTTTTCGCGCGTTTTGAATATGCGCTTAAGTCCAACAGCTACCTCAAGAGAACGGAGCCTGGTCCGCCCGCTGAGGCTGGATGGCGACAACTTCGAGAGCGATGGGAAGGAGAAAATAAAATATGTGAAGCGGCTGCGGCTTTGATCGCGGCGAACCCGAAAAAGCAGATCGTCGGCGACGATAGATCGCTGGCTTTTAGACCAGTGGCCTTTCCTGATGGCACATCTGAGCTTTGGCAGGTCATCGGCTTTTGCCAGACCGTACGGAACAACCCCTTTCACGATGGGAAAAGTAGCAACGACGGCTTTAAGTCTGGAGCGCCCGAAGATGTTGCTTTCCATTGTTCTCGTCGTTCTCGAGGAGCTGGCCAGGGCTTTCGATCTTGGTCCCGACTATACCGGCTACTACTAAAATGGTCGCAGTTGAGTGACCCGCTGCTGGCGCCAGGCAGCCGAGGGCTTGCGCTCGAAAGCGCAAGCTCCGTTTCGACGCGCAGGCCCTGAGCGAGTGGCTGTAATATTCGTCGAGGAAAAGGCTCTACTTGTCAAAGAAACTTGATGTGCGTGAAAATGTGCATATATTGTGCTTTGAAGTGAGCGGAGATTAGAAATGGCACAGGCTCAGGTAGCATCTCCTTACGCAGTCGTTTCGGGGTTTGTCGATAGCCTTCAGGAGCCGCGGACACCTTATATTTCGCCGTCGCGCCTGTCGAAGGCGCTCGGCGTCAAGGTGGCGAACCTCGCGGAGTTGACCGGCGTTCACCGCAACACCTTGCGTAATCCGTCCTCCGAGCGCCTGCAGGGCAGGATGCGGGAAGTGATCAAGGCAATCTCGGCGGCAGCCGAGCTAAGCGGCGATCTTCAAAAGGCAATCTATTGGTATCGAAACGAACCGATTGCCGACTATGGTTATCGCACAGCGGCAGAGCTTGTTGCCGATGGTGAGATCGAGGCTGTGCTAGCCTATATCCGAGATCTGGAGAATGGAGCGCGCGGGTGAAGATCACCGGCATTGGCCCGGACGCGGTCTTTCATCGCTACCTGACACCGAAATGGGCATTTCTTCCGACCAGCGGAGCCGGCGCTGCCATTGATGGTGGCCGCTTCAATCGCCCCGGCGTGGAGGCTCTCTATCTTTCCGTGGGACCCCAGACCGCGCTCGAGGAATATCGACAGGGCGCGAGCATCACACCGCCGGCTACGCTTGCCGCGTACAAGATCACGCTTGGCGAGGTCGCCGACCTGTCGGAAGGCTTCGATCCGCTTCATTGGGACGTCGCTTGGGCACAGTGGGACTGCGCATGGCGAAAGATCGCCCGCATTGATAAGAAGGTGCCTCCGTCTTGGAAGTTGGCCGATGAGGTAATCTCGGCCAGCTATCGCGGGCTTCTTTTTCCGTCCCTACGACATGCTGGCGGAACCAATCTTGTGATTTTTCCAGCGAACCTCGTTACAGGCGATGAAGTATGCGTTTACGATCCAGACAACCGATTGCCGCGTGACCAATCTTCTTGGCCGCACTAGCCACATCCCTCAAGTTGACTTGTCGCGGAGATCAGCTCCGGAATTCGTCAACGACGGACTGGCTGTCCTCCGATCTCGGTCGCCGATCCCGCCGTAGTTCATGGCATCGACGAGATCTTTGCTTAGCATGTTGTGTGTTTTGTGCCCATATCGGGCCTACGAAATGGATAAATTCAGCGGGATCAGCCGCTTTCCTCCGCCATCCGTTATAAGGCACGCGGCAAGAAAGACCCAGAAGCCCAGGATGAAGTTTTCGAGCGAAGCGAATTTGCAATAGGTGTCTCGCCCGTCATGCGCCTCGTATTCGATGGGCGTGGCGTATGACTGCATCTGGTTGCGATATTTCATACCCGCGTAGTTCATATGCTCTCGGGAGAGAATCGACGCTCCCCAGCCAGATTCGAGAATCCACATCGCAAGTGTAACGGCTTCAAATGCGGAAATTCCACATCGGATGTCCGGTATGGTTGGATCAGGGTGGAAAACTGGTTATCTAAAGGGATGCTTGTGCTCCCCCTTTTAAATATCCCTATAGGTTGTTTAATATCGTAAATAACCAGAAGTGGAAGAGGATGCTTATTCGTTTTTGAGTTGAATTTTATCCTCTCACTTTCCATGTCGACGACGCGCTCTTAACTTAACGGCGTGGATATCGTCGAAACCCATTCCTCCGGCCGTGACGCCGCGCTTCTGCCCCGGCCGTTCCAGAAATGGTTCGCGGAGAAGGGCTGGCAGCCGCGCGCCCATCAGCTGGAATTGCTGTCGCGCTCCACATCCGGCGAAAACATGCTGCTGATTGCGCCCACCGGCGCCGGCAAGACGCTCGCCGGTTTCCTGCCGTCGCTGACCGATCTGACGCGGCGCGGCAAGATCCCGCCCGGCTCCGCCTTCACCGGCATCCACACGCTCTACATCTCGCCCTTGAAGGCGCTCGCGGTCGATATCGAGCGCAACCTGATGAAGCCCGTCTTCGAAATGGGCCTCGAGATCTCGATCGAGAACCGCACCGGCGACACGCCGCAGGCCAAACGCCAGCGCCAGAAGCTCAACCCGCCGGATATCCTGCTGACCACGCCGGAACAGGTGGCGCTGCTGCTGGCCAACAAGGAGGCCGAGCGTTTCTTCAAGGACCTGAAATACGTGGTCCTCGACGAACTGCATTCGCTGGTCACCTCCAAGCGCGGCCACCTTCTGTCGCTCGGCCTTGCCCGCATCCGCCGGCACGCGCCGCACATGCGCACGATCGGCCTATCGGCCACCGTCTCCGATCCCATGGACCTGCAGCGCTGGCTGGTGCCGCAGGGTGAAAACCCAGCCCCGCCCGCCGGCCTCGTGCATGTCACAGGTGGCGCGGCACCCGATATCACCATCATGCGCACCGAGGACCGCATCCCCTGGTCCGGGCATGTCTCGACCTACGCGATTCCCGAGGTCTACGAGGAGATCAAGCGCCACAAGACGACACTGATCTTCGTCAACACCCGCTTCCAGGCGGAATTGCTGTTCCAGACGCTGTGGACGATCAACGAGGACAACCTGCCGATCGCGCTGCATCACGGCTCGCTCGATGCCGGCCAGCGCCGCAAGGTCGAGGCCGCCATGGCCGCCAACAGATTGCGCGCTGTCGTCGCTACCTCCACCCTCGATCTCGGCATGGACTGGGGCGATGTCGATCTCGTCGTGCATGTCGGCGCGCCGAAGGGGGCCAGCCGCCTCGCCCAGCGCATCGGCCGCTCCAACCACCGCATGGACGAGCCGTCGAAGGCGATCCTGGTGCCGGCCAACCGCTTCGAGGTGATGGAGTGCCAGGCGGCGCTCGACGCCAATTATCTTGGCGCCCAGGATACGCCGCCGGTCGGCGAGGGCGCGCTCGATGTGCTCGCCCAGCACGTGCTCGGCATGGCCTGCGCCGAACCTTTCGATCCGGTCGAACTCTACGACGAGATCACCAGCGCCTCGCCCTATGCCAACCTCTCCTGGGAGATGTTCGAGCGCATCGTCGATTTCGTCGCGACCGGCGGTTATGCGCTGCGCTCCTACGAGCGTTACGCCAAGATCAGGAAAACCAAGGAAGGCCGCTGGCGGGTCTCCAATCCGGCGGTCGCCCAGCAATACCGCCTGAACCTCGGCACGATCGTTGAGGCGACCGAGCTCAATGTCCGGCTGGTGAAGCGCAATGCCCAAGGGCTGGCAAAGGGAACCGTCGGTCGGGGCGGGATGTCGCTCGGCAAGGTCGAGGAATATTTCCTCGAACAGCTGGTGCAGGGCGATACCTTCCTGTTCGCCGGCAAGGTGCTGCGCTTCGAAGGCATCCGCGAGAACGAATGCCTCGTCTCCAACGCCTTCTCGCTGGATCCGAAAATCCCCGCCTATGCCGGCGGAAAATTTCCGCTCTCCACCTATCTCGCCGACCAGGTGCGCGGCATGCTCGCCGATCCCGATCGCTGGGGCGTGTTGCCGGACCAGGTGCGCGACTGGCTGAACATCCAGCGCGAACGCTCGATGCTGCCTGCCCGGGATGAACTGCTGATCGAGACCTTTCCGCGCGGAAAACGGTTCTTCATGATCGCCTATTGTTTCGAGGGGCGGCTCGCCCACCAGACGCTCGGCATGCTGCTCACCCGCCGTCTGGAACGGACCGGCGCCCGGCCGCTCGGCTTCGTCGCCACCGACTATTCGCTGGCCGTCTGGGGCCTCAACGATATCGGCGCGATGATCCGCGCCGGTGCCTTGAGCCTCTCCGACCTTTTCGACGAGGACATGCTCGGCGACGACCTGGAAGCCTGGCTCGACGAATCGTATATGCTCAAGCGCACCTTCCGCAATTGCGCCGTGATTTCCGGCTTGATCGAGCGGCGCCATCCGGGCAAGGAAAAGACCGGAAGGCAGGTTACTGTCTCGACCGATCTCATCTACGACGTGCTGCGTAGCCACGAACCGGACCACGTGCTTTTGGAAGCGACGCGGCGGGATGCGGCATCCGGTCTTTTGGATCTTGCCCGATTAGGCGATATGCTGGCGCGAATCAGGGGGCACATCACCCACCGCGATCTCGACCGCGTTTCGCCGCTTGCCGTTCCGATCATGCTGGAAATCGGCAAGGAGCCAGTACCGGGCGAGGCGCACGACGCGGTGCTGCAGGAAGCCGCCGACGAACTGATCGCGGAGGCGCTTGGCTGATGCGGTACGCTGGACTGGAAGACGTTGAATTGATGCACCGCCTCGCCTTGGCGCGAACGATTTCAGGGGGACCTGCCGCAACCGGTGCGGAAGAGATCGTCGTGAACGGCGTCCTCGCCGTCTGCGATCCGCTCGGAGGTCTTTACCTGCCCGAAACCGGCGTTCTCGTCGTCTCCGACCTGCATCTGGAAAAGGGTGCTGCCTTTGCCCGCCGCGGCATGATGCTGCCGCCCTACGACACGATCGCCACGCTCAACATCCTGTCCGCCGTCATCGCCCGCTATGATCCGAAGACCGTCGTCTCGCTCGGCGACAATTTCCACGACCGCAAGGGATCGGAGCATCTTGCCGCCGACCTGCGTTCGCTGATCACGACCATGGCGTGCGGCCGCGAGTGGGTCTGGATCAACGGCAACCATGATCCGGACGGCACGGTCGACCTGCCCGGCACCTGCACCGACGAACTCTTTTATGGCGGCCTCGTCTTCCGCCACGAGCCGAGCCTGATTTCCGGCCCGGGGGGAAGCAAGGGCGAGATCGCCGGTCACCTGCATCCGTCGGCCACCGTCCGCCGTCGCGAAAAATCCGTCCGCCGCCCGTGTTTCGCCAGCGACGGCAGCCGCCTCCTCATGCCGGCCTTCGGCGTGCTTGCCGGCGGTCTCGATCTGCGCCATCGGGCCATGCACGGCCTGTTCGACCGCGAAGCCCTGGTCGCACATCTTCTCGGCCGCGACCGCATCTATTCGGTGCGCTACGCCAATCTGATCGGCTGACCGTCTGGTTTAAACCTGTCCAAGCGCCCTACCACATGCGCGGACGCGGATGCCATCCATCATCGACAGCCCTGACGACGCCGAACAGGCTGGACTGACAACGATTACGATCTCACCAGATCCAACAACCAGCGTTCCGCTCTAAGGAAACCTGTCCAGATGAAACGATACCCAATCCTCATGCTCGACCGCATTGAGGGTTATGCGGTGACCGCCGAGCCGGAGGGTCGGAGCGTTCAGTGCAGTTCGTAGAATGGACGGTTTGGTGCGAACGTGCCCGACATAACGGCAACTGTCGCCGTCGCGAAATTCGGTGACATTGTAGTCGACCAGCGCCAAGACGGTCGTGCCGGCGGCGAGTTCCCCTTTTAGGCCTTCAAATACGGTCATCATTCGCTGTCCCCCGGGCCAAGGGAGCATTGTGCGCCGCAATATCGAAGGTGTAAAGCACCGCATGACCGGCCGGTTTTGAACGAACATCCGCAGCCAGCGCCGGCGTAGACCAGATCTCACCGATAAACCAGCACCGGCGTCTTGGAATGCGCCAGCACCTTCATCGTCACGCTGCCGAGCATGAAGGCCTTGAAACCGGAGCGGCCGTGCGAGGCCATGGCGATGACGTCGCAATGGTAGGTGCCGGCGGTCTCGACGATGGTGCTCGCCGGATCGAGGCTGCCAAGCTTTACCGTTTCGCAGGCGACCAGCCGTTGTTTCGCCGCTTCCTTCGCGTCGGCGAGAATGCCGTCGGCCGCCTCGTTGTTCTGGCGGTCGTATTCCGCATAGGCGACTTCCATGCCCGTCGGGTTGAGCGTTAGGACCTGCAACGGTTCCATCACCACCAGAACAGTGGCTTCGGCGCCGATCTCACGTGCGAAGTCGAGCGCTTTTTCCAGCGCGCTGGTCGAAAGCGGAGAGCCGTCGGTCGGGATGAGAACATGTTTGAACATTTGTGCCTCCTTTTCATCTGGTGACATCATCGCAGGTGCCTCGGATCATTCGTTGATCCAGCGCAAGCCGCAGGCCCGGGCGTTACGACGTTATCACATGTCCGGACCAGGGATTGATGCCGTCCCGCAGCCAGCGAAGGCTATCCTGCCAGAAGCCTTCCCGGTGCCGGGAGTGGAACAGGCTGAAATGTCCGATGGCGGCCAGGCCGTAATCCTCCGGGTTCAGCAGCACCTGCGTCACCTGGGCATTGCGATAATAACAGAGCGTGCGCCGGATTGCCGCCACCGTACCGATGTCGTCGTCCGACATGGTCACCGCCAGGATCGGCGCCGTCACCGCTTCGAACCGCCGCAGCACATCGCCTCGTTCCGCTGCCGGATGGGTCGCCTCCATCCGTGCGCCGCGAAAACTCCATTCGTTCGCCACCCCCGCCGGCAGGTCCTCCAGCCATCCGAGACGCTTTCCGGGGAAATAGCCGAAGGCGGCAGTCAGGGCTGGCATCACCACATGCCATTTCAGAAACAGCCGCAGGCGGCGGCCGCTGGCATAGTCCGGCCAGTAGGCATATTGGGCGCCCATGGTCAGCATCCGGTCGATACGTTTGGCCATCGGCGAAAGCCCGGGCAGGTAGCCGCCGATACTGTGGCCGACCACATAAAGCGGTTGCCCCGGCCTTGCCGCTTCCATGAACCTCAGCGCTGCGTCGAAATCCTGCTCGCCCCATTCCCGCCAGCGATAGCCGCATCCCTTCAGGCTTCCGGGGCGCGAAAGGCCGATGCCGCGATAGTCGTAGGTCAGCACGTCGAAACCTTCGCCGGCCAGGAAGTCGGCGTAATAGTGGTAATAACGGGCAAGCACCCCGGTCGCCGGATTGACGACGACGCTGCCGATGGCCGGGGACCGTGCCTGCCAGAAGTGTCCGTGGAGAGTGATACCGTCCCGGCAGGCCATGCCGACAGGCTGCCCGGCGGGCCGCGACGAACGGGCGTCGCCGTCGTTTTCCCGATCCGCAGGCGCTTCGCATTCCGTATCGGCCATCGTCCTTCTCCCTGGAACGGTGACCATATATCGCGCTCCGTGAGGCGCAATTAGCCGAAGGGAGAAGGCGGCTCAGATCTGAAGATCCGGCCGCGCAGCGCAGCCCGCCCTTCGCCTGCGGCGTCAGGCCGCCTTGGCCACCGCGTAAGCCAGGATCACGGCGCCGTTGGCCGTTGTGCTGGAGCTCAGCAATTTGAGCTCGGTCTGCTGCTCCGCCTTCTTGAAGAGCGGATTGCCGGAGCCGAGAAGCACCGGCGCGATGCACAGCCGGTATTCGTCAACGAGGCCTTCTTTCATCAGCGAGGCCACCAGGTCGGCGCTGCCGAAGATGAAGATCGTCTTGCCGTCCTCGCCTTTCAGCCTGGTAAGTTCAGCGACCGGATCGCTGACGACCCGGGTATTGTTCCAGGGGGCATCCTTGATTGTCTTCGACACGGCGATCTTGGCGATATTGTTCATGTAGTTCTTGACCTTGCTGCCTTCCTCGGCGGTCGGCCAATAGGCTGCCATGCCCTCGTAGGTCTTGCGGCCGAATACCAGGAGGTCGCCTTCCTCGCCGAACTGTTCGGAAAGCTTTTCCAGTTCCGGCCCCCAGGCATAGTTGTGGAAGGCGAGATCCCACGGCTTTTCCCCCTCGAAATAACCGTCGAGGCTCATCAGGTTCCAGGCCACCAGCTTTCTCATGTCATCCTCCATCGCGTTTAAACCAGTTGCAAAATGCAAGTGGTTGAAAGTTAGCCAAACTGATTGTAGAATGCAAGCGGTATTGGAGAAAAAAATGAACGACACCTATCGGTCGGGTTGCCCGATCAATCTGACGCTGGAGGTTCTGGGAGACCGCTGGAGCCTGATCGTCATCCGCGACATCATGTTCGGCAATCGCCGTCACTTCCGTGAACTGCTGCAGAATTCCGAGGAAGGCATCGCGTCCAACATCCTTGCCGACCGGCTGAAGCGGCTGGTCGAGCGGGGCCTGCTTTCCCGCGAGGACGACCCGAGCCACAAGCAGAAGGGAATCTACAGCCTTACCGAAATGTCGATCCGCCTGGTGCCGATCTTTGCGGAAATGGGCGCCTGGGGCCGCCGTTTCATGCCGGTCTCCGAAGAACTCTCGATCCGCGCGCAACTGCTGGAGGAAGGCGGCCGGCCGCTCTGGGAGGATTTCATGGACGAACTGCGCGTCCTGCATCTGCATGCGCCGCGCGATCCGGCCAAACCTTCCGTGTTCGACCGCCTGCGCGCCGCCTATCTCGAAGTCGTCGCTCGAAACGCGGCGGCGGCCGATGCCGCGGAATGATCAGTCCTTGCGGAAGACGATGCTGGCGCCCCAGCCGGTGATGACGGCGATCAGCACGCAGAGGAAACCGTAGGCGAGCGGTCGGTCGTGGGCGGCGTCGGTAATCGCCTGTTCGATGCCGGTCTTGACGACCCGCAGCGGCATTTCCCGCTGGTTGATCAACTGGCCGCTCTTGAACAGGTAGGCGCGCACCATGTGCATCCCGTCGGGGATGTTGGCCGGCAGTTTCAGCGAGGCGCGGAACAGGCTCGACGAGACGAAGCGCACGCCGCTCGTGTCGCGCTGGTAAAGTCCGTTCGACAGCTTCAGGCGCCGATAGGCGTCGCGGAACTCGCCGATCATGCCGGAATCGGGGATGTAGCCGACCGGGTTCAGCGCCAGGTGGTCGATGCCGACCCCGATATTGTTGAGGCTCGGCGCCTCGTCGATGCTGTCGATCATCCGGGTGCTGGCGAGCGAGTAGCTTTCCGGCACCTGTTCGAAGGTCAGCCCCTCGGTATTCATCCAGATCCCGAAGACGCGCTCCTTCTTGCGCACCGTCGCATAGTCCTTCGGCCCTTCGAGCGTCACCACCACGTCGTATTGGCCAATCGCCAGGAACAGCTCGTCGGCATTGGTGAGCGCCCCGAAGATCGTCAGGTCGGCGCCGCGGAAATCCGAGGCGATGGCGATTTCGCTGGTCGAAGTGCCGATCTCCAACCCTTCCTTGACGCCCGATGCCTGGCCGAACGGCACCTGCGCCTCGACCGGGAAGGCGAGCGCCAGGAGCGGCAGGAGGAGGGCGGTGCGGAGAAAACGGCGCATCAGTAGGACATCCCCCCGACCGCGACCGAATAGACGTCGTTCGGCGTGACGATCAGCCCGACCGCCAGGCGAATGCCGACGGCAAGCACGAGCAGCGCCAGGAGCGCGCGCAGCTGTTCGCCGCGCAGCTTCTGCCCGACGCGCACGCCGTATTGGGCGCCAATCACGCCCGCCACCATCAGGATCGTCGCCAGCACGATATCGACGGAATAGTTGGTCGCCGCCTGCACCATGGTCGTGTAGGCGGTCACGAAGATGATCTGGAACAGCGAGGTGCCGACCACCACGTTTGTCGGGATGCGCAGGAGATAGATCATCGCCGGCACCATGATGAAGCCGCCGCCCACGCCCATGATCGAGGTCAGCACGCCGATGCCGAAGCCAAGCCCGACGATCGGAATGGCGGAAAGATAGATCTTCGATTTCTTGAACCGCATCTTGAGCGGCAGCCGGTGCACCCAGTTGTGCTGGCCGGGACGCTTGATCGGCAGTGGATTGTTGTTCTTCGCCCGGCGCATCGCCCGGACGCTTTCCTGCAGCATCAGCGCGCCGATCGAGCTCAGCAGCACGACATAGAGCAAGGAGATGAACAGGTCGAGCTGTCCGATCCGCCTCAGCCACGAGAAGACCCAGACACCCGCCGTCGCGCCCGCTAGACCGCCGACAAGCAGGACCGAGCCGAGTTTCATGTCGAGCGTGCCGCGCCTGAAATGGGTGATCGCGCCGGAAATCGAGGAGGCGACGACCTGGTTGGCGCCGGTCGCGACCGCCACGACAGGCGGGATGTTGTAGAAGATCAGCAGCGGCGTGATCAGGAAGCCGCCGCCGACGCCGAACATGCCGGAGAGAAAGCCCACGGCCGCGCCCATGCCCAGAATGATGAAGATGTTCACCGACAGCTCTGCGATCGGCAGGTAGACAGTCACGGCAGAACCTCGACACGGCAAAAAGCGACGCCCTCGCGGGTGTTCGCGATGTGGTTGTCCGCCCGGTGCGGCGAAGGAAACGTGATCTCACATGCCATGTGAACAGGGCATGAAGGGTGTCACCCGTCATGCGCCCGGGCGCCGCTGCAAGTCAATTCGCAAGTGCTGGATAATGCGGCAATTTTACCGTTTTTGTGTGGGCGTGATTAATATCGCGCAACTCCCCGATCCCGGTCGGGTAAGTAGACTTACTTGTTCTTCGCAAGTAGTTCCTTGACCAGCGCGTCGGTGATCTTGCCGTTCGGTTCCTGGCCGACCGAGGTCTGGAAGGCCTTGATGGCGGTCACGGTCTTGGCGCCCATCTTGCCGTCGGCGGTGCCGGCGTCGAAACCGCTCTTGTTCAGGATCGCCTGGATATTGCGGATCGCCTTTTCCATGTCGACCGAAGCCGTGGTGAGCGGCTTGCCGGAGGCCCATTCGTCCGGGAGATTGATGGAGTTGGCCTTCGGATCGAGCGGCTTCACCTTCCACTGGTCGACCTTGGCGCGGGCGCTTTCGAGCTGTTCCTTGCGCATGGCGTTGGCCACTTCGTCGCGCTTCTGGGCGGCGTCCTTGTCGCCTCCCTTGGCCGCGACCGCGAACCACTTGTAGGATTCCTCGAGATCCTGCTTCACGCCGTTGCCGCGGGCAAGCAGGATGGCGAGGTTGAACTGGCTGTCGGCGACGCCGAAGTCAGCGGCCTTGGCGAACCAGGAGACGGCTGCGGCATAGTCCGGCTGGCCGGCGGCGCCCGAAGCCTGGAGCACGGCGAGATTGTGCATGGCGCTGGCATTGCCGGCATCGGCGGCCTGCTTGTAATAGGTCATCGCCTTGGTCAGGTCGCGGGAAACGCCCGTGCCTTTTTCGAAGAGGTTGGCGAGCCGGTATTGCGCCGGCGCCAGGCCGCGGTCGGCGGCGAGCTTGTACCAGTTGGCGGCCTCCGAGAGATCGCTCTTCACACCTTTTCCGTCGGTAAAACGAGCGCCGATCTCGAAAAGCGCGTTCGGGTCGCCGGCAGCGGCCGCGTCGGCAAGCGACTTCGGTTCGATGCCGACCGGAACCACGATCGCGGCCGGAGCCTCGGCCTTGGGCACAGCCGCGAAGCTGTTCTGGGCCGGAAGCGGGTTGCCGGCAGGCTCCATCACGGAGGGCTGGCCCGTTGCCGGGCGCGGATCGGTCAGATGGTTCGCCATCGCGGGGGCCGGCGCTTGTTCGACGGGTCGCGTCGGTGCGTCGGCGATATCCGCGTCGCTTTCGGCGCCGTCGGTCGCAGCCTGATCCTCGACGGCCGGGATCCCGTTGCTGCCGCTCATATTGGCCGGTGCGGCCGGCCGTGCGGGGGCCTCGATCGTCGGGGCCGGTGCCGCGGGAGCCTTCGTGCCGCTTGTCAGCGTCTTGGCGAGCGGCATCGCCATCAGCACCAGAAGCACGGCGCCGACGGCCATCAGGATCGGACGGCGATGCTGCGAAAGCATGGCGCCGAAACCCTTGTTGGCGGAGGCCTTGGCGGCCTTGCGCAAATCCTTGGAGGGCGAACCGCCCTGCGAAGGATCGGTTTCCTGGGCAGCGGCCTTGGCAGCGCGGCGGGCGGCCGCGATATAGTCGGCGCGTTCCGCGGCGCTCGTCCGGTCGGTATCGAATTCACCGGCGACCTGGCTGGCGCGAACCCGCTCGAGGATCTTCTTGACGTCGGGTGCGCCGGAGCCGGGCTCCAGAAGGTCGTTTTCGCGATCCGCCGGCAGCACGTCGGAGGGGTCGAGTGGCGGCGTCGGCTCGATCACGGTGCGGCCACCCTTCGGCGCCTCGCCCTTGCCGCCGGGCAGGAAGCGGCGGGAAAGCTCGGTCAGAAGGCTGGTCTTGGCGGGCTTTTCGCTGGCGGGATTGCCCTTGGCGGCGGTTTTGGTGTCGGCATAGTCGGCGCGAAGCACCGTTTCGTCGGAGGATGCTTCTTCCGGGGCTTTTGCACGGTGACCGAAGGTCGCTGCCGGCTGTTCGTCCGCCTCGGCCTCCGCCAGCTCGTAGCGCATCAGCTCTTCGGCTGCAGCGACGGAAAGCTGCGCGGCCGCCGGCATGGCCGGGGCAGGGCGGGTTTCGTAACGGGCCGGTTCTTCGTGATGGCGATCGCGCTCCGCATGAGCGGAGGCGACGAGCCGTTCTTCCATGCCGTCCAGGCGGTCGGCGATCTGCACCAGCGTGCCGTGCAGGGCTTCGAATGTCTGGTGGGTGCGGTCGTCCGAATGCCGGGTCAGGTCTTCGAGATGGCGAAGGTCGTCGGCAAGCGCCGAAAGTGCCGCCATGTCGGCGGCGGCGCCCGGCGTGCCCGCCATGCCGTTGCGCGAATAGGCTTCCACCACCGTCTCGGCCGCCTGGCGGGCGGCCTCGATGATGTATTCGTCATTGGTCGCCATATAGCTTTCGAGCGCCGTCATGCGGTTTTCGAATTCGGCGGGAAGGGTGCCGGCACCTTGCTGCGGCTGGCTGATCAGCACCGAAAGATGGGCGATCTGGTCTTCGAGACTGCGGAGCGCGCCGTCGTCGCCGCGCGGCGACGCCGTGGCCTCGTCAAGCCGGGCGGCAATGTCAGTCAGCCGGTCTTCGATCCGCCCGAAGGCGTTTTCGTCGATCGCCGGCTGGGCCGGCGGCTGATAGGCGATTTCCTCGATCCGGCGGGCAAGATAGTCGAGCCGTTCGGCGAGCACGTCACTGACGCTCCCCTGCTCAAGGCCGTCGATCTTGCGGGAAATATCGGCGAGGTAGGCTGAAAGGTCGGGGTCCTGGGAAGGTTTCTGGGCCTGTTCCAGGATCAGCGAAAGCTGTTCGAGCCGTTCCTCCAGGCGCATCGCGGCCTGCTCGTCGGTGAGTTCCTCGATGCGGCCGGTCAAGGCCTCGATGCGGGCGGACAGCGCTTCCGTCGGATCGAACTGGGCATGGGTCGCTTGGCTTATCGCATCGATCTGGTCGGCAAGCGCGCTGATCCGTCCGTCCAGCCGCTGCAGGAAGGATTGGTCGATCGAGGCCGAGGCCGAGGCGCGGCTGCCGGCGGCAATCGCGCGGCTGATCTCGTCCAGCCGCTCGTCCAATGTCGCGAACTGTTCGGCAATGACCGAATCGTTCGGCTGCATGCGCGAGCCGAGCTGTTCCATGGCGCTCGCCACCGTGATCAGCTTCTGTTCGAGCGCCCGGATCACCGGGCTGTCGCTCATTTCACCGAGCTGGCCCTTGATGTCGTCGATGCGGTAGGCGAGCGAGACGAGCTCTTCGCGCAGGGCCGTGGAGTCCAGCCCGTGCATGCGATCTTCGAGACCCTGCCAGCGGGTTTCCATCCGCCGCACGGAATCTTCGCGGGCGAGGCCGTCCATGACGGCGCGCAGTTCCTCGAATTCGTGGCGCAGGCCGGCGGCCTCCGGCGTCGCCTGGTAGCCGAGCTGGCTGATGCCTTCGGCAAGCCGGGCAAGGTCGCTGCGCAGGTCCTCGGTGAAATGCTGGTCCTCGGCGATGGATTTGATCGAGCGGATTTCGGAGCGCAGCGCCGTCATTTCTCGCGCGACGCTGTCGGAAATATCCTGCTTCAGCTCCTGGCGCAGGCCGATCAGCGCCTGGGCGATGTCCCGCATGCCATTGTCGACCTGCGGCGGCGGTGCCGGCATGCGCGGCTGTGCGGCCGGGCGACGGGGTTCTTCGCGGCGCGGCGCCGGCGCGATGGGGCGCTGTTCGGTGTAACGGGGCGCTTCCGCACGGACGGGGGCCTGGCGCGCCGGCGGGCGGTAGGCCTCAGGCGGGCGCAGCTCGGTTCGGCGCGGTTCGGCATGACGCGGTTCTTCGCGGCGCAGATCCGGTGCACGCTGGCGCTCGGGGCGGGCGGCACGGTCGCGGCTGGCCTCGAGCATGCGCTGGCGCTCGCGGATCTGGGCGAGCGGATCGCTTGCAAGCGGCGGTTCGCGATAGGCAGGAGCCGCGGTCGGCCGGCGCTCCTGGCGCGGCTCGGCAGGCTTCGGCGCGCGGCTGTCGCGTGCGGTACCAGACATCAACCCCTCGATACGCGCCTCGAGCCCTTCGATGGTGCGGTTCAACGCATCCAGGGAAGAGCGGTCGCCGGGACGGGAAGGGGTCGGTCGTGATCCGTTCATGTGCTCGCTCGTTTCGACGTTGTACCTGCTGGCTCTCGTACCGGCCTTGTTTCAGGGATAGGATGATCCCCAAAGGGTCGTATATTAGAAATGCCTTGCGCAGGACTGCCATTTCAGCGGACGCGGGACGTCTTGGTGATAAATGCACTGCGTCGCTTAAGAGCCCACTATTTCGCGAGACGTGGTAAACAAGTCGTTAACCCGGACGAAAATTTTAACCTTTTCGATGTCTTTGGCGGCTTTGCGATGATGACGTTGCGCCTGCCGCCTCTATCTTCCGGCTTTCCCATCCAGCCTCGCAACTGTTCGGTCCGTTAAGACTGTGCCCGGGACGGAGGTATGGCGGTGGTGTAGATCGCCGAAGTTCCCGTCGTCGCAATTGACGTTTACGCGAAC
Source organism: Neorhizobium sp. T7_12 (assembly GCF_002968535.1). Classification (NCBI taxonomy): domain Bacteria; kingdom Pseudomonadati; phylum Pseudomonadota; class Alphaproteobacteria; order Hyphomicrobiales; family Rhizobiaceae; genus Neorhizobium; species Neorhizobium sp. T7_12. The sequence continues at coordinate 282,538 of NZ_PVBK01000003.1, read as the reverse complement.
GTCAATTATTTGTGGTAGGAGGAATACGGATCCTGCCGTGAGCCATGGGCCACGAGGCGGATCCGGAAGACGAGGATTTGGAGGAAGCTCGACCATGCCAGTGTACAAGGCCCCGGTGAACGACACGCTGTTCATTCTCAACGATGTGCTCGGCATCGAGCGCTACGGCAATCTGCCGGGCTTTGCCGATGCCACTCCGGACATGCTGGAAGCGATCATCGGAGAAGCCGCCAAGGTGGCCGAAGACGTCCTTTTTCCGCTGAACCTCTCCGGTGACCAGGAAGGCTGCACCCGCCATGACGATGGCACGGTCTCGGTGCCCAAGGGTTTCAAGCAGGCCTATGACCAGTATTGCCAGGCCGGCTGGATCGGCCTTGCCGTCCCGGAGGAATTCGGCGGCCAGGGCCTGCCCTACACGCTGCATGCCGCCGTCGGCGAATATATGTCGTCGGCCAACATGTCGCTGATGATGTATCCGGGCCTCACCCAGGGCGCGATTGCCGCGATCCTCGTGCATGGTTCCGAAGAACAGAAGAAGACCTACCTGCCGAACATGGTCGCCGGCACCTGGTCGGGCACGATGAACCTCACCGAGCCCCATTGCGGCACGGATCTCGGCCTTCTCCGGTCGAAGGCGGTGCCGCAGGCCGACGGGTCCTACAAGATTTCCGGCCAGAAGATCTTCATCTCCGCCGGCGAACACGGCATGACCGACAATATCGTCCATCTGGTGCTTGCCCGCATCGAAGGCGCGCCGGAGGGCACCAAGGGCATCTCACTCTTCATCGTCCCGAAGTTCATGGTCAATGCCGACGGGTCGCTGGGCAAGCGCAACGGCGCTACCTGTGGCGCGATCGAACACAAGATGGGCATCCACGGCAACTCCACCTGCGTCATGAACTATGACGAGGCGACCGGCTTCCTGATCGGGCCCGAGAACAAAGGCCTCGCCGCCATGTTCGTGATGATGAACGAGGCGCGCCTCGGCGTCGGCCTGCAGGGGCTGTCGATTGCGGAGACGGCCTATCAGAATGCCGTCGCCTATGCCCGCGAGCGCATCCAGGGCCGTTCGCTGTCGGGCGCCAAGGCGCCCGACAAAAAAGCCGACCCGATCATCGTTCATCCGGACATCCGCCGTACGCTGATGACCATCCGCGCCTTCAACGAGGCCGGCCGCGCCTTCCTGCTGTGGACCGCGCTGAAATCCGACATCGCCCACCGCTCGCCGGATGCGGCCGAGCGCCAGAATGCCGACGATCTCCTCGGCCTTGCGACCCCGATATTGAAGGGCGTGATGACCGACAAGGGTTTCGAGCATGCCGTCATGGCCCAGCAGGTCTTCGGCGGCCACGGCTATATCGAGGAACACGGCATGAGCCAGTATGTCCGCGATGCCCGCATCACCATGATCTACGAAGGCGCCAACGGCATCCAGGCGCTCGACCTCGTCGGCCGCAAGCTGGCGCTCAACGGCGGCCGCGCCGTGATGGCGATGTTCAAGGAGATCGGCGATTTCTGCGAGGAAAACCGCGCCGACGAGAACATGGCTCCTTTCACCAAGGGTCTCAAGAAGGGCTTGAACGACCTGCAGGCCTCCACCATGTGGTTCATGCAGAACGCCATGGCCAAGCCCGACAATGCCGGCGCCGGCTCGACCGACTACATGCACCTCTTCGGGATTGTGACGCTCGGCTACATGTGGGCCAAGATCGCCAAGGCAGCCCAGACCGGACTTGCCGCCGGCGACGCCCGCGCCGACTACCTGAAGAACAAGCTGGTGACGGCGAAGTTTTTCATGGAAAAGATCATGCCGGAAACCGCGATGCGGAAAGTCCGCATCGAAGCCGGCGCCGACAGCGTGATGGAACTGGCCGCCGACGCGTTTTGATTTTGCGCCGACGCGCTCCCTCCCCCTTGTGGGGAGGGCTGGGGAGGGGCTTTCCTCCCATGTCCGAGATTTGAGGCAATATAAATTGCCACCCAGGGAGATGACACCATGACCGAAGTCTTCATTTACGACCACGTCCGCACGCCGCGCGGCCGCGGCAAGAAGGATGGGGCGCTGCACGAAGTACCGTCCGTGCGGCTCGCTGCCAAGACGCTGGAAGCGATCCGCGACCGCAACGGCCTCGACACGTCTTATGTCGACGACATCATCATGGGCTGCGTCGATCCGGTCATGGATGCTGGCGCCGTCATCCCCAAGGCCGCCGCCTTCGAAGCCGGTTATTCCACCAGGGCGCCGGGCATGCAGATCTCCCGTTTCTGCGCCTCGGGCCTCGATGCGGTCAATTTCGCGGCCGGCAAGGTCGCGGCCGGGTCCGACGACATCGTCATTGCCGGCGGCGTCGAGTCGATGTCGCGCGTCGGCATGGGCATGTCCGGCGGCTCCTGGTACATGGACCCGTCGGTCAATTTCCCGGCTTTCTTCATGCCGCAGGGCGTCTCGGCCGACCTGATCGCCACCAAATACGGGTTTTCCCGCGACGACGTCGACGCCTATGCCGTCGAGAGCCAGAGGCGCGCGGCCAAGGCCTGGGACGCCGGCTACTTCAAGAACTCGGTCATTCCGGTCAAGGACCAGAACGGCCTGACCATTCTCGACCGCGACGAGCACATGCGCCCGACCACCGACATGCAATCGCTGGCCTCGCTCAACCCGTCGTTCCAGATGCCGGGCGAGATGGGCGGTTTCGAAGCGGTCGGCATCCAGGCCCATCCGGAAATCGAGCGGATCAATTATGTCCACCATGCCGGCAATTCGTCGGGCATCGTCGATGGTGCCGCGGCCGTGCTGATCGGCTCGAAGGCCGGCGGTGAAGCCATGAACCTGAAACCGCGCGCTCGCATCCGCCACTTCGCCAATATCGGCTCCGACCCGGCGCTGATGCTGACCGGTCCGGTCGACGTCACCGAAAAGCTGCTCGCGCGCTCGGGCATGAAGATCTCGGACATCGACCTCTTCGAGCTCAACGAAGCCTTCGCCGCCGTGGTTCTGCGCTACTGCCAAGCCTTCGAGATTCCCCACGACAGGATCAACGTCAACGGTGGCGCCATTGCCATGGGCCACCCGCTCGGCGCCACCGGCGCGATGATTTTGGGCACCGTCCTGGATGAGCTCGAACGCCGCGATCTCAACACCGCGCTGGTCACGCTCTGCATCGGCGCCGGCATGGGCACCGCGACGATTATCGAACGGGTCTGATCTGCCGGCAAAGCAAGAGGCACGCGGCATGTATGAGAGCCAGAAGAACGACGTGGAGAAACAGTTCGCCCAGCATAACCTGGCGAAGGACATGGCAAAGGCGCACGAAAAGGCCTCGCTCCCCGTTTCTGCGGGCCATGTCCGGTCGCTGAAGCTCGGTAATCTCGTTCTTCTCGTCGTTCTGCTCCTTCTCGTCGGCTGGCTTTGCCTCGCATTCGGCGTATTCTGAATTTCAGGGAAGAGGAAATCCCATCATGAGCACCTACAAGAACTTCACCGTCGAAACCGACGCGGACGGCATTGCTCTCGTTACCTGGGACATGCCGGACAAATCCATGAACGTCTTCACCATAGAGGTGATGGACGAGATCGACGCGATCGTCGACGCGACGGTCGCGGATGCGGCCGTCAAGGGCGTCGTGTTCACGTCCGGCAAGTCGTCCTTCTCCGGCGGCGCCGATCTGACCATGATCAAGTCGATGTTCTCGATGCTCGCCGAGGAACAGGCAAGGGACCCGGCCACCGCCGCCCAAAAACTGTTCGATGCCGCCGGCCGCATGTCGTGGCTGTGGCGCAAGGTCGAGACCAACGGCAAACCGTGGGTTTCGGCGATCAACGGCACCTGCATGGGCGGCGCGTTCGAGCTGTCGCTCGCCTGCCATGGCCGCGTCGCCGCCAATTCCAAGTCGGTGAAAATCGCGCTGCCGGAAGTCAAGGTCGGCATCTTCCCGGGCGCCGGCGGCACCCAGCGCGTGCCGCGGCTCGCCAACGCCCAGGATGCCCTGCAGATGATGACGACGGGTTCGTCGCTGACCGCCCAGCGTGCCAAGGCCATGGGCCTCGTGCACCAGGTCGTCGAGCCCGCCGAGCTGATCAACGCCGCCAAGCAGATGATCAAGGACGGCTTGAAACCCGTCGCCCCCTGGGACGAAAAGGGTTTCAAGGTCCCCGGCGGCGGCATCTGGACCCCGGCCGCGGCCCAGCTCTGGCCGGCCGCCCCCGCCATCCTGCGCCGCGAAAGCGCCGGCAATTACCCGGGTGCGCTCGCCATCCTGAAATGCGTCTATGAAGGCCTGCAGCTCCCCTTCGATACGGGCCTCAAGGTCGAGCAGCGGTATTTCACCGAGATCCTGCGCACCACCGAAGCGTTTTCGATGATCCGCTCGCTGTTCGTCTCCATGCAGGAACTCGGCAAGGGTGCTCGCCGCCCGGCCGGTATCCCGAAGACGGAATTCTCCAAGATCGGCGTCGTCGGCGCCGGCTTCATGGGCGCCTCGATCGCCTATGTGACGGCCGCCGCCGGCATTCCCGTCACCCTCATCGACCAGACACAAGAAGCCGCCGACAAGGGCAAGGCCCATTCCGAAAAGCTGGTGGCCGATCAGGTCGGCAAGGGCCGGATAACCAAGGAGGAGGGCGAAAAGCTGCTGTCGCTGATCACCCCGACGCCGGATTACCAGACGCTGTCGGATGCAAGCCTCGTCGTCGAGGCGGTGTTCGAGGATCGCGCTGTCAAGAAGGCGGTCATCGAGGCGGTCGAAGCGGTCATCCCGCAAACCACCATCTTTGCCTCCAACACCTCCACCCTGCCGATCACCGGCCTTGCCGAGAATTCGAAGCGCGCCGACCAGTTCATCGGCGTGCATTTCTTTTCGCCGGTCGAAAAGATGATGCTGACCGAGGTCATTCTCGGCGAAAAATCGGGAGACAAGGCGCTGGCCGTGGCGCTCGATTTCGTCGCCGCGATCAAGAAGACCCCGATCGTCGTCAACGATACCCGCGGCTTTTATGTCAACCGCTGCGTCTTCCGGTATATCAACGAAGCCTATGACATGCTGACCGAGGGCGTGCCGGCGGCGATGATCGAAAATGCCGCGAAAATGGCCGGCATGCCGGTCGGTCCGCTATCGCTCAACGACGAGGTCGCCGTCGATCTGTCCCAGAAGATCATGAAGGCCTCGATCGCCGATCTCGGCCCCAATGCGGTCAAGGCGGAGCACATGGCGCTGGTCGACCAGATGGTCGACGTGTTCGACCGTCGCGGCCGCAAGAATTCCAAGGGCTTTTACGAATACCCGGCCAAGCCCGCCAAGAAATTCCTCTGGCCCGAGCTAAAAACCCTCTACCCGCAGAAAAAGGCCTCGGAGGTCGATGTCGCCGTCCTCAAACAGCGCCTGCTGGTGACGATCGCGCTCGAAGCCGCCCGCACCGTCGAGGAAGGCATCGTCACCGATCCGCGCGAAGCCGATGTCGGCTCCATCCTCGGCTTCGGCTTCGCCCCCTATACCGGCGGCACGCTCTCCTACATCGACGGCATGGGCGTGAAGAACTTTGTCGCGCTCTGCGAAAAACTGGCCGCAAGCTACGGCCCGCACTTCAAGCCGACGCCGCTCCTGAAGGACATGGCGGCGAAGGGCGAGACCTTTTACGGGCGGTTTGACCCCTATGCGAAGGTGGGGGAGGCGGCGTAAGGCTGCGAACAGGCGTTCCAAGGACGGGCTGGACCCGGCAGTGCTGGTCGTATCATCGAGCTGCGGCGTCTGAGGAACCAGGCACCCAATGCTCGTCGCCGTTGGCGGCTGCGTGGATGCATTAGGCGCACTCTTTGGCGAAGATCAACCCCGTGCGCCTTTTGTACCGATAGGAGGCAAAATTGCGCTCACGGCATATCTAGCGTGGTTCTCGCGGTAGAGGCTTCCGGCCGCCATGTCCTGTGCCACCGGGATCCCTCATTGCCGTGTCCCACGCCGGCTCGAGAGACTATCGCTTTGCTCCAGATGTCTCGATCTTCTCGGCAAGCCAGATCTTGATCAGCGACTGGTATGGGACATCACGCCTGCCAGCGGCGACCTTGATCTGTTCCAGAAGCGAGTTGGGCAGACGCAATGAGATTGACGTGGACGACGGCTTCAGGTTCGGCAATCGCACTTTGGCTGCCTTGCTCCAGTCGACATGATCGGCGGAATCATTGTGTTCCCAATAAGCCCGCTCTTCGGCTTCCGTACTGAAGTGCGGCACGGGATCAGGCCTCCTGCTCATAATAGCTCCGCTCCTTCCGGCTCATATCCCGGGCGGAGATCACCCGGATTCTCGTTTCGTTTGCCCGAAGCGTGAAGGTAATATGGAGCAACCTTCCGTCATCGGTGCGACCAAGCGCATGAATGCGCTGCTCTGAAAAACTATGCCTCAGATCGGGCACCATCAGCAGCGGTTCGTTAAAAAACACCTGCTCGGCTTCGCTCTGGCTTACGTCGTGTTTGTCGGCACTCTTGCGGGCATTTCCTTCGTCCCACTCGAATCCGGCAATCCGTTCCCAATCGATCATCGATGTATATTGCCATAATATACGCTGAGTTCAAGACAGGAGGAGAAATGAAGGAGGAAGATGCTTTTCCAAAACCGGATCCTGCGCCCCGTTGGTGCTTAACGGCGGTATCAAAATCCATGTGGCCAATAGCTATGTATATGACGATAAAGAAATAAATATAGCAGAAATCGAGCTGTGCGAGAAAGTGTGCGTGTGAGGCCAGCGTAGTCTTACCGTTTCTTGTCCCAGGTTTTGCGTGCCCGCATGAGAAATACCCCACCATTGCTTGCCGAGCCTTTGGAGACGTGGTGCGGATGATTTGTTCTCGTCAGCACAGCATGCCGGGCGGAGGATATCAGGCAGCTATCCCTTGCCTCACAACATATATGCATCCTCAATACTGACCTGCGCGTGAGCGAAGTCTGGCCGGATTGACGAGCGCCCGCTAAGTGCGGGAGAAGTGTCCCCAAGACCTCGAGCAACTGCGTGATCTAAGCTTCGCTACTGGTATCGTCCGATTCCTATGTCAGAGACTTAAGGTATCGCAGGTGATCTACTGTCTCGCCATCAACTATCAGCAGGCAGACGAGCTAACGCTTGCTCCGGCCAATTCTAAAGAACTTCGACCTGGTGTAAGCCACTGAGATACAGCCGTCCGGGATGAGGAATGCTAAGCGAGACTGAAATTGCTGAAATGAAAGGTCGAATCGATGAAGTGCTCTCAAACGAGATTCTGACAGATTGGCAGAGGCGCTTTCTAAGCGATATTCGAAATAAGATCAGTCGCTACGGGATTCGAACCAGGCTCAGTGACAAACAGCTTTCCATGTTGAAGCGCCTTACGCAGACGCCAACGGAACGGCCGAACCTTGGGATTGTTGCTGACAATCCGCGACCTGAGCCGTATCCACCGTCGCCGCGTGGCCCATCAAGAGTTCAGCGCCCACGCGGGCGAAATCCTCTGCACCGCAACCCCTTCCGCGTCAGCAATCCATTCCGTCCCCGTTATCTCTTGCGGCCCCCGCGTGCGTTCCGCTCAGTGCCCACTCTTGGACGTGGGCTCACGCTCGGTTCGTTGGTAATGGTGATGATCGTTGGTTTTCTCGGAATCTTTTTGGCCCCTGATGCGACCACCGAGGACATTACGCTCAAGAGTTCTTCCGTCGCGCCGCAGCCCGGAGCTTCGGCGAAGCGGGGTGGTGCAAATTTCTCCATTACTGACGGGGATACGATACGTCTGGATGACGGGACTCGGGTTCGTTTGGTAGGCTTCAACACGCCAGAGAAGTTCGAACCGCGATGCTCCCGTGAGGCCGCGCTTGGAAACAGGGCAACCGAGCGTCTCAGGGAATTGGTGGCGACGGCAACCTCAACCGATGTGAAGCTTGTTGCCTGTGCATGTGCGCCTGGGACCGAGGGCACCAAGAAGTGCAATCATGGTAGGAGTTGCGGGACGCTTAAGGTGAACGGCCGCGATGTTGGGCAGACCTTGATCTCTGAGGGCCTAGCCGTTCCTTTTGTCTGTGGCGCAAACGGATGTCCGCCGACACCACGTCCATGGTGCCGTTAAACCACGTTCCAAAAGCCAACTTCGCACGCCGTTCCCAGGTCACCTACGATTTGGGGAAGGTGGCACCCCGGCAAGCCTCCGGCGATTAAAGAAGTTGTCTATATGGGTCCGAAACGTCTTGCCGTCGAATAGGCCATAGGAAATCCAGCCTGAATTCGTAAAACGCCCATGCCAGATGCGCACAGAGCTGGCTCGGCCAAGATCGCGGGCGAGGCGGCTCTTGTGCTTTGTCGCGTGAATTTCTTGATGGGCCAACGTGGCGTAATAGCGTTCGGCATCCCTGAACGTCTCGACGAATGGCATCTGCACCCGGTCAACGCTTTCGGAATAGAACGCCCGGTTGCCGCCATGGCCAACCTCGATGCCGGTAGCAGCAAAGAAGGCCTCCGCATCCGCATGCGCTGCACCGGATCAAGGATCGCCAGCGCCGGTCGGGTGTACTGTTCCGGCAATCCCTCGATCTGCTCGACGTTAAAGACCGTGTATCCCTTTATGAAGGGAATATCGCGCTCGACCTCTTCCCCGCTCGCCTCGTCGGCCTCGCTGCGGTGAAGCGTGCTGGCATAGACGACAAGGCTGCCCTGTTCGCTCTTCCTGACATGCCCGCCAAGTTCCGCGCACTGCTTCTACGTCATCCAGATCGGCGCGGCATACCCTTTTGTGACCGCCTCCGACTAGAGCATGATCGTGTTGATGCCGCGATAGGCAACACCGTTTGCCCGCAAGGGCCTCGTGATCCGGCCTGCCGTATGTTCTGCGTTCCATGGCTGCATCCACGGCCTGACGCCTTTTTCCAGTTCGGCGACGATGTGGTTGGTGATCTTCTCGTAAATGTCCTGTTTCATGGGAAAGCCTCGCCTGCGAAGCAGGCAGGTCAAGCCTTTTGCCAATCTTACCGGATACCGGTGCCCTTAAGGTCCAGAACGAAGGTGGTCGGGTTGTCTTCGGCTGGGCGATCTGAGAGTGGCCGGGCGTGTATCTCGGAGCTGAGCATCATGCCGTTCATGAAGATGCCGCAGGAAATTGACTGGATGTTACGCCCACCCAGTTTCCCGACATCACTCATCGCCTTTTTTTGAAGATCCCACTGCATTCTATGATTTCGAAAACGAAGGAGTGCGCCACGATAATCATCCTCTTGCACTCGCCCATGCCCCGTTAATCCAGGCTCTTTTTGACAATGCGAAGAGGCACAATGGCCTGATGAACACGCTGCGTGGCGTTGGGCAGATCCAGGTGACACCGGAGCTCAGCAGGCGGATAGAACTTCTGCAAGCGGAAAATGCCCGCATCAGCTACCAGCTGGCGATAAGGTATACGAAGAGAAATGACCGTTGTTTTTGCGGAAGTGGCAAGAAATTCAAGCATTGCCACGGCGGGATCGCGGGGAGGTAGTCGGTGGATTGATAGACGATGGATACGGGACTGCAGGGGGGCGAAATCTCTTCCCTCAGGCGGCTTTCACGACGCCCGTATAAGATACCATCTCACCGTCTTCGATACGGATTGCGGCTCGCAAACCTCGCCGCCCTGCAACGGAAAATACCAGGCGATCGTCCGTCTGCTCGATTAACTTGAGAATATGCCCCTCGGCGTCCTGAAGATTCGTGCTTTCAAAACCGGCGTCGGTGAAACCGTGCGCCGCGAGGAATGCCACGTTTCGGCGTTCGATTCCGATGCGGTGCGCCTTGGCCCGGCGGCTCTGGAGGCCCCAGAGGATGCCGACCAGAGAAAGGACACTCACTGCAAGGAATCCCCAGCCAACCGCCGCATTTGATGCCGAATGCTTATCTTCGAAGATCAGGGCCGCGGTCATGACTAAGCCTCCACCGACGACAATCATCACCAAGGAGCCGATCAGGTTCACGAAGAAGAAATAAAGGGCGCTACGGCCGATACCCATGAAGAGGTTGCGCCAACCGAATACAAGCAGGCCCGCCCCTATGGCGACGAACAACAACGGATTCTTCTTCGCTGATCTGTACACATCACGCCCGAAGCTGGCACCGAATCCTGTTGTCGCTGCCCGTGCGATATCTGCAATCATGTCATTCGCCCCCTATCACCACAATGGAAAATAGGCGGTGTGAGTTGCGATTTGGTTCATGATTCATGGGCATTTCTGGCCTGAACCGGTTTCAGCCTATGGGTCGCCGTCCGACGCCGGTTTTTAGGGGGTCGAGGCGCAGGTGCCTGCGGAGATCTGGCTCGCAAAACCTTAAACTCTATTTGGAGTGCCAGACGGCACCGTGCGTTCCGCAGACGCCGTTCGGCGTTAAAACAGTGCTGAAAGGTCGCGCCGACCATCCACCACCCGCACGATTTCGACCATATGGATATTGCCCTCGTCAGTGTCCGGCAGGGTCTCATAGAGGATGACATAAGGCGCTTCGACCAGCATCCGGGCGGTACGGAAGATTTCCGGATGGCGCTCGCCCAAGCGAGGATGCTCGATCAGCATTTCCGCCTTGTAGCGGAAATTGGCGAAATACCACTCCGCGCTGCGGGGCTGGTCTTTGCCGATATCGACGTAGATTTTCTTGACGTCGGCACGGGCCTTCGGTGTCCAAACAAGTCTAGCGGGCATCGGTCGCGGCAGACAGTTCCTCGCGCGCTTCATCCAGCGCAGCGTCAAAATCCACGTCGATAGCGGGACCGCTGGCCTTGCCCTCGTTCCACATGGCTCGCAGTTTGGCGATATCCTCACGCTTCTGCATCCATTTGGCCGACCAGTCGCGCATGGCTTCGCGGACGACTTCGCTTCCGCTGGCATAAGCGCCGCTTTTGACGGCATCGCGTAACAGCTCGGCGTGCTGCGGTGTCATCGAGACGCTGACTTTTTCAACATTGGCCATGGTTGACCTCCATCTGCTTATGGTAGTAATTATTACCACCAACTGACAGCGCCGGCAACAATTATGGAAGGCTGGCTTAGGTTGACCGTTCTTCACTATCGCCACCTACTGCTGCATGCTCGGTAGTGAAGTCCTTTCAGTCCAGACCGTGTGCAGGCGGGACGCTTGCCAGAGGTAGCCGTCGGAACGCTAGTCTTCAGCATGGATCCAACAATTATTTGGGCGGAAGAATGGTTGGCGGCTCACGCCTATCGCGTGTTGAGCCTACCGAAGTTGATCCGTGCTGTACCGGGGCAAAAATCCATCGCTTCGAAACGGATCGGGGAAACATTTACCTAAAATGGAGCGCACCGCCTACGCGCGCGAGGCGGTGCTGATGATCCATCTGGCCGCGCCGTTTCCAGCCGATATTCTTCCTGTCTTGGCGTTAAACCAGAGCATGGGCACACTTCTTATGCCCGATAGTGGTGAGCCTTTGCGTGGCAAGCTAAAGGAATCGTATGATCTACAAATTGTAGGCACCCCCCTCAATCGATATGCCTCTATCCAGCGCACCTTTTCGTCGCAATTGGACCCGCTTTTCATGTTGGGCCTGGATGACTGGCGGATGGCCGTGTTTCCCGATCTTTATGACAATCTGGTTCATGACGACATCCTGCTAAAGCGGGAAGGACTGGGCACTGCCGAAATCGAGAAATTGCAGGGGAACGGAGAAAGGGTCCGTCGTCTATGTGCACTCCTTGCCGCCTCCCGGCGCGCTTCCCCAACGCCGTTTTTCCTTCTATCTTCCCCGCATTCGCAAATCTCAGGTTGCAGGAGGGGTCATGTTTGGAGAGGTAAAATATCGTCTGGGTGGCTTGCTGGCCCTGGTTGTCGGCGCGGCCGTGGGGTGGTCGGCCATATGGCAGCCGCTTCAGCAGGCGAATTTGGACGCCGACACCGTCACATGGATGCCGCGCGTCGTTGTTCTGCTGGCGGTGTGCGCGGTTTTCGGCCTCTATTTGCTCTTCACCGGCAACCGCTATCCCTATCGCGATGTCGAGCGCAGCACGTTGACGACGGCGGGGTGGATCTTGTTTGCGATCATCGCCGTGGCTGCGGTCACCGGTTTCTTCTGGATGGACATGACGTTGAGGTCGCTCGGCTACCACTGATCGCGCCAGGCGCCGGGGCTTGTCATCCGACCGCCACCCCGCCAATCCTTCCAACCCAACGAGCAATGGCTGCCATCTGGATCGGCAGTTCGCCAACCGGGAGCCGCCCATGGACCTTGCCACCGAAGCCGTCGCCTTCACCGATCCCGCGGATTGGGCCTCCTGGCTTTCCGCTCACCATGCCACCTCGTCCGGCGTCTGGCTGAAGATCGGCAAGAAGAATCCGAAGCGGACCCTGATCACCATCGACGAGGCGCTGGACGAGGCGCTCTGCCATGGCTGGATCGACAGCCAGCGCAAAGGCTTCGACGCGACCTCCTATCTGCAGCGGTATTCGCCGCGTCGCGCCAAAAGCCCGTGGTCGAAGCTCAATGTCAATCGGGTGGCAGCGCTGACGCAGGCCGGGCGGATGCAGCCGGCGGGGCTGGCGGAGGTCGAGGCGGCCAAAGCCGACGGACGCTGGGCGGCCGCTTATGCGCCGCAGCGCGAGGCCGGCCTGCCGGACGACCTGCTGGCGGCGCTCGCTGAAAATGCCACCGCCGCCGCCGCCTTCGAAAAGCTCGACAAGACCGGCCAGTATGCGGTGGTGCTTCCGCTCCTCAAGGCTACGACCCCGGAAATCCGCGGCGCGCGGCTCGAAAAGGCGGTCGCGAAACTAGAAAAACCCAAATAGGCGGCCCAAGGCGGCGATTCAAAAAAGAACCTATACCTTGTCCAGGAAATGAGGCCTCCCGGTCCGCTTTGGGGCTGATAGCGGAAAGTTCCGCTACGAGCATACGCGGCGTTCATCCAGTGCCTCATTGGCTACATCAAGAAGATCGCAGCGGTTCGGCGAAAAGCGTGGAAGTCCACTAACACCGACCGTTCGCATCAGAATTTATCACAGTTGTATATCTTAGGGATATCTCTGGCGATAAATCCAAGGTGACTGCGACGCCATAGATTGATCTTATCGAGACAATGAGAAAAGGGAGCAGGGTGTCCGTATCGGTAATCATGGAGTAGCAAGCGTCGCGCCGTGGTTGTGAGTCGTGGGTAATACGTCACACGCCATCCCGAAATCTCGCGAGTGCAATATTCCCATAGATTGCAGATGTGAATCCGCCTACATCTGCAGGCGCAAACCGTCGGCAACGGCTGCGGGGAAGGGTGCCTTGCACAGGCAAAGAAAACGCTCAGGGGATTGTTTCGCGGCATGGATGGCGTCGTTTCGCAGCAGCTCGACTCCGGCCTCCGTGCGCTGTGCGGCATTGCGGCTTTCTACCGGATCGCAGCCGACCCTCAGCAACTGCAACATGATCTCGCCCTGAAGGGCCGGCCCTCGCAGGCGCTTGATCTGCAGCGTGCCGCCAGGCTGATTGGCCTTAGAGCCCGCCCGGTCGAGAAGGTCAGCGAACGTCGGCTGCGGACAATTCCGGTGCCGGCAATCGTGCGGGTGAAAGGCGGTGCTTTCCAGGTGCTTGGCGGCCTCAATCCCTCCGGAAAGTACCGGCTGATTGATCCCGTCACGCGGGTCGATCGGGAAATCGAGCCAGAGGACATCGCATCGGAGATCGGAGGGAGTGTCCTTCTCGTCGGGCGGCGGCTCGGCGGCGAGGGCTCGGATCCGCGGGAATTCGGGTTCAAGTGGTTTGTGCCATCCATCTGGCGATATCGAAAGCCGCTGGCGCATGTTCTGCTCGCCTCGCTTTTCGTGCAGATATTCGCACTGGTGACCCCGCTATTTTTCCAGGTCGTCGTCGACAAGGTCCTGACGCACAAAGGCTACTCGACATTGTTCGTGCTGGTGGCCGGCATCGCCATCATCGGCCTCTTCGATGTCGTGCTTCAATATCTGCGGACTTACGCGCTGGCCCATACGACCAACAGGATCGACGTCGAACTCGGTCAGCGGCTGTTCCACCATCTATTGCGGCTGCCGCTTGGCTATTTCGAGACCCGTTCTGCCGGCCAGACGGTGGCACGTGTGCGCGAGCTCGAGACCATCCGCGCTTTCCTGACCGGGCAGGGGCTGTTTTCGGCGATCGATCTTCTTTTCACCTTCGTCTTCATCGCGGTGCTCTTCGCCTATTCCTGGAAGCTGACGCTGATCGTGGTTGCCGCGATCCCGATCTATATGCTGATCGGCATGGTCGTGCGTCCGCCGCTGCGGGAGTTGGTCAAGGAGAAGTTCAATCGCGGTGCCGCTAGCCAGCAGTTCCTCGTCGAAGCGATCGTCGGCGTCCACACCGTCAAGGCTTCAGCCGTCGAGCCCATCATGCAGGCGCAATGGGAAGAAAAGCTTGCGGCCTATGTACGGACGGCTTTCGATACCACGCTGCTCAGTGCCGGCGGCCAGAACGCCATCCAGTACGTGAGCAAGCTTTCGACGGCGGCCCTGCTGCTTTTCGGGGCCAAGGCGGTCATCGACGGTGAACTTTCGGTCGGCTCGCTCGTCGCCTTCAATATGATCGCCGGTCAGGTGACCCAGCCGGTTTTGAGGTTGTCGCAGCTCTGGCAGGATTTTCAGCAGGTGCAGATCTCCATCGACCGCCTTGGCGACATCCTGAACACGCCGATCGAACGGCACCCCGGCGCCCGCATGGCGCTTCCGCCACCCAAGGGTATGATCCAGTTTCGCAATGTCACATTCCGCTACCGGCCCGGTTTGCCCGAGGTTTTAAAGAACATCTCTCTCGACATTCATCCCGGCGAGGTCATCGGCATCGTTGGCGCCTCCGGTTCCGGCAAATCGACCCTCACCAAGCTCGTCCAGCGCCTCTATATCCCGGAAGAGGGACAGGTGCTGCTCGACGGCGCCGACCTCTCGCAGCTCGACCCGGCCTGGCTGCGCAGCCACATCGGTGTCGTGCTGCAGGAGAACCTTCTCTTCAATCGGACGATCCACGACAATATCGCCTTCTCAAATCCTGCGATGCACCGCGCCCAGGTGATCGCCGTTGCCAAGCTCGCCGGCGCAGACGAATTCATCACCCGGCTGCCCCAGGGTTATGACACGATGATCGAGGAGCGGGGCGCCAACCTTTCCGGCGGCCAAAGGCAACGCATCGCGATTGCCCGAGCTCTTGCGACGAACCCGCCGATCCTGATCTTCGACGAGGCGACCAGCGCGCTTGACTATGAGAGCGAGCGGGTCGTCCAGACGAACATGCACCAGATCGCTCGGGGCAGGACGGTGATCATCATCGCACACCGGCTCGCCGCCATCAGGCCGTGCAGCAGGATCATCGGCATTGCGGATGGGCGGATTGCCGAAATGGGCAGTCATGAGGAACTGCTCAAGCGTCCGGACGGGCTTTATGCGCGGCTTTGGGCCCTGCAGAACGACAGGGGCGGGGCATGAGGAAAGCGCCCGCCACGACCGCCCGATATGCCGACCTTCCGATGAGGCCCGCAGAGCGGTCCGATCACGAGTTCCTGGCGCCCGCTCTGGAAGTCCTGGAGACGCCACCCTCGCCGGTGCGCATGGCGCTGATCCTGATCATTTGCGCCTTCACCGCAACGGCTTTGGTCTGGTCCTATGTCGGCCGCATCGACATTATCGCTGCCGCCCAGGGCAAACTCCAGCCGACCGGGCGCGTCAAGGTCGTCCAGCCGCTGCTGACCGGCAAGGTGAAGGAGCTTCCGCCGCCAAACGGTACCCATGTCGAAAAGGGCGATATCCTCCTTGGGCTCGATCCGACCGATGCCATTGCCGATGAGACGGATGCGGCAAAGGGCCTGGCGTCCATGCGTGCCGAGGTCCGGCGCCGCAAAGCGATCGTGGATCATGTCCATTCGCGCGTGCCGAACGCGCCGTTGCCGATGATCGACTGGGACGCGGATGTGCCCGATGAGCTGCGCCGGAGGGAAGACGGCATTCTCCGGGGAGATCTTGAACAACACCAGGCCGCAGTCGCCTCGCTTGCGGCTCAGAAGCACCAGAAGGAAGTGGAACGCGATCGTCTGAATGTGACGCTTGCGGCTCAGAATTCCCTGGTCGAAACGCTGAACGAGCGCGTGACGATGCGTAGCGCACTCGCGTCAAAGGATGCCGGGACGATGGCAAGCGTCATCGACGCGACGGAAACGCTGAAGGAGCAGGCGACGCAGCTTGCAATGCAGGAGGGCCGGCTTGCCGACGCCGTGGCAAGCATCGAGGTCTTTGCGCGGGAGAAGGACAGGGTAACGCGGGCGTTTCTAAGCGACCACCTCGCGCGACTCGGCGATGCGGAGCGTCGGGTCGAGGAGCTTGAGCAGCGCCTGACGAAGGCAAGAAATTCGCGGGAGCAGATGACGCTGCGCAGCCCGATTGCCGGCACGGTACAGGCATCGTCGATCACCAGTGTCGGGCAAGTGGTGAGCGTCGGTCAGGACGTCATGCGCGTCGTGCCCGAGGGCAGCGCACTGGAACTCGAGGTTTACGTCTTGAACAAGGATATCGGCTTTATCAAGCTTGGCCAGGAGGCCGTCGTCAAGCTCGAAGCCTTTCCCTTTACCCGCTATGGCACCATCCCGGCCCGTGTCACGAAAATTGCGGCGGATGCCATTCCGGAACCCGACGCCGCGCGCCGTGAAGGCGATGCCGCAGCAAGGCTTGCGGGGAGCGTCTTCGGCGGCGCCGAAAGAATGCAGAACCTGGTGTTTCCGGTGACGTTGAGCCTGGATGCCGACCGGGTTTCGGCGGACGGACGCGAGTTCAAGCTCAGTTCGGGCATGTCGGCGACCGCGGAGGTTCGCACGGGAGAGCGCCGGATACTCGAGTATGTGTTTTCGCCGCTGGTTGAGGTCGCGGAGGAAGCGATGCATGAACGATGAACCGCTTGCGGCTATACCGGCAACTCGCGCTACCGGCCCCGAGCACCATTCTCCTCAGGTCGCGATCGAACAGGGAAAAGCGGTGGACGCAACGGCCTGTCGTGGAATGTACTGAGACTTAAGTGCCCGCCCTTTGGAAAAGGACATGTAATGGACCTTTCGCTCCCTTGGCCGTTTGGACCCGCATCAATCGCGATGCTCTGTGCCGCGGCATTTTTCTATACTTTATCTCTGTTCAGATCGATGCCGACGGGAGTGGTGCTGCTATCTGCAACTATAATTTGCTCATTTTGCGTATCAATAGCGCTCCTTGTGTTTGGATCCGAGCCTAATATTCGTGAATTCTCGGTTGCCTCTCTTTCGGCTTTTCTTCTTTTGGTGTTAATGGTAAATATGTCAGGAATCTACTCGAAATTAAGGTCAGCACCAGTTGAAGAATTGACTTCAACAATAGTAGCTAGACTACTTCTACTTTTTATTCCACTGTTGTTTGTTTGTTTCGCGATTTACAAGTACAGGCAAAGGGATTGCGTTGATAAAAACTGCAGAGTCGCAAGCTATGTACTTGGTGATAAGAACTATGATATTATATATTACTTTTGGGCCTTCGGGCTTTCGTCAGTGTTAATTTGGATATGTTCGATGCAGATTCTGGAGCTTATTGCACGAATCCGTAACCTCACTCGAATCGGGAACTAGGATATGTAGTCCACTGGTTCCCCAATAAATGCTTCGGCCGCTCACCTGGAGCACAGGGAAGCTGCATAACCCATGATCGAGTAGAATAGCAGGCAGGGATTTTATGACGGGCATTATCACTTCCACAAAGAATGTGCCTTTGACCGGAGATCAGAAAATCGACGGGCTTATCAGCGGCTACGCGTGGGACGGTACGATAACCTATGCGTTTCCCACCAGCTCGACCTCGTACTCGTATAGTGGAGAGAGAGATTTCGGTTTCTCCTCGATTTCTTCGCAGCAGCAGGCTGCTGCCTTGATCCTCATGGAACAATCCTATGGAAACACGGCGAATGACGGTTTCTCCATAGAAGGATTTACCAACGCCGATTTTGTGGTCGGAGACGTAAACACTGCAACGGTGCGATTTGCTCAGTCATCCGACCCTGATCTTTCGACGGCATGGGCCTATTTTCCCAGCACCGGCAGCGCCGGCGGCGATATCTGGTTCGGGACGGAATATGCTGGCACTAACGATGATTATCGGTTTCCGGAGTTCGGCAACTATGCGGGACATACGTTGGCGCATGAACTGGGTCACGCTCTGGGCCTGAAACATGCTCATGAACCGGACAGCAATGGCAATCCGAAGATCGTGCCGAGCAGTTACGATTCTCTCGAATATACGATCATGACCTACCGCACATATATCGGAGACGTTCCGAACGGCTACGAATACGAGCAGAATAGTGCGCCACAGAGCTTCATGATGCTCGACATCGCCGCTCTGCAGGAAATGTATGGCGCGGACTATACGACCAACGGTGACGATACCACCTATAAGTGGAATCCGAATGAGGGCGTTACCTATGTCAATGGCGTCGCGGCCATCACGCCCAATGCTAACAGGATATTCGCAACGATCTGGGACGGCGGCGGCGTCGATACCTATGACCTGAGCGCCTATACCACCCGGCTTAGAATCGACCTGAGAGCCGGGGGCTACTCTTTCTTTTCCCAAGCCCAGTTGGCCGACCTGGGCGGTAGCCTGAACAATGGTTATGCCCGCGGTAACATTTTCAACGCGCTGCTTTATCACAACAACCTTGCGTCGCTGGTCGAGAATGTTCAGGCAGGCTCCGGCCACGACACGATTGTCGGCAACGAAGTAAGCAATACCCTTTGGGGTAACGGCGGAAATGATTCGCTTGGCGGCGGTGCAGGCGACGACACGTTGATTGGAGGCGCTGGTTCCGACTCGATGTCGGGCGGGGTGGGCGACGATCTCTATGTGGTCGATATCGCGACCGACATTGTGATCGAGAACCTGAATGGAGGAACCGACACCGTCCAGACAGCGATTGCAAGTTATGCGCTCAGTGCCAATGTCGAGAATCTCACCTACACCGGCATCGGCAACTTCTCGGGCACCGGCAATGTGCTTGCCAACACGATCACCGGTGGGGCGGGCAATGACACGCTGAGCGGCGGGGCCGGCGCCGACACGCTGATCGGCGGCAGCGGCGACGACAGCTACGTGGTCGACAACGTCGGCGATGTCGTCACCGAAAACGCTGATGAAGGCACGGATACGATAAAGACCGCACTCGCCAGCTACACGCTGGCGGCGGTCGCCGATGTCGAGAACCTGACCTATACCGGCGTGGCGGCATTCACCGGAACCGGCAATGGCCTCGACAACACGATCCGGGGCGGCGCGGCCGCCGATATCCTCGACGGCGGCACGGGCGCCGACACGTTGATTGGAGGCGTTGGCAACGACACCTACATCGTCGATGCCTTGGGCGATATCGTTTCCGAAGCCGCCAACGCAGGCACCGATCTGATCAAGACGGTGCTTTCCACTTATGAATTGACCAGTATCGCCCATGTCGAGAAGTTGACCTTCATTGGCGCCGGCGACTTTGTGGGGACCGGGAATGCTTTGGCGAACGTCGTTTCCGGCGGTTCCGGCAACGACACGCTGGATGGCGGCGCAGGCGCCGACACGATGATCGGCGGCACCGGTGACGATACCTACATCGTCGACATCGCCACCGACGTGGTGACGGAGCTGGCAAACGAGGGCAGCGACACGGTCCAGACCGGACTTGCCGGGCTGACGCTTGCCGTCAATGTCGAGAACCTCGTCTATACCGGCAGCGGCAACTTCGCCGGCACCGGCAATGTGCTTGCCAACACCATCACCGGCGGCACCGGCAATGACACGCTGAACGGCGGGGCTGGCGCCGACACGCTGATCGGCGGTCTGGGCAACGACATCTACGTCATCGACAACGCTGCCGACGCCATCGTCGAGAGTGCCGCGCAGGGCGCCGACACGGTGCAGACGGCACTGGCGAGCTACACGCTTGCCGACAATGTCGAGAACCTGACCTTCACCGGGGCGGTGGCCTATGCCGGGACGGGCAATGCCCTCAGCAACGTCATCACCGGCGGGGCTGCCGTCGACACGCTGTCGGGCGGCGGTGGCGACGACACGCTGGACGGCAAGGCCGGCGCCGATGTCCTGATCGGCGGCACCGGCGACGATACCTATATCGTCGACAATGCCGCCGACGCCGTCACCGAAAACGCCGACGAGGGCATCGATACCGTCAGGACCGCGCTGGCCAGTTATTCGCTGGCGTCGAGGGCCAACGTCGAGAACCTCAGCTATACGGGGACGGCTGCCTTCACTGGAACAGGCAACGGCTTGAACAATACGATCGTCGGCTCTCTCCTGGCTGCGAATACGCTTGATGGCGGTGCTGGGGCGGATGCGCTGCAGGGTGGTCGCGCGAACGACACGTACATTGTCGACAATGTCGATGATCTGGTGATCGAAGATGTCGGAGGAGGCATTGACCTCATCAAGACGACGCTCGCGAGCTACTCTCTCGTGCAATTCTCGAACGTCGAGAATCTGATCTTTACCGGTGCTGGCAACTTCAGCGCCATTGGCAATTTGCAGAAGAATACCATCATTGCCGGCGCCGGCAATGATACCCTTGACGGTGGCGCCGGCGCCGACACGTTGGTCGGCGGGCTCGGCAACGATATCTACATCGTCGACATGGCGACCGATGTGGTTACGGAGGCAGCCGGTGCCGGCACGGACGAGATCCGGACGTCGCTCGCTACCTATTCGATTGCTGCATTGGCGAATATCGAGAATTTCACCTACACGGGATCTGAAAACTTCACCGGCACCGGCAATGGGCTCGCCAACACGATCACCGGTGGGGCGGGCAATGACACGCTGAACGGCGGGGCTGGCGCCGACACGCTGATCGGCGGGGCGGGCGACGACACCTATGTGGTCGACAACGCCGGTGATACTGTCACCGAAAACACTGATGAAGGTACGGATACGATAAGGACCGCACTCGCCAACCACTCGCTGGCGGCGGTCGCCGATGTCGAGAACCTGACCTATACCGGCGTGGCGGCATTCACCGGGATCGGCAATGGCCTCGACAACACGATCCGGGGCGGCGCGGCTGCCGACAATCTAAGCGGCGGCGCGGGCGCCGACACGTTGATGGGCGGAGCAGGTTCCGACACGATGTCGGGCGGGGTGGGCGACGACACCTATGTGGTCGATGTTGCGACCGACATCATCGTCGAGAACCCGAACGAGGGCACGGACACGGTCCAGACGACGCTTGCGAGCTATGTCGTTGGAACGAATGTCGAGAACCTGACCTATACGGGAACGGCGGCGTTTACCGGCAGCGGCAATGGCGCGGTGAACGTAATCACCGGCGGGGCGGGGGCCGATACGCTCGACGGCAAGGCCGGCGCCGATACGCTGATCGGCGGTGGCGGCAATGACACCTATATCGTCGATACCCTGGGCGATGTAGTGGTCGAGGCATCCGGCGGCGGCACCGATGTCATGAAGACCGATCTTGCGAGCTATTCGCTGGCGGCGATCGCCAATGTCGAGAACCTGACCTTCACCGGAAGCGGGGGCTTTACGGGCGCCGGCAACACTCTCGACAACGTCATCACCGGCGGAATTGGCGACGACACGCTCTCTGGCGATGCGGGCAATGACACACTGAACGGCGGCGCCGGAGCGGATACGCTTTCGGGTGGCACGGGCAACGATATCTACGTCGTCGACAATGCCGGCGATACCGTTACCGAGAACGCCGACGAGGGCACCGACACGGTGCAGACGAACCTCACAAGCTACACGCTTGGGACCGATGTCGAGAACCTCACCAAGACCGGCACGGCAGCCTTTGCCGGCAATGGCAATGCGCTGAACAACGTCATGACCGGCGGAACGGGTGTCGACACGCTGAAGGGCGGGGCGGGCGACGACACCTATGTCATCAGTACCGGCGACATCGTCGTCGAGAATGCCGACGAGGGTATCGACACGCTGCAGACGAACCTGGCCTCCTACACGCTGGGAGCCAATGTCGAGAACCTGACCTCGACGGGCGCGGCAGCCTTTACCGGCACCGGCAATACGCTTGACAACATTATCAAGGGCGGAGCGGCAGCCGACAGACTGACCGGGGCTGCGGGCAACGACACGCTGGATGGCGGGACAGGCGTCGACACGCTGATCGGTGGCACCGGCGACGATACCTACATCGTCGACATCGCCACCGACGTGGTGACGGAATTGGCAAACGAGGGCAGCGATACGGTCCAGACCGGACTTGCCGCGCTGACGCTTGCCGCCAATGTCGAGAACCTCGTCTATACCGGCAGCGGCAACTTCGCCGGCACCGGCAATGTGCTTGCCAACACGATCACCGGCGGGGCGGGCAACGACACGCTGAACGGCGGGGCCGGCGCCGATACGCTGATCGGCGGCAGCGGCAACGACATCTATATCATCGACAACGCTGCCGACGCCATCGTCGAGAGTGCCGCTGAGGGCACTGACACGATGCAGACGGCACTGGCGAGCTACACGCTTGCCGACAATGTCGAGAACCTGACCTTCACCGGTACGGTGGCCTTTGCCGGGACGGGCAATGCCCTCGACAACACGATCACCGGCGGGGCTGCCGTCGACACGCTGTCGGGTGGCGACGGCGACGACACGCTGGACGGCAAGGCTGGCGCCGATGTCCTGATCGGCGGTACCGGCGACGATACCTACATCGTCGACAATGCCGCCGACGCCGTCACCGAAAACGCCGACGAGGGCACCGATACCGTCAGGACCGCGCTGGCTGCCTATACGATTGCTGGCAATCTTGAGAATCTGACATATACCGGCGCAGCAGCATTTGCCGGAACAGGCAACAGCCTCGCCAATACAATCAGGGGCGCCGTCGGCGCCGATACGCTGGATGGAAAGGCAGGAGCAGACATATTGATCGGCGGTGCCGGAAACGACACCTACATCGTTGATGATGCCGCCGATGTCGTCACGGAGGTGGTCAATGAAGGCCCCGATCTGGTCAAGACGGCGCTTTCTGCCTATGCGCTGACCAACGTCGCCAACGTGGAGAACCTGACCTTTACGGGTACCGGCGATTTTTCCGGAACAGGAAATTCATTGGCGAACGTCATTACCGGCGGAACCGGCAACGATACCCTGGATGGTGGCGCGGGCGCCGATACCTTGGTCGGCGGGCTCGGCAACGATACCTACATCGTCGACATGGCGACCGATGTGGTTACGGAGGCAGCCGGAGCCGGCACCGACGAGATCCGGACGTCGCTCGCTACCTACTCGATTGCGGCACTGGCGAATATCGAGAACCTCACCTACACAGGCACCGGCAACTTCTCGGGCACGGGCAATGGTGCCGCCAACACGATCACCGCTGGGGCGGGCAATGACACGCTGAACGGCGGGACCGGCGCCGACACGCTGATCGGCGGCAGCGGCGACGACACCTATGTGGTCGACAACGCCGGCGATACCGTCACCGAAAACGCTGATGAAGGCACGGATACGATAAAGACCGCACTCGCCAGCTACACGCTGGCGGCGGTCGCCGATGTCGAGAACCTGACCTATACCGGCGTGGCGGCATTCACCGGGACCGGCAATGGCCTCGACAACACGATCCGGGGCGGCGCGGCCGCCGATATCCTCGACGGCGGCGCCGGCGCCGACACGTTGATTGGCGGCGTTGGCAACGACACCTACATCGTCGATGACCTGGACGATATCGTTTCCGAAGCCGCCAACGCAGGCACCGATCTGATCAAGACGGTGCTTTCCACTTATGAATTGACCAGTATCGCCCATGTCGAGAAGTTGACCTTCATTGGCGCCGGCGACTTTGTGGGGACCGGGAATGCTTTGGCGAACGTCGTTTCCGGCGGTTCCGGCAACGACACGCTGGATGGCGGCGCAGGCGCCGACACGATGATCGGCGGCACCGGTGACGATACCTACATCGTCGACATCGCCACCGACGTGGTGACGGAGCTGGCAAACGAGGGCAGCGACACGGTCAAGACCGGACTTGCCGCGCTGACGCTTGCCGTCAATGTCGAGAACCTCGTCTATACCGGCAGCGGCAACTTCGCCGGCACCGGCAATGTGCTTGCCAACACGATCACCGGCGGCACCGGCAATGACACGCTGAACGGCGGGGCTGGCGCCGACACGCTGATCGGCGGTCTGGGCAACGACATCTACGTCATCGACAACGCTGCCGACGCCATCGTCGAGAGTGCCGCGCAGGGCGCCGACACGGTGCAGACGGCACTGGCGAGCTACACGCTTGCCGACAATGTCGAGAACCTGACCTTCACCGGGGCGGTGGCCTATGCCGGGACGGGCAATGCCCTCAGCAACGTCATCACCGGCGGGGCTGCCGTCGACACGCTGTCGGGCGGCGGTGGCGACGACACGCTGGACGGCAAGGCCGGCGCCGATGTCCTGATCGGCGGCACCGGCGACGATACCTATATCGTCGACAATGCCGCCGACGCCGTCACCGAAAACGCAGACGAGGGCATCGATACCGTCAGGACCGCGCTGGCAAGTTATTCGCTGGCGTCGAGGGCCAACGTCGAGAACCTCAGCTATACGGGGACGGCTGCCTTCACTGGAACAGGCAACGGCTTGAACAATACGATCGTCGGCTCTCTCCTGGCTGCGAATACGCTTGATGGCGGTGCTGGGGCGGATGCGCTGCAGGGTGGTCGCGCGAACGACACGTACATTGTCGACAATGTCGATGATCTGGTGATCGAAGATGTCGGAGGAGGCATTGACCTCATCAAGACGACGCTCGCGAGCTACTCTCTCGTGCAATTCTCGAACGTCGAGAATCTGATCTTTACCGGTGCTGGCAACTTCAGCGCCATTGGCAATTTGCAGAAGAATACCATCATTGCCGGCGCCGGCAATGATACCCTTGACGGTGGCGCCGGCGCCGACACGTTGGTCGGCGGGCTCGGCAACGATATCTACATCGTCGACATGGCGACCGATGTGGTTACGGAGGCAGCCGGTGCCGGCACGGACGAGATCCGGACGTCGCTCGCTACCTATTCGATTGCTGCATTGGCGAATATCGAGAATTTCACCTACACGGGATCTGAAAACTTCACCGGCACCGGCAATGGGCTCGCCAACACGATCACCGGTGGGGCGGGCAATGACACGCTGAACGGCGGGGCTGGCGCCGACACGCTGATCGGCGGGGCGGGCGACGACACCTATGTGGTCGACAACGCCGGTGATACTGTCACCGAAAACACTGATGAAGGTACGGATACGATAAGGACCGCACTCGCCAACCACTCGCTGGCGGCGGTCGCCGATGTCGAGAACCTGACCTATACCGGCGTGGCGGCATTCACCGGGATCGGCAATGGCCTCGACAACACGATCCGGGGCGGCGCGGCTGCCGACAATCTAAGCGGCGGCGCGGGCGCCGACACGTTGATGGGCGGAGCAGGTTCCGACACGATGTCGGGCGGGGTGGGCGACGACACCTATGTGGTCGATGTTGCGACCGACATCATCGTCGAGAACCCGAACGAGGGCACGGACACGGTCCAGACGACGCTTGCGAGCTATGTCGTTGGAACGAATGTCGAGAACCTGACCTATACGGGAACGGCGGCGTTTACCGGCAGCGGCAATGGCGCGGTGAACGTAATCACCGGCGGGGCGGGGGCCGATACGCTCGACGGCAAGGCCGGCGCCGATACGCTGATCGGCGGTGGCGGCAATGACACCTATATCGTCGATACCCTGGGCGATGTAGTGGTCGAGGCATCCGGCGGCGGCACCGATGTCATGAAGACCGATCTTGCGAGCTATTCGCTGGCGGCGATCGCCAATGTCGAGAACCTGACCTTCACCGGAAGCGGGGGCTTTACGGGCGCCGGCAACACTCTCGACAACGTCATCACCGGCGGAATTGGCGACGACACGCTCTCTGGCGATGCGGGCAATGACACACTGAACGGCGGCGCCGGAGCGGATACGCTTTCGGGTGGCACGGGCAACGATATCTACGTCGTCGACAATGCCGGCGATACCGTTACCGAGAACGCCGACGAGGGCACCGACACGGTGCAGACGAACCTCACAAGCTACACGCTTGGGACCGATGTCGAGAACCTCACCAAGACCGGCACGGCAGCCTTTGCCGGCAATGGCAATGCGCTGAACAACGTCATGACCGGCGGAACGGGTGTCGACACGCTGAAGGGCGGGGCGGGCGACGACACCTATGTCATCAGTACCGGCGACATCGTCGTCGAGAATGCCGACGAGGGTATCGACACGCTGCAGACGAACCTGGCCTCCTACACGCTGGGAGCCAATGTCGAGAACCTGACCTCGACGGGCGCGGCAGCCTTTACCGGCACCGGCAATACGCTTGACAACATTATCAAGGGCGGAGCGGCAGCCGACAGACTGACCGGGGCTGCGGGCAACGACACGCTGGATGGCGGGACAGGCGTCGACACGCTGATCGGTGGCACCGGCGACGATACCTACATCGTCGACATCGCCACCGACGTGGTGACGGAATTGGCAAACGAGGGCAGCGATACGGTCCAGACCGGACTTGCCGCGCTGACGCTTGCCGCCAATGTCGAGAACCTCGTCTATACCGGCAGCGGCAACTTCGCCGGCACCGGCAATGTGCTTGCCAACACGATCACCGGCGGGGCGGGCAACGACACGCTGAACGGCGGGGCCGGCGCCGATACGCTGATCGGCGGCAGCGGCAACGACATCTATATCATCGACAACGCTGCCGACGCCATCGTCGAGAGTGCCGCTGAGGGCACTGACACGATGCAGACGGCACTGGCGAGCTACACGCTTGCCGACAATGTCGAGAACCTGACCTTCACCGGTACGGTGGCCTTTGCCGGGACGGGCAATGCCCTCGACAACACGATCACCGGCGGGGCTGCCGTCGACACGCTGTCGGGTGGCGACGGCGACGACACGCTGGACGGCAAGGCTGGCGCCGATGTCCTGATCGGCGGTACCGGCGACGATACCTACATCGTCGACAATGCCGCCGACGCCGTCACCGAAAACGCCGACGAGGGCACCGATACCGTCCGGACCGCGCTGGCTGCCTATACGATTGCTGGCAATCTTGAGAATCTGACATATACCGGCGCAGCAGCATTTGCCGGAACAGGCAACAGCCTCGCCAATACAATCAGGGGCGCCGTCGGCGCCGATACGCTGGATGGAAAGGCAGGAGCAGACATATTGATCGGCGGTGTCGGAAACGACACCTACATCGTTGATGATGCCGCCGATGTCGTCACGGAGGTGGTCAATGAAGGCACCGATCTGGTCAAGACGGCGCTTTTTGCCTATGCGCTGACCAACGTCGCCAACGTGGAGAACCTGACCTTTACGGGTACCGGCGATTTTTCCGGAACAGGAAATTCATTGGCGAACGTCATTACCGGCGGAACCGGCAACGATACCCTGGATGGTGGCGCGGGCGCCGATACCTTGGTCGGCGGGCTCGGCAACGATACCTACATCGTCGACATGGCGACCGATGTGGTTACGGAGGCAGCCGGAGCCGGCACGGACGAGATCCGGACGTCGCTCGCTACCTACTCGATTGCGGCACTGGCGAATATCGAGAACCTCACCTACACAGGCACCGGCAACTTCTCGGGCACGGGCAATGGTGCCGCCAACACGATCACCGCTGGGGCGGGCAATGACACGCTGAACGGCGGGACCGGCGCCGACACGCTGATCGGCGGCAGCGGCGACGACACCTATGTGGTCGACAACGCCGGCGATACCGTCACCGAAAACACTGATGAAGGCATCGATACCGTGCGGGTTTCTCTTGCCAGCTACACATTGGGCACCATCGGTGATGTGGAAAACCTCATCTATACGGGCAAGGCAGCATTCACGGGCATCGGTAACGAGCTCGACAACCTTATCGTCGGCGGTGCGGGCTCCAACACGCTAACGGGTGGCGCAGGCAACGATACTCTCACTGGTGGAGCGGCCGCAGACATCTTCGTGTATCTGCCAGACTGGGGCCACGATACGATCACAAATTTCGTGGCAACCGGTACGGCACATGACACGATCAAGATCGATGACAGCATCTTTGCCGATTGGGCATCGCTTCTCGCCGCATCCAACCAATCTGGCGGCGATACGCTCATTACGGCCGATGCGGACAATACCATCACGCTGCAGAACGTGCTCTTATCAAGCCTTCAGTTGGGGGATTTCCAGTTTACTTGATTTCCGCTCGGACTCTCCGCGGGAAATCCTGCCGGGGAGGAGTGGGGGCGATCTATTGTCCGACAGGGCGTGCCTTGACCAGCGTCCCTGGATGAGGGACAGGTCACCTGTCCGTCCGCCGCGGTGCATTTCGAGCACTGGCGCGAGCACCCCGGTTGCAAAGACTGCATGCAAAGACTGCCGCGACACTGGGTGGGTATGCTAGTCTCACCCAACAAAGCCATTCACGGGAACACAA
Organism: Neorhizobium sp. T7_12; assembly: GCF_002968535.1. NCBI lineage: Bacteria > Pseudomonadati > Pseudomonadota > Alphaproteobacteria > Hyphomicrobiales > Rhizobiaceae > Neorhizobium > Neorhizobium sp. T7_12. The sequence goes on along the minus strand of NZ_PVBK01000003.1, from coordinate 254,026 downwards.
GGATGCCCGTGCGGCGCCGCCGGCATACCATGCCCCCGTTGCTCACCGGAACTCGCATGGGATAAGGCGCCGGACTACTTAGGATCTTCAGGCCTGAGACGGCGAACTGCAAATGGATCGATAACAATGAGCATTTGGAGGGACAAGGCCGTAGCCGTTTACTATTTGGCAGTTTCGATGGTTGCGTTTCATCCAGTAAGGAGAATTTATCTTGCTGCCACGGATATTGATATTGCTGGTACATTTGCAACCTGCGGCGCGAGCTATCTAACCAGCGGTCTTCTTTGGTTGTCCATGGCTACATTGTCGGTGTTGCTGCATATGGTGATTGGACTGATTTACTACACCAGCAACGATGAGGGTCCATACGGACCGTGGCCAGTTGCCCGGAGCAGAAAGGCTCCACCAAGGAGACGCATCGTCCCATACGTTGCGAACTTCGCGGTCATTGCGAGCATTGGCATCGCTGGAGTAATGACGTTTCCAAAATGCCGAAATCCGAGCAGCCTGTCTCATCCTGCGGTCCAGTCAAGCTTGCCAGCTGCTCTTTGATGTCTCGGCGGTTACCCCCTGCGGGAGAGGCCGTGCACGGCACTTCTGCCGCGGCGGGCTGGATCTTTGTCCGGGACGCAACGTCTTCGCCGTTTTCTGGTCATGTGCCAGGCACTCGCCCTGCGTCCAGACGCCGGTCCCCCGGCAATCCCCCCACACACCAGCGACCGTGTCGTCGATCGCCTCCTGGTCGTGAGGTGTTGCGCCTTTGGCTCCGATCAGCGACGTACCGACGATTGCCCTACCCGTGCGGGACAGCTACCCCTTCGAGGCACGACCTGTTGAGGTGAGGTACATCCCGCCGCGCTCACTGTACATGCGACGGTTAAAGCGCGCCTTCTTGGCGGCTGGGAGCCACCAGACCGGCATGCCGGCGAGCGAGATTACGTCATTTGGCGTAACCTGAACGGGGGATGACGTATCTCAGGTTATCTGCGATGTTCCCACCGCCAAGAGACTGTTGAGGGCTCGAACGGGAAAAACGGGCGAGCCCTCTTCTTTTTGAACCTGTTTGTTCTGCGTCAGGTTGGGGGCCTGCACCACGGCGGACCGGCGCAGGCCCTTGCATGGGCAGCTATTCTCCCTTGAAGCTCGGCAAGGCAATCGGCGCCTATGCCGCTGATGAAGTCTTCAATGGTCGACGGCGCTGCTTCGCCGGCCTCGTCGGCGGCGAAGTTCTGGAACAAGTAGTCCAATGCGGCATCCCGCCATGCAATGAAGGCGGTCGCCTCGGCAGCCCTTTGCGGCTCGGTGCTGCCGAGATAGCCAACAACCGTCGATCGGCTGCTGTATCTCGGCTCCTGCGCGAGGCCAGCGGCCACTGACCGCCAACTGTTGGAGTGCTTGCGCCTCTTGGAGGAAGGACAAAGCACCCTATCTGCCCGGATCGGCCTGGGCCGAGTTCAAAGCGTTGGCGAAAAGCTGGAAATCCCGCGAGGTCCAGAAGCTCATCAGTATTTCAAGACCTATCTCGGCTTCTGGAAAACTGCGACCGTTCTTCCTGCCGCCGGGCCAAGCCTGCAGAGGGGTTGCTTTCGGAAGCGCATCGCGCCAAGCCAGGTTGCCACGGCGCCTTCCCGCGCTGTATCGGCCCCGGTGGTGCGCGTTAGCGGAAGGTGCTGGCGGGTATGAGGCGGCTCGGCGGCGAGGGCGACGACGAGCCGAGGGTGGCAGCGGCAGGCCCGAACGCAGGCGAATGACGGCGCCCTATGCCGGCCGTCTCCAGGCGGCACCATGTGCCCGTCACGCCTTGTCGAGCGCGATCGTCAGGTCGGCGATCAGATCGTCGGGGTGCTCGATGCCGATCGACAGGCGGATGGTCGAATCGAGCACCCCGATCCTTAAGCGCACCTCGGCGGGCACGCCGGAATGGGTCATGGTCGCGGGGTGGCTGGCAAGTGATTCCGTGCCCCCGAGGCTCACCGCCAGCTTGAAGATCTGCAGCGCGTTCAAGAACCGGAACGAGGCCGGCTGGCCGCCCCTGATATCGAAGGAAAAGGTCGAGCCGCCGCCCGTGCACTGCGCCGCAAATACTTGTCCGACCGGCGATGCCGGGTCGTGATAGGGCAGGTAGTGGATGTTCTCGACATTCGGATGTCCGCGCAGGAAATCGGCGACGGCGAGCGCGTTGGTATTGGCCTTTTCCATGCGGATCGACAGTGTTTCCAGGCTGCGGCCAAGCATCCAGCAGGAATGCGGGTCGAGCTGCGTGCCGATCGCCCCGCGCAGCGCCTTCACCTGTTTCATCACCGCCTTGGCACCGAGTGCGGCGCCGGCGATCAGGTCCGAATGGCCGCCGACATATTTGGTCAGCGAATAAAGCGAGATATCCGCCCCGTGCTCGATCGGCCGCTGGAAGACCGGGCCGAGCAGCGTGTTGTCGCAGGCGATCACCGGACGATGGCCCTGTTTTTCGCCGATCGCCTCGGCCACCCGGCGGATCATCGCCACGTCCACCAGGCTGTTGGTCGGGTTCGCCGGCGTCTCGATCAGGATCACCGAGACGCGGCCCTTGCCCATCGCTTCTTCGGCCGCCGCCGTCACCGACTGCTCGTTGACTCCGTCCGCAAACCCGACCGCCGCGACACCCATGTTGAGGAAGGTTTTCGCAAGCAGCGTTTCGGTGCCGCCATAAAGCGGCTGCGAATGCAGTACGGCGTCGCCGGGGCGCACGAACGCCATTAGCGTCGTGGCGATCGCTGACATGCCGGAGGAAAACAGCACGCAGCTTTCGGTGCGCTCATAGACCGCCAGCCGGTCCTCGACGATCTCGCTGTTGGGATGGTTGAAGCGCGAATAAACCAGCCCCGCCCCGGTGCCCGCCGGCGGCTCGCGGCGCCCGGAGACGAAGTCGAAGAAGTCGCGGCCCTCCTCGGCGGACTTGAACACGAAGGTGGAGGTGAGGAAGACCGGCGGCTTGACCGCACCCTCGGAAAGCTCCGGATCGTAACCGTAGTTCAGCATCTGCGTTTCGGGATGGAGCTTGTGATTGCCGATATGCGTCTTGGACGGATGCGGGGCGGTCATTGTCGGTCTCCTGGCGTGAAAAAAGCGGATGCCATGACCGGAGATAATATCGGAAAAGCCGCCGCCAAGGGGCGCCACCTGCGAAAGCCGGGTGGCTCAGCGCGCCGCGGGCACAGCCGGAGGTGCGGCTGCCGCCGCCGGCTCTCCCCAGGCCGAGATCGGCTGTCCGCCCCTGGTCGTCACGCGCATGTCGTAGAGTGCAAGCGAGGCCTCGACCTGGCGCATGTCGGCGCAGCGGTTGATGATGCCGCCGACATATTGCACGCAGTCGCTGACATTGCCCTGTACCGCGCCGGTCGCCCAGTCCTTGATGATGCCGTCGGCACCGACCAGGAAATAGGAAAGCCGGTTGGTCTGCGACACGGTCGAGCGGCCGACCAGCCCGCCGAAGCTCGAACCGGTCTCGGTCGTTGCTGCCGGTGCGATATGCCGGTAGATCGTCATCCCGTTCTTCAGCGGCGTCGTGCCGATCATCGGCCCGAACGTCGCCTCGGAGCCGGAAAGCCGCGCCAGGGTCGACTGGTTGACATTGGCCACCTCCGCATAGGGGCGGCCCATCGCATAGCTGGTGAAGGACCGGTTGGCGGCATTTTCCGCCTTTTCCGCTACCTGCGAGCAGCCCGCCAGAGCCAAGCCGAACGCCACCGAAACAACTGCCAGAAAACGCATGAATGCCCCCTGTCCGCAACGTCCGTGCCAAAGACCCGGCCGGTCTCCGGTCTATCGGTGGATGTGCCGGGCGCCCCCGCGCCCCGATGGTTCGTCACTATCAGATTTTGCATGTTTTGAAAGCGCCGCTCCCGGCTCTTGCGTGCCGCCCCGATTGGAATCTCCGGCTTTCGGGGGCAGGTATCGGGACTATGCCCGTTGACCCATGCACTTGCGCAGGGCTATCACTGCTGGCGTCAATAAGGGAGGATGCCCGCGAGTATTTCAGGGCATCATGATCAAAGAATGCCACGCCTTTCCGCCTCCACCGCACTTGCCCCCCATGTCACCGCACCCGGTTTCGACCGGGCTCTTCTGAAGCCCGGCATCCTGCATATCGGGCTTGGCGCATTCCACCGCGCCCATCAGGCGGTCTATACGGATGCCGCGCTGGCCGCGGAGTTCGGGGACTGGGGTATTGTCGGCGTCAGCTTACGCTCGGTCGACATCGTCCATGATCTTGCGGCGCAGGATGGGCTTTATTCTGTGGTTGCCCGCAGCGCCGCAGGCGACAGCGCCCAGGTCGTCGGCTCGGTCACAAAAGGCCTGTCGGGCGTCGAGGACCAGGCGGAAATCCTGGCGCTGATGGCCGACCCGGCAATCCGGATCGTCACCATCACCGTCACCGAAAAGGCCTATGGCATCGACCCGGTATCCGGCGGGCTCGACCGCACCCATCCCTCCGTCAAGGCCGATCTTGACGATCCGACCTCGCCAAAAGGTGTGATCGGTTATCTGGTCGAAGGCCTTTCGCGCCGCCATGCCGCGGGCCTGCCGCCTTTTACCGTGCTTTGCTGCGACAACCTGCCGACCAACGGGCGGATCGTGCGGCGGCTGGTGATCGAACTGGCCGGCGCCCGGGATCCGGCGCTCGCCAACTGGATCGCCGGCCACGGCGCCTTTCCGTCCAGCATGGTCGATCGCATCGTGCCGGCCGCCACCGACGAGACGCGGGAGCTTGCCGAAACGCTGATCGGCGCCGAGGACAGGCTGGCGCTCGGCACGGAACCCTTCATGCAATGGGTGATCGAGGACCATTTCCTGGCCGGCCGGCCGAAATGGGAGGCCGGCGGCGCGCTTTTCGTCGACGATGTCGAGCCTTATGAGAAGATGAAGCTGCGGCTGCTCAACGGTTCCCATTCGCTGGTTGCCTATCTCGGCCAGTTGAAGGACCTCACATTCGTCCGCGACGTGATGGCCGTGCCGGAATACCGGGCGCTGGTGCGCCGCCACATGGCGGAGGCGGTGAAGACACTCGATCCGGTGCCGGGCATCGATCTCGGCGGCTATATGGACCAGCTGATCGAGCGCTTCGAGAACCCGACCATCGCCCACAAGACGCAGCAGATCGCCATGGACGGCACCCAGAAACTGCCGCAGCGCATCTTCGCAGGCGCCGTGGAAGCGCTGGCGAATGGTGGAGATGCGTCGTCTGCGGCTTACGTTGTGGCGCTCTGGATCGCCTATGCGCGCAAGACTGCGGAGATCAACGATCCGCGCGCGGCTGAGCTGAAGACTGCCGCCGCCAGGATGACGGCGGAGGATCCGTCGGCACCCTTCTTCGCGATTGCGGGCCTGTTCCCCCAGGCTCTCACGGAGAACAGCGCATGGCGCGCGCAGGTGAACGCGGAGCTTGAAAAACTGAATGCCGGCTGATGCCGGCATCCTCGTGGGCGTGCTCTTGTATCAGCCCTTGAAGGTGTAGTCGGCGATCGATTGCGGTTTCATCTCGATCGAGAAACCCGGTCGCACCGGTGGCATATAGGCCGCGTTTTCGATGATGCAGGGCTCGACGAAATGCTCATGCAGGTGGTCGACATATTCGATCACCCGGCCTTCCTTGGTGCCCGATACGGCAATGTAGTCGATCATCGACAGATGCTGCACATATTCGCACAGGCCGACGCCGCCGGCATGCGGCCAGACGGGAAGGCCGTATTTCGCCGCGAGCAGCAGCACCGCCAGCACCTCGTTCAGCCCGCCCATGCGGCATGAATCGATCTGCACGATGTCGATCGCGCCTTCGGCGATGAACTGCTTGAACATGATGCGGTTCTGGCACATCTCGCCGGTCGCGACCTTTACGGGACCGATCGCCTCTCGGATTTTGCGGTGGCCGGCAATGTCGTCCGGGCTGGTCGGCTCCTCGATGAAGAAGGGTTTTGCAAAGGCAAGTTTGTTGACCCAGTCGATCGCCTGGCCGACCTCCCAGACCTGGTTGGCATCGATCATCAGGTAACGGTCGGGACCGATCACTTCGCGGGCGATGGTCAGGCGCCTGATATCGTCTTCGAGATCGCGGCCGACCTTCATCTTCACATGGTTGAAGCCTGCATCGACGGCTTGCCTGCACAGCCGGCGCAGCTTCTCTTCTGGATAACCGAGCCAGCCGGCCGACGTCGTGTAGCAGGCATAACCCTCGCGCTTCAGCACCTCGATGCGCTCCGCCTTGCCCACTTCCGCCCGTTTCAGGATCGCCAGCGCATCCTCGCGCGACAGCACGTCGGTCAGGTAGCGATAATCGACGATATCGGCGATCTCTTCCGCCGACATCTCGGCAACCAGCTGCCAGACCGGCTTGCCCTTCTGCTTGGCGAGCAGATCCCAGAAGGCGTTGACGACGGCGCCGGTGGCGAGGTGGATGGCGCCTTTGTCCGGCCCGATCCAGCGCAGCTGGCTGTCGCTGGTCAGATGCCGCCAGAATTTTCCGGGCGCCTTGGCGAAGGTTTCGAGTTCCTGTCCGACCACCAGATGCCGCATCGCCTTGATCGCCATGCAGCAGATGTCGTTGCCCCGCCCGATCGTGAAGGTCAGGCCGTGTCCGGCAAGATCTCCGCTATCGGTATCGAGGATGACATAGGCCGCCGAATAATCCGGGTCCGGGTTCATCGCGTCGGAGCCGTCGAGGCTCTGCGATGTGGGGAAACGAAGATCGAAGACGCGGAGATCGGTGATGCGGGTCATGGTTCTCTCGTATTGCCTCAGATGGTCCAGCCGCCGTCGATGGCGTAAGCCTGGCCTGATGTATAGGTGGCGCCGGCGAGGTAGAGGGCGAGCTCGGCGATTTCTTCCGGAGTGCCGAGCCGGCCCATCGGCTGGCGGGCGATGAAGGCGGCGCGGGCCTCATCGTAATTGCCCTGGGCCCGCATGCGGTCCTGTAGCGAAGGGCTTTCGACGGTGCCCGGGCAGATGGCGTTGCAACGGATGCCGTCGGTCACATAATCGGCGGCGACGGATTTTGTGAGCCCGATCACGGCGGCCTTGGTGACGCCATAGGCGAAGCGGTTCGGCACGCCCTTGATGCTGGAAGCGACGGAAGACATGTTGATGATCGCGCCGTCCTTTTTCGCAAGCATGCCGGGCAGCACCGCCCGGATGGTGCGGATCATCGCCCGGACGTTGAGGTCGAGGGCGAAATCGAAGTCGCTGTCCTTCATCTCGAGGATCGAGCCCCCGTGAACGAAACCGGCGCAGTTGAAGAGGATGTCGACCGTGCCGATGCGCTCGACACAGGCGACGATGGCCGCGTTATCCAGCACGTCGAGCCTTGCGGTTCTCAGGTTGTCGAGTTTCGGCAGCGCAGCCAGCAAGCCTTCATTGATATCGGTTGCATGGACCATCGCGCCGGCTTCTGCAAAGGCGAGCGCCGCCGCCCGGCCGATGCCCTGGCCTGCGGCGGTCACCAATGCGGTTTTTCCATCAAGTCTGATCGTCATGTCTTATCCTCGAATTGCCGGTTCTCATACCGTTTTGGCGGGCCGTCAGTCTGATTGAGGAGATCCTCAATCCAGATGAAAGACCTCTTCCATCATCGCCCACCACTCGCCTTCTTTGCGGCTGTCGAGCGGCTTCTGGCAAGGGATGGTGAGAGACCACCATTCCTGATTTTTAGGGTCGGCGGCTATTTTTGCCATGTCGGCTTCGAAATCGGTGCCGTGATATTCCCAGGTGCCGAACAGCAGGTTCTCCGGCTCGCGCAGGAAGATCGTATAGTTCCGGATGTTGGCGCGGCTGATGAGGGCGAGCACGTCCGGCCAGACGGCGGCGTGCAGGCGCTTGTATTCCGCGATCATCTGCGGCTCGATGCCGATCACCATGCCCATTCGCTGCATCATCGCCTCCTTCAGACTTCCACCAGCGCCTTGACGACGCCTGCCGCCGGATCGGTCAGTCCTGCAAAACGTTCCGGTACTTCCGACAGCACCATTCTATGGGTGATCAGGGCCGCGGGGATCCTGCCCTCGCGCATGGCCTGCATCACCCGCTCGAAATCCGCGGCCGTCGCATTGCGGCTGCCGAGCAGCGTCGTCTCGCGCTTGTGGAATTCCGGATCGGAAAAGGTGATGTCGCTCGAAACGATCGAGACGAGCACGTAGGTGCCGCCATGGGCGACGAAACCGAACCCGCGTTCGATCGCTTTCGGATTGCCGGTCGCATCGAAGACGGCGTCGAAGAAGTCGCCGCCGGTCAGGCCTGAGAGCTGATCGTGGTCGTCCGGACCAAGTCGAACCGTGGAGGCGAGCCCAAGCTGCTGGCGGGCGAAGTCCAGCCGGTCGCCACGGCTGTCGAGAAGCGTCACCGCTGCGCCCTCAAGCGTCGCGAAGATCGCGACCGCCAGCCCGATCGGACCGGCGCCGGTGACCAGAACGCTCTGTCCCGGCTCGATCCGGGCGCGGGCAACCGCATGGGCGCCGATCGCCAGAAATTCCACCATGGCCGCCTGATCGAGCGAAAGGCCTTCGGCCTTCAGCACGAATTCTTCCGGCAGGCTCAGATATTCGGTCATGCCGCCGTCGCGATGCACGCCGAGGACGCCGAGGTTGCGGCAGCAATTGGTCCGGCCCTTGAGGCACGCATGGCAGTGGCCGCAGGAGATATAGGGCATGATCGAGACGGTATCGCCGACCTCAAGCGCACTGCCGGCCGGTGCTTCCTCGACCGTTCCGGCGAGCTCGTGACCCATGACGCGCGGATAAGAGAGATAGGGCTGGTTGCCGGTGAAGATGTGCAGGTCGGTACCGCAGACGCCGATGCGCCGCAGCTTCACCAGCACTTCACCCTCGCCGCGAAGAGGTTTGGGGCGGTCGATGGCGCTGAGTTTGCCTGGTTCGTCGCAGATGATAGTCAGCATACTCTTACGCTCCGAGTCGATAGAAACGCTGGGCATTGCCGCCGAAGACCTCGCCATGAGCGTCGGCGGGCACGATATCGAGGCATTGGTCCAGCCAGGTCTGGTAATCTCCGGCAAGCCTCAGCACCGGCCAATCGCTGCCCCAGATGACCCGTTCTCGGCCGAACAGGTCGAAAATGGTTTCGGCATAGGGCCGAACCGCCTGGGGCTTCTGGTCGCCCGCCTCGGTCAGCAGGCCGGACAGCTTGCAATGAACGTTCGGCAGTTCGGCGAGCACTTTCATCCGCGCATACCAGTCGATGAAACGGCCTTCAGCAATCGGCGGCTTGGCACCGTGGTCGATGACGATCGGCAGATCCGGGTGTCGCCGGGCGAAGGCAAGCAGCGGTTCGAGGTGGCGCGGCAGCACCAGCGCGTCGAAGACCAGATTGTGCTCGCACATAGCTGCCACGGCTGCATCGAGCGCCGGATCGTTGATCCAGAGGTCGTCGGCGATATCCTGCAGCATCGGCCGCAGCCCTTTAAGCTTCGGATGCCGGGCCAGCCGGGCAATGGCTGCCGGCGCGCCGGGCGCCTTCATATCGGTCCAGCCGACCACGCCGAGGATGAAGGGCGTCTTGTCGGCGACATCGAGCATGAAGGCGGTGTCCGCCTCGCTCTCCATGGTCTGCACCAGCACCGTGCCGTCGATGCCGGCGGCATCGAGAAGCGGGCGCATATCGCCGGGCAGGAAGTCCCGGTGAATTGCCTGAAGCTCGGCCGGCGGCCATTGGCCGGTCCGGTCCGCGATCCGCCAGAAATGCTGATGCGCGTCGATCCGCATGGTTCAGCCCCCCTGGCAGGGCAGCGGTGCGCCATCGGCGATCAGCCCGCGGGTTTTCAGGCGTGACCAGAAGGAGGCCGGGATTTCTTCTCCGAACCAGTCGACATTCGACTTGATCTGTTCGGCGGTGCGTGCGCCGGAGACGACGGTCACCACGGCCGGATGGGCGAGGGGGAATTGCAATGCCGCCGCCTGCAGGCTGACGCCCTCTTCCTCGCAAGCCGCGCGCAACACGTCGACGCGGGCGAGAATATCGGCAGGAGCGTCGGTATAATTGAATTTGCGGTTGCCGGCGAGCAGGCCGGAATTGAACGGCCCGGCCACCACGATGCCGACGCCTTGGCTGGCGCAGTCGTCCATGAAGGAAAGGCTCTGCTGTTCAAGTAGCGTGTAACGGCCGGCGAGCATGGCGACGTCGATATCGAAGACCTGCATCGCGTCGCGGATGATCTCCCATTCGTTGACGCCGAGGCCGACCGCCTTGGTAAGCCCTTCCTCACGCAGCTTCTTCAGCGCGCGAAAGCCGCCGCCGGCGGTGAGCTGGTACCAGTAGTGCTGATGCCGGTCGCCATGGGTCATGCTGCCGATATCGTGGATGTAGAGAATATCGGGCTTGAGGATGCCGAGCCGCTGCTGGCTTGCCTCGAAGGACCACATGATGCCGTCGTAGCTGTAATCGAAGACCGGCCGGAAGGGCAGCGGCTCGACATACCCATCTTCCTGCGAGCCGACCGTCTCGTCCGGCTGCATGAGCCGGCCGACCTTGGTGCTGAGCACGAAGTCGCCGCGCGGCAGGTCCGTCAGCATGGTGCCGAGCCGCCGTTCGGAACGCGTATATCCGTAGAAGGGCGCCGTATCGTAATAGCGGATGCCGGCCTCCCAGGCGGCTCCAAAGGCGCCGGCCGATTCCTCGTAGGAGGTCTTGTGGTAGAGACTGCCCATCTGCGCGCAGCCGAGCCCCATCTGGGTCAATTCGACGGAGGCGTGGGGCAGCTTGCGGCGCTCGGTGACATTCATGGGATCGTCCGAAGTCCTTTGGAATAGGATCACGGACGCGCACCATTCGCGATGCGCGCCCGCTGGGGGTAAGGTTAGTAGAGAACGTTCTTGGCTTCCGGTTTGTCGATATTGTCCTTGGTGACGACGACGACACCGGTATCGACGAACTTTTCGACCTTCTCCTTGTTGATCGACTGGAGCACGGTCTTGACGCCGAGTTCGCCCATCTGGAAGGAGCCCTGCACCGCGATGGCGGAAAGCGTTCCGTCTTTCACGAATTCCTGCAGGTCCTGGTTTCCGTCAAACCCGATCGCGACCACCTTGCCGGCCTTGCCGGACTGTTTCAGCGCGCGGCCCATGCCGATCGCCGTCGGCTCGTTGGCGCCGAAAATGCCCTTGAGGTCGGAATTGGCGGCAAGCACGTCGGTCGTCTGGTTGAGCGCGGTCGCCATCTGGGACTGCGAGTAGAACGGTCCGACGATGGTCAGCTTCGAGTTCGCCTTGATATAGTCGGTAAAGCCACCGACACGGCCGATTTCCGAGCCGGCACCCGCGACGTAGGACATCACGGCGATCTTGCCTTCCTTGCCCACCTTGTCGATCAGCGCCTTGGCGGCAAGCTCGCCGGCCTTCTTGTTGTCGGTGGCGAGGAACGACTGGTAATACTGCTCGGATCCCTTGGCGAGCAGCGAGTCGACGATGATGACCGGAATGCGGGCTTCCCAGGCCTTCTTGACGGCCGGAACCAGTGCGTCCGGATCGGACGGCGCCAGCACGATGCCGGAAACCTTGCGGTTGACGGCGTTCTCGACCATGTTGACCTGGTCGGCGATCGCGGATTCCGCAGCCGGTCCCTGGAAGGTCATGGTGTTGCTGCCCCCGCCGGCCTTCATGGCGGCATCGGCACCCTTCTGGACATTCTGCCAGAAGGTGGAATTGACGGTCTTCACGATCACGGCGATTTCGCCAGCCTGAGCCGAGAACGCAGTCAGTGCGATCACGGATGTCAGCAGTGCGGCAGCAAGCTTTTTCATGTCTTCCTCCTCTTTTCGTTGGCCTGAAACGGCCGGTTTTTCTAGAGAGCTCCTCACTCCCTTGACGTCTCGCGGGTAAAGGTCCGCGTGCCCTTATCTCAGCGGCGGTTGCGCAACTGGTCGATCCATACGGTGACCAGGATGACGAGGCCGATGATGATCTGCTGCGTGAAGGCGGAGACGCCGTTCATGTTGAGGCCGTTGCGAAGGATGCCGATCACGAAGGCGCCGATCGCGGTTCCGGAAATCGTGCCGACGCCGCCGATCAGCGAGGTGCCGCCGATCACGGCGCTGGCGATCGCATCCAGTTCGTACATCACGCCCTCGTTCGGCTGGGCGGTGACGAGGCGTGACATCAGCACGCAGCCGGTCAGGCCGGCGAGCGTGCCGGAGAGAACGTAGGTGAAGCTGACGATGCGGGCGACATTGACGCCCGAAAGCCGCGCAGCATCCGCATTCGAGCCGACCGCATAGATATGCCGGCCGAGCACCGAGCGGTTGAGCATGTAGGAGACGGCGATGGCGATCGCGATCATCAGGATGACCGGGTAGGGGATGCCGGGGAAAACGATGGTCGGGAAGCCGTCGTCGCCGATGGTGACGACCCGGAAGAGCGAGCCGTTACCGAGCTCGCCGAAGGATTCGCCAAGCCCCGAGACGGCCCGCGCGCCGGTGATCTGCAGCGCCACACCGCGGGCGATCAGCATCATGCCGAGTGTCGCTATGAACGGCGGCAGCTTCATCTTGGTGACGAGAATGCCATTGACGTAACCGCAGGCCGAGCCGGTGAGAATGCCGCAGATCATGCCAAGCCAGACGGGCGTTCCGAAATCCTTGACCGCCAGCGCCGCGACCACCCCGGAAAGCGCCAGGACCGAGCCGACCGACAGGTCGATGCCGCCGGTGATGATGACGCAGGTGGCGCCGATGCCGAGAAAGGCGATCGAGGTCACCTGCAGCGCCACCGTCATGCCGTTGTCGATGGTGAAGAAGGCGCTGCTGGTCGCCGAAAACACCCCGATCAGCACGAACAGGCTGCCGAGCGCGGCGAATTTCTGGATGATATCCTTCTGGCGGTCGCTGAACGTGCCGCTCTTCTGTTTCGAAACTTCGGTGATTTCAGCCATGTTATGCCCTCATCCTGCCGACCGAGCGTAGCCGGAGGCGTATCGCATGATCTCTTCCTGGTCGGTTTTCGCAGTCTCCAGCACGCCGGTGATCCGGCCCTGGTGGAAGACGGCGACGCGGTCGGTCATGCCGAGAATTTCCGGAAGCTCGGAACTGATCAGCACGACGCCGATGCCGTTTGCCGCAAGCTCGTCCATGATCCGGTAGATCGCAAGCTTGGCGCCCACGTCGATGCCGCGGGTCGGTTCGTCGAAGAACAGCAGCTTCGACTTCCGGAACAGCCATTTGCCGATGATGATCTTCTGCTGGTTGCCGCCCGAAAGCAGCCGCACCGGCTGCTTGATCGAGGGCGTGCGGATGTTCAGGAGATCGATGTACTCTTTCGTCGCCCGGGCATGCTTGGCAAAGTCGATCAGGCCGAAGCGGTTCGAGACCGCCTCCATGTTGGCGAGCGTCATGTTGACGTCGACCGGCATCTTGACCGCCAGCCCTTGCGCCTTCCGGTCCTCGGACAGATAGGCGATGCCGGCGGTGATCGCATCGCGCGGCGAGGTGATGGTCAGCGTATGGCCATGCAGGGTGACCGTGCCGGTATCGAGCGGATCGGCGCCGAAGATAGCGCGCGCCACTTCCGTGCGTCCGGCGCCCATCAGGCCGGCAAAGCCGAGGATCTCGCCGCGGCGCAGCGTGAAGGAAATATCGCGGAAGACGCCGGCGCGCGAAAGGCCTTGCGCCGAGAAGATGACCTCGTCGCTCGGGACCGAGGTCCGTTCCGGAAACTTCTCCTCCAGCGACCGGCCGACCATTTTGGAGACGATCGCGTCGATGCTGGTGGCGACAAAATCGTCGGTGGCGATGTAGCGGCCGTCGCGCAGCACCGTGACCCGGTCGACGATCTCGGACATTTCGTCGAGCCTATGCGAGATATAGACGATGCCGACGCCCGACGCCTTCAGGTCGCGGATGACCTTGAACAGCAGCCGCGTCTCCTGCTCGGTCAGCGACGACGTCGGTTCGTCCATGATCAGCACTTCGGCGTCGAGAGACAGCGCCTTGGCGATCTCGACCATCTGGCACTGGGCGACGGACAGGCCCCGCACCGGACGATCCGGATTGATGTCGACCCCCAGCCGGTCGAGGCAGCGCTTGGCGTCGGCGCGCAGCTTCTTGCGGTCGACGAGGAAGCTTCCGCCGAGGAAACCACGGCGCGGCTCGCGGGCGAGATAGATGTTTTCCGCCACCGTCAGGTGCGGCACGAGATTGAGTTCCTGGTGGATGATGGCGATGCCGGCGGCTTCGGATTCCCGCGTCGAGGAGAAATGCCGTTCCTCGCCCTTGTAGGTGATCGTGCCGGCGCTCGGCTGGTAGACGCCGCTGACGATCTTCATCAGCGTCGATTTGCCTGCGCCGTTTTCGCCGCAGACCGCATGAACCTCACCGCGGCGGAGGTCGAAATGGACGTTGGCAAGCGCTTTGACGCCCGGGAAGTCCTTGCTGATATTGTCGAGGCGGAGCAGCGGCTGGGTGTTGGAAGCCGATGCGGCACGGCCCGGCAGCATGGCGGCGCCATGCATAGTCTGCCCAAGCTCGGCCGGACGGTTTTCCACATTTGCCTCCCCGGGCCGGTCAGGCCCATTCACCGGCGGCTCCTCCCTCCGGCGTTGACAATGGGTAAACCTGAGGGCGGAAGTGGTCAAGCCAATTTTTTCAGAACCCACGTGCCGACCCGTGACGGCGAAAGGAACAGGAGGCAAAAGTGATTAAAGTCGTTGAAAATCAACGACTGAAATTTGTTTGTTGCTCTCCGCACGCCTGCTGATATGGTAAGGCCACATTGTCAGGACGGCGAATTTATGAACGGACCCATCAAGACGGCAGAACCGCGGCGGCTGTATCAGCAGATAGCCGACCAGATCCGGGTGCTGATCCAGGGCGGCCAGTTTCCGGCCGGCGCACGCCTGCCGGCGGAGCGGGAGCTTGCCCAACAGCTTGGCGTTTCGCGCCCGTCCTTGCGCGAAGCGCTGATCGCGCTTGAGATCGACGGAAGCGTCGAAATCCGAATGGGGTCGGGTATCTACGTGACGGCCGAGCCGGACCGCCGGCCATGGCAAAGCGGCTCCATGGGCGAAAGCCCGCTCGAACTGATGCAGGCAAGGGCCGCCGTCGAAGGCGCGGTCATCCTGCTCGCAGCGGCAAGGATCACGCCGGAGACGTTGCGGTCGCTGCGCCAGACGCTCGACCAGATGCGCACGGAGATCGCCGAAGGGCGCAAGGCGCTCGACCTCGACCGGCTTTTCCATCTGACCATCGCCAGCCAGTCGGGCAATTCGGTGCTGGCGCATATCGTCGGCGACCTGTTCGACGAGCGCCACAGCCCGATGTCGGCGCAGATCCGGGTGCGGTTCGAGACCCCGCAGACCTGGGGCGCCGCCCTGGCCGAACACGAGGCGATCTATGCGGCGCTGGAAACACGCAACCCGCTTCTCGCCCAGGCGATGATGCATGCCCATCTGGAAGAATCGAAACAGCGCTGGATGAACCACGAGACACGGTGATATTCCTGTGGCGGTTTCGGGAGGAAACAAAAAATGGATTTTGCGGCTTCACCTATCATCATCTTGAACCCGATCGACGACGTGGGTGTCGCACGGCGGTCGATGCAGGCCGGCGCGCCGACCGGTTTCGGCGACCTTGCGGCCCGCGAACTGATCGGCCGCGGCCACAAGGTAGCGATCAGGGCAATACCCAACGGCGGCGAGGTCAAGAAATACGGCCAGGTGATCGGCGTCGCAACGCAGGACATCGCCCCCGGCAGCCATGTACACCTGCATAACCTTGCCATGCTGCCCTCGGAGCACGAGCACCAGTTCAGCGTCGATATCGAGGAAAAGGGCATGCTGCCGGACGCCGAGCGGCGCACCTTCATGGGCTATGACCGGGGCCTTGGCGGCGCCGGCACCCGCAACTATATCGGCGTCATCTCGTCGGTGAACTGTTCCGCCACGGTGTCGCGCTACATCGCCGACTATTTCAACCGTCTGGGCGGGTTGGACGGTTTCGACAATATCGACGGCGTCGTGGCGCTCACCCATGGTGGCGGCTGTGCGCTCAACAACAAGTCGGAAGGTTACCGGCTGCTGATCCGCACCATCCAGGGATATGCACGGCATCCGAATTTCGGCGGCATCCTGATGATCGGCCTCGGCTGCGAAACCAACCAGATCGCGCCGATCCTCGAACATTACCGCATGGAAGAGGGCGAACGGCTGCGGACCATGAACATCCAGCAGCATGGCGGCACCCGCAAGACCATCGATGCGGCAATTGCGATCATCAAGGAAATGCTGCCCGGCGTGAATGCCGCGACGCGCACGCCGCAACCTCTGTCGAAACTGAAACTGGCGCTCGAATGCGGCGGTTCGGACGGTTATTCCGGGATTTCCGCCAATCCGGCGCTTGGTTATGCCTCGGACCTGATCGTCCGCAACGGCGGTACGACGGTGCTGTCGGAAACGCCGGAGATCTACGGCGCCGAACATCTGCTCACCCGCCGCGCGGTGACGCCGGACGTCGCCCAAAAACTTCTGCAGCGGATCGACTGGTGGCGGGACTATACCGCCCGCAACGGCGATGAGCTGAACAACAACCCGTCACACGGCAACAAGCTCGGCGGCCTGACCACGATCCTGGAAAAGTCGCTCGGCGCGGTCGCCAAGGGCGGTTCGATGCCGTTGAAGGCGGTCTACGAGTTCGCCGAGACGGTCACGGAACCGGGTTTCGTGTTCATGGATACGCCCGGCTACGATCCGGTCGCGGTGACCGGGCAAGTGGCGGGCGGCTGCAACGTCATCTGTTTCACCACCGGCCGCGGCTCGGTTTCGGGCTTCAAGCCGTCGCCCTGCATCAAGATCGCCACCAATTCCGAAATGTACGAGCACATGAAGGAAGACATGGACTTGAACTGCGGCGGCATCGTCACCGGCGAGGAGACGATCGAACAGGCGGGGCTGCGGATTTTCGAGGATGTGATCGCGGTCGCCTCGGGCAAGAAGACGCTCAGCGAGATCTACGACTATGGCGACAACGAATTCGTGCCGTGGCAGGTCGGGGCAGTGACGTAAAATACCCCTCTCCGAAATTCCAAGGGCAGTGGCCTGAGCCACTGCCCTTAATTTTGCCTGGAGCGGGCTTACCGAATGACCATCTGCTGTGGTGCGCCGGGCTTTACCGGCTGCTGCACCTTGACCGGCGCCGGTTCCGCCGTGCCGAACAGCTTGTCGCGTTCGCGCCACAGGGCCGGCAGCGACAGCAGCGCGATCGAGACCAGCGCAATCGCCGTCTTGGTGAACTCGTCGAGCTCCGGCGTCCGTCCGTCGAAATAGTAGACGAAATAGACGATCGCGACGTGCCACACATAGACGTAGAGCGAGTGGCGGCCGAGAAGCTGCAGGTACTTGATCGAGAACACCCAGGTGATGGCACCGGCGATCCGGCGTACCCATTCGGCCTTGTGCTTCGGGCCCGCCACGATCAGCCAGGTGACGAGCATGGCGACGGCTGCGAAGTTCAGGAGATAGACCGGGCCGAAATCGGCGCGGATCTCCATCGAGGCGAACTTGCCGATCATGTGCGGCGGCATCAGTTCATGCGCGGTGATCAGGCGCAGCGGCAGGAAGAAGAGAACCATCAGCAGCGCCAGCTTCGGGATGAAGGTATTGTCCGGCGACAGGATATTGCTCCACTTGATCTTGCCGGACGAGGTCAGCGCGCCGAGCACGAGGCCCGAATAGAACACGACCTGCCAGCCGAGCAGGTTGAACGATACGCGGATGCCCTGGTCGTCCGCCCCCATGACCATGTCGTTGAGCGGTGTCGTGGCGATCTGCTGCAGGCCGAGCTGGGCCGCCATCCACAGGATCACCGAACCGGCCACCACGTAATGCCACTTGTCCTCCAGCACGAGTTTCACCAGCATCGGCGCGAAGAGCATGTAGACGATATACTGGGGCAGGATGTCCATGAAGGTCGGCTGGTAGAGGAAGGTCGCGATCGCTGCGAGACGCAGCGGGTCGTCGAAGGTCGTGTAACCCAGCCAATTGAACCAGATCGAATAGGCGCCGGGCAGAAGCATCTGCGCGACCAGCACAACCAGCACGATGCCCATCGCATAACGATAAAGCTCGAACGCCCGGTTGTAGATGGCCGTCCGTCCGGCCGCATAACCGTTCTTCAGCATCTTCTTGGCATAGACCATGCCGATCAGCAGGCCGGACAGGAAAACGAAGCCCTGGGCGTCTTCAACGAAGGCGAGCTGATTGTGGTTGATCTTCACCAGAAGATAGCCGCCGGCAAAGATCAGATGGTTCAGCACCATGAAAACGAGGAAATATCCTCGCATACCATCAATAATATCAAAGCGTTTCATCGGTCGCGGTCTCCGTCTTTTGCCGGTTCCGATGGGCTTTCGCCTTTCGGTCCGTAAGGCCTCTGCGGGCCAGGATGTACGCGGCTAAACGCGGCAAAAAGCCGGACAGTTCCAGCCCAATCTGGGCGTTTAGACCTGATCTACTGTAAACAGTCCGTGATGACTCTGGGATGAACGCTGGGTTGGGTGAGGTTCACACTATTCCGCCGCGACGCGCTTCACCCCTGCAACCTGCGTGAGGTAGGCCCGCATGGCCGCAGGCTTCACCGGCTTGTGCTGAACGCCGATGTCGTGACGCTCCGCTTCGGCGCGCACTTCGGGCGTGCGGTCGGCGGTGATGATCAGCGCTGGGATGTCCGCCTGGTACTTCTGGCGGAGCTTGAGAACGGCCTCGATGCCGTTGCCATCGTCAAGATGATAGTCGGCGATGATGATTTCCGGCGGCGGCTCGCGTCGCTCGATGATGTCGTCGAGCGCGGCAAGCGAATCCGCCTGGCCGACTTTGCAGCCCCAGCCGGTGATCAGCAGCGCCATGCCCTCGAGGATCCGCGGCTCGTTGTCGATGCACAGCACCCGCAGCCCGTTCAGCGGCTGCGAGCGCTTGCGGCGTTCCAACTGGTCGGCGGCATGGATTGTCTGCGATGCGGTCAGGTCCATCGGCACCTGCACCCGGAAGGCGGTGCCTCGACCGGGCGTGGAGGCGAGCTGGACCGGATGGTTGAGCACCCTCGAAATGCGGTCGACGATCGACAGGCCGAGACCGAGGCCGGCTGCCGTCTTCGCACCCTCGTCCAGCCGGGCGAATTCCTTGAACACGGTGCGAAACTTGGAGGGCGGGATGCCGATGCCGGAATCGAGCACTTCGATGACCACCTGGTCGCCGCGCCGGCGCGCGCCGATCAGCACCTTGCCGTCGATCGTGTATTTGATCGCGTTGGAGACGAGGTTCTGCACCAGCCGGCGCAGCAGGTTGGTGTCGGAGCGGACCTTCAGCGATGTCGGCATGACGACGAATTCCAGGTCCTTCTCGCGGGCCATCGGCGCGTAGTCG
Source organism: Neorhizobium sp. T7_12 (assembly GCF_002968535.1). Lineage (NCBI taxonomy): Bacteria > Pseudomonadati > Pseudomonadota > Alphaproteobacteria > Hyphomicrobiales > Rhizobiaceae > Neorhizobium > Neorhizobium sp. T7_12. The sequence continues at coordinate 234,649 of NZ_PVBK01000003.1, read as the reverse complement.
GTCTCGATGCGTTTCAGAAGGTCGTCGAGCGGTACCGAGGTGAAACGCGGCTTCATGGCTCCCGTATCGAGCCTGGAGATATCGAGAACCGCACCAAGGATCGCCTCGACCGATTCCAGGGCCGAATCGATATTGCGGACCAGCGAGCCATTGTTGTCGGAGGTGCCGAGCCGCTCCACCAGTGCCGAGGAATAAAGCCGGGCGGCATTGAGCGGCTGCAGGATGTCGTGGCCGGCGGCCGCGAAGAACCGGGTCTTGCCGATATTGGCCTCGTCGGCGGATGCCTGGGCTTCGGCAAGCTCCTTGTTGACGCGGGTGAGCTCGGCGGTGCGTTCGCCGACCCGCTGTTCCAGCGTCTCGTTTGCCTGCTTCAGCGCCTGGTCGGCCGCGACCCGCTCGGAAATATCGGTAAAGGTCGCGACGATGCCCTTGTCGGGCATGGCATTGGAGCGAACCTCGACGATCCGCTCGCCACCGTTCAGCACCAGCGAGAAGGGCGCGTCGAGTGTCTGGAACTGGCGGATCACCTCCGCCTGCTCGGCTGCCGCGATATCGCCTCGTTCCGAAAGGATGGCGACCATGTCGGCCAGCGGAAAACCGACCTGGCCGACCTGTTCCGGCAGATCCAAGAGATTGCGGAAGCGCCGGTTCCAGATGGTCAGCCGCTCGGAACTGTCGAAGACGGCGATGCCCTGGTCCATCTGCGACAGCGCCGTCTGCAGCATGTCCTGGTTATATTGCAGCGCCTCGCTTGCCTGGTCGAGCAGCCAGGCGGTGTCGGAATTGGTGTCCTCGGCCTTCTGCAGGATCAGCGACAGCACCAGCCGGGCAGAGGACGAGCCGATCGCGCTGCCGAGCAGCTGTTCGGAGAAATGGATCATCGCCATGTCGGCGGGCTGGTCGTCGCCGAACTTGCGGCCGGCTGTCTTCTCGTAATTGGAGAAGGAGCGCCGCATGCGTTCCTCGCCGAGATACCGGGCGATCGCCGTCTTCAGGTCGCCGACGCTGACGCGGGTCTTCCAGCCACGCGTGGCAAATTGCGAGCGCAGATGCCTTTTGACGAAGATGCCGGCCTGGATGCGCTCGACCGGCCGCGGATTGCGCGACAACGAGCCGAGCACGAAGGCGAGTATGTTGAGCGTCAGGCTGAAGATCGTCGCGTTGACCAGCGAGTCCGTCTGCGGCCCGGAGAATATGCCGGTGCCGGGGAACAGGAAATTGAGGACAGCGGTCGCCACATGGGAATTGTCCGGGCCGCCGAGGCTCGGCACGAACAGCAGGTAGGCCCAGGCGAGGAAGCCGAAGGACATGCCAAGGATCGCGCCGCGGGCATTGGCACGGCGCCAGACGAGGCCGCCGAGGAGGGCAGGAGCCACCTGGGCGATCGCCGCGAACGCCAGAAGCCCGATCGAGGCAAGCCCAGACTGGCTGTCGGCCATGCGGTAATAGGCATAACCGAGGATGAGAACGCCGAAGATCGCGACGCGGCGGATGTGCAGCAGCGTGCGGGTAAAGTCGGTGCGCTGGCCGGAGCGGGCGGCCATCAGCCGTTGCCTCAGGAAGATCGGGATGATGATGTCGTTCGACACCATGATCGAAAGCGCCACGGATTCGACGATCACCATGGCGGTGGCGGCGGAAAAGCCGCCGATGAAGGCGATCAGCGAAACGACCTTCAGTTCCCCGGCAAGCGGCAGGGTCAGCACGTAGAGATCGGCATCGCCGGTGCCGCCGAAAGTGATCAGCCCGGCCATCGCGACCGGCAGCACGAAGATATTGATGGCGATGAGGTAGAGCGGCAGAAGCGCGCCGGCGACCTTGCGCTCCTTGGCGGTGCGGTTCTCGACCACGGTCACGTGGAACTGCCGTGGCAGCATGATGATCGCGAACGCCGACAGCGCGATCAGGATCAGCCAGCGGCTGATCGGCGTCTCGTAGGCGAGCGCCGAACCGACGAGCATGTTTTCCGATGCCTTGGCGAGCAGGTCGGCCGGCCCGTCGAAGAGAATGAAGAAGACCGAAAAACCGACCGTCGCAAAAGCGAGCAGCTTGACCACCGATTCCATCGCCACCGCAAGGATCAGCCCGTCCTGGTGTTCGGTCGCATCCGTGTGGCGGGTGCCGAAGATGACCGCGAAACAGGCCATCATCAGCGTGACGATCAGCGCCAGGTCGATGAAATAGAGATTGCCGCTGCCGATGCCGTAATCCGACGGGTTGACCATGGCGGCCACCGAACTCGACACCGCCTTCAGCTGCAGCGCGATATAGGGAACGGCGCCGACCAGCGCGATGATCGCCACGATCATCGCGACGGTGGAATTCTTGCCGTAGCGGGCGGCGATGAAATCGGCGACCGACGTCAGTTTCTCGGCCTTGGCGAGCTCGACGATGCGCCGGATGATCGGCATGCCGAGCGTGAAGGCGAGGATCGGGCCGATATAGATGCCGGTGAATTCCAGGCCCCTTTGCGAGGCAAGCCCGACGCCGCCGAAATAGGTCCAGGAGGTGCAGTAGATCGCAAGGCTCAGCGCATAGACGATCGGCCGGCCGTTCTTCGCCACGCCGAAGACACGGCTCCGCCGGTCGCCGTAACTCGCCACTGCAAACAGCAGCAGCACATAGGCGAAAGCCGAAACGAAAATGATCCAGCCCGGAAGCATTGCTCCTCCGCAAAAGGCTTTGAGCCTCAAACATTAGGGGAAAAGCATGCGCTTGGGAATCAGGGAGCCTCTCGGCAAAAAGTCCAATAGACGATCGTATTTAGGGCTTCGGCGGACGCCATCTTTTCACGTCGGCAGAAAGCGCTATGTTGCGTTTTATCGAAGCTGAAAAGCCATGGGGGATATTGGCGATGTCAATGGTCAGCGAATTCCGTTCCTTTATTGCCAAGGGCAATGTCGTCGATCTTGCTGTCGGTATCATCATCGGCGGCGCTTTCACGGGCATCGTCAATTCACTGGTGAACGACCTCGTCATGCCAGTCGTTGGCGCGATCACCGGCGGCGGCTTCGATTTTTCGAACTACTTCCTGCCGCTTTCGAGCGCTGTGAACGCTCCGGCGCTCGAAGAGGCACGCAAGCAGGGCGCGGTCTTCGCCTATGGCAGCTTCATCACTGTGATGATCAATTTCCTGCTCCTCGCCTGGATCATCTTCCTGATGGTGAAGGCGGTGAACCGGATGCGTCTTGCCGACGAAAAGAAGCCGGCCGATGAAAAGCCGGCTCCGCCGCCGGCCGATATCCAGCTCTTGACCGAAATCCGCGACCTCCTGAAGTCGAAGTGATCTTTTGATCACGCGTCAAGGAATCATCAGCGGAATCGATCTCCGCGTCACGGATTATCATGGGATTCCGCGGCTTTCCTGCGCTAAGGATGTGGGAAACAAGCCTCAAGGGAATTCCATGTCGATCATCTCCAGTCTCAGCCCCCGCGCCGTCGCAGCGCCCGAAAGCGGCATTGTCGAGGTCCTCAACTACGCCCGCGGGCGGGAGGGATTGATCCCGCTCTGGGCCGGTGAAGGCGATCTGCCGAGCCCGGATTTCATCAATCGCGCCGCAACCGAGGCGCTTTTGGGCGGCGAGACCTTCTACACCTGGCAGCGCGGCATTCCCGAGCTGCGCCAGGCGCTGTCGAACTATTACACGCGGCATTTCTCGGTCTCGCTGCCGGTCGAGCATTTTTACGTCACCGGTTCCGGCATGCACGCGATCATGCTGGCGGTGCAGGCCGTGACATCTCCCGGCGACGAGATGATCTACCTGTCGCCGACCTGGCCGAACATCATCTCGGCGATCGAGATCTCCGGCGCCCATTCCGTCGGCCTGCCGCTCGATTTCGTCGGTGGCCGCTGGTCGCTCGATCTTTCCAAGCTGGAGGCGAAGATCACCCCGAAGACCAGGGGCCTGTTCATCAACACCCCGGCCAACCCGACCGGCTGGACCGCGACGCTGGAGGACCTGAAGAACATCCTGGCGCTTTCCCGCAAGCACGGCATCTGGATCGTCGCCGACGAGATCTATGCCCGGTATTATTACGGCGGCGCGCCAAGGGCTCCGTCCTTCCTCGACATCATGGAGGAAGGCGACCGGATCATCTTCGCCAATTCCTTCTCCAAGAACTGGTCGATGACCGGCTGGCGGGTCGGCTGGATCGTCGCTCCGCCGGAAATGGGACAGGTGATCGAAAACCTGGTGCAGTATTCGAATTCCGGCGTGGCGCAGTTCCTGCAGCGCGGTGCCGTGGTGGCACTCGACCAGGGCGACGACTTCGTGAATGCGAATATCGCCCGGGCGACCACGGCCCGCGACATTCTCTGCGACGCGCTGATCGCAACCAACCGGGTCGAAACCTTGAAGCCGGATGGCGCGCTTTACGCTTTCGTCAAGGTGGACGGCATCACCGACAGCCGTAGTGCGGCGCTCGATATCGTCGACAAGATCGGCGTGGCGCTGGCGCCCGGCTCGGCTTTCGGCAAGGGCGGCGAGCTTTTCCTGCGCGCCTGTTTCCTGCGCGATCCGAAGCAGATCGAAGAGGCCGCAGGCCGCCTCTCCGACTATATCAAGCGTCTTTGATCCGATCCGGCACGCAAACGCTAAAATTCGAGCGATTTGCTCAAGAGTCCATTCGCCTTGACCCGAGATAAACCCGGCGTAACCAGCGTCGGGTAAGCATTGTTGAAGACGGCCCGTGTTTTTGTCCTGCCAACGATAAGAAAGCAGGGAAGTATAGACATGGCAGTTCTGGTAACGGGCGGTGCGGGTTACATCGGCAGCCACATGGCCTGGGCTTTGCTCGACGCGGGCGAGGAGGTTGTCGTTCTCGACCGGCTCTCGACCGGTTTCCGCTGGGCCGTGCCGACCGAGGCGCGCTTCTATCTCGGTGACGTCGGCGATCGCGCCGTTCTTTCGCAGATCTTTGCGGAAAACGACATCAACGCGATCCTGCATTTCGCGGGCTCGATCGTGGTGCCGCAATCGGTCGCCAACCCGCTGGATTATTACGAGAACAACACCGGCAATACCCGGCTGCTTGCCGCAGCCGCGGTCGCCGCCGGTATCCGCCATTTTGTCTTCTCTTCGACGGCTGCCGTTTATGGAGACCAGAAAGACGACACCCCCGTCTTCGAAAACGCCGACCTGCACCCGAAGAACCCCTATGGCCAGTCGAAGCTGATGTCGGAGATGATGCTGCGCGATGCCGCCGCGGCGCATGATTTCCGGTTCGTGGCGCTGCGTTATTTCAACGTTGCCGGTGCCGATCCGCTCGGCCGCACGGGACTGTCGACCGAAGGCGCCACTCATCTGATCAAGATCGCCTGCGAGGCGGAACTCGGCAAGCGCCGTGGGGTCGATGTCTACGGGACCGATTATTCGACACCCGATGGTACCGGCATCCGCGACTACATTCATGTCACCGACCTGGTGGACGCACATCTGAAGGCCCTGAGCTACCTGCGTCGCGGCGGCGAGCCTCTGATCGCCAATTGCGGTTACGGCCGCGGTTACTCGGTTCTGGAGGTTCTGGACGCCGTGATGCGGGTTGGCGGCCGCAAGTTCGAAATCCGCTATGGACCCCGCCGGCCGGGCGACGCGGCAAGCGTGGTCGCCAATTCGACGCTCGCACGCCGGCTGCTTGACTGGAAACCGCGCCACGACGATCTCGATCTCATCGTCGATACTGCGATCTCCTGGGAGAAAGGCCTGGCTTCCCGCAAGGCCGAAGACCTCAAGTCGCTGCAGAGCAGGCTGGCGTCGGCCCGCTTTTGAGGGTCCCGGTCAGAAGACAAAAGGCCGGCACTGTCCGGCCTTTTTCCATTTCTTTATCCGGGCCATTCGGTCGCATGGCGATCTTAAGCATTTGGCGATAAAGCGAGGGGCACCCCGTTATCGGTATCCCATGCGACGTTTTCTTCTTTGTGCTTTTCTTGCCCTTCTCCCGGTCGTGGCAACGGCTGAAAACATGCCGGCGCCCCAGAAACCTGCGGCCCAGAATGCTGTGCCCGCTCCCAAACTGGTCGAGCCGCATCTGCATGTCAGCCGGTCCGGCAATGCCAGCCATCCCCGGGTGGCGCTGACCTTCGATGCCTGCATGGGCAGAGCCGACGAGCGTATCCTTTCGACGCTTGTCCGGGAAAGAATTCCGGCGACGATCTTCGTTACGGCCCGCTGGCTGAGAAACAACCCACAGTCGGTCGCAATCCTTCTGCAGAATCTCGACCTCTTCGAACTGGAAAACCACGGCCAGAACCATGTGCCGGCGGTCGATGTGCCGGTCCTGATCTATGGCATCGCCGCTGCCGGATCGCCCGAGGCGGTTCACCAGGAAGTGTCAGGCGGCGCTGATGCCATGTTGGCGGCTGGTTTTTCCGCACCACGCTGGTTCCGCGGCTCGACCGCCAAATATGATCCTTCGGCCATACGCCAGATCCGCGATATGGGCTATCGGGTCGCCGGGTATTCGCTGAACGGCGACGGTGGCTCCCTGCTCGGTGCCGACGTCACCGAAAAACGCATCGCCGCCGCCAAGGACGGCGACGTCGTCCTCGCGCATATCAACCAGCCCACGCATGCGGCCGGCGACGGCGTGGCCCGCGCGCTCGTTGCCCTGAAACGGCGCGGCGTCGAGTTCGTACGCCTTTCCGACGTCGACGGCATGGGCGACGACGACACGACCCAGTGAGGCCGCGGTCTCTCGGCCCCATTTTTTCCTTGAATGCAGATCGGGGAGAGACGGGATTCCGTCTCTCCCCGATCTCGTTTCGGCAATGGGTGATATTTACCGGACGACCTGCACGACCGTGCGGGTCTGCGGATCGACGATCACGCGCTGTTCGTTCACCACCGCATAGGCGTATTTCGGGCTGTCCGGAACCGGAGTCAGCACGACGGTCTCGGGGATGGGCTTGCCGACGACGATCTTCTCCTTGATGACGACCGGCGATGCCGGGGCAGGAGCCTGTTCCACATAGGTCACGACGCGTTCCGGCGGCGGGTCGATGGCGGTCCCGGCAACTGCGCCGGCGACGCCGCCGACGGCAGCACCGACCGGGCCTCCGATGATCGCACCGGTGACAGCGCCGCCGGCCGCACCATTGACCGTGCCTTGCTGGGCCGAAGCAACAGGGGCGAGGACGCCGAGCATTGCGGCGGAAAGAATAAGGATCTTGGTCTTCATTGATGGTTCTCCTTCTGGGTGTTGTGACGCGGGCGAGCGGTTCGCGCCGCGCCGTGGAATGCGATCGAGGCTGCTATCTCGTGACTGGCGCAGGTGGTTCGATCTTCGGCAGGGTCACCTTGATGCCGATATCGCGGTTTGCGAGGTAGCCGCTTTCGAACAGGAAGAGCGCGCCTGCGATGACCACGATCAGCAGGATGGCGGCGACGGCCCAACCGCCGCCGCCCGTATGGATCACTGTCGGTTCCCGGTCACGCATGGTTCTCTCCCGCGGTCAGCGCTCAGCCGACCAGGATGTAGACGACCTTGTGGCTCGAGGGTTCGACGATGATGATCCGGCCGTCCGCCAGCACAAAGTACTCGTAACCACGATAGGCCGGTACGATCTCGACGATGCGCGGCGGCAGCGGATGCAGTTCCACGGTTGTCGGAACGGCGACGCCGACATCGACATTGATATCGACATCGACCGGCTCGACCTTGTTCTGAACGAGGATGTTGCGCACCTCCGTCCTCTGTTCGGCCGAGATATTGATGCTGCCGGTCGTCTCGTTCGAAGGTTTATCGGTGGCAGCCTGATCGGAACCGGGTTGCTGGGCGCCGCTATTCTGGCGGGCGGTGTCGTCGGTTGCCGGCTTGGTGGCATCCGTTCCAGAGCCCGAGCCCGAATTGGCGGTCGTGGAGCTGCCGCTCTGGTCGGCAGGTTTCTGCTGCGCCGTATTGTCCGTGGCGGGCGACTGGGCGTCGCCGGCTTGCGTCTTCGTGGTATCGCCGGATTTCTCCTGAGCCGCCCTATCACCCTTCGGCTTCAGGCGCTGCTGGTCACCGCCCTGGGCCTGGGCGTTCATTTTGTCATTACCGCCGGTCGAACCCTGTGGCTGTTGTGTTGTGGCGCCCATATCCTGCTGCGGTTGAGCCTGTTTGGCGCCGGACGAACCGTCCGAGCCTGGGGTGCCTTTGCGTGGCAGGATAGGAGCCGCCGCGTCGCCCTTGTCCTGAGCCTGACTTTGAGCGATCGCTGGCACCACCGACAGCGTCGAGCCGGCCAGGAGCGCTATCGCGAGCGTGTGTTTCATAGACGGTTTCATGATATTTCCTCTATTTTCTGGTTGACTTGCGAACCCGTGGGTGGGCCGCACTCACAGCTCGAACTTCCGTTGCCATGGCGCGTTCCGGGATTCGGGCTTCAGTCGGGCAGGGCGGGACTTCAGGCCGATCATGTTTTGGGCCTTTGGTCTGATGGGGCGGGGTAAAGGTCCAAGGGGGGATGAAATCGCCGAACCGCGCTGGTAGGGTGCCGGTGATCCTGGAGATTTTTCAGGGGGTTCCGTCACGGACAGCGACACGTTCCCGGCCAGATGGCGATCGTCCCCGTCGCGGCTTTTTGTCTGCATTGCCATCTTGGGAGCGCTTGCCGTCCGATAGGTCAGACCCGGTTCCTGCGCGATCATCGGTCCTTTTCAGCGCAGAACCTTGCCCGCCGACCATCCTGTCGCGGTCGGCGGGCTCTTTGATCGGGGAATTCGGGCTACGGAACCATAAGCGAGGCCTCCGGTTTAGACTTGCATAACGGTTCAAAAATGTCCCAAGCAGGAGATGGCCACCCCAGGAGCCAAGAGATGCCAATCCGTAAAATGCTGTTCCTGAGCGGAGCGCTCACCGTCATTCTTGCAACCGTGCTGCCTTTGAAGGTCGTGGCCGGTGCGGACGGCTTGCTGCGCGTCACGCTGTCAAGCGTTGCTGCCCAGGACGGCAACGGCAATGGTGGGGGCGGGGGCGGAAGCAACGGTGGAAACGGCGGCGAAAACGGCAACGGCGGTTCCGGCAACGGGAACGGCAGTGACAATGCCGGCGGCAATTCCGATAATAACGGAAACGGTTCCGGCAACGGCAATAGCGGTGGCAACGGAAACGGCAACAGCGGCGGCGCCGGTGGGACCGGTGGCTCCGGAACCGGTACAGGTGCCGGATCGGCCCCGGCAGGCGCAACCACAACGCCGCGCAGCGCAACCGCTGCTCCCGCGCGGCCTTCGGTCCCGGCTGCTCCCGCGAAAGCCAGTGTCGAGATCGATGTTCGGGGACCCTCGATCACCGTTCGCCATCACAACGGCGCGACGGAGCGGATATCTCAAGGCCGCTACGAGATGCGGGATTCGCGCTCCCGCACGATCGTCAACCGGACTGCGACACCCTCGGATGCATCGAGATTACGGTCGTTCGACCGCTGATCGTTGATCGGTCGCATCGCGAAGAGCAAGCGCCGCCTCCGTCCGGTTGGTGACCTTCAGCTTCGAGAGGATGCGGGTCATGTGGTGCTTGACGGTCTTTTCGTGAAGGTCGAGCTCCCGCGCCACCCGCTTGTTGCTCAGTCCGGATGCGACGAGGCTCAGAACCTCCTGTTCGCGGTCGGTCAGTTCCGACAACAGGTTGGGCTTTGGCGGCGCTTCGCCGGAGGCGGACAGGCCGGCGATCAGTCGTGCCGAGAGGGCAGGCGAAACATAACTTTCTCCGGATGCCACGGTTCTGACCACGTCTGCCAGGCCTCTGGAGCCGACACCCTTGAGAACATAGCCCTTTGCACCGAGCTTCAGCGCGGTTGCAATGTCCTCGCTTGCCTCCGAGACCGTCAGCATGACGATCTTGAGGTCCGGGCAATGATCGAGTGCTTCGGCAATCGCCTCGAGACCGTTTCCGGGCATGGAAATGTCCATCAGCATCACGTCCGGGCACAATTCCCGCACGATGCGCAGCGCGTCGTCGCGCGAACCGCCTTCGCCGACCATCTCGAAATCCTCGATCTCACCGAAGCTGCGCGTCACGCCTTCGCGAAACAACGGATGATCGTCCACGACCGCAATCTTTATTCCTGCCATCAGGCCTGCTCCATTTCATGCACGTTCAGCGACATTCTGACCGTGGTTCCGTCCTTCGATGTGATGATCTCGAATGTGCCGCCGAGGCTTTCGATCCGCTCCCTGAGCCCCGCGAGCCCGAGACCTTCCGGGCGTATGTGCTGGGGGTCGAAACCCGGCCCCCGATCGGCAACTTCGACAACGACGTTGCCGTCGTCGAAACTCTGGCGCACGCTCTGATCCACGCCTCCGCCATGCCGGAAACCGTTGTTAAGCGCTTCCTGGACGAAGCGATAGATGCAAATCTTGGCCGAGGGCGAAAGTGGCCGCGATCCGGTCGACACCGACAGCGCCACCGCGACACCCGTGCGCTGCCGGTGCGCGTTGACGGCGCGCTGCAGCACGGCCGGCAGCTCGGCAGTCTCGATCTGCGGTAGAACCAGACCGCTGCAGATGCTGCGGATCTCGTCCATCGCCTCGTCGAGGCGGGCCTTGATCGTGGTGACCTCCGCCTCGCGGTCGGTCGGTGGCGTTGCGGGATCCGTCAGGAGCCGGCTGTCCACCCGCAATGCCGCATAGGCGACAAGCTGGGCCGGTCCGTCATGCAGGTCGGCGCCGAGCCGGCGCAAGTAACTTTCATTGAGGGCGGTGGCGCGCCGCGAGGCCCGCTGGGCCCGCGCGTGAAGGGCCTTGTTCTGCGAAAGCAGGTCGGAGAGTTCCGCGACCCGCTGCGTCAGCGCCTGTCGCTGATGGTCGATCGTGCGGCTGCCGCGGAAAACGATCGCCGAAAGGATCAGGAAGAAGGCGATCGTGACGCCGGCGACCGCCGCCCAGCTTCGAAGCTGCGCCTGATAGAGGCTTCGCTCGAAATCGCCCGCAACCTCGTAGAACTCCGAGACCGCGACCACCTCTCCCGACCAGGGCTGCAGGATGGGATTGTAGATCTCGAGAAGTGGCATCCCGGTCGCCCGCTCGATCTTGCTTTCAGGGTCTTCGGCAAGTCCGAAGCGCGCCACCATCTGTCCGGAAAATGCGGTTTGCAGGCCCTCGCTCGGACCGAATCTCTGTCCCACCATGCTTTTGTCCGTCGCATAGAGGATCGTGCCGTCCCTGCGCCAGAGCTTGAAGGATATGACCTTGCCACCGAGCGCGCCCTGGCCGAAGGTCTCGTCGAGCGCACGGGTGGTGACGTCGTCGAGCATCTGGTTGGTCTTCATGTCCGGAAGCAGGGGGGCGATGATGCTGTCGACATAAAGGGCGGTGGAAGCGGCCGAATTGCGGGTGACCGCCGCTTCGATGAGGCTGGTCACGAAGGCGCCGACCAGAAGCATCGCCGCGAAGGCAACCAAACCTCCCGCCAGCAGGAACTGCCGGGCGAGGGATTGGTCGTTCCAGCGATCAAGAATTGCGCCAAGCCGCATCAGCATGCCGTTCCGATGGCCCGCACCACGCGAGCCGATGCCTCGCAACGCGGAAGGTGGCCGATAGTTGCAATTCGGAGTGGCTCATCTGATCCGCATGTCGTCCTGAGGCGGGCGTGGACTGTTCGCTTTCCTGCAGAAATATCCACCTCAGCTGCTTTGCTGGATGAGTCCAGCCTACTTCCCTTTCCGGATAATACTACCAATGGGGTGAGGTTGTCGAATTGCAGCCCAACGCGTCGATAGGTCCGGTCCCGGATTTGCACAGTAGAATAGTGGGGAAGGTCTCTATCTGCTTACAATCTTATCTGTAGAAGATGATGAGCCTCCTATCATCGGCGTTTACCAAATACACGCAACAAATTAGATTCAGGTCGCCCACCCCCAGATGAGAGGATATCGGCTGAAGAAGTAGCTGTCCTCGATCGCTACCCGGTCATGCGTGAAGTTCGAGCTCTTGAGCGTCCCAAAGTGGAAATCACCGTTTGGAAGCCGAAGGAGTAATCAGCTTTGACGTAAAGCCGGATTGTCGGTAGGTTCGGCAACCTAAGTCGTTGGAGATAAATAGCGTGGTTCAACTGTTGAAGCGCCTCTCGGATCGAGCATTCGGACGCAAACATCGAGAGATCCGTAGAGATTCGCCGCTTTCAAAGCATGTTGCTCCTTCTGGCCTCCTGCCATCGTCCCAAATCATAAGGCTTGGTAGCGGCTATGGCGGATGGCACCTGCCGAAAGCCCATGGTTTAACCTCAGCAAGTGTATGCTATCTCGCTGGGGCCGGGGAAGATATTAGCTTTGACTGCCAATTGGCCCGTGATTTTTCGTGTGATGTGCGAATAATCGATCCAACGCCCAGGGCCATCGAGCACTTCAAGCAATTGTCCAATGCGATTGCTTCGGGTCTACTGTTCCGCGTGAGTAGCGGCGAGACCGAATTCTATGACGTGAGCCAGCAGGATCTGCAGAGAATTACATTTTGGGAGGTTGGCCTTGCGGGGAAAGACGCAGAAATGCGTTTCTATCTGCCAAAAAATCCGGATCATGTCTCTTGCTCTGCAGTCAATTTGCAAGGTACTGAGGATTTCTTTATCGCACAGTGCCATCGTGTCAAAACACTGATGGAAAGTCATGGCGACACGCAATTGGATTTGCTGAAAATAGATATTGAGGGAGCTGAGTATCAAGTGATTGAGGACATCGTTTCATCGCTCACTTTGCCGCGCATCCTTTTGATCGAGTTCGATGAATGCCATTCTCCGCTTGATGGCCGCGCAGATGACCGAATTGCCCAACATATTAGCATGCTATCCGGTGCCGGAATGCGCTGCGTTACCATCGAAGGCTGTAATGCGACATTTGTACGAGAATAGCACTTGGCTTTGCTTTTATATTTTGCGCCTTTGAAATGCCACAAGCCGAAACATTGCGCACTTAGTTCAGACGCCTAGGGCGAAATCAGTCTTCAAATCTGCTTAGCGTTGGGGAGCCAACATCTACTATGCCAATACGGGCGCCAGTCGCACTATTCACCTATAACCGTCCTGAACACACGAGGGCAACACTCGAGGCCCTCGTCAGGAACACGCTGGCTCCGGAGACAGACCTCTACGTTTTTAGCGACGGGCCCAGGTCGGATGCTGATACAGCCTCTGTTGCATCGGTTCGTGAAGTCGTTCGCGGGGTCTCGGGATTTGCCTCCGTCTCCCTCATCACACGCTCAGTCAACATGGGGTTGGCGAATTCCGTCATCACCGGAGTGAGCGAATTGCTAAGAGAGCATGGTCGGATCATAGTTCTGGAAGATGATCTCGTCACAACTAAGAATTTTATCGCCTTCATGAACGATGCTTTGGATTGCTATTCAAGTGATCCAAAGGCTTTTTCAGTAACCGGATATCGGCTCCCCGAGGGTTATCTACATATTCCTCGTGACTTTCCTTACGATACCTTCGCGGGATACCGTTGCTCCTCGTGGTCCTGGGGGACTTGGCGCGATCGTTGGAATCTCGTTGATTGGGACATGAGCTATTTTGCCGATTTCATGAAGGACGAGACGGCAAGGGCGGAGTTTGACAAGGGTGGTCGAGATCTTACTAAAATGCTTCGCCAGCAGAAGGAAGGTAAGATCGACTCCTGGGCGATCCGCTTTAGTTTCGCTCACTATGCAAACGACATGCGTTGCATGTATCCGAGAAAGTCGCTGGTCCAGAATATCGGATTGGACAATTCAGGGGTGCACACCAAACCAAATCCGCGCTTCGTCCACACAAAGCTCGAAGACGACTGGTATCCAACACGTTTTAGCCCGGCCCATGTTATGGATCCGCGAATCGCAGCTCGGTTTGTGACCGCGTTTAACGGACCGCTATATCCTCGGCAGAGCGGTCCTTTTCGTGGCATAAAGCGCGCTGCACGAAAGGTAGCAAGCTACGGCCGGAGCCTGCCCTCTTTTCTGTCCAGCTTCGCTTTCGGCTCTCCCTCCCAAGTTGATATACTCACAGTTAATACCTACCAGAAAAAGGGTGGAGCGGCGCGGGCTGCTTGGAGGGTGTTTAGTGGCATTCGGCAGATCTACCCAAATTCAGTCTATCTTACCCTCGTCAGAGAGGACTCCGACTCAGCGGTTTGGGGGCTTGATGGCCAATCCATCCGGGGGAAAATTGCGCGACGGTTCACGCGTCACGAAAAAAGGCTGCTTAGGCGGTATTCCCTCCGCGAGGGGGCCTTCTTTTCTCCGTCCTTGAGCCAGAATCCCTTGAGGATCTCTCTCGCTCGGACAAGGCCTGCACTTGTGCACCTAAATTGGGTCGTAGATGGAGTTGTGGACTTTGACGAACTGGTGGCCTTAAAGCGACCTGTTGTCTGGACATTGCATGACACCTGGGCTTTTACTGGTGGCTGCCATTACACCGGAGACTGCACCAGATACCGCGAGGAGTGCGGTCAATGTCCGCAACTGGGAAGTTCGGATGCTTTTGATATCTCTCGGCAACTGATACAAACCAAGGCTGAGATATATCGGAAGATGGATCTAACGATTGTTTGCCCCAGTAGATGGCTTGCCGAGATTGCAGCCGAAAGTAGCCTATTGGCTGGCCGCCGGATCGAAGTCATTCCAAATGGTTTGGATACAGATGTATTTAAGCCGTATGATCAAGAAGTAGCGCGAGCACATTTTGGTATTTCAGTAGAAGAGTGCGTAATTCTATTTGGAGCACAAAGCCTGAAGGATCCTAGAAAAGGAAGCGATCTTCTCATTGAAAGTCTTGGAAAACTTAAAATTCCGTGTACGTTACTCACGTTTGGTGATGGACATTTTGGTTCGCAACTTCCGGATGGTGTCCGGTTGCATGCGCTCGGCAATATAAAAAATAATGATGACCTAGCCATGGCATATTCCGCTGCAGACGTGTTCGTTTGTGCTTCGCGGGAAGATAATTTGCCAAACACGATTGCAGAGGCACTGGCTTGTGGCACACCATGTGCGGCCTTCGACGTCGCCGGCTTGAGCGACATGATTAACCACCGGGTAAATGGCTGGCTGGCGCGCCCTTTCGACACGGATGATTTGGCCGCTGGGATAAAATGGCTTACCAATCGAGCCCAAGCGGAAAGCCTAAGACTTGCCGCACGTGAAAAGGCCATTACAGAATACGATCTAGCCTCTGTTTCCTCCAAATACGCCAAGCTATTTGACGAGCTAATAAAAGCAGCGGACTTGTAGTTGACATCGGCACCATTGGAGCCGATCCGCGCGGTTCGTCTGGACCGATAGCGGCATTTTCGTGCTTTGAAAGTGCTGACCGGCTTGCCCGTGCTTGCTTATGAAGCCCGCTACCGGTCATGCATCGGTGTATCCAAGACGCGCAAAATCGGATTGTTGAGAAGGACATCCTGGAAATACCCGGCCGCGCGCTCGGTGCCCGGCTGAAAACGAGAGGGATCGGCTGCGATTCGTAAAATCGCTGCCGCGAAATCTTGATTGGTCGTCGCGGGCAAGGCATTTCCGAACGAAAGAAACGCCTTCATCGACATCCCCTGGGCATAAATGATGGGCTTATAGGCCGCGACGGCGTCTTGAACGACACCGGATCCTTGGAGACCATAGATCGCCGCCTCATAAGGCAATAGGATCGCATCTGTCGACTGAAACAGCTGCTCGAACTCCTGTGGCGAGATACGATTGCCTTGGGGAGAAACGGTGATATTTCGTCCGCTACCGTTGAAACGTTGCAGGTCTCCATACACGCCGCCTTCACTGAAGTCCGCCATCGAGCCCTGGATGACGAAATCTAACGCGCCGACGGATCCGCTCTCAGCCAGTTCAGCAACGGCGGCGACGATATCTGCTATTCGCGCACTACCCTTTTCGGGGCGAGGTTCGCCGAATATTCCCACCCGGAAGCTACCGCCATTATCCGTCTTGTAGTGTGGAGGTACTGCGACTGGCATGCTGCAGGGGAGGTAAAACCCGCCTTCGACGGGCATGCCGAAACTCGCCTGAAAATAGGCCGCCAGTTCCTCGGTCTCGCTGAACAGGAAAACGTTCGCCGGAAGTTTTGCAAGGATCGCGCTCAGCCGCCTCGACCGAACCTTTTCATTTCGGTCCCCCAATTCGGAATTCAGGAAGCGGAGGCAAATTCTGGGTGTTTCATCTGCCAATACGGTGCTCAGCTCAACCGCTGACTCGAGGGTATCCAAGTCTGCCGTCGGTATAACGATGAGATCGTTGGCACCCACACTAAGGCTACGGCAGATGTCAGCCAGTTGCTTACCGAAGGCGGAACGAGGCAGCTTGAGCGAATGCTTGGCTTTAAGGACGCCGAATACGGCAGCCATTTGCTCGAAGGCATTTCCGTAGAGCAGACGCGATCGCAGTTTTGCAAGCTTGATCGACCTGTTGGTAAGCTTTCCCGCCGCTGCTCCCAGGAACCCGTCATAGGCTTCCCCAGCCACGATGATCGTCTCGTGATGCGGGAAGTACCGACGCAACGCGGCAATTTGTGTATGATGGTGTCCGCGATTGTGGACGAGTTTCCGTTCCACGATCAGCAGCTTTTGCCGCGCGCTTGCATCGTTCATGGGTCTTGCTCTGTTGGAGGGCCGGGCCCAGGTCGAAGAGGCATCAGATCGGCCCAATGAATTCTCGTTTATGCAGCTGCGTACAAACTTTGTTGGGCAGGCATCAAGATATTATTGTTCCAGCAAGGGACAAAAGTTCGTTCGCAAGAACCTTGTATCTGGATCTAAGCCGCTCGATGCACTGGAGCTTCAGAATTCATCGTTCCTCACGTCTAGCATCCTGCATCTCATTCCAGCTCAACCTTTTCGGGTGATTGGAGATTGTTCAGGCGAGCGTAGAGGCCATCTGTGCGTGTCGCAAGTTCCTCGTGTGTTCCTTCTTCCACTGCCCGGCCTTCATGCATGACGATGATCTTGTCGGCATTGACGATTGTAGACAGGCGATGGGCGATGACGACGACGGTCCGCCCGTGCATGGCGGAATCGAGTGCCCTTTGCACGGCGGCTTCGGATTCGTTGTCGAGCGCCGAGGTGGCTTCGTCGAGAAGGAGGATCGGTGCATTGCGCACGAGTGCGCGTGCGATCGACAGACGTTGCCGCTGACCGCCGGAGAGGGTCATGCCGTGTTCGCCGACCGGCGTTTCGTAACCCGCCGGCTGCATGAGTATGAAGTCGTGGGCATGGGCAAGTCGGGCGGCTTCCTCCACTTCGGCATCGGTCGCTTCCGGCCGTCCATAGCGGATATTGTCGCGGATCGATCCTTCGAACAGATAGGGTTGCTGCGTGACATAGGCGAGGCTATGCCGCAGCGAGGCCTTGGTCACATTGGCTATGTCCTGTCCGTCGATCAGGATCTGGCCTTCGGCCGGATCATAAAAACGAGGGATCAACGAGATGATCGTCGACTTGCCTGCTCCCGACGGGCCGACCAGAGCGGTTGTCTTGCCGCCTTCTGCGATCAGGTCTACCCCCTTGAGGATTGGCGCTCCGCTTCCATAGGCGAACACGACGCCCTTCAGTTCGATCTGAGCATTGGTGACGACAAGGTCGGGTGCGCTTGGATTTTCCCGCTGTAGCGGCTGCATGTCGAGCAAACTGTAGATCATTCTCGCATTAACGACGGCTCTTTCGATCTGAACCTGCATCCGGGCAAGCCGGCGGGCTGGGTCGTAAGCCATCAATAACGCTGTGATGAAGGCGAAGAAAGCGCCGGGGGCAACATCATCATAGATGGAGCGGAAGGCGGCGTAGCCGATCACGCTGGAGATTGCCACGCCTGCAAATGTCTCGGTAAGGGGCGCGGTGCGTTCGGACAGGCGCGCAATCCGGTTGCTCTGTCTTTCGGACGTTTCAATAATGCGCTGGACCTTCTGTTCCAGCTGCTGTTCCATCGTAAATGCCTTGACGACCGTAATGCCCTGGATCGTTTCCTGCATGGCGCCAAGCACTTTGCTGCTCACCTCGACAGCTTCGCGCGTCACGCTGCGCAGCCTCTGCGATAGGTAGCGGATCGCCAGAATAAGCGGTGGTGCCACAGCAAATACGATCAGCGAGAGAACCCAGTCCTTCAAAACCATCACGGCGATCAGCGACACCAGCGTCAGCAGATCGCGCGCGGTCGAGGTGACCACCAGGTTGAGAACGTCTTTTATGCCACCGATATTCTGATTGACTTGCCCGGCGAGGCGGGCTGAGCGGGATTCCGCGAAAAAGCCCACGGACAGCTTCATGAGATGCGAATAAAGACGCTGCTGGTAACGGGCAACGATATTGTTGCCAATCTTAGATAGCGTCACCGCTTGCCCGTAGGTCGCCAGCCCGCGAACCACGAAGGCCGCAAAAATCGCAAAGCAGATGACCAGGACCATATCGGCCCGTTTGTTAGCAAAAGCCTCGTTGACAACGGACTCCATGATCCACGCCGTGAAGGCGGTGGACATGGCTGTCGCAATGAGACAAAAGATCGCAAACGCGTAACCGCGGATGTGGTCCCTGCCGTTTTCGGCGATCACCCGTTTCAGAACGCTAGCGACAGTGCCTGAATCTAGATGGTTCTTCTTGGCGTTCAATTGGGCTCCCGCTCGTCGTACCCGACGATAACTTCTCACATGGGTGGCGTAATAAACGTTCGGGGACCACTTTGCCAACCGTGCAATATACGATTCTCCACCGCGGTTGCACGCCCGCGTGGCCCCTTACGGGCCTTTCGCCGCTGTTGAGATCATATTCTGGTGTGTTAGCACTTCTTTGGGATCGCTGAGCGGGAGTTGTCTGAAGCGACTGTGCGGACAGTGTGGTCGGTTCAGATTGCGGATGGGCTGGAACCATCGTGGCCCGCCACGCCAGAGCATCGGGCGGTGTGGGGGTGCAAGAAAGGAGAACGCTGCGGACACAGCCGGCGGGCTGTCTGCCCGCCGACGATTCCATCGCTCCTCTCCCCGAATGCGGCCATCGCCCCCTTTGCAAGCACAACGTGGACAATTTCTGCTGCATCCGCAGAGCGGCCATGCAAACGCCAGTACGTATCGAATCCGCATAGAGTAGACCGGCGCCATCCAAGGCCAAGCCTTATTGTGCGACCGGATGACCCCTTAAGCTCGGGAGCACCCGGGAGCCCGCGAGATAATGACAGAATCTGAACGGCCACGGTTTCCTCCGCGCTTGCCGTATCCGGCGATAAAATAGTAATTGCGGTTCGTCGCGGTGATATACGGGTCGTCCAGATATCGTGACGCGGCGTTCAGAGCTGCACGCGGACTACAGCCGCGATCATAGCGGCGCTCGTCGCGGCGCTCATATCGCCGATCGTACCGCCGATCATAGTAATCCGGGCGCTCGATCCGCATGCCACGTTCTCCGAATTCAAATTCGAACCCTTGGGCAGTGGCAGGTGCAGGCTGAATGCTGACGCCGACAAGCAAGGCCGATATGCCCGCCAGCAATCCGAATTGTTTCGCTTTCATTGTTTCTCTCCAGCAACGGTAATAAGCCAAATTAGCAGAGCTAAAATGAACGGCAGCATAACAAGTTCCGTTCGCTGCCGGATCATCGCCTTTGGCGTTCACGCCTAATAATAGAAGGGAGAATTGCCGAGAGACGGCAAGAAGCGTCTCGCCGGAGGAGGCGCGGCACGTGGGGCAATTCGGAACAGGTTCTGCAGCTCGTCGAGCGAGGGGAGCTGTCAATGAGAGTGTAAGTCCAAATCACTTTTCCAGAAGGAAAGTGGTGCTGCTAGAGAGATTTGAACTCTCGGCCTCTCCCTTACCAAGGGAGTGCTCTACCCCTGAGCTATAGCAGCGTCAGCCGGCGCGAAAGACCCGCGTCGTCGGCAGCGGCCTATTGCCATAGGTTCACCGGCAGCGCAAGCCGCAAATTCCAAGTTCTTTGCCAACGAGTGGGGAAAACGTCGCTTCCGCTTTCAAGAACCCCGCTTTTTGGGTATGGAGAGCCATGGCGAATGATGAAGAACGGCATGATCCAGAAGGCGCAGATGTCGGCGAAGGCCGCGGCGACCGGGCTCGCAAGGCGGCTCAAGCGCGCGAAGTGCAGCGCAAGGCAAAGGCTGCGGCCAAACTTCGCGAGAACCTGATGCGCCGCAAGACCCAGGCGCGGGCGCGCCGGGCGGGCGAGGAGGATTCGACGGAAGGGCTGCCTGCCGCAAAAACGGACGAATCATCATAGCTTATGCGCCGGGACGGGGCAGCGGCCAGTCTATTCGGGCAGGCCATTTCAGCAATTCATTGAAGCAGCGGCGGATTTCGTTTAAGGACGCCACCTTTCGCGCTCAGAAGGAAGAGTTACAACTTATGGATCGCATCAGAATTGTGGGCGGCAACGAACTCAAGGGCACCATTCCGATCTCGGGAGCGAAAAACGCCGCTCTGCCGCTGATGATCGCCTCCCTTCTGACGAGCGATACGCTGACGCTCGAAAACGTGCCGCATCTGGCCGACGTGGAACAGCTCCTGCGCATCCTCGGCAATCATGGCGTCGATGTCGCCGTCAATGGCCGCCGCGAGCGTCAGGAAGAGAGTTATTCCCGCACCATCAACTTCACCTGCCGCACCATCGTCGATACGACCGCTCCTTATGAGCTGGTCTCGAAGATGCGGGCGAGCTTCTGGGTCATCGGGCCGCTGCTCGCGCGCGAAGGCCAGGCGCGCGTTTCGCTGCCGGGCGGCTGCGCCATCGGCACGCGTCCGGTCGATCTCTTCCTCGAAGGGCTGCAGGCTCTCGGCGCCACCCTGGAGGTCGACGGCGGTTATGTGAACGCCACGGCGCCGAAGGGCGGCCTGATCGGCGCCCGCTACGTCTTCCCGAAAGTGTCGGTCGGCGCGACGCATGTGATGATGATGGCGGCGACGCTTGCCCGCGGCACGACGGTGATCGAAAACGCCGCACGTGAGCCGGAGGTCGTCGATCTCGCAAAATGCCTGACCGCCATGGGCGCCAAGATTTCCGGCGCCGGCACCCAGACGATCATCATCGACGGCGTCACCTCACTCTCGGGCGCCCGCCACCGGGTCCTGCCGGATCGCATCGAGACCGGTACCTATGCCATGGCGGTTGCGATGGCCAGCGGCGACGTCGTGCTCGAGGGCACCGAAGCTTCGCTGCTCGACAACGCTCTCGACACGCTGCGCCTGGCTGGCGCCCATATCACCGAGACGGAAAGCGGGCTGCGCGTCGTGCGCAACGGCAACGGCATCCAGCCGGTCGATATCACCACCGAGCCTTTCCCGGGTTTCCCGACCGACCTGCAGGCGCAGTTCATGGCGCTGATGACCCGGTCTTCCGGCGTCTCGAACATTACCGAGACCATTTTCGAGAACCGCTTCATGCACGTGCAGGAGCTCGCCCGCCTCGGCGCCAGGATCTCGCTCTCCGGGCAGAAGGCCCGGGTCGAAGGCGTGACGCGGCTGAAGGGCGCTCCGGTCATGGCAACGGACCTGCGCGCTTCCGTGTCGCTGGTCATCGCCGGCCTTGCCGCCGAAGGCGAGACCGTGGTTAGCCGTGTCTATCACCTCGACCGCGGTTTCGAGCGGCTGGAAGAAAAGCTCACCCGCTGCGGCGCTGTGGTCGAACGCGTCAGCGACTGATCGATCCGCAAGGCGGATATTTGCAAAGGACGGTCGGGGCATTGCCCTTGCCGTCCTTTTTTGCGTTTCTATCTCTTTGAGACGTCCATCCCTTTCCCGCCTCATATCGTTTGATCCGGCACCCCACGGAGATTTTCCCCATGACCCATACTCAAACCCCCGTCTGGTTCATCACCGGCTGCTCCACCGGCTTTGGCCGCGAACTCGCCAAGCTGACGATCGAGCGCGGCTGGCCAACCGTCGTCACTGCCCGCGGCAAGGATCGGGTCGCCGATCTGGCGGAAGGCAAGGATCATGTCCTGGCGCTCGATCTCGACGTGACGGACATGAAGCAGATTTCTGATGCCGTTTCCGCCGCCGAGCAGAAATTCGGCCGCATCGACGTGCTGGTCAACAATGCCGGCTACGGGTATCAGGCATCGATCGAGGAAGGCGAGGAGGACGAGATCCGCGCCATGTTCGACGCCAACGTCTTCGGTCTGTTCGCCATGACCCGGGCCGTGCTGCCGGGCATGCGTGCGCAGCGCAAGGGCCACATCCTCAACATCACCTCGATGGCCGGCTTCATGGGCCTTCCGAGCTCCGGCTACTACGCCGCGAGCAAACATGCGGTCGAAGGTTTTTCGGATGCGCTCGCCCATGAAGGCGCGTCGCTCGGCATCAAGGTCACCTGCGTCGAGCCCGGTCCGTTCCGCACCGATTGGGCTGGCCGCTCCCTGAAGCAGACGCCGAGCATGATTGCCGACTATGCCGAGACCGCCGCCGCCCGCATGGGCGCTACTTCCGGCTATAGCGGCCGCCAGCCGGGCGATCCGGTACGCGCCGGCGAGGCGATGATCGCCGCGACCGAGGCGGACCAGGCGCCCCGCCACCTGGTATTGGGGGCCATCTGCTATAACGCCGTCACCCAGAAGCTGAAGGAGCGCCTGGCCCAGATCGAACTCTGGGAGGAAATCAGCCTTTCCGCCGATTTTCCCACTTGAATGTCGGGGCAGACCGATGCCCAAGGGTTCGTCCTATAGCTTGACATCGGTGCGAAAGGACCATGTTCGCGAGTGGAAGGTGCCGCTGAACTTGATGGGCTCCAACTTGCTTCCCGCAGCCTGATTGAGGTGATCGCCGATGCTCATCCACCGCAAAGTGAGGCCAGTTTGGCAGGTGAGTGGCGTCGCTTGACTCATCATCTGATAAGTTCGCCTGGGCGGCGCGTCCGGTGGCCGCTGCCATACGCTTCGTAATGAGGTGAATCAAACAGGAGAATGGCGTGGATTGTGGCGCATGCTCCCTATAAGAGAACGCGAGAGGCAGCAAAAATATCTGGGTCTCGGCGAAGGGTCTCAGCACGACTCGCCGCTAGCATCGCGCCTGAGAGAAATCACACCAGATTTGCCTCAGGACCAGTTCCAGGCCAAAACACACTTCACGGACATTCGGTGTTCGGTTATTGGTCGACGCGACAGTTAAAGTCGTCTTAGATTCCGCAATCCAAATGTCATGGAGTTACCTATGCTCGCTTGGTTTCTAAACGAGCGCCACTTCACCCTCAAGCTTCTAATTGTCAGTTTTGTTCTAAATGGGGCTATGGCGTTCAGCCGCGGAGCGTCATATTGGTTCGATACCATCGCTTATTTTGAGATCGCAAGGGTTATAGCTGACCCAGCTGCATTTCACCAATTGAATGAAAGTAATTTTGGCTTATTTTTTCAACACATTGTTCCCGGACTTCCACTTTTAATCCTTCTTTTCGAAAAGATCTTTGGCACAATGCTGTGGCCTGCCTTCGCCGTGCTGCAGTACGGCCTCAGCGCAGCGGTCTGCGTTTATTTCGCGAGAGGGTTTGATGGTTTGATCAAACGAAGCTCTCAACTCATCTTGGTCGTGTTAATAGAAACGTTTGCCTACTATTCGGATTTTCACAGCGCAATCCTGACGGAGTCATTGTCTGCGTCGCTAGCACTACTAATCATCGCAGTTACCGTTCGTTGCCTTGATGGCAAATATCCTCTTTACCGGGCATTGATTAGTCTCCTGATCCTAACGTTCATCGGCTGTCAGTTCCGGTCCTATCTGGTGGTCATCGGTGCGGGTTGTAGCGCGCTCGCGGTATTCGAACGCAGGCGGTTTAGGCAGTTCTGGCTTTACGGTGTGGTCGCGGTGGTCGCGGTGGCAAGTGCCGTGGCGTACCCTGCATACAGAGCGGCGGCAGGCGGACGGTTCAAGCCCTTAAACGTGGATGCATTGATGCTGATGCATACCAGCTACGTGGCCTGGGACTTGGACGCTCGATCTCAGCGTGCACTCGACAGCGTCGTTTTTGACCCCGTGATTCGTGAGAAGCTAACGTTACAGCGCGAAGCGCTCAACACGAACGACGTTTTAAAGCTGGTGAGCGACCTTGAGGCGCGGGGACTAAGTCGTGACCAAGCCGGAGACCTTATCAATACCGCCTCCAAAACCGTCAGAACGCAATCCACCGAAATCATGCTACGCCAGTTACAGCTGTCGCTTTCATCCCTTGGGTTTCAGTATCTAGCGACCTGCTGCGATTCATCACGTGCCCTGAGGAGGGGCTTCGATGGGAAGGCAATGCTCGATCATCTTAAGCGTTACTATCGTTGGAACGCCGGCCTGGCAAAAAATTACCAGCGAACGTTCGAAACGTACAATGCTCTCTATTTGCAGCCACCCTACCTCTATAGCCAAGCCGCTATCGACTGGTATACGAGCCGAGTAGGGCCCTACATCTTTGATCAGGCATACATGTTCCGGCCAGCCTTGGGTATTACTCGCCTCATCCCCCCCGATTTTTTCATTATTTTGGGGCTTGCGGGCTTCATCATTGCACGCAGGAACTGGCAGATGATCTCAATTCTGATCATTTGTATGGCGCCGATCTATGCCGCCTCGCTTATGGCGAGCGTCGTTGGAAACACACGTTACTCTCACCCGTTGTGGCCGCTATATTTTCTTGGCCTTGTCGTGGTCGGCGAGCGAGCCGCTAGTAAATTCAAGCCGTCGCCACAAACCACCTCATAGTCGGATTTTCAATAATTCATGACGGTACTGGATATAACTGGTCTTAATGACGCCTGAAAATGTATAGTATCGAAGTCTGGTCGGGCTATTCGTTGGGAAAGAAAAGCATGGATGCTAAGTTTGCCGATTGCATGAAGACAGCGCGCGCGTTGCTCGATATGGATTACGTGAAGTCGCTCTACACGCCTCGACCATCAGCGGTATCCTGGGCGACGACAGCAATCTGGATACAATTGTTGGCGTCCTGGGCTCTCGCTCTGTATGGCCCACTGTGGCTGGCGTGGATACCATTCCTAGTCAACTGTGCCATTACTCAGGCCATGCTGCTGTGGGTCCACGAAGCGTCCCACTACCATCTAAGGCTCGGGAAACGATCCAACGATATCTGGTGCGACCTGTTTTTTGCAGGTCCGGTGGGGATGTCGGTAGCCGCTTATCGTTCACGCCACATGACACATCACGCTCATCTTGGGACAGCTGACGATGGTGATAGCTATCCGTATCGCCAATCGATCAAAGGCCCTTGGGCACTGTCATGGGTTCTGGCGAAAGCTCTATCTGGGGGCCTGGGACTTTGGCTAGTATTCAACAAATACGGTCCAGGGGCGAGAAAGGCCGCGGCGGCTTCAGCTGCGGTATCACCGCAATGGATTGCTCCACTTGTCACGGTCACTTTTAATTTAGTTCTGCTCGCAGCCTGCATCGGAACCGGCCGCTGGTATTTATATTTTCTCTTGTGGGTGTATCCAATTATCGCCGTAGCTATCGTGTTGAACATCATCAGAACGATTGCCGAGCATCAGCCGGAGGACTATCCCACCATGAACAATGGTGAAATTCGTTTGACGCCGCTTGCCCGCACCACACTCCCCAATTTTTTCGAGAAATGGCTGATGTATCAAGCCAATTTCAACTATCATATAGAACACCATTTATTTCCGAGCGTGCCGCAGCACAATCTCGCTTTTCTACATCGCCATTTTGTGGAAAGAGGGTTTTACAAACGTTTTCCCGGCTGTCTGCAAAAGAGCGGATTCCGAAAATTCGTCGAACTTTCTAAGAATCGGACGCACGATGATTTCAGCGATCCGGTCGAGGACGCGCTGACGACCTGACAATAATTTGGAGCCTGCTCATATCGTGACTATCGAAACAAAGCCGACGAGATGTTCAGGGTGTGGCAGCCATGATTTCACGGTGACTGCTACCGGTAAGGATTATATTTATCACGGCACATCCGAGCAATTTCAACAGGCCTGCTGCCACGCTTGTGGCCACATATACCTCAATCCGCAACCGACGCAGGCTTCCCTGCCGCTTATGTACCCGTCGAACTACGGAACATTCTCAGAGCGGTTTCGCGCCGGCTCTAGCCTGCTTGGACGGTTGAAGACGGTCGTGAACCTGAGGCGTATCGATGCCGTCATGAGAGCGCTTCCCAGTGGAGCGCGTGTTCTTGACGTGGGTTGCGGTAATGGAGAGTTGCTGCTGGCCATTCGAAGCCGACGTCCAGATATTCAACTCTTCGGTCTCGACTGGCATTTTCCAGCAGCCACGCGGACGGCCCTAGAAGCTGGTCAGATAGCGCTAATTGAGGCGCCGCTTGAGGCGGCGGAGCTTCCGCACCAGTCTTTCGACCTAATCCTCATGTTGCAGCTCATTGAGCATTTATGGGAGCCAGAAGAAAGCACGCGGCGGCTCGTATCGGCCCTTGCCCCGAATGGCTGCATGTTGATAGAAACACCCAATACCGACGGCTGGGATCGCCGCCTCTTCGCTCGTGGCACCTGGGGCGGCTACTATTTCCCGCGTCATTTGAACCTTTACAATTTCGAACGGCTCTCGGGGCTGCTCCAGCGGGCCGGGCTTTCGGTAACCTCACAACGGCACCTGCCGGCGCCACTCATCTGGAGCTATTCGCTACAAGGCCTAACGCAGGAGTGGTTCGGTTGGAAGACAGGTATTGCCTCGGTGTTTGGCGTCAAGAACCTCCCACTTATAGCAGCCTTCACAATCCTCGATGTGATTATGTCGGCAATCGGCGTAACGACATCCAATCAACAGGCCGTCGCCCATAAGACCAATTCGACTGCAAGCGACGGAACCGCCGCGTGACCGGTGAGGATCAGCCATCGGCCCGTATGGTTTTGTCGTCGATGGTGAGGCCGGGTCGCAACGGCCTTCTGTTAAATCTGCAGTATTTAATAGCTTGAGGTTGCCAGCACATTCAATCCACCCAGCGCTGGGATGAAAGCCTTCAGTTTGGAAGGATCCGACGGCAAGCGTTTGCCTGTTGCCATGTCGTCGAAATGATAGCCAAGAGCGGTAATTCCAGCCACCAGCTCATCGAATTCATATGGGTTATCGCCATGAACATAGGGGGCGAGCTCAATCATGATCCGGGGCCTAAATTTGACCAATGATGCCTTGGCTCCCCTTAGGAGCGAAGCTTCGTTGCCGTCTACGTCAATCTTGATAAAATCGACGCGCTTTATAGCGTTCCCTTCCAGGAACGCGTCCAAGGTAGAAACTTTCGCTCCCTCGGTGCCCATCAGGCGTCCACGATGTTCAATGTGCAAGTCTTCGGCGGACTCAAGTGGCCAGCTTGAATATATTGCCTCCGGCAATGCAGACGAGTCGGAGTCTGTCAGCATGATCTGGTTTGCAGCGATGCGAGCGGCCAGACCTGGGTTCAGACCGATGTTTACGAGCTGTTTGCTGTAGGCATAGGCTGTCGGCTCGAACGAATAGACCTTGCCCGATGGACCAACAAGACTTGCAAGGGGCAGGGTATGCGCGCCGATATTGGCACCGATGTCCAACACGACATCACCCTCCTTGATTAGCGCTTCATAACGCTTGAGCGTCCTCACCTCGAAGCCGCCCAATACATAGATAGCTAGATCGATACCTTCCTTCAGGTTCAACTGCCATTTGATGCCTCGTCGATGGACCGTTACCTTGGACGAGAGCCCCAGAAGGCTCCTGCCACCGAGGACAATTGTAGAAAGCCAGCGGGCAATCCTGACTTTAGCCGCAGTCGATAACATTGTGTTTCCCTCACAATCCTTTCACGTACGAGAAAGGACAACATTCCAATAGTTTTCGAGACCGACAGGTGCTGCCAGCATCGTCTCGATTGATGGTGAACCTGAGTTCGGCACCGGTTCGACGGAAAAACCTAAATCTCGGGCAAAATCGATCAACTCGCGTGCAGAGGTCGATGCCTGGTTCAGCCCGAAGGGCCAGAACTCCATCAGGATTTTAAGATCTCGGTTTTCCTTGAGGATTCGAGTTGCTCCCTTCAACACACTTAGCTCAAACCCTTGAACATCGATTTTCATGAAATCGATGCGTTTTGCAGGGGAGAAGTGGTCATCGAGCGCAATAACCCTGACCGGCACCTCTTTGCGACCATCACCGCTATCGAAAGTGCGGTGATCAACATTAAGTTCCTGGGAG
Organism: Neorhizobium sp. T7_12; assembly: GCF_002968535.1. Lineage (NCBI taxonomy): Bacteria > Pseudomonadati > Pseudomonadota > Alphaproteobacteria > Hyphomicrobiales > Rhizobiaceae > Neorhizobium > Neorhizobium sp. T7_12. The sequence goes on along the minus strand of NZ_PVBK01000003.1, from coordinate 206,581 downwards.
ACAAAAAGCGTCGTAGTCCCGCTGCGATCCCCCACAGCCGCTTGGTTGAGGAATACATTGTTAAGCTTCGATGCCGACTGGCCGAGCCGCAGGAAATTAAGTTCCGACGGTTCAAATGCGTGTACTTCGCCCGAGGACCCGACTCCTCGCGAGAGAAAGCGAGTATATACTCCGATGTTCGCACCTATGTCGATAACGGTCATTCCTCGTCGCAGAATGCCACGGATCAGAGCGCGTTCACGACGATCGGCAAAAGCCTTCCACCCAGAATAGAGGGGAAAATAGACAGGGTAGCCATATTCGAAAAAGCCGTTCGCGACCCGATAAACTGCATGCTTTGCTTTCATTTGGAGGCTACCAGGGTGCCGACAAAGAACGAGGCAAGAACACGTGGGAGACGCCTCACCAGCGCCTGATCGATGCTGTGGACGAGTTTATATAGTGGTGCCGGCATCGGAAAACGCCGTGATATGCCGCCGGTGAGCGGATAGGAAATTCCTGAGAAATAGCGCACATCCGTCTGCTTGAGATCGTAAACATCCCCCAGTTCCGCCAGCCACTCCGGCCGGGAAAAGAATATCATATGCGGCATCGCCTGGTTCGAAGTCGAAAGAGGACCATGCACCCGGTTCAGCACAGGTCTCTCGATGTTAAAATCAACAGGTTCGTGATGAAGTAGCCGATACATCGGATACGAAAGAACCGAAAAGAATGGCTCTGCAAAATAGACTCGACCACCTGGAACCAACTTCGCGGTTGCGTCACGTAGGAATGCTAAGGGATCTTTCAGATGATGAAGAACATTTGTCATCGTGATGACATCAACGCTCCGGTCTGGAATTTCGGCGAGATCGCGAATGCGGTGACAATCGAAAACAAGGTCCAGATAGTCAAGGGCCAGCACATCGGATGTCGTGACATTCGGGACAAATTGCTTGAGTGGTGAGGTACCGCTTCCGATTTCGAGGATCTTGGCCGAGTCAAGGCCGGGCTCGTGAGCGAACTGATATCGATACAATTGCTCGTACCAATACAACAGATTGGGATTGGATCGCAGTCGCTCGCGGTTGGCCAGCGTTTCCTCGAGATCAGACTCATAAGAAGTGCTTTCCATGTCAGCGAAACTTTATCTTACGCGCCGCGAAGATGAGCATCGCGAGCAGAATTGTGCCATGACGCCAACGGGAAATATTCGTCTCACCGTACTGCCGCTCGCGGTAGATGATCGGCACCTCAATGATCTTGAGCCCCATTCTTGCCGCCCCGAAGATCAGGTCGAAATCGCCGAATGGGTCAAAATCGCCAAAGAACGACCGATTGAAGCTGAGTTTCGTGTAATTGCTTCGGCTAATCACCTTGGTTCCGCAGAGCGTGTCCTTGTAGCGCTGGCTCAGGACGAATGAGAAGGCCACAGCAAAGAACTTGTTGCCGAGAAGGTTGAAGAAGCGCATCGCCTTCTTTTCCATCGGATATACCAAGCGGGTGCCGTTGATGAATTCACCTTTGCCGCTTCTAATCGCATCGAAAAATTTGGGAAGATCCTCTGGTGGGACTGTCATGTCGGCATCGAGGATCATCAATATATCTCTCGTTGCCATCGCAAATCCCTTGCGAACGGCGTCCCCTTTTCCCTTGCCCTCCTGTTGACCGATGAGAATTCGCCGCTCCGGGTGACGCGCCTGAGCGGCCTTGATCGCCTCCCAAGTGCCGTCTGTCGAGTTTCCTTCGATAAAGATGATCTCGTCCTCAGGTCCCATCGGCGGAATACGAGTGACAATCGACTCGATGTTAAGTGCTTCGTTTCGGGCAGGCACGACGATGGAAACCGAGGGAGTAATAGAAGGTGCAACATCGAGCACCGGCCTTGCCAAAGCTATATTTAGCAGACAAAAATTACGGATAATCGGCAAAGGTGCGAGATAACGGTTCACAAAATTGCTGATCAAGGGAACGTAGAGTGGGATCAGGACCTTTTGGTCCAAACGGATAAGCTCGAAACCCTCAAGGGTCAGGAGATTGCTTACATCTTCATGAGCGAGCCAGTTCGGTTCGGGTGCCTTTGTCCGGTACCCAAGCTTGGAGGCAAGCGTGGCAAGCGGCTTCCATAAGCTGCTATAATAAGTCAACAACAAACGACAATCAGGCGGACAAACCTCCCGGACGCTGCGGAAGAGGCTTTGGATATCGCGCTCATAGTGGATCAGCCCAGTTATGACGAGATACTCGGGTTCTGCATCCCTTATCTGCGAAAACTCGATTACCTTCTCAACCGGGAAAGAACTTGTCGGAGATCCTGCTCCCGGTGGATTGCGAAATGCAATTCGGCCATTGGGCATTTGCCCAACGATCGCATTCGTAGTCGGATCGATTTCGACGACCACGTTTTGATCGAGGACAAATAGAGATAGGTACCTTCGAAGCAAGGTGTAGAAATAGCGTCTCATTCAATGTTCCTCGGCAGCATGCGGGCGGCACTTATGCAGCCGAACATCAACAATGCAGGAATGGAATAAACTAGAAAGAACAGGAAGTGGACGGCCGTGGCAAGCAACAGCCCTTCGGATGCTGGGCGCCCCATGAGAATAAAGACCGAGACGACGGAAGCGTGATATGTTCCAATACCGGATGGGGCCGCGGGGACCATAAGGCCGAGAGTGCCAGCAAACAGCACAAGTAGTGCTTCCTGATAGGTAAGTGCCACTCCGGTGAAGTTGGCAACTACGATGTACGCAGGTGAATAGACAAAAAGCCACATGGCGAGCGTTATTAGCGCAGGTACCGTCATGAACGAGAAGGACAGGCTTTGTTTGGCATCGCTGAGCAACGGAACGACATACTTTTCAAAGAAATGCGGCGTGCGCACGAGCCGGAACAACGGTTGCAACATTGAGATTATAGCACTCTGGAATCGCACCAGCACTAAAACAAGAAACGCAGTGCTGCCTCCTCCTATCACGATGGCCCAGACCAAGACACCGGAATCGTGTATGGAATAAGGACTTCCAATCACGAAGATGCCAATTATTCCGAGTGCGAAAACGGTCGACAAGTCGATCACTTTCTCGACAAGAAGTCTGCTGATGATACTCGGATAGGGAATCTTGGCCTTTTCCTGGGTGTAATGGGCCCGCACTAGGTCGCCACCTCTGGCGGGAAGGAGCATATTGCCGCCCAGTCCCAGGATGGCAGCGATGAAAGCGGCACCATTGTTGAGATTGGATCCAACCAGCATACGCCATCTAAGCCCGCAAAGGACCACGATGCAGATTGCGGCGATTGGAAACAGGGCAAGCCAGCGAACGGATACCCCCTGATGAAAGATCTCAACCGCATGTCGCCAATCCACCGCCCTCATCAGGAGGAAGATAGACAACACGCTGATCGCACTTGCGATTAGCAGCTGCACAACTCGTCGCCTAAGCACCCGGTCGCATTTCGTATCTAATCTGCATATGCATGTCGCCCAACGAAAAAGAATGTCCTCATTAATCGGAGATGTGGGATCTAGTAAAGACTTCATTCTCAGCCTGTGACGTTTATCAACTGATCGACGAGCTGGCTCGGCAAATTATAAGGGCGGACCAAAATATGGCGGCGACAATGTTCTTCGCCGCTCCCTGAAGCAGACGCCGAGCACGATCGCCGACTATGCCGAGACCGCCGCCGCCCGCATGGGCGCGACCTCCGGCTATAGCGGCCGCCAGCCGGGCGATCCGGTGCGCACCGGCGAGGCGATGATCGCCGCGACCGAAGCGGATCAGCCGCCCCGCCACCTAATATTGGGAGCTATCTGCTATAACGCCGTCACCCAGAAGCTGAAGGAGCGCCAGGCCCAGATCGAACTCTGGGAGGAAATCAGCCTTTCAGCCGATTTTCCCACTTGAATTCGATGACGGTGGGTCTGCTGGCGCACCTATCGATTGATGTTGGCGAGATCGAAAGCGTGGCGGGACGCGTCGGTGACAGACTTGGTCATCATTTGGTTCAATTGGTTCACTCGCAACGCAGGGCGCCTCCCTAAGAGGCGGCCCTGCTGTTTGAAATCTCTTGGTGACGATTTAGAGCCTTCCCTCTGAGAGCAGCTCGCGGGTCCGCTTCAGCGTCGATAGCAATGCGGACTTGTAGCCCTTATCGCTGTCGAACTGCGCCTGTTCGGCCTGTTCTTCCGGCCCGTTTGGTTGCTTGCCGCGCAGGCCGAGGTAGCAATAGAACCGAAGCTGCAATGCGCCGGCTTCATCCTCGAACAGTTCATTGATGATGGCGCCTTCGCGCGGACCGGTTGCCTGGAAGAACGTGACCTTGCTCTGCAGTTCAAGGGTGATGATTTCACGAAGGTCGGAGCCGGCGATGGTGGCTTCGCGCACGAAGTGAGTCGCGCTTTCTTCCACGACATCGCAGCGGGTGCAGAGACCCGGCGGGAGGAACAGGCGCGCATCGCGCGCCTTCAGCTGCAGGCCTTTCCAGACCTGCTCGTGGGTGAGCTTTGTTTCGCCTTCCGGATTTACCGGGACGATGGCGGTCGCATAGATCATGACGATGGTCCTTGTTTTGATATTGTGGGGCGGCCTGCCTCAGGCAGCGGCCGCGGTTTCCGTGGCGAAGTCGCGATATCGGCGCAGTGGGCGGCCCAGAAGCGCAGTCAGGCGCTCGACATCGCCGGCTTCGGGCAGCATTCCGTCGGTCAGGAACCGCTCGCCCATGAGGCGCATGTCGTAGGCCATCCAGGCGGGCATGAACTGCTTCAGGTTTTGCTCAAAGCCTTCTGTATCGTCGCCGCCATAGCCGATCGGGCGGGCGAGCACCTCGGACCAGATGGCGGCGATGTCCGTTCCCGTGAGTGTGTCGGAACCGACGAGGTTGATGCGGTTGAGTGGAAGTGGCTGTGCGGCCCGTTCGCGACGCAGCAGCTCGAGGGCGGCGATCTCGGCGATGTCACGCACGTCGATCATCGCAAGCCCCTTGGTGCCGACTGGCATGGAATAAACGCCGTAGCCGGTGATGACGTCCTTGATCATCAAGTCGTTCTGGATGAAGTAGGCCGGGCGCAGGATGGTGGCATGCATGCCCATCCGCTCGATCATTCGTTCGACGCTGAACTTGCCCGCAAAATGCGGCACGTTCACGTAGACGTCCGGGTGGATCACCGACAGGTAGACGATCCGCTCGATGCCGGCCGACCTGGCGACGTTCAGCGCGACGAGCGCTTGGGTGAATTCGTCCGGCACCACTGCGTTCAAGAGGAACAATGTGGAAACTCCAGACATGGCGTTTCGCAGTGAATCGATATCGAGGAAGTCGCCCTGCACAACGTTGACGCCCGCCGGGAAAACGGCTTTCGAGGGGTCGCGGACAAGAGCGCGGACATCAGCGCCGCGCTTGACGAGGTGTTCGACGATCTGGCTGCCAACATTGCCTGTGGCGCCGGTAACGAGAATGGTCATGATATTTCTCCGTGTTGGTTACTTGACACGCCGAATATGTGTGATCCACTGGCAGCCCAATAGACGGAAATTATAGACGCGCCGTCTCGCTGGTGGGACACACATGGACCTTCTTGCCCTCGCCGATTTTAATCTCGTGGCCCGCCACGGCGGCTTCGGCAAAGCCGCAAGGGCCACCGGCCGGCCCAAGGCAACCCTGTCCCGCCGGGTTGGAGAACTGGAAAGCAGCCTTGGTCTGCGCCTGTTTGAACGGGGCGTGCGTGACCTGAAGCTCACCGAGGAAGGACGGGCGCTCTTCGAGCGGACGGCGAGGCTGCTCTCCGAACTCGACGAGACGGCTTCGGCGATTGCTTCGGGCGGCCAGACGCCCAAGGGAAAATTGCGCATCAGCGCGCCGGCGCTTTTTTCCCAGAGCGCGATGGGCAGGATTGCGGCGGGATTTGCCCTCAAGTACCCGGAGGTGAGGCTGGAGGTGACGACCGAGGATCGGCCTGTCGACATGATCGAGGAAGGCTACGATCTGGTCATCCGGGTCAACCCGGATCCCGACGAAAATCTGGTCGGACGGGCGTTTCTGCGCGACCGCCTGGTCGTCGTGGCGAGTCCTGACCTTCCTCGCCCGGCCGCCGACTCGCCAGCGCCGGGTGTCATACGCGGCGCCGGCGATCGACAAATCTGGAATGTCGCAACTTCAAAAGGGTCTGCGAAGATCACCATCGAGCCCGTCCTTTCTCTGTCGTCGCTGATCATGGTGCGGGATGCGGTCCGGGCAGGCGTTGGGACCGCACGTTTGCCGATCTCGCTGGTGAGACACGATCTGGCCGACGGCACCTTGCTGCACTGGGGGGATATAGAGGGATCGGAGATCGCACTATGGGCGCTCTACCCTTCCCGGCGGCTGCTCAGTGCCCGCGTGTCGGCGTTTCTGGAGTTTCTCAAGCAGGCCTTCCCAAATGGAACGCCGGACGAACTCGCCGCCTATATCGGCAGGTGATGACCGGACCGGCTTTCAGGCGCAGGAAGGTCTGTGCGATGTCCGCCTGCCCCATTTCTCTCCTCAACCGTGCGACACATCCATCGGTGCGGATAAAGCTACGTTCTGTCTTGCGCTCCGCCGTTGCTTCTTGCCTCGCCACATCCTATCTCAAGTCCTGAGAACTTTCGCGTGAATACGCGCCTCTGGATGGATATTGGAAGCGATGACCGACTTGAAGCTGCTGGCCCTTGATACGGACGATCTGGGCGTCATTTCCGCGCATATGCAGGACGCGGTCTTCAAGGTGGGCGACGTGCGCTGGTCGCAGCCCGAGCGCAACTTCTCGCTCGCGGCCAATCGCTTCGTCTGGGAGAATGCCGCGGCCAAGCAGCGCAAGGGGTTCGAACGTCGCCGTGCGGCGATCGTCTTCAAGCGGGTCGAGGCGGTGCGCTCGACCGGCATCAATCGCGGCCGCAAGGACGAGGTCCTGTCACTGCTGGCGATCACCTTTTCGCAGAAGGGCGGCGGTCCGGAAGGCACGATCGAACTGGTGCTTTCCGGCAAATCGACGATTGCGCTCGACGTCGAATGCATCGAAGTTGCCCTTGCGGATGTCGGCGGCGCATGGGAAACGGCGTCCAAGCCCCGTCATCCCTGATCTGGCCCCGTTTGTCCGAACAGCCCGACCGGGATAACATCGTTTTTTGAGCTGGAAGGAATATCCGCTTGGCAATTTGGCTGGATCAGGCGTCGCCGGATTTTGAGGCAAGGTTTTCGGCATTTCTGTCGACCAAGCGGGAGGTCTCGGAAGACGTGAACACGGTGGTGCGCGCCATCATCGATGATGTGCGCGCTCGCGGCGATCAGGCGCTTATCGATTATTCCGCCCGTTTCGACGGTATCGACCTCGCCAAGGTCGGAATAAAGGTGACCGAGGCCGAGATCGACGCCGCACTTGCCGCGACCGACCGGAAGGTCATCGACGCGCTGAAGTTCGCCGCCGAGCGCATTGAGCGCCATCATGCCCGGCAAATGCCGAAGGACGACATCTACGAGGACGCGATCGGCGTCGGCCTTGGGTCTCGCTGGACGGCGATCGAGGCGGTCGGGCTCTATGTTCCGGGCGGCACCGCGAGCTATCCGAGTTCTGTGCTGATGAATGCAGTGCCGGCAAGGGTCGCCGGCGTGCCGCGTGTGGTCATGGTCGTGCCGGCCAATGGCGGAACGATCAATCCCGCAGTGCTTGCCGCCGCCAACATCGCCGGCGTCACCGAGATCTACCGCATCGGCGGCGCCCAGGCCGTGGCGGCTCTCGCCTATGGCACCGAGACGATCGCCCCGGTCGCGAAGATCGTCGGCCCCGGCAATGCCTATGTGGCGGCTGCCAAGCGCCATGTCTTCGGCACCGTCGGCATCGACATGATCGCCGGCCCCTCGGAGGTCCTCGTCATCGCCGACGGGGAAAACGATCCGGACTGGCTGGCGGCCGATCTGCTTGCCCAGGCCGAACACGATGCCGGTGCGCAGTCGATCCTCGTCACCGACGATGCCGGGCTCGGCAAGGCGGTGGAGGCGGCCGTCGAACGCCAGCTGAAGACCCTGTCGCGTTCGCAGACCGCTGCCGCCAGCTGGCGCGATTTCGGGGCTGTCATCCTGGTGCCGGACCTGCAGGCCGCGCTGCCGCTCGCCAACCGCATCGCCGCCGAGCACCTGGAACTCGCCGTTGCAGATCCCGACGCGCTGCTGCCGGGCATCCGCAATGCTGGCGCGATCTTTATCGGCCGTCACACGCCGGAAGTGATCGGCGATTATGTCGGCGGTTCCAACCACGTGCTTCCGACCGCCCGCTCGGCCCGTTTCTCGTCCGGCCTTTCGGTGCTCGATTTCGTCAAGCGCACCTCGATCCTACGGCTCGGGCCTGATCAGCTCCGCCAGCTTGCCCCCGCGGCGATCACGCTTGCCCATTCCGAAGGCCTCGATGCCCACGCCCGTTCCGTTGCGATCCGCCTGAACGGCTTACCCCTCGACGACGAGGGCTGACGGATGGGGCAAGGAGACTTCCGGCTCTACGACGTCGTTCTGGACGACTCGATCGGGCGCTCGACGCCCGATGTGGAACACGAGCGGGCGGTCGCCATCTTCGACCTCGTCGAGGAAAACTCCTTCGAGCCGCTCGGCCATGCCGGCGGCCCCTACAAGCTGAAGCTCTCGCTCGTCGATGCCAAGCTGATGCTCGGCATCACCACGGACAAAGACGAGCAGGTCGCGACCCATATCCTGTCGCTGACCCCCTTCCGGCGGATCATCAAGGATTACTTCATGATCTGCGAGAGTTACTACGAGGCGATCCGCTCCTCGACCCCGAGCCGCATCGAGGCGATCGACATGGGCCGCCGTGGCGTCCATAACGAAGGCTCGCAGACGCTGATGGACCGGCTGGACGGCAAGATCCGCGTCGATTTCGATACCGCGCGGCGGCTTTTCACGCTGGTCTGCGTGCTCTACTGGCGCGGCTGAGCATGGAGGCCGTGCCCGCACCCCTGACGAAGGCCAAAAGACCGGGCGCCATTCTTTTCATGTGCGGCTTCAACGTCATCCGTTCGCCGATGGCGGAGGCCATTGCAAAGCGGCTGCTGCCACCCGATATTTACATCCAGTCGGCGGGTGTACGCTCCGGCGAGCGCGATTCTTTCGTGGATGCGGTACTGGAGGAGGTCGGGCTTTCGATCGGCCGCCACCAGCCGCGTACGCTGGAGCAACTCGAGGATGATTTTTTCGACCTGATCGTCACGCTGACGCCGGAAGCCCACCATGCCGCGCTGGAATTGACCCGTTCAAATGCCGTGGACGTGGTCTACTGGCCGACCATGGACCCGACCGCTGCGACGGGCACCCGTGACCAGATGCTGGATGCCTATCGGCAGGTTCGCGACCATCTCTGGAAGTTGATCGACGAGCGCCTTTCCGGCATCAGCCGGCATCCGGCCGAGACCGCCTGAAACCGCTCGCCGCAGGCCGCTTGAAACGACATTGAGAATAGCGCTCAAGCGAGGTTCACAAAGCGGACATGATTGTGTAGTTTCCGCGCAAATTTCCGGGCGGGCGCGAAAAGCGTTGCCGGCCCAAACCAACACAGGAAGAAAAACTATAGATGGCTAAAGAAGAAGTCCTCGAATTCCCGGGCGTCGTGACCGAACTCCTGCCCAACGCGACGTTTCGCGTGAAGCTGGAAAACGAACACGAGATCATTGCCCACACGGCCGGCCGCATGCGCAAGAACCGTATCCGCGTTCTGGCCGGCGACAAGGTGCTCGTCGAAATGACACCTTACGACCTGACCAAGGGCCGCATCACCTACCGCTTCAAGTAATCCTCATCATCCGCGGCGGGCTCTCATGGCGCTGGAACAAAAGCTGATACTGGCCTCCGGTTCTCCGCGCCGCCTCGACCTCCTCAACCAGGCCGGCATTACGCCGGCGCGGCTGATGCCGATGGATATCGACGAGACGCCGAAGAAATCCGAACATCCGCGCTCGCTCGCCCGCAGGCTTTCGACCGAAAAGGCAGAAGCGGCGTTGGCGGGGATCAGAAACGATCCGGCTTGGCGGCACAGCTATATCCTGTCGGCCGACACGGTGGTCGCCGTTGGCCGCCGCATTCTCGAAAAGACCGAATATACGCAGGAGGCCTCGTCGGCCCTGCACCTGCTCTCCGGGCGCGGCCACTGGGTCTATACCGGCATCTGCCTGATCACCCCAGGCGGCCAGTTCCGCCAGAAGGTCGTGCAGACCAAGGTGCGCTTCAAGCGGCTTTCCACCCGCGAGATCGAAAACTATATCGCGTCCGGGCAATGGCGCGGCAAAGCAGGCGCCTACGCGATCCAGGGTATTGCCGGATCGTTCGTCCAGAAACTCGTCGGCTCCTACACCAATGTCGTCGGCCTGCCGCTTTTCGAAGTGACCGGACTTCTGGCCGGCGAAGGCTTCGACGTGGTGGCGGCCTGGCCGGAGGGCTGATAGAGGCGGATTCAGACGGCGCCGATGGAGCAACCCGAAAGGTGCTCCGGCTGCGCCCCCAGGGTGTCATCGGTGTTGGAAGGCTGCCGAATGCGCCATGCCCCTGTAGAAAGGAGTATTCAAAAGATGACATCAGAACCGATCAAGACCGGCGGCAAGGTCGAGCCGCTTAGGAAGACGAGGCCCTGCCCGGAATGCGGCAAGCCGTCGGCGCGAGACCACTATCCCTTCTGCTCCGACCGCTGCCGCACGCTGGACCTGTCGCGCTGGCTGACGGGCTCCTACGCTATTCCCGTCTCGGACGACGAGACCAAGGCCGACGGTTCGGACGATTGAGCCGGCAGGTCGCGCCTGTTTTTGTTCAGGAAATCGCGATTTTCGCAAACCTGTCAAAAAAGTGGTCTCTGGCGCTGGACAAGGCCGAACAAGATGTTATAACCCCGCTCGCTCCGGGGGATACGCCCCCGCCGGCCTCGGGCCGGAAGGCTTCATAGGCCTCGATGCCCGGATAGCTCAGTTGGTAGAGCAGCGGATTGAAAATCCGCGTGTCGGTGGTTCAAATCCGCCTCCGGGCACCATTTCTCCTAAAGGAAATCAAGTAGTTGGCTCAGTTGAGCTTTTTAGCGTGTTGCGCCCGTGTTGCAAAAGATTCCCAATGATTTCAACGGGTGTGTAGGTGTTGCAAACAAGTCCGTGCAACACGTTTGCAACATGGCAACTAGCTAAAAGCCACCCTGCAGAACACTGCGGCAAAAGGCCTAAGTCAAAGAGCGTAGGCGTACCCCAACGCCGCCCGTGGTGGTCTCGCCGTCGGACAGCAAGATCACGTCCTTCTCTAGAACGGCGCGAATCGCGTCGAGCGTGGATTGCTTTGCGTCTGCGCCGTTTTCAATCCTTGTGATCGTATTCGCTGTGACTCCTGCGGCTGCCGCCAATTCTCGGACACCCAGGCCAACTGCGGCGCGGGCCATTTTCAACTGAATCGATTTCATATTGATACCCTGTACAAATGCATGGTGACATTGATACGAAATCGGTTGTCGTATCGGTACAGCGTACAAACTCGCTGTGACAAACGCAACACGAGGAGCCGCTCAATGACCATCTATGCCCCCACGACTTTCGCCGACAGAACTTTGCTGCCACGTGCGTTGATCAAGAGACCTCGCAGAACCTACACCGCCGCCTACACCTTCAACATCAGCCAACTGGTCACATTCGGCGGCACGACGTGGACGGTCGTCGATCGCCAACGCACCACTAACGGCAACCAGCTTTATAGCCTGTTCAGACCGGGCGACATTAGCCCCTTTCGGGTGGTCCTCGGCCGCGCCCTTGCGGCAGCGCCGAGCGATCCAGTAGAAGCCGACCGCCTGTACAAGGTCTACCTCGCTGGGCTCCGCATGCGGCGGCGAGATGAACGAATTCGATCCCTGCTGGCAAGCCAGCGGGGTAGTGCCGGCGCTTGATAACGTCGGTGCGGCCGGGGCGCGTTGCTTGGACACAGCGCGTTCCGGTTCCCTTTCAGAACGGCGGCGACACCACCATCGTGGGCCACCAACCCTACGCCACGTTCCGCTGCCGGCGATAGCTGGCGCGACGCCCTCTCCCTTGCCCGGGAGAGGGCTTTTTTTAATGAGATAGGCGAACCGGCCCGAAGTGAGTTTTGACAAAGAGGAACGATCAAGTTTGGTTCTGGTTTAATCCACATTGACGCTAGCGGAGACTACCATGTGGGCAATCCTGATCGGTGCCGCCCTAATAATCGGCGGACTTCTTCTTCTCTTTTCGTCTGCACTTGGTCGAAGACCGAGTGATCCGCATCGAATGCCGCAAGGCGGCGGCACGCTTGAGCCACGGCGCCAGGGCCTCAGGTACCTGGGAATATCGAAAAACTGGCCAGGCCTAGCCATAATCGCGGCAGGCGCACTTCTGTTGGCTCTGGGTGGTTATTCGTGACGCTCGACACGCTTGACCGCGCCAAAACGCTGAAATAGCTTTCCAATAACGCCTCACCAGCGCCACCACCACAGAGGAGACATCGACAACGTTGTCGGCAACCTTGCCGACGGCATATCTGTGTTTTCGTTGGAAAAAGGTGTTGCATGGCAGAAGACCAACTCCCGGCCTACTCGACGGGCTGATGTCGCCCCCAGCAGATTTCCGAACGTATCAAGGCATCGGCCGGCGTCACGCTTGCCCCGCGCACAATATGGGAGAAGGCTCGCCGCATAGGCGTTGTGAAGAAGATCGGCAGATCCATGCTGATCCACGTCGACGACATTCCGAAGCTGCTTGAGCCGGAGTCCGAGCCCAATCCGTGGCCTCGTTCCGGGAAGCCTGCTGTGTACCTGCCGTCGGGCCCACGTAGCAGCACAGATCGAGCGTTGGCGCTGCTGAAGAAAAACCGGAAGCGGCAGAAGGATGACTGATTTCCTCTCGAAACTCCCGCTTTTGCAACCGACATCGCCATAGCTATTGTTGGGAAGGCTCGAGCCGCGGAGTGGAAGCGGAGCAACTTGCCGCTCCTAGAGGCTAAAGGCTTTCCTAAGTTCGACCATATCCACGGTGGCCGGCCTGTTCCGCTGATCAGGCATTACTACGACTGTTATTTTGGTCTGGCCAAACCGGTTGCCCATGCCTGGCCGACGGCGCGGACGCCATTGATGCGGGCCGTCCAACCTTTACCGAAGGTCGACCAGATCTTGAGCGCCCTCAGGAAAGCGCGACGGCGATCAATGATCGCTGCGACCACGGCGTCGTTGTCGTTGACCGAGGAAGCAACGAGCAGCGTCCCCGTGCCGAGGTTGCCGTCGATCGCGCCCTTGTACAGGCCCATCGCCTGAAGCGCGCGCTGCAGCCATTTCACGGACTGGACGACGCCGGAATTCACGGCACCGTCGAATACGACCTAGGAGACCCCGGCCGCCAGCCTGTCGCCCTTGATCTCGTTCCAGTATTTTTGACGGTAGATCGCTTGCAGCTCGATGCTGCTGATGTTTTTGACTGACCAGGTCGGGGCGCCGACCGACCGGCGATACTCGTCATAGACGCGCTGGGTGACACCCTTCATGGTCGCGCAGCCCGGATCTTTCGGATGGTTCGAGAACCCGCCCTCGTGAACGAGCACCTTCTGCAAGGACCTCTGAAATTCGTCTACCATCGCTTGATCTTCCAGCCGTAAGAGATGGCCGGATAATCGGCGTCAGGGGGAAAAGGCGCAAAGCACAGAGGAATAGCGGAGGCAATGAACGGCGAATGTTATCATGGATGGTAGGTCTGCACGGTTGTGGCTGCGGCGGTAGGTGTGTATTTCTCATCGCGATCCAAGGGGACGCATCGCATGTCAAACGCCATCAGCCGCTTACGCACGGCCTTAAGCAACTGGAAAAAATCTCGGCGAAGAAGGAAGCAGCGGGAACGCATCGCTATGGCCCATCTCTTGCCGAGCGTGAAACTGGCGAAGGCATGGGCTGCGCAAGAAAAAGAACCGTCGAACTTCTATTACAAACTGACGCCAGGCAATCGGGACCAGCTGATCCAGCTGATCTCGACAATCACGGGCGGAGGATACTCGGCCATAGAAGGATTCGTTGCCGAGCTGGAGCAGGATGACGAGCTTCGTCTTCACCTCGAAACTCAACTCAAGAACACTGGCTACGGAAGAGACATCGAAATCGACTATGGCCGCAGACTGGGATGGTACGCCTTCATCCGCATGACAAAGCCGAGAACGGTAATCGAAACCGGTATCGATCACGGCGTAGGATCGTGCGTTATCGCAAGCGCCTTGCTCCGAAACGCGGCGGATGGGCATCCTGGACGATACTACGGAACGGAGATACGGCGCGAAGCTGGGAAACTCTTCACCGGAAAATACGCGACTACGGGGGAAATCCTATACGGTGATTCCATCGAGTCGCTTAACGCCTTTACTCAGCCGATCGATATGTTCATCAACGACAGTGATCACAGCAGCGAATACGAGTACCGTGAGTATCAGGCGATTGCCGACAAACTATCGGACAGCGCGATCATTCTTGGCGATAACGCCCACGTGACAGATTGCCTATCTCGCTTCTCGCGCGAAACTGGTAGGAAGTTTCTGTTCTTTTCGGAAAAACCGAAAGATCACTGGTATCCCGGCGCGGGTATAGGCGTGTCCTTCGGAGAAAAGAGGCTACAGTAGGTTAGGCCACGTCACCGCATCGGCTATCGCCTGCGCGGCTTCGACCGTGTGCTGTGCGTCGATAGTTGTTTTCGTTCCTAGCCTTGAAGCTTCGATCGCCGCGCCGATCTGTTGCCACTGCGTAAAGGCAGTGTGGACGATTCCAGCAACTTCACCGATTGTCGGCGCGGTAATTCCGATCTCAGCAGAAAGCAGCGGATAATCTGATACGACAGGATCAGCCGCTGCAAGATAGTGAGCTGCTTCATCCGCCTTCTGAATGTATGTCATCGCCGGACCGGAGCCATCTTCGGTGCCCCTCATGGCGCCGCTGCAGCGAAAAGTTCCAGAAATCCACGAACAAGCGAATGATGCCGAATGCCTGCTGATGATGCTCCGTGGCCATATTGACGCATCAACGTTAATGCAAAAGGACGCACTTGATGCTTCAGCGTTAACGCAGTAGCATCGTAACGCTTCGGAAAGCGTCCTAACGCATGCAGCGTCAAAGGAGACTCCTATGCCTGTCATTACCGTTGCGAACCCCAAAGGTGGGGCCGGCAAGTCGACGACGACACTTGTTCTCGCAACCACACTGGCCCAGCAGGGCGCTAGCGTCGTCATTTTGGACTGCGACCCGAACAGGCCGATCGAGGGCTGGAGGCGGGGAGCGTCAAGGAACCCTGTCATCGTCGACGGTGGGGTCAACGAGAGCACCATCACTTCCAAGCTCGACGAATACCGAAAGAAATACCAGTTCGTGTTCGTGGACCTTGAGGGCACAGCCAGCCGGCTAATGTCTCGGGCGCTCGCCAGGGCCCAGCTGGTCGTCATTCCCATTCAGGCCAGCCCGACCGACGCCGAGCTGGCAGCGCGGGCCATCCATCTCATTCAAGAGGAGGAGCAGGCTTTCGAGAAGACGATCCCCTACCGCATTCTGTTCACGAGGACGTCGCCGGCGATCGCCACCAAACTCGAAAAGCAGATTACCAGCCAGCTCGCGGCGGGGGATGTGCCGACGTTCCGCAACCATCTGTACGAACGGTCGGCGTACAAGGCGCTCTTCTTCCACCAGCTCGACCTGGTCGAGCTCGATCCATCCGAGGTGAACGGGCTGCCGGCGGCCAGGGACAATGCTCTGCGGCTCGCTGAGGAACTCGTTGATCTCGTCGCCAGCGTGAGGGCAGCAGCATGACCGGTAAGAACCTTGGCTTTGGCAAGCTTGCCGATATCAAGCCGGACACCGAATCTGAACCTGGGATCTCAGATCGGAAGATCGATGAAATCGGCGATCGCCACGGGTTCATGGCCCGCGAACCGGTCCAGAAGTTGAGCCGCCGGAAGCCAGCAGAGCCATCGGCCAACCTCAATATCCGCCCGTCGATCACCACGTTCAATCGTTTCCTGCAATTCTGCGAGCGGAATCGGATGTCGTATCCCGAGGGGCTGAAGGAACTGATGGACAGGGCAGGGGTATGATTGACGCAGCAGCGTTGACGCACATGAACGCGTTTGGGAACAATTCTCCGATTCCGCTCCACGGTCGGGGCGGATAAAGATCCACGACCTGATTTATAGACAAAAATACGCGTACTGGTTCTCAAGGTGCCCAACCTTCGCGCCTATCGTGAAGCTTGTCATTGGATCCCATTGGCGGGCCACATGAGGAAGCGTCGAAATTGAACTCGTTTGGTCGGCCGAATCGAAGCCGGCAGCCCGGGTTTCAGTTCGGCTTACGCCCCTTGCAGTCTTTCAAGGTGTTCCCTGCAGACCTGGTCCACCCGTTCCAGCAATACGGCGGCCCGCTCTCCCAGCCATGAGAGGGCCTCTTCACTGATCTCGTAGTGTTTCGAGTACCGCGCCTTCACATAGGCTTCGTTCAACGTGTTGAACCAGGCGCGCTCGCGGTGCTGATCGCGCGGAAACGCTTCGGCCAACCGCCGGTCCTGTTCCTCGGCAAGCGAGCGCAGGAACTTGATGTTGTGGGAAGGCGGGCCGTAGTTCGTGAGGGTCAGCAAGATGCACGAATAAGCCTGCTCAAGCGATTGATGCATAATGAACGCGGCTTCGTTATAGTCCTTCTCATTCAGGCAGAACATCGATACCTTGTGGAGCTTCGAGGCGCTCCTGAACCGATGTTCAAAGTGATCTTTCGCAACCCTCAGCCGATCCGCCGGTGACAGCGGTTGCGGCTCCGCCAGCGACTCGTCATCCAGTTCGTAAAGGACGATGCCTTCCTTGCGGATGTCGGAAAAGAAGTACTGCCCCTCTTTGAGGTAGGTATTCACCTCGCGCCTGGAATGGACGATGAAGCTGACCGGCGTTTCGATCGACGTGTCGCGGATCAGCCGGTCGGCGGCCTTGTACCAGTAGTCGGCGAATTCGCAGAGCCTGCGGTCGTTGACGATGACCAGCAGATCGAAATCCGACCGGTAACCCTTCATGGTGAACGGCTCGTCGACCCATCCACCCTTGGCATAGGAGCCGAACAGGATGATCTTTAGGATCCGGCCGCGCTTCTTGAAGTCGGCCGTCCCCTGTTTCAGGGCGTCCTCGAATTCCTCGTGGAGGATCTCCAGAACCTGGGCCAGTTCGCGCTGTTTGCGCGGTGGCATATGATCGAGGGATGACTTCATCATGAACGGCGATGACCTCAGGAAGGACTGGGGCGACTGGTGCAATACGACTGGTTGCGTCGCTTGTTTCTACACACACCGCAGGGCGCGGGGAAGCAGGGATCGCAAGACCGGCCGTGCACACCGCTCTTCTAGTTTCAACGTATCGCGTCGTGCAGCAGTCGCATGACCTCTTGGGCATTGATCAGGTCGTGGCAAGCCGCCGTCCGGATCGTTGATCGAGCGCAACCGGCCAAGCTGCGCGTAATTGCAAGTTGAAGCGGAGCTTGAGGAGGGGCCGGAGCCTCACCAAAAGAGATCCCGACCGCATTCCTCACTTGCTGCGATTGGACAGTATGCAGATATCTTTTATACGCCGAGTGATCAACAGGGCCAAGGCCACCAGCCGCCTTCTCGCGACGACATGGTGTGCGCTTTTATCGCTGAAACAAGTGTAAAATCGCACACCCGTCTTTAAGGCGCACATAGCTTCATTCCGCCCCACGCTCCAGAAGACTTCGATCCGGCCACCCTGCCCGCTGGCTCCGGTTTTGCGCCGGCGGGGTTTCGACGGAGCGGATGCCGCGTTCGCCAGCGGCAAAATCGCTCGGGGCGAGTGCCCTCGCGATGCCGTGCTACTGGGAGCACCGGGCGACGTTCACGAGCCGGTTAAACGGCTTGCCCCGCACTGCTGCAGCTCCCGGCGCTAGACGAAGCCGTTTGGAAAGCTCGTATCACGAGGGGATGGCGTGACTGGCGCGATAGCGGACTGCGCAATCAGACGATGAACGACGGCTCGTCGAACGAACCGGTTCAAATCGCCGTTGCTGGCCTGGTCGAGCGTCTTCAGCGAGTAACCCTCGTCGAGTGCTGACTGTCGTAGGCGGCCTGAGAGGGAAACCACATCATCTGCCAAGACGTTGGTTCGCTCTGAAATCCAGTCCTCCAGCCAATCGTCGATGATACGCATATTGTCACCTTCGAAAACTCATTCCGGCTCGACAAGGCCATAATTCCTGGAGCGGCATTGGGTTCCGGCACCGGCCCCTTCCTCCAGCCCCGCTCCCTCCTCGTTCATTTGCTGTACAGGTCGATTGCAGACAATGGCGGCTCCAGATCGGATAACATTCAGTCGTGAGAATGGAGGCGCAGACTGTTGGATGCTCGCTGCAAAGAAATTTTCACCGCCTACATTGACCGTGAATACGGCGACTCGCCATTGGCTATTGAGGAAGCGCTTTCCTTGGCCTTCGAGCAAGGCACTCAGGCGGCGAAGCACCGAGGAGATGCTAGCTCCTGTCCCTACAGCGCAGTTTCTGACCCAGAGCCTTTTCTGGCTTGGGTGGAAGGTTTCGAGTGCTGTTCTATTCGATGAGCCTGCTGCCGGACGCGCGGTATCGGGATGGCTACAAATACGTCGGCCGTGTCGGGACCGGCTTCCGGCACGACGTCGCCCCATCGCCGAAGAAGCAGCTCGACAAGCTCACGAAGCTGTCGTTGGTGAAGGCGCCGGGAAGAAGCTGGAGCTGACTGCTCCGGCGCTTGCCGCCGAGATCGAGTATCGCGCGTGGACGAATGACGAAAAGCTGCGGCACCCGTCATTCAAGGGGCTGCGCGATCCCGATGATATTTCCGACGTTCACCGGCTGCGGGATCAGGTTGTGGCACGATTTCCGGCCACTCGGACTGGAACAAGTTTTTGCGTTTGGCAGATTGATTTCTCGTCAGGATAGAATATCGCTTAGGAAAATCTCAGCCGGGGGTAGATGATGAGAAATATGATTGCCGCTTTCACGCTTGCCGTGTTTTCCATCGGGGCAAGCGGACTGGCGGAGGCTTCCGACAGTTTCAAAAAGCAGTCCCTCTCCAGAACCGTCATGAGCGGTGTCCGGACAAAGCTGGGCCAGCACTGGCATATCAACAACGATTGCAGTTTGGCTGACGTACCGGTTGTCCGCATCGTCGAAGCGCCCAAACACGGACGCGTCGAAATCGTCCGTCAATCGGTCTTCCCGACCTCGTCAGGAAAACTTGAGCGGTGCCGCACCGTTAAAGTCATGGGCCTGGTTGCTTATTATACCGCCAAAGCGGGCTATGTCGGAGAGGACAGTTTCGTGCTGAGATCGCCCTACGGGGATGGGAAAATCGCAGACACTACGATGAACGTGACGGTGCTGAAGTAGTGAGGTGACCATCCGCCTCCGCGACGTCGGCATGCGCGTAGCGCTGCGCGAAGTCGAGAGTCCTGATCAGGGCGTCCCGACCTTAACAACGGCAAAATTGAGAGAACGAAAACTTTTCAAAATTAATGAGGCAGTTATGAAAACTTTCAGACTTAGAGGCGCGGCAACATTTGTACAGGGACGGCGCAGAATTCCGATTTTTAGAAATGGGCTGTGCGGAGACGCAAATTTCGGCATCGATGTCCACGGCTGGAATCTGGTGGCATTTGCTACATAAGTCCGCAAGATCCACCAGCAGCGCTGCCTTCTGGGCGTCGAGCTGGTGCAACGCAACCGCTCCATCAGCGCCGCACGCATTGCGACGGTAATGCTTTCACCTGTCCGGGCGGGAAGTGCGCACGCCACCCTTTTCGTTTTCGGGTCGCTCAAGGCCACAGTGGTTCCTTCTGCCGAAGTTGCCAGTTTCTGCCCATGTAGCCAATTGGCGGCAGAAAGCATGGCACGCTTGGGCTGCAAAATGCACACCTGAATTGGATGCCGGAGCGGTTCGAACGCTGCCTGTGCCGTAAGATCCGGGGTACTGACCCTGGGGCTTCACGATGACATGTTGCGCGCCACAGCCGGCGATCTTCCACGGTACGAGTGTTGGCCGACCGTCAAACCCTCTTTCCGGCGGCATCGAACAGATGGAAGCGGGCGGCGTCGGCGGTCAGGGCCATGGTCTCGCCGATCTGGATGGCGGAGCGGCCTGGGACGCGGAAGACGACGGGACTGCCGTCGGCGGTCAGGGCATGGACGTAGCTTTCGGCGCCAACCAGTTCGACCGCCGCCACCTGGACTTCGGCCCTGACGGGGCCGGCAACGTTGCCATTGGCGATCACGATGTCCTCCGGGCGGATGCCGATCGTGGCGGCACTGTTGGGCAGTCGCGCCTCGGGCGACATCTTCCAGCCGGCGCCGTTGCCGAGTTTCATGAGGTTCATGGACGGCGAGCCGATGAAGGTGGCGACGAAAGTGGTCTCGGGCTTTTCATAGAGTTCGATCGGCGTGCCGACCTGCTCGATCCGGCCGGCATTCAAGACGACCAGCCGGTCCGCCAGCGTCATCGCCTCCATCTGGTCGTGGGTGACGTAGATCGAGGTCGTGGCGAGCGAACGCTGCAGGCGGCGGATCTCGACCCGCATCTGGACGCGCAGCTTGGCGTCGAGGTTGGAGAGCGGTTCGTCGAACAGGAAGGCTGCCGGCTTGCGCACGATGGCGCGGCCCATGGCGACACGCTGGCGCTGGCCGCCGGACAACTGGCGCGGCTTGCGTGCGAGGAACGGCTCGATCTCCAGCGCACGCGCCGCCTCGGTGATGCGGCGGTCGATCTCATCCTTCGGCGTGTTGCGGTTCTTGAGGCCGTAGGCGAGGTTCTGTCGCACGGTCATATGCGGATAAAGCGCGTAGTTCTGGAAAACCATGGCGATGTCCCGCTCTGCCGGTTCCAGTTCGTTGACCCGCTTGTCGGCAATCGTCACCTCGCCAGACGAAATGCCTTCGAGACCCGCCACCATGCGCAGAAGGGTGGATTTTCCGCAGCCCGACGGGCCGACCAGCACGATCATCTCGCCGTCTTCGATATCGAGCGATACGCCCTTGATCGCCTCGATATTGCCGCCATAGACCTTGCGGACGTCCTTCAGTTCAATTCTTGCCATTACTTCTCGGTCTCCACCAAACCTTTGACGAACCAGCGCTGCATCAGCACCACGACGATGACGGGAGGAATGATCGCCAGGATCGCGGTGACCATGACGTAGTTCCAGGGGGTTGAGGCATCCGCGAAATCGACCATGCGGCGCAGGCCGATGATGATCGTGTTCATCTTCGCGTCATTGGTGACCAGCAGCGGCCACAGGTATTGCGTCCAGCCGTAGATGAACAGGATGACGAAGAGTGCCGCGATATTGGTCGTCGACAGCGGTAAAAGGATGTCGCGCATGAAGCGGAACGGCCCGGCATTGTCGATGCGGGCAGCCTCGACCATCTCGCCCGGGATCGTCAGGAAGAACTGCCGGAAAAGAAAAGTGGCGGTGGCAGAGGCCATCAGCGGCAGCGTCAGCCCCGCATAGGTGTCGATCAGGCCGAGATCGACGATGACCTTGTAGGTCGGCAGGATGCGCACTTCGACCGGCAGCATCAGGGTGATGAAGATCATCCAGAAGAAGCCCATGCGGAAGGGAAAACGGAAGAAGACGATCGCAAAAGCCGACAGGAAGGAGATGACGATCTTGCCGATGGCAATCGCGATCGCCACCACGAAGCTGTTGAACAACAGCCGCTCGAGGCTCACCCCGACCACGCGCTCGACGCCGCCGGAGATGGATTCGGTGTAGTTCTCCATCATGTGGCCGCCGGGCAGCAGCGACAGCGGCGGACGGATGATGGCGCTCGACGTCGCCGTCGAAGCGATGAAGGTATAATAGATCGGAAAGGCAACGATAACGATGCCGAGGATCAGCATCAGGTGCCCCATGAGGGTGGCGAGCGGGCGGTTCTCAATCATCGGATCACCTCAACCATAATGCACGCGCCGCTCGACGAAGCGGAACTGGAAAGCCGTCAGCGCGATGACGATGACCATCAGCACCACCGACTGGGCGGCGGACGAGCCGAGATTGAGGTTCACGAAACCGTCGTTGTAGACCTTGTAGACGAGCGTCTCGGTCGCCTTGGCAGGCCCGCCGCCGGTCACCGAATGGATGATGCCGAACGTGTCGAAGAATGCGTAGACGGTGTTGACGACAAGCAGGAAGAAGGTCGTCGGCGCGAGAAGCGGGAAGACGATGGTCCAGAAACGGCGGCTGCCGCGGGCGCCGTCGATTGCGGCGGCCTCCAGCAGCGATTTCGGGATGGCCTGCAGGCCGGCGACGAAGAACAGGAAATTGTAGCTGATCTGCTTCCAGGCGGCGGCAACCACGACCAGCACCATCGCCTGATCGCCGTTGAGCAATGGGTCCCAGGCAATGCCATTGCGTCTGAGAAGATAGGCGAGCGTCCCCATGGCCGGATTGAACATGAACAGCCACAGCATGCCGGCAACGGCCGGCGCCACGGCATAGGGAATGATCATCATGGTGCGGTAGAAGCCCTTGCCGCGCACAACCAGATCCGCCGCCGTCGCCAGCAGCAGCGCCAGGCCCATCGAGAGCAGGGCGGTCGCGACGCTGAAGACGATCGTCACCTGCAGCGCATGAAGGTAATTCTCGTCCGACAGGATCAACCGGAAATTTGCCAATCCGACGAAACTGCTCTGCAGGCCGAACGGGTCTTCCCGCATCGCCGATTGATAGAGCGCCTGGCTTGCGGGCCAGAAGAAGAAGATGATTGTCAGGACGATCTGCGGCGCGACCAGGAAATAGGGCAGGATCTTGTTCGGAAAGACGACGCTTTGCACGGGCGGGCTCCCTTGGAATGCGAATGAGGCCGTCCGCATCGGCTGACGCGGACGGCCCTGGCTGCTTACTTGCCGATTGCCTGCTGGATCGCAGCATTGCCGCGTTCGACAACCTTGTTGAGCGCCGTCTTGGCATCCTGTTTTCCGGCCAGCATCGACTCGAACTCCTCGTTCATGATGTCGCGGACCTGCGGCAGGTTGACGAGGCGGACACCCTTTGAGTTTTCGGTCGGCGCCTTGCCCATCATCTGCAGGAGCGGCGCCTGGCGGCCGGGGTTCTTGTCGTAGAAGCCGGACTTCTTGGTGTCGTCATAAGCGGCCATCGTCACCGGCATATAGCCGGAAACCTGGTGCAGGCGGGCCTGGATCTTGGTCTGCGACAGGAAATTGAAGAACTCCGCAGTGCCCTTGTATTCCGCATCGCTCTTGCCGGCGAAGACCCAGAGGCTGGCGCCGCCGGGAATGGTGTTCTGCGGCCGGCCGGCGCCCTCGTAATAGGGAAGCTGGCCGATGCCGTAGTTCATGCCGGTCTTGATGATGTCGCCGAGACCGCCGGAGGATTCCGTCATGATACCGCATTCGCCCGACGTGAAGAGCTGCTTGGCTTCCGAAGTGCGGCCGCCATAGCGGAAGGTGCCGTCCTTGCCGAGATCGGCGATCGACTGGAAGTGCTTGACGAAGAACTCGGAGTTGACGGCAAGCTTCACGTCCACGCCGGCCAGCCCATTTTCGTTGCTGCCATAGGAGACGTTGTTCCAGGCGGCGAGATTCTCGGTCTGGATCCAGGTGAGCCAGGTCGAGGTCATGCCGCAGGGGGCCGCCCCACTGGTCTTGATCTTCTTGGCTGCCTCGAACACCTGCGGCCAGGTTTTCGGCGGGTTGGCGGCATCGAGGCCGGCCTTCTGGAAGATATCCTTGTTGTAATAGAGGATCGGCGACGAGGAATTGTAAGGGAAGGACAGCATGGTGCCGTCCGGCTTCGAGTAATAGGCGACGATGCCCGGCAGGTATTGCGACTTGTCGAATTTGTAGCCGCCCTTGGTCAGCACGTCGGCGACCGGCACGATGGCGCCCTGGGCGCCCATCATCACGCCGCTACCCGCGTCGAACACCTGGATGATCGCCGGCGGCTGCTTGGCACGGAAGGCGGCAATACCGGCATTCAGGGTTTCCGGATAGCTGCCCTTGAAGACCGGAACGATCTTGTAGTCCTTCTGGCCTTCGTTGAATTCCTTGGAAAGCTGCTCGACGACCTCGTTGTTGGCGCCGGTCATGGCGTGCCACCATTGGATTTCGGTGACGGCCATCGCGCTCGACGCCATGAGCAGCGATGTGGTTGCGGCAATTGCTGAAGCAAGAACGATTTTCATGGATGTTTTCCTCCCTTGACCATGAACCGAAGATAAGGTCCGACGAGGACCCTTTTCTGCGCGCCGCCGGACCTTATGGCTCGGACGACGCGTGAATGAAGCGGTTACGCAGCCGCCGAATCCCCTGCGCCGACACCGGCGATGCGTTTGAGATCGCTGACGGCGCCCGGGCCGGCGGCAAGCACCGGCGCACCCTTGGTCAGCCGCCCGCCTTCGGTGGGGAAGGGCAGGAACCAGCCGCCCGCCTCCTCGACGATGCAATAGCCGCCGAGGCAGTCCCAGGCGTGCATATAGGGCTCATAATAGCCGACCAGCCGGCCGGCGGCGACATAGGCGAGCATGAGCGCACCCGATCCCAGCCGGACGAAATTGCCGCCGCCTTCGAGGAGATCGTTGACGATCTTGCCGACCGCGGCCGGCGTGACATGGTGGTTGGCGCCGATGCCAGTCAGCCCGTTGCGGATCGTCTTGCGGCCATCGAGCGAAAGCCGCTTGCCGTTCAACGTGGCGCCCTGTCCGGCCGCTGCGGAATAGATTTCTTCGTAACAGGGCACGAAAATCACGCCGACGACCGGCTTCTTGTCATGGAGAACGGCGATCGAGACGCACCAGTTCGGCATGCCGCTGACAAAGGGGCTAGTGCCGTCGATCGGATCGACGACCCAGGTATAGCCGGAACTGCCTTCGGCAAGCCCGTATTCCTCGCCCAGGAAGCCGTCGTCCGCGAATGTGTCGGACACCCGGTCGCGGATGAGGTTTTCCACCTCCCGGTCGGCGATCGAGACGACATCCTGCGGATCGCCCTTGGTTTCGATGACCAATGTTTCGCGCCGGCTGAAATAGTCGAACGCGACCTTTCCCGCTTCCCGCGCGATCTTTTCGGCAAGCGCGTGGCGATCCTTGATGTGCTGCTCGTTATTATTCATGAAGAAACATGCCCCTGTTCAAAGACTCTCATTCCGCGATGATGGCGATGCCGCGGCTCTTGAGGCCGATGGCAACCTGTGTGCCGGGAGGAAGAGGGCGGTCGACCGACGGGTCGACGATGAACAACGTCCCGCCGCTCGTTTCCGCCTCGTATTCGATATGATCCCCGAGATAGGCCGTGTGGCTGATCCGCCCGGAAAAGGCGGCGCTTTCGGCGGGTTCGACGGTGATGGCGCTCGGTCTCACCGCAAGCTTGCCGCGGCCGGGCCTTGCCCCGCGTGCCGGCACGACGTGGCGCAGTCCCTCGATGCTGACGGTCGCCTGCGCGCCCGAGATGTCGATGATCTCGCAATCCACGACATTCGCCTCGCCGATGAAGTCGGCGATGAAGGATGAGGCGGGCGCCTCGTAAAGCTCACGCGGGCTGCCCTCCTGGGCGATGCCGCCGTCTTTCATGACGATGATCTTGTCGGAGACCGCCAGCGCCTCGTCCTGGTCGTGGGTGACGTAGACGGCGGTGAACTGCAGGCGCTGCTGAAGCTCGCGGATCTCGGTGCGGACGCGACGGCGCAGCCGGGCATCGAGGTTGGATAGCGGCTCGTCGAGCAGCAGGACCTGGGGTTCGAGGACCAGCGC
Source organism: Neorhizobium sp. T7_12 (assembly GCF_002968535.1). Lineage (NCBI taxonomy): Bacteria > Pseudomonadati > Pseudomonadota > Alphaproteobacteria > Hyphomicrobiales > Rhizobiaceae > Neorhizobium > Neorhizobium sp. T7_12. The sequence continues at coordinate 180,810 of NZ_PVBK01000003.1, read as the reverse complement.
GCGAGCAACGGCGACGCGCTGCTGCTGGCCGCCGGACAGTTCGGCGGGAAGACGACGCCCCATTCCGGCAAGGCCGACGAGTTCGAGCCCGTGCTCGGCCTTTTCACGCGCTTGCCTCCGGCTCAGCCCCGATGACTCCAGCCCGTAGGCGATATTGTCGAGCGACGTCATGTGCGGGAAAAGGGCGTAGGACTGGAAGACCATCGAGACGTCCCGCTCATTGGCCGGCAGCATGGTGACGTCCTTGCCGCCGATCAGAATGCGGCCGGAGGCCGGGTGTTCGAGGCCGGCGAGCATGCGCAGCGTCGTGGTCTTGCCGCAGCCGGAGGGGCCGAGCAGTGTCACCAGCGTGCCGGGCTCGACGGTCAGCGACAGGTCGTGAATGGCCGTGAATGCGCCGAAGGTCTTGCGGACGTTCTGGAAAACGACCGATCCGGCATTGGCGGGTCTCATGCGATTTTCTCCTGCGGGAGGGACGTCGGGACACGGGCGAACTCGGCCGAGATGCGGTTTTCGCGCCTTAGCCGCCGTTCGCCGACGATCAGCTGAAAGCCGGTAATGACAGCGATCATCACCACGATCAGCATGGAGGAATAGGCGATTGCCACGCCGTATTCGCCGTTTTCGACCAGCCCGACGATATAGGAGGTCGCCATGTTGTACTGGGCGCTGACCAGGAAGACGACGGCGCTGATAGAGGTGATGGCGCGCACGAAGGAATAGACGAGTGCGGCGGTGATCGCCGGCCTCAGGAGCGGCAGGATGACTTTGCGGATGGTGCGGAAGCTGGTTGCGCCGAGCGTCATCGAGGCTTCGTCGAGGCTCTTGTCGAGCTGGCTCATGGCGGCGATGCCGCCGCGCACCCCGACCGGCATGTTGCGGAAGACGAAGCAGGCGACGAGGACGAGCGCCGTGCCGGTCATTTCGAGCGGCGGCAGATTGAAGGCCATGATGTAGCTGATGCCGATGACCGTGCCGGGAATGGCGAAACTCATCATCAGCGCAAATTCGAAGAGCTCGCGGCCGGCAAATTTCTGCCGCACGATCACATAGGCCGTGGCCAGTCCGACGGCAGCGGTCAGCGGCGCCGAGATCAGCGCGATCTCCATCGTCGTCCAGAAGGAATTCCAGGCAACCCCGGTCCAGACCAGCGAACCGTCGCGGACGGTGACGGAGAAAGCCTTGGCGTAATGGGCAAGCGTCAGCGTGTTGTCGAGACCCCAGGTCTTCACGAATCCACCGAAGATGATCATGCCGTAGACGACGAGCGTAAAGATCATCCAGGGGAAAACGAGTGCATGGACGGCAATCGATACCGGGCGCGGCAGCGCGATATGGGCGCCGCTGTCGCCCTTACCGGTAACGGTCGCGAAATTCTTGCCCGAAAGCCAGAGCCGCTGCGCGAGGAAGGCAGACAGGGTGAAGCAGAGCAGGATCATCGCGAGCACCGCGGCACGGGCCGGATCGTTCTGCGAGCCGACGACGGCAAAGAAGATTTCCGTCGAAAGCACGCCGTGACTGCCGCCGAGGACCAGCGGGTTGCCGAAATCCGCCATGCTTTCGATAAACCCGATCAGGAAGGCGTTCGCCAGCCCCGGCTTCATCAGCGGCAGGGAGACGCGCCAGAACGTGCGCCAGCGGTTTGCGCGCAATGTCTGGGAGGCCTCCTCCATCGAGGGGCTGACCCCTTCGACGACGCCGATCAGGACGAGAAAGGAGATTGGCGTAAACGAGAGAACCTGGGCGATCCAGATGCCAGTGAGGCCATAGAGCCAGCGGCTAGGCTCTATGCCGAAGACGGACGAAAGGCCCTCGGTGACGACGCCGGCACGGCCGAACAGGAGCGTCAGCGCCAGGCCGATCACGAAGGGCGGTGTGATGATCGGCAGCACGGTCAAGAGCCGCAGGCCCTTCTTGAAGGGAAAATGCGTGCGGGTCGCGACCAGTGCGAAGGCGAGACCCAGCAGCGTTGAACCCGCCGCCGTCATGATCGCCAGGAAAAGTGTGCGCCAGGCGATCCCGCAGCGTGTGCCGCCGGCAAGACAATCGAGGCTCCAGATCGAGGATTCGGCGATGTTGCGGCTGAATCCATCGAAATTCACCGAACCGTCGAAGTCCTGGAAGGCGCCGATGAACATGCTGCCGATCGGATAAAAGACGAAGACCGCGACGAGGAAGATCAGCACGGAGATGGTCGAGACGACGAAGGCGTCGCCGCGCATCACGCCCCTTTCGGCAAGGCCGAAGGAAAATATCAGGACGAAGACCACGGACATCAGGACGGCGCCGGCACCCATCGACGACTGGCCGCCGGCGAGTTCACCGAAGAGCGTCTGGGTGATCGCCCAGTTCCAGCCGGTATTGCCGATTGCAAGCCCCTGGAGCGCGAGAAAGACGATGCCGAAGCCGCCCGCCCAGGCGAGAAGCGCGCCGCGCCGCATCGGGTCGGTCACGAACCGCGCCGCGGCCGCGCCGAAAAGTGCCAGCAAGGCGGCCAACAACCAGAGTCGGCCGTGCACGAAGATCTGCAGCATCCCGGGAGCAGCCGAAGCCGCCCCCGGGAAGTCCCCCAGCCAGGAGAATGACAGAAAACCCTTCTCGATCCGGTACCATGGCAAAACGACCAAGGCCGCGGCGCCGAAGGCAAGGACAAGGTCAAGTCTGCGATTGCGATTGTCCATGGCAGGCCGCGACCTCAACGAGAGCATGGAAAGTCCGGTCGCGCCACAGGCCAGGCCGCAGCGCGACGATGACGATCGGGATCAGTTGGCACTCGCGCCGATTTCCTTGTCCCAGCGCTCGAGCAGCTTCTTGCGGGTGTTCGGGTCGCCATATTTGGTGAAGTCGTAGTCGATCAGCTTGATGTCGGCGAATTTCGGCGCTTCCTTCGGCACGTCCGCCTTGGCGTTTGACGGAAGCTGGAAGGATTTCGCCTCCTTCATGTGCGACTGCACGTCGGCCTTCAGCGCCCAGTCATACCACTTCTTGGCGCTCTCCAGGTTGCGAGCGCCCTTGACGATCGACATCGAGCCGATTTCGTAGCCGGTGCCCTCGCAGGGCGCGATCGACTTGACCGGGAAACCCTCGACCGTCTGGGCCACCGCATCATGCATGAAGACGATGCCGATCGCCGTCTCGCCCCGGGCTGCGGCCTTGACCGGCGCCGAGCCGGACTTGGTATATTGCGAAATATTGGCGTTGAGCTTCTTCAGATAGTCATAGGCCTTGTCCTCGCCCATGATCTGCACGAGCGTCGCCAGCGCCGTATAGGCGGTACCGGAGGAATTCGGGTTGGCCATCTGGATCTCGCCCTTGAACGAGGCGTCGAGAAGGTCGGCCCAGCACTTGGGCTCCTTGTAGTTCTTCTGCTTGAAGAGTTCGGTATTGTAGCCCCAGCCGAGCGCGCCGGCATAAACGCCGACCGTGCGGAAACCGGAGCTTTCCGCCTGCTTCTTCGCCCAGTCGTTGAGCTCTCCCAGAAGCGGCGACTTGTATTCCTGCGTCAGGCCCTCGGATGCCGCCTGCAGATGCGGATCGCCGGTCCCGGCCCACCAGATATCGGTTTTCGGATTGCGCGCCTCGGCGCGGATCTTGGCATAGGTTTCTCCGGAAGACAGGCGAACCATGTTCACCTGAATGCCGGTATCCTTCTGGAACATCTGCTGCATCATTTCGCAGATGACCACGTCGGCAGAGCAGATCAGGTTGAGTTCTTCCGCGGCACGAGATGCCGATACGTTCATAGTCAAGCCGGCCGCCAGAGCGGCAGCTGTGAGAGCCAAGCGCATGATTATCCTCCCAAGATTATGGTGACGCCTCCACATCACCCCGCCTTTGCAAGCGTGTGCAATGGTTTCATGGAGTTGTGGGCCTTGTCAATAACAAATTGCTAAAGAATATGACCACCGGCGCCATTTCTTGTCATCTGCTTGTTGCACTCGCTTGCAAAAATAGGCATTGATTGAGGCAAGGGAGAGGGCGATGAGCCGCAGGATTTTTGTCAGCGCCAAGGAAGTCGCTGACCGGGCTGGTGTGTCCAGGTCGGCCGTTTCGCGCACGTTCACGCCGGGTGCAAGCGTTTCGGAGGAGACGAGGCGACGGGTGATCGAGGCGGCCGAGGCGCTGGGTTATCATGTCAACCACCTCGCTCGCGGACTGATGCGCAACGAAAGCGGCATCGTCTGCCTGATCGTGTCCGAGCTCGATACGCCCTACCGTGCCAGCCTGATCCGGGCGCTCACCGGCCAGCTCCAGAGTGCCTCGAAGATCGCCATGCTGATCAATACCGACCGCTCCGACGACAGCGTCGACCAGGCGCTCCGGCAGGCGATCAGTTACCGCGCCGATGCCTCCATCATCCTTTCCGGCATGCCGGAAAGGTCGATCACCGATCTTTGCCTGAAGAGCGGGCAAAGGCTGGTGCTGATCAACCGCGACGAGGATCGCGACGGCGCCCTGATGATCAACCTCAATGATCGCGATGCGGCCCGGCGTAGCTTCATCGCCTTGTTGCGCGCCGGCTGCCGCAATTTCGCCTTTGCCAATTCGGAAGCGATGACGCCGAGCCTGATGGCCCGCGAGGAGGGTTTTCGCGCGGCCGGCCGCGAACACGGCCTGGAGGTGACTGTCGAGCGTTTCGGCTCCACCACCTATCAGAGCGGCGCGGTGCTGGCGCAGCGGCTGCTCACCCGCGAGAAGCGGCCGGACGCGATCTTCTGCGTCAACGACCTGCTTGCCTGTGGTTTGATGGATGCCGCTCGGTTCCAGTTCAACCTGGCCGTCCCGTCCGAACTCTGCGTCGTCGGCTTCGACGACATCGAGCAGGCGTCCTGGACCTCCTACAATCTGACGACCTTTGCCCAACCCGTCGACCGGATTGCAGCCGAAGCCGTGGCCTGGCTCGATCAGGCCACGCCGGCTCAGACGAATTCGCGAAGACTTGAGGCGGACCTCGTCTGGCGCGGATCGGTGAGGGGCGGATGAAGCGGCAGGCAAGTATTGGATAGGCCGCTGTGGCTTGCCTTCACCTGGCGCCGGCGAGGTTGAAGGCGGGGATCACCTGTCCTTGCGCACGGAACAGCCGCTCCAGTTCCGCCACATCCGGGCAGGCCGGCACAGACTGCAGAAAGGCCGGGTCCATCTGGGCATTGGGGAGCGCGATGACCGCTGCGGCAAGCAGTGTCGTCCCTGCCTCGACCTGTCCACGCAGCTGGGGAAGAAGCGTCTTTGCGTGAACGAGATTGCTATTGGCGATCGGGCTCATGGCATGGCCCTCCCGCCGGAAGGCAGGTGAAAGCTCGATGATTGCGCTGGTGTCGGTCTGACCATACCAAACGGCCAGACCTTCGCCGCGGCTGGCGATATCGGCCTGGAAATCCGCCTGTTCGATGGCAAAGCCGCCCTCCGTCGCTTGCAGAGTGCCCGGCGTGACAATGCGGTGGATGCGGATATGCCAGGGATTGGCCGGCACCAGCCAGGTCTCCACCGTGACGTCGCTCCAGGGCTTCCAGCGGGAATAGAGCCTGTCGCCGGCGATTAATGCCTCCTCGAGCGTCTCGCGCATGCGGAAATGCACGCCGTCGTCGGAAAGGCCCAGCATGCCGTCAAAACTTGCTGCCGCGAAATGCCGGTCGTTGGCCTCGATGTTGAAGGCGTAGCGGGTGGAATAGACGAATTTCGAATATTTCTCATGGGCGCCGCGCATCCTGTCGTGCTGCTGCCCGGAGGCGAGAACGACCACGTTGCCGTGTGTATGCATGGCGACCATGCCGGGTTCCTTGAGCGGAACCGGGTCGGCAAAGGCGGGTGCCGGCGCTTCTTCTGCCAGCCAGAACGGATGGTCGGCGGGCAGCGCCAGGGGTAGAAAGAATTTCAGCGCCCAGTAGGGCGAGCCGGCCGAATTGTAGCTCTCGCTCATCAGGAGATTGGGATAACCGTAGCCGATCGACAGAACCCCATCGCGGTCGGCGATCGGAAGCTTTGACCACCAGCGGATATGGCGCATGTAATAGCCCTTGATCTCGGCCCAGGGCAGGGCCTCGACGCCCGCAAACGCCAATGCGCCCCAGAAGCCGCCGGCGGCAAACCGGTATGTCTGGCTGCGGCCGAAGGCAAGCGCGGCGCCATCCGGGCCGAACCAGTGGCGGATATCCTGGGCAAAGGCACGGGCACGCTCGCGATAGGCATCGCCGCGCGCAGTATCGGCCTTCGCGAGAACCGAATAGATCAGCGCATAAAAATGCAGGGCGAAGGGGATGTAGTGGTCGACGCGCTTGACCGGCCCGTCGCGATACCAGCCTTCGCCAAGCCGAAAGGCCTCCGTCTCGTCGAGATATGTCTCCATCATCGATCGGTCGAAGCTTATGCCGACGCGCGTCAGGCCGAGATCGATGAGAACCCGGAAGAATTTCCAGTTGTTGTCGATGAATTCCTTGTCGCGGGCCGACAGGAGATAGGCTGAAATGGTTTTCTTCTGCCCTTCGCCAAGCGGATCCCAGATGTGTTCGGGCACCATGGCAAGCGCAAAACCGACCGCCGCCAGTTCCACCTGACGCTGGTCGCGATCGGAGATATCGCCCCAATACTCCGGATGAGAGGGATCGGTGCCGTTTGCAAGGCCGCGGCGGTAGAGGTCCCAATGCGGGAAGTCATGGCCTCCAGCTGTGAGCGGCACGATCCCCCAGAGCGGTCGGGCAAAACCTTCGAGGTCCGCCGCGGCACGATCGAAATGCGCGCCGGTCGCGCTCAGGCGGACCCGTGCGCCGCCTTCGGAAAAATAGGGAAGAAGCGGTTTGAACAGATCCAGGACCGCTCTGCCAAGATCGGCTCGGGAAAGAAGAGGGTTCCCGCAAAGGGGATTGGCTTGGACTGGGTCGTAGATCACGGGCAAACCATTTTCATCGGAAAAAAGTGACCCGCGGAGGACTTGGCCTCCGCGGGTCGTTTGTTACTTGATGGCCTTCACGCCGTCGGTCATTTCCTTCAGGCCGCCGTCGATGGAGATGTTGTCGGTCATGATCGAGTCATGTGCACGGTTGAGGACAACTTCGATCTTCGCGGCATTCGGATTGACGGCCATTTCCAGGAAGGATTTGCCGGATTGCAGCGCGTCCTTGCTCGCCTGGTCCTGGGGGAAGCCCGGCAGCGATGCGATCTTGGCCGTGACTTCCGGGGTGCGGACGGTCGGGATCGTGCCGGTGCCGGCAATGATGGCCGCGCCTTCCGGGCCGGTGACGAACTTGATGAAGTCGAGCACCTCTGCCTTGTGCGTGGAGTTGGCATTGACGGCGAGACCGGAAATCTGCGCTGCGGTCGTGCCTGCTGCAACGCCATCCGGATGCGGGAACTTCACGATCCCCCAGTTCTTGCTCTTGGATTCGCCGGAGGCGACCTTGGCGATCTGGGTGCCGACGAACCAGGTACCCATCGGCAGCATGCCGATCGTGCCGTTGAAGAACAAAGCCGAGTAGTGGGTATTGGAGGTTTTCAGCGACGCATAGGACGGAACGACGCCGGCCTTCTGCAGGGCAAGCGCGCGCTCATACCATGGCTTCAGGAAAGCGTAGTCTGGACCCGCGAGCGTCTGCTTGCCGTCGAGAATGCCCGGAAGCTGGACCGTGGAGCGCCACGTGTGGAAGAGCGCGCCGTAGGTCTTGTTCGCGCCCATGCCGCCGGCGAGCTTTGTGGCGATCTGGTCGAACTGCGCCCAGGTCATGTCGTTGGTCGGGTAGGTGACCCCGGCTTTGTCGAAAATGTCCTTGTTGTAATAGACAACCCAGAAATCCGAACGGAACGGCAGGGCATAGATCTTGCCGTCGATCTTGAGCTCGTCGACGAGGCCGCCGAAGGACGCCGGGTCGATCTTCTGTTCCGTCATGAAGCCGGAGAGGTCTAAGATCGAGCCGGCGCGAACGAGGTTCGTGTAGTTTGGAACGTCCTTGACCGTGACGATGTCGATATCCTTGGAGCCGCCCGCGAGCTGCGTGGCGATCATCTGCTGGTAGTCCTGCGAACCGAGGTCCACGGACTCGAACTTAACGTTCGGATTCTTGGCCTGGTATGCCTGCATGAGCGGCTTGTAATAAGCCACCTTGTCCCAATCCCACAGCGCCCATTTGAGCGTCACGGCATTGCCCGACTGTGCGTATGCCGATCCCGCGATCGACGTCGCCATGGCGAGACCCGCCATCGCGAACCTCACCGATCTCCCGAATTTCCCCAAATACATTTCCGTTCTCCTTCCCTGAAGTGTCTCTGGATTAGATATGCTTAGCGTCACCAGCCTGCGGTTCGCGATGCGCCTGTATTGCCATTGGCAGGGCTAGAACCATAACCGCTGCCCGATGGACGCCGAATGTGACGGCGAACATTCCGAGTGAAAAGTTGAGGGTGGCCGGCATGAACACGGACACCGGATAAAAGACGATATGCGCGAGCCAGAGTGCCGCCACGAATGCAAGCGCGCCGAGCGCCGGCAGCGGACGGACGACCGATGCAATGGCTGCCAGCCGCAGCAGCACTGGCGCCGAAAGATCACGCATCACCATCAGCACGACGAGGTGGCAGGCCACCACGACGATGAAAACCGTGGCGATCAGCGCAATCGTCAGCGGCAGAGCGAGCACAAGGTTGTCTTTTGCGGTCGCGGCATAGGTGACGATCGCATAGACGCCGAGGCCGATCGCAAGGGTGAAGGCCAGGCCCCACGCGGTCGCCCGCCAGAAATACCGGAGAAACGCTTCGACGAAATCCCGCAGGAGGTAGGTGTTGCGGTCTTCGACGAAAGCGATCGAAATGCGGGCGGTCGCAGCGATTGCAGCGGGGATGGTGACGACGAAGAGTGCGGCCAGAATGAACAGGATGTTCAATTTGACCATCTCCCACCACTCGCGCGCGAACGTATCGGCGAAAAGGGCAAGACCGGTCTTCTTCGGCGCATTCTTCGGAATGCCCGGCCCTTCCTTCGTCCACATGTTGCGCAGCCATTGCATGGCCGTTTTCCTCCCGCTCGCCTAATAAAGGATCGAGCGCTCCGTTTGCCTGTCGAACAACTGCATATTGGTCGTGTCGACGACCAGCTTGACCTCGTCGCCGATCGCGCCCTTGAAGCGGGGCGACACGCGCGCGATCAAGCTGCGTCCTCCGGCGACGATATTGAGATGGATTTCCGAGCCCATGGGTTCGGCGAGTTCCATGATGGCGCCGAAGGGCGCCAGGTTTTCCGGCGCGATATCGGCCGGCGGCAATTCGTGAAAATTCTCGGGCCGGATGCCGATGACCAGTTCGCGGCCTTCGTAGGGTGCGATGCGGCTTTTGTCGAAATGCGCCGGCAATGGCAGTTCCCGCCCGTCGAACGAGGCGAAATACCGCTCGCCGCGCCGCTCGATCACGGACGGCATCATGTTCATCTGCGGTGCGCCGATGAAGCCGGCGACGAACATGTTGACCGGCCGATCATAGAGGTTCTGCGGCGTGTCGACCTGCTGGATATGCCCGTCCTTCATCACCACGATCCGATCCGCCATGGTCATCGCCTCGATCTGGTCGTGGGTGACGTAGATGAAGGTGGCATGCAGACGCTTGTGCAGCTTGGTGATCTCCGCACGCATGGTGCCGCGGAGCTTGGCGTCGAGATTGGAGAGCGGTTCGTCCAGCAGGAAGACCGCCGGATTGCGCACCATGGCACGCCCGAGTGCCACGCGCTGGCGCTGGCCGCCGGACAGCGCCTTCGGCTTGCGGTTGAGAAGGTGGGTGATGTCGAGGATCTTTGCCGCGTCCTGAACCTGGCTGTCGATGAAATCCCGGGACACTTTCCGAAGCTGCAGGCCGAAAGCCATGTTCTTGTAGACGGTCATATGCGGATAAAGCGCATAGTTCTGGAAGACCATGGCGATGTCGCGGTCCTTCGACGGCACATCGTTCATCAGGTCTCCGCCGATCTGAAGCTCGCCGCCGGAAATCTCCTCAAGCCCGGCGATCATCCGCAGCGTCGTCGATTTGCCGCAACCCGAAGGCCCGACGAGAATGATGAATTCCTTGTCGGCGATCTCCAGGTCGATGTCATGGACGACAGTGAGGGCGCCGTAGGACTTGTTCAGTTTTTTCAGTGAAATGCTGGCCATCGGATTCTCTCACCAATAGGAAGACCAGGCGCGCGACAGGCGCGTCAGGGCTTCCATGTAATAATAGTCGCCCCAGGAGACGCACTCGTCGACGCCTTCGCCGCGGCAGGTGTTGTAGGGCGATTTTTTCGAATAGGTTCCGTTGAGGACAAGGCCGTTGGACATGGTCGGATCCTTGACCGCGTAGTGCTCGGAAAGGCTCTTCATCATGCGCCGCGCGAGCTCGCGGTAACGTGTGGCGACATCGGCCTCGACAAGCTCGGCCATTTCGAGCAATCCGCAGGCGACGATCGAGGCCGATGACGTATCGCGCGGCTCGCCGTCCTTCTCGGAGAACACCAGGTCCCAATAGGGCACCATGTCGGCCGGAAGCTTCTTCAGATAGAAATCGAGAAGCCGGTCGAACGTGTCGCGATAGTCGTCGATCGGCTCATAGCGATAGGAAAGCGCCATGCCGGCAATGCCCCAGGCCTGCCCGCGCGCCCAGAAGCTGTCGTCCTTGTAGCCCTGTTTCGTCGCGCCACGCACGGGCGCACCGGTAACCGGGTCCATGTAGAACGTATGATAGGTGGAATTGTCCGGCCTGACCGAATTTGCCAGCGTCGTGCGCGCATGGATGAGCGCGATGTCGCGGTATTTGTCATTACCCGTCTCGCGGCTTGCCCAATAGAGCAGTGGCAGGTTCAGCAGGCAGTCGATGATATAGCGGTATTCCTCCGCGACACCCTTGCGACCCCAGGCCTGGATGAATTGGCCGATCGGCTGGAAGCGCTCGACAAGCTGGTCCGCGGCCAGGATGGCGGCCTTGCGCCCGTCCTCGTCGCCGACCAGCTTCCATGCGGCGATGCACGACGGCGAATAGAGAAAGCCCATGTCGTGGTGGTCGGTCTCGATGCGGTTCTCGATCCGATGCAGGAAGCTCTGCACCTGGATCTGGGCGGCATGCTGGAACACCTTGTCGCCGGTATGCTCGAACGCCAGCCAGATTTCTCCCGGCCAGAAACCGGCGGTCCACTGGGTATTGGCGACGGTGGGATAAAAATTGCCGACGCTGGAATGGTTCTGGGACGCATAGGTGAAGGCCGGCAGATTGCGCCGGATCTGGGCGACGCCGAGATCGAGCGCTGCCTTGACCTCGGCATCTGTGATCGGTTGGGGAGCGATCTGCACAACGGCATCCATGACGTTAACCCTTGAGGCCCGACGAAGCGACGCCTTCGACGAAGAAGCGCTGCAGCGACAGGAAGACGATCAGCACGGGAATGAGGGCGACGACCGATGCCGCCATGATCAGCCCGTACTCGGCGGAATATTGCGAGATGAACATGCGCAGGCCGATCTGGATCGTCTTCAGCTCCGTCTTGGTCAGGTAGATCATCGGACCGAGGAAGTCGTTCCAGGTGGTGACGAAGGTGAAGATGGTCAGCGTCGAAAGCGCGGGCTTCGACAGCGGCAGCATGATGCGCGCCCAGATCTGATATTCGTTCATGCCGTCGATGCGCGCCGCTTCACAAAGCTCCGTCGGGATCGACATGTAGAACTGCCGCATGAGGAATACGCCGAAGGCGGTGAAGGCCTGCAGGCAGATCAGCGCCAGGTGCGTATTGTTCAAGCCGAATTCGCGCATCAGCAGGAACTGCGGCACCATGTAGACCTGCCAGGGCATGGCGATGGTCGCGATATAACCGAGGAAAAGGGTGTTCTTGTAGGGAAAATCGAGCTTGGCAAACGCATAGGCCGCGAAGCTTGAGGTCAGCAGCTGGAGCAGTGTGACGATGATCGTCAGCTTCGATGTGTTGTAGATGAACAGGCCAAGCGGGATCTTCGTCCAGATGTCCACGTAGTTCTGCCACTGCGGCTGCGACGGAATCCACTCGATCGGGAAGACGAAGACGTCCCGGCTGAGTTTCAGCGAGGCGGACAGCATCCAGGCGAAAGGCATCAGCATCACAGCGGTGATGACGATGACCGTCGCATAGACTGCGATGCTCTTGGCAGTGACCTTGCGTCCGGCAATCTTCACGGATCAATCCTCCCTCTGTCGGCGGAACTGGACGACCGTGACCGCCAGTACGAGAAAGAAGAGAACGAGCGCAATCATGCTGGAATAACCGAGGTCCCAGGAAATGAAGGCTTCATTGTAGATGTGATAAACGAGGACCAGTGTCGAGGTGCCGGGGCCGCCCTGGGTGATCATGTAGATCTGATCGAAGACCTTGAACGACTGGATGGTCAGCATGACCGTGACGAAGAAGGTCGTCGGCCCGAGCTGCGGCACGGTGACATAGACAAATTTCTGCCACGCATTGGCGCCGTCGAGATCGGCCGCCTCGTAGAGCTCGGAATTGATGCCCTGCAGCCCGGCGAGGTAGATGACCATGTAATACCCCATGCTCTTCCAGACGCCGAAGAGGATGACCGTCACCATCGCCCAATGCCGGTCGGCTGCCCAGCCCGGCATATCCTTGGGGTCCAGGCCGAGCGTATAGAGGATCATGTTCACCGGCCCCATTTCGGGGTTGAAGATCATGTTCCAGACCACGGCGACGGCCACCAGCGAGGCGACATAAGGAAAGAACATCGCCGTTCGGAAGAAGTCGCGCCCGAAGATCTTCTGGTTCAGCAGGATCGCCAGGCCGAGCGCGCAGGCGAGCGTCGCGGGGACCGAGACGACCGTATAGATGATCGTGTTCCAGAATGCGGCAATGAAGACCTTGTCCTCGAACAGCCGCCAGAAATTGTCGAGACCGGCGAAGGTAATCGCATTCGAGCCGTCCCAATGCATGAACGCCAGCACGAAGGCGAACAGGATCGGGCCGAGCGTGAAGACGGCAAAACCGAGAAAATTCGGGGCGATGAAGGAATAGGCGACCAGCGCGCTCTGTATCTTGCGCCGGCGGCGCGACAACACCTTGCTCGACCGCCGGGACGCGGCCGGCGCATCACCTGCGGCAATGGTCGAATTCGACATGGACACTTTATCCCTCCTCGAATCAGGATGCTCCGATCGATGCCCAAGGGCCATCCACGACCGCTCATTGTCTTACGAGCGTGCCGCCTCCCTATCGAGGGGATAGCACATCTCTCACATTGGTCAAACAAATTTATGGATAAATCATATGAATTCTGTAGTCATCTTAAAATACGTATGATAGGTGGCAAATGAGGTCGTTTATCGGTCGCATGGAGGAAGGTTGATGTTCAGCGAGATCGCCGGGTCGTTGCCGCCGGTTTTGGCGGACTTCATGCCCGGCGCGCCGATCGGCGACCGGGCCGCTTGGGATGCCGTATCGGATGATATTCGCTTCGCGGTCATCCGGGATGCGGAGGCGGCGCTTGGCCGGTCGTGGTCGGTCATCAAAGCTTCCGACTATCGGGAATATTCGCTGAACGGCAACCGCTCGCGCTTTGAAGCGCTGTATTTTTCGCGTCGGCGGATGTTGAACGATCTGGTTCTTGCCGAGCTGCTCGAGGCCAAGGGACGCTTTATCGATGCAATCATCGACGGTGTCTTCCTGATCTGTGAGGAAAGCGGCTGGCAGCTTCCGGCTCACAACGCCTACGAGCGGGGCGGGCAGCGGTTTGCATTGCCCGATCCGGAGCAGCCGGTCGTCGATCTGTTTGCGGCGGAGACGGGGGCCCTTTTGGCGACCGTGGCTGCTCTGATGAAGGATCGGCTCGACCAGGTCAGCCCGCAGGTCGTCGCCCGCATCGAGCGGGAGATCCGGCTGCGTGTATTGTCGCCCTATCTCGACCGGCATTTCTGGTGGATGGGCAACGGCACGGAGCGAATGAACAACTGGACGGCGTGGATAACGCAGAACGTCCTGCTTACGGCCTTTGCCCTGAAGACGGAACAGGACCTGCGGCGGCAGGTCGTCGAGAAGGCACTTTCCAGCCTGGACGCCTTTATCAAGGATTACGCGGCGGACGGGGCCTGCGAAGAGGGCGTGGTCTACTATCGCCATGCGGCGCTTTGCATGGCCGGGGCGATGTCCATCCTCGACACGGTGGCGCCGGCTTCGATGACGCCGCTCTGGAAGGCTCCAAAAATCCGCAGCATGGCGGAATATATCGTCAAGATGCATGTGGCTGGCCGCCGGTATTTCAATTTTGCCGATTCCGCCGCGGTCATAGAACCCTGCACCGTGCGCGAATATCTGTTTGGCAAGGCCGTCGGGTCCGATGTCTTGGCGGCATTCGCAGCCCGCGATCAGCTGTCGTCTGAACACAAGCATTTGCCCGAGGAGTGGAACCTCTGGTACCGCGTGCAGGAACTGCTGGTAACGCCGGCAATCGGCGGACAACCCAAGCCGGCAGGCGACGTGTTCTACCCGGGAATTGGCCTGTTTGTTGCCCGCGACGACCATTTTGCGCTCGCCGTCAAAGGCGGCAATAACGGCGAAAGCCATAACCACAACGACGTCGGCAGCCTGACGGCCTATAAGGATGGCAAGCCGTTCCTGATCGACATTGGCGTCGAAACCTACACGGCAAAAACCTTTTCCTCCGAGCGGTACGATATCTGGACCATGCAGTCGGGCTTCCACAACCTGCCGACTTTCGGTGGTGTGGACCAGGCTGCCGGCGCGGATTTTTCGGCGCGGAATGTCCAGGCCGAGTTCGCCGAAAATCAGGCGCAGATATCGCTGGACATAGCGCCCGCCTATCCGGCCGAGGCACATGTGCGATCCTACCGGCGAACCGTCACGCTTCGGCGCGGGCAGGAGATCGAGGTCGTGGACATCCATGAGGGCGAACTGCCGGCGGTGCTTTCGCTGATGGCCTGCGTCGAACCGATCATCGACCGCGCCATTCATTTCGACGGTCTCGGCCGCATCGACCTTGATGGAGCCGGCGAGATCCAGGTGGACACAATCGATATCGACGACGCCCGCCTGCGCATCTCCTGGCCCCCAAGAATTTACCGACTGCGCATCCCCTTTGCCGGGACCTGCCTGAAACTGCGGATCGTCTGAGGAGGACGAGCATGGAACTGACACTGAAAGTCGTAGATGTGGCGGGCGAGGTTCGCGCCAGGGCAACGGGCACGGACGAAGCATATCTCGTTTATCGCGACAGCTACAACGAAGGCGATCAGGTCGTCGTCGAAGGGTCCGAGCCGGGGTATCTCATGCTCGCGCTCGACGACGCGATGACGCCCGCGATCGTCTATATGAAGGGGCAGAGCTATGCGCTCGGGGTCCCTTTTGGTGCCAAGCGCATCCCTTATTCTCCGCGGGCCTTCGACGGCAGGATCCACAGATTATGCGTCCGCAAGGCGCGGCCGGAGGAAATCGCGGCACGCCGGAACCTGGCGTTCAATCCATGGGACGACCACGCCAATGCCTCCGTCTTTCCGCACGCAAAGGCGAATGTGGAGACACGCGGGGAGGCGGTCTTCGCCGCGCGCAACGCCATAGACGGCGAAAAGGCGAACGACGATCACGGCTTCTGGCCCTATACGAGTTGGGGGATCAACCGCGATCCGGATGCGACGCTGACGCTCGATTTCGGCCGGCCGGTAAAAATCGACGAAATCGTCCTCTACCTGCGGGCGGACTTTCCGCATGACGCCTGGTGGGAAAAAGCCAGCGTCACCTTTTCCAACGCCGAGACCGTATGTTTCTCGCTGGTCAAGACGGGGGCGGCTCAGCATTTCCCGGTGAGGGAGCAGACCGTGGAATGGATCAGACTGCACAGCCTGATCAAGGCCGACGACCCGTCACCCTTTCCGGCGCTGACCCAGATCGAAGTCTGGGGACGCGAGGCGGATATGTGAATTAGCGGCGAAGGTTGCTCCTATGATCGGTCCCGTAAAGCCTTGATCTACGGAGATGTAATGCAGATCGGGTGGGGTCACGATCGGCGCCGATGATGACCCCGCCCTCGTTGCGAGTTGGCCAGGCAAGTCAGGCGCTTGCCCCCTTTTCAACGGGGTCAACCTTCGGTGCTGTTTCACATCCTCGGCCAACGTTTACCGAAGCAACATTCCGACGTGGCCTCATTTTGTAAGGGAATTAGAGGCGCGAGGCCTTAACCAGGCTTCGGCTCTCATTTGGGCACATCTGCCTCAAAACCTGTGGCCCGAAGATTTTTTCTAGCAGCTAGGTAAGCCAGTTTTCGATGTCGCGGGGGCCATAGACCACGGCGACCACGAAGATGCCGTAAGGCATCGGCTCGTAAATGGCGATATAGCGCCCCTTAATTAGAACCCGCGCCGTGGGGCCGAGCAGGCCCCATGTGCGGATGCTCGGCCGCCAACTTGGCCTTATCCAGAATCCGCAGTATCAGGCCATCGGCAGCACGCTCGTGTCGGATGCGATGTCGCGCCAGATGCCACGTAGGTCTTCATCGGCGCGAGGGCTGAGGACGTACTTAGCCACGCTTGCGGGCTTCCGCTTTCAATTCTGACAAGAGCGCGTCGGCGCTCACCTCGCGCCCTTCGCCACTGGCCATGCCTTCATCGTAAGCCTTCTTGAGGCGGTCGATTTCCATGCGCCGGATTTCTTCGCGCTGCTCCCACAAGCGGAGGGCATCGCGGACGATTTCACTGTTGGAGGCATAGCCGCCGCCATCGACGGCGCTTTGCAGCATGGCCGCCTGCTGGGGCGTGAGGGACACTGTGAGGGTGCGCATGTTCGTGGCTTTCATTCTTCAGCCTTATAGCACAATCATTGTTAGGATTTGAGGGCGTGGAAGCCATACTGCATCATCGCGCCAGGGAACGAAAGCTGCCGCATATCCACGGAATAGGCGTTTTCTACCGCCACCGTCGCCACGCGGCGCCTGCCACACCATTCGCCCTTGGCGTCCGTCATCATCTCCGCGATCTGGCGCAGGGCGATCTCAGATGCTCGGCGTTCCTTCGACTTGCCGTCGTCGGATTCGGGCAATGCCTTGGCGATCTCGTCGGCATTGATCCAGACGCCTTCGAGCTTGAGCTTGCCGAAGGCGGATGATTCTTGATCTCTGTGAACTTGACCCGCGGCTCACCCTGCGGGGTTCTTTTATCCGGAATAGTCCTCGCGGTATTCGCCCAGCGCCCGGTGGAAACTGGGCGATGACCTTCGCTCACCTGAGCGCTCAGGTACCCGCTCCTGGTCTCCCGGATCATCCGAGCTTGATAGCTCGGAGATTAGCTCGACGATTGGCCCCGCTAGCAGCGCGACGATCCAGGTGACACGGGTTTCCGGCTCATCTCCAACTTCCTTTCCTTCTATTCCCCACACCTTCTGATAGTCCGTCGGCGGCACTCCATGACGAACCAGGAGGAAGCTGACGAGCAGCATCGATTTTAGTTGAATGCGTGTCCAGTCCACCAATGCCATCTCGCACCTATCCGCCACGGTAAGAGATTGACCGGCCGATGGCGAACACGTTTCACCCATGCGGTCGTGGAGAGGTTGGCACACGTGGAGTTTGGCGACGCACAAGACACGCTCGAGTCTTATTGCATCCGCAGCCTAGTCAATCCTTCTGGTTTGTTGACGGATTGGGAGGGCGCTGGACGAGCAAGGATGAGTACGATGAGTCTGCGAGGCTTACTTTTGAGCGCGCGCTGGTTTTAAAAATCGCACGCCAGCTCCTCCACCGTTTTCGGCGATGAACTCAAGGCCTGCATCCTGGAAGACGGATCGGAGTGCGTCAATTGTCGATTTTTTGAGTTCGGCGCCAGTCTCGAAGCGAACGACCGTGTTGGTGGAGACACCGGCTAATTTAGCCAGGTCAGCAATAGCTAATCCAAGGGCTGCACGAGCCATCCTGCATTGAACCGGCAGCATTAAAATCGCCTATTTTAGGCGAATACTGTTGATCCGCCACGATTACACGATATAGTCTAGGACACTGCGTTGCAGCAGTCGGCCAAAGGGAATGCGGTAACATCCCCTCTGGCCTGACCACAATCTAGCTGTTTGGAGCTTGGATCATGGCTGATTCTGAGAATAGCAGAACTTTGTCTGCAATCACCCGCCGAAAATTACCGTGGGCGGAACTGGGGGCGATACTCACGGATGTGGTTTTGATCGGAGGCGGCTCCAATGACCTCTTCCGGGAATAGGGATGCCTCCCCCGAGACAACGCGCAGAAACTTCCTTGCACGCGTTGCGACTTCGATCGCAGCCGCGCCCGCCCGCGCAGGTGCAATGGTGCGGACGGAGAGATCGGAGCAAGACGATCCGGTGGTATCACTTTGGAGAGATTGGATGGTTGCCCACAGGCTCTGCGGGGAAGCCTGCCGCCGACAGCAAAAGCTTGAAACAGATTTGCTGCGGCAATTCGGTAGTTTCCCCCGCACCAAAGTCCCACTCTCCGAAGACTGTGGTTTCATGTGGGCCTATTCGGGTCGGGAGATAGACCGTCTTTTGCCGAACGCGGATCAGGATGAAATGCGGCGGCAAGCAAGGGCCGCATTGGCGGCCCGCCGGCGCGAATGGAAGGCGGCGGACAAGCGTGTTGGATATACGAGGTCGAGAAAAGCCGAGGAGGAAATCGCAGATGTCGAGGAAGCATTGGCAAAGGAAATGTGGAGCACCGCGCCTCGATCTGTCGCCGGCGTCGCGGTGAAGCTGCATTCCCTCCTGGAAATGGAGGATCCAGGCTCTGCCCTCCAGGAAGCGCCGTGGCCGGAGCTTCGTACGATCCTTGCCGACCTTGTGCGGATTTGCGCAGGTCCGAATGCGATTTGAGTGAGGAATAAATAAGAGGGGGAAGATGACCCGGACCGGGTTCAGGTCTTAGAGGCGAGCCGTTCTTTGTCTGGTCGGCCTCTGGCGCGTCAGTGATGAGCGAGACACCAACACATCCCCTGAGGGGCGGACGAAAGCCGACTGGCGTAGGGCGATCTCAGATGCTCGGCGTTCCTTCGACTTTCCGCCGTCGGATTCGGGCAATGCCTTGGCGATCTCGTCGGCATTGATCCAGACGCCTTCGAGCTTTAGCTTGGCGAAGGCGGATGATTTGCCGGAGCCGTTCGGCCCACCGAGGGGAATGCACGACAGTTCCGGCATGAAGCGATTACTGCCTCATGGCCGCAGGCGCTGGCTCATCGTGTTCGTGTTCAGCCCGATCCTTGGCCGCGTTTTCAAGATCCTTGGCAGAGATCGACAAGCCCAGACGGCTGCTCTCGGCAAGAGCTTCCTTGCCGGTCTGCATCAGGGCTTCGTAACGTCACCAGCCTCCCCTTGTCGAGGATGTCGATCCAGCCACGGCCGTCTTCGGTTAGGTCGCGGCCGCAGTCGAGCCCGACGATCTCCGAACGGCGTAGGCCGCCGGCAAAGCCGATCAGCAGCATGGTCCGGTCACGTAAGCCGCCGCATCACGTGCACCAAAGCTCATCGATCCACTGAAAGCCATCGCTATCTTCAGCATGGTCGGCGCCATTCCGGGCCTGTTGTCATAGACCACCGCATCGATGACTGCGAAGACCGATCTTTCCAGCAATTGGTTCAAAGCCGGCTTATTGGATGGAAATGGATGGACTAATGGATGCCGGCGCTCGACCTATCCAAACTGCGCATCACGCCTCAATCCTGTCGCTGATCGCCGAGATTGACGAGTTCAAAGGCGCCTGGCGAGCGTTGGGACGGATCGCGCCCGACCGACTGTCCCGCCTGCGCCGGGTTGCAACGATCGAGAGCATCGGATCGTCAACCCGTATCGAGGGAGCAAAACTGAACGACCGCGAGGTCGAGAGGCTACTCTCGAACCTGTGCATCGGCTCTTTCACCAGCCGTGACGAACAGGAAGTCGCAGGCTATGCCGAGGTGATGGAAACTATCTTTTCCGCTTTCGAAGAGATCTCCGTGAACGAAAACCATATCCGCCAACTCCATCGGGACCTGCTCGTTCACTCGACCAAGGATGAGCGGCACCTGGTGGCCTGGCAACAGGCTCAGGAGAAGGATGGTACGTTTCATCCGTTGCTCATCGTGGCGGTTTTTGTCGTCGTTTTTCTGGAGATCCATCCATTTCAGGACGGCAATGGCCGGCTCTCGCGCGCCTTCCACCTTGCTCCTGCTTCGGGCCGGTTATTCCTATGTGCCCTATAGCTCCCTCGAAAACGTCATCGAGCAAAACAAGGACGCGTATTATCTTGCACTGCGACGGACACAGGGCACAATCCGAACCGATGAACAGGATTGGACGCCACACTGACACGGCGCTCAAAACCGATAAGCCGCATTCCATTGCGTGCGTCGCGAATCGTGCCTGGCTCGGGAAATGTCTCAAACTCCGTCAGGAATGCCCGAACCCGCGCGATATGGTTGCGGGCTACGGGTGCGGACGATGACATCCTGCGCACTGACCGGTAAATCCAGGCGACATCTGCTTCTGCTTCCTCGGTGAGGCGAACGCGATAGCGCTTCACGCGCCCTCTTCCCGGTCAATGGCATCCATCTGCGCTTCGATACTCTCCCACGCCTCATCCAGCGGCCGGGCTCTACCGGGACTGGTTTTATGCGCGTCATACACAACTGCAGCTTCGTTGCGCAGCCATTGTTCGACAGCGTTTTCGCGTTCTTGCAAAGCCCGCAATCCCTCGCGGATAACTTCGCTTTCGGAAGCGTAATCTCCGCTGGATACACGGCTTTTAACCAACGTCGCCATTTCGATCGGCAGCGTGATACTCATCTGTTGAGTTGAACGCATGGGTTGCTCTCCTGTATTTCTACATCCTCTAGCATCAAATAGGATAGAATCCTACTCATATCCTGACGGTTTTAGAATCCCTTGGGTCGCGATCGGCGCCGATGATGGCCCCGCCCTCGTTGCGAGCTCGCATGTAAAGTCGGCCGGTTACCGCCTTTTAAACGGGGTCAACCTTCAGTGCTGTTTCACACCGCAGCTAACGGTATGTGCCACTCCCCGCCCGTTGCCCGCCAGACACTACCAGTCAAGCCGGATTACAGGCTTTCCACCCTGGAAATAAGTCGTTGGTTTTATCTGCTGTTATACGAGGGTGTTTGAACACTGTTGCAACGGATGCAATAGTGACCTATATTTTCCTTAGAGCAACGCTCCGGGGTCAGCGCAAGGCGCCGGCCGAAATGTTTAGGGCCCGATTTATCGGGCCTTATTCATTTGAAGCAGCTGTATTTTATCCCTAACAATGCCCGATCTTCCGGTTCCAGCTGCGCGTCAATCAGCCGGCCGGCCTTCATCAGCTGCACATACGGCCGATAGGTCGGGTCATAGCCGGCCTTGGCCATTGGGTAGAGTATCAGATCCGCGACCTGGATCATCGGCGTCTCCTTGGTACGGCGCTTGGCATCGCCCATAACGATGCGGCGAAAACCAGCCGCACTAAGGGATCCGTAGCTGAATGATGTGCCGCTATCGAATGGCATACCGACCTCCTTCAGGCTTTTATGGTAGGCGATCAGCGCCCGGTCCTCAGCTTTGCCCGTCTCCTCGAAAAACACGCGCAGCACGCGGCCTTGGCTGTCTGCGTACTTGGCTGCCCGCTCGATCAGGATGCAATAGGCGGTCTTGCACATCAGCCAAAGACGTTCGGCGTAGTGCTCCTTATAACGGGCGACATATCCCGGCCGGTCAATCACGGCGGCAATGCCCAGTACCGGGAGGCTCACCATGAACTCATCCAGCTCGGGGAAAAACGCCCGGGCCTTCTCCGGATTCTTCAACCAACCGAAGTTCTCCCGACCGCCGCGGATCGGATTGGAATGCAGCGGATAGGTGATGTCATGCCTGGCGCAGAAATCGGCGTGACGGGTCTTCAGCTCGTCGGCGTCCTCTTCTTTGATCAGGACCCCGCCCAAGGCAAAACAGTCCATGCGGTCGTCGCGGTTATGCTTTGGCCGGCGATCGGGATCGCGGCTGCCGCTGTCGTCGATAAAGAGGTGATATTCAGGAACTGCTGTCATGGATGGCTATATAGCTAAAACCGCATCGCAATGCTTTGAAGTTTTCCGCAGTTGCGAGTTTGCAAATAAAGTCAGACGCTTGCCGCCTTTTCAAAACGGGGTCAACCTTCGGTGCTGTTTCACACCGTATCGAGCCGGCTGCTCGAACCACCCATATGGCATAAATGACGTGTATGGTTGGACGTCTCGGAGAGCTTTCCGATATTCAGAATGTTTTGAAACGAGAACGTGGTCTTCGTGGTCCATTACCAAATGCGTTCTTTATGGCTTTTGCCGAGTTGCTTGAATTGTGAAGACTTCAGGTTATGCGCCTTGCCCCTGCTGCCGCGCTTCCTCCAGCGATGCGGCGATTGCCGCGATCGAGCGAAACAGGACGAGCGGGTCGTCCTTCGAGGGCATGAAACCTCGGCGCTGCCAGAACTGAGCCGCTTCGTGATCGACGGCATTGACCATCAATGCCCGCCCGCCGATCAGAGCGGCGGCCTGGACGCAGCGCTCAAGAGCATGTTTCACCAAGCCTGTGCCGATGCCGTGCCCGGCCCATTCCGTGTCCGTGGCAAGCTGGCCGAGAAGAAGACAGGGAACCGGATCGGGCGGTTGGCCGGTGCGTATCGAGCGCGGCAGGATCGAAGCAATGACGGCCGTCGGCGCCAAGCCGTAATACCCAACGACGCGTCCAGCCTCGTGGACAACGAGAACCGCCGTGAAACCCTTTTCCTGATTGGAAAGCGCGCGCGTCTTCAGCCAATGATCGAGCGTAGGCTTGCCGCAGGAGAACTCGGACACATTATGTGCAGCGGTGAGAGATTCGGGAGCCGATAAAGTCACGGCTCACCGCTTCGCGACGTAGCCTGACTCCCACGGCGCGGGCCGCTTGGCCAGTTCCACCATCTCGGGAACCGGAGCGGCCGGACGGGACAGGATATCCATGAAATCGGCGAAGCCTTCGGGACCCATGCGGATCAGCCGCTGTTCCATGACGATCTCTTCGGCGGCGCGCACGGCTGCGTCCCGCACAAAATCCGTGCGCGACCGGCCGCGCAGGGCAGCGGCTCGATCGATCATCGCAACGTCCGCTTCGGGCAGACGCATCGAGATCGGATATTCCTTACGTTCGACGGTGGTGGCCATGACTATCTCCTTGGGCGCAACATAATGACGTGTAGCGCCAAATGCAATACACCTGTGAAACAGCGTCGAAACTTGCCCCCTATGATCGGTACCGTAGAGCCTTGATCTGAAATGAAATGCAGATCGGGTGGTGTCACGATCGGCGCCGATGACGGCCCCACCCTCCTTGCGAGTTTGCAAGTCAAGTCAGTCGCTTACCGCCTTTTAAACAGGATCAACCTCCGGTGCTATTTCACCGCGGATTGGGCCCCAAGAGCCGGGCCGGCCATGCGGCCGACCTGCTGCAGCATCAGCTCGAAAACGCTTTAAAATCCCTCAGCACATCCCGGTAGCGGATCTGGCTTCCTCTCAGGTGGTCGCGCATGGCATTGCGCGCCGCCTCCTCGTTGCGATCCGAGATCGCCACGACGATCGCTTCATGTTCCGTGTGGATCATACGGCGGTAGGCGGTCTGTTCGCCGGACCGTTCGCCGGGCGTCGCCCTCGATTGCGGAATGGCCGCGGTACCGTGAAATTCCAAATGCTGCCGGAACAGCGGATTGTTCGTGGCGTCCGCGATGGCGAAATGCAGCGCAAGATCCGCCTCGCGGATCGATTCATTCTGCTCGATGCATTGCAGAATATGCCGATGACAATCGAAGATAGCCTCTTCCTGCGCCGGAGACCGGCGCATCGCCGCCAGACCGGCAGCCTCGATCTCAAGTGGAGCCCGCACCTCGAGCACCTCCAGATCGGACGATACGCGCGCCCGGTCGATTTTCCGGCCGGAAGGGGCCGGCGCATCCTGGCTGAGTACGTAAATTCCCGCGCCCTGCCGCACTTCGACAAGCCCGTCCGATCTGAGCGCCGCGACCGCTTCGCGGACCACCGTACGGCTTACGCCGTGGGTTTCCGTCAGTTCGACTTCGCTGGGCAGCTTGTCGCCGGGTAAGTATTGACCGCTGGCGATTGCCGTCCGAAGACTTTCCCCGACCCGTGACACCAGCGATCCCGGTCCCTTGTTCCGCTCCTTGGTCTGGGTTGTCACGCTCAATCCCCGCTGCAACGACGCGACGCGTCTGCGCCGTATTCATCACACGTGTATGACAAATCCGGACTCATATCAATGCGGGAGTGAATTCCATTTACCTTGAGAGGCATTGATCGGCGCCGGCGGAGGTCAAAAACAAAAGCTGGACGGTTAAATTCGTCTGCTGTATTTCGTCTACTCGGCAAATGTCAAAAATTGGTATGATGACATCGGCCATCGTTTTCCGACCTGTCGGCCTTTTTCGAGCATGGAAGCCGGCGTGCAAACGAGTGACGAGATGCGGACAGATCCAGACGTTTCCGAATCCGAGTTGGATCGGGAAGCCAGGCTGCAATTCCTCACTTGGGAGCGCAGGCCTGCAGATATTCAAAGCGATTCCCAAAAGAGGCTGAAGGAGAAACTCGCGCGGTCCGCCGGGGCGCAAATCGCAGACAGCGCTTATATCGCAAGCGACGCCCGCATTTTCACATCATCTCTGATCCTCGGCGATCGATCCTGGATTGCAGGGCACGCCCTCGTGCGGGGAGATGTGGAGATCGGCGCCAATTGTTCGGTCAACCCCTACGCATGCATCTCCGGAAAGGTCCGGTGCGGAAACGGCGTGCGTATTGCCTCGCTCGTTTCGATCGTCGGTTTCAATCATGGCTTCGACGATCCGGACATACCGATCAACGATCAGCCTCATGAGACGCTCGGCATTACGATCGGCGATGATGTCTGGATCGGCGCCAATGCGGTCATTCTGGACGGCGTGACGATCGGGAGGGGTGCCGTTATCGCCGCCGGGGCCGTTGTCACCAAGGACATTCCAGATCTGGCGATCGCAGCGGGAGTGCCGGCCAAAGTCGTGCGCCGTCGCGGGGAAACGGCAACTGCGGGAAAATCGCGCCGCGCCGAGGTAGAGCAGGCGTTGCTGCTGATCAGCAGGATAGCGGAAGCCGAGTGGCGGGACGTGCGGGAACGGCATCTGACGCCCGACGGTTATCTGTCGCCGGATGCCGATGGCATGGCACGCATGAGCGTCAGGCATGAATGCGACGCGATCGAGATCGCCGCCGGCTTTGGAGAGCAGCCTTCCGGGAATGAGGCGAAGGCCATCGTCGATCGTCTGCAGGCGCTGCAGGACCCCGCGACCGGCTTTTTCCCCGATCCGTTTCGGTCACCCGATCCTGCGAAGAACATCCGCGATGACTCCCTCGCTCTCTATAACGTGCTGGCGGTCGGTTATGCGCTGGAGATACTGGGCGCCCATCCATCCTATCCGATCTCGGGCGTCGAGATGGACGCCGTTGGGTTTTGTGATTGGCTGGAGACGTTGCCCTGGAGCACCCGGGCATGGTGGTGCGGCGACCGGGTGGACGCTATCGCCACAGCACTCTATTTCAACGCCCGGTATTTCAGGAGCGGCAGGGGTAAGGAAATCCTCTTTGGCTGGCTTTCGACCCATATCGATCGTTCGACCGGACTGTGGGGCAAGCCGACCGCGGAACAAGGGCTGCTGCAACCGGTCAACGGCTTTTATCGCCTCACACGCGGAGCCCATGCCCAGTTCGGCATCCCGGTCCCTTTCCCTGAAGCCGCCATCAATTCCGTTATGACGCATTATCGAAACAACCGCGGCTTTTCCGGCCCAACCTACACGGCCTGCAATCTGCTCGATACGATCCATCCGCTTTGGTTGTGCCTCAAGCAGACGGATTTCATGCGTGGTCAGGCGGAAGCAGTGGCTGCGGACATCATTCTGCGTTCACCGGACCGGTGGCAGGCAAAAGGGGGCTTTGCCTTCGCCGACGGTCAGACAGGAAGCCTGCAGGGCACGGAAATGTGGCTTTCGACCCTGCACCTTGCCGCGGACCTGTTGGGCCTGGCGGAAAATTTCGCCTTCGTTCCCAAAGGCGTGCATCGGACGCGACCGGCGGGAATGGGACTGTAGCGCTTGCGGGCGTTGATTGTCGCCTAGCGGAACCGCGGAGGTCGTGGCGGCGAGTTCGAGTGGATTTCGTGCACAGGCGCATGCTTTCCCAGAAGCCTTAACATCTTCTTTTCGTCCTCCAGCCGCATTCCGTTTTTGCGGCAATGTTCGGCGACGTCGTGGTCGCGTGGCCCAGGAATTCTGACCTGCCGACTGGTATCTTTTTTCATGACGCTTCCTCCTGACTGTACAACGCTCCAAAGGGGGTGATTGTTCGTTAGAAGGAGCTAAAATTCAACCCCTGCCGTCAGAATCCGCTGTCGCGTGAGAGGGGATATTGCCCGCATCAGGCTCTACCGGGCTCAGCCAAGCGTGTCGCCGACCTTCCCATCGAGAAAAAGCCCCTCTGCAGAGCAGAAGGGCTTTCTCGTATCAACGCCAATCCCGGTGATCGCGCCAGTCGCGATGGCCTCGCCATTCCCAGCGAGGCGGTCCTCGGTGGTCCCATCGATCCCGACGATCCCAACGATGGCTGTAGCGGGGCGGCGGCGGCCGCCAGCGGTTGGGGCGGCAATCGCCCCACCGGTTCAGATGGTAACCGCGGCCGCAAGCCCAATCGACCTTTTCGGCGGTTGGTTTTGCCGGGACGGCAATGTTTCCGATCGGCATGGCATTTGCCGCGCCTCCAAAAAGACAAGCTGCGATCAAACTGGCCGCTAAGACTATCCTGCGCATCGGTTTCCTCCAGAGTGCACACGGTGACAGATTGCGGCGCGATCCTTGAACCGTTGCTGAAGTTCGCATTCATCTGAGCTTCAGCTTATGTACATTTTGCGCGGGGGTTTCCCTCTGGTTTCAGCCGATCTCAGCGATAACGCGAGCGGTCCCGGCCGTCGTCACGGGAGTCGGAATCGTCCGAAGACGTTCCTCGCTCCAGCCGGTCCAGCACCTGCAGGAGAAGATCCGCGCAATCCTTTGTGGGTTCGCCATCGGCGCAGCGCAGGTCGATCGTGGTTCGCCCGTTCTCGATGCGGAAACGCGCGCCGCGCTCCCGTGGCGGTCGACGGTCGGCCATCGGAGGCATCCGCCACTCGTCTGCGTCCCTGTCAGCGGCCGGTTCCTGAGGACCGGGCGGCGGTGGGTTCGGGGCGCGATCCCGCTCAGCCTGTGGCGGGGTGCTGGGAGACGCGTTAGGCGTTTCCTGCGCGAGTGTCAGGTTGGCCGACAGCGAAAGAACGGCCGCTGCCGTGATGAAAAGACGTTTCATGTCGGGCCCTCCGGTTCCGGGTGACCAACGAACAATGACAAGGGTTTGTTTGTTCCAGCCGGCGTTCGCGCAACGGCCGTCAGCTCTGTCCACTCGGGTCTGGGGCCGAACACCGTCGTCGGCGGAATTATCAGACGAGGTAGTGGATATGGGGTCGTGAATGGTGCGGCGAGGCTTCGACCCGTGCTTCGACGCAAAATACGTCCCTCAGCAGGGCTTCGGTCAGCACCGCTTCCGGTGCCCCGCCGGCAACGATCTTGCCGTCCTGCAGGACGATCAGCTGATCGCAGAACATCGCTGCATGATTGAGATCGTGAAGCGCGATAATGCTCGTCATCGGCAGGCCGGAAACCAGCCGCATCAGGCCGATCTGATGCTGGATATCCAGATGGTTGGTCGGTTCGTCGAGGATGAGTTCCTTCGGCGATTGCGCCAGCGCCCTTGCGATATGGGTCCGCTGCTTTTCGCCGCCGGAAAGGGACTGCCAGCGGTCGTTGCGCTTGTGGGCCATGCCGGCGCGTAGAAGAGCGGTCTCGACCGCTTCGTCGTCGGTGAGCGACCAGCCGGAAAATATCGACCGGTGCGGAAACCGCCCGAGCTTCACCACGTCGACGACCCTCAGATTGGCATTGGTCGTGGCGTGCTGTTCAACGAAGGCGACCCGCTTTGCGATCAAGCGCCGCCCGATGGTCTTGAGATCCTTGCCTTCAAGCATGATGGAGCCCGAATGCGGCAGTTTCAGACCCGCGAGCAGACGCAGGAGCGAGGTCTTACCCGAACCGTTCGGTCCCAGCAGGCCGAGCGTCTTGCCCGGCTGTGCCGCGAACGAAACGCCGTCGAGCACGGTCTTCCGGCCAATTTTCCAGGTGAGGTTTTCGGTCTTGATGCTCATGACGCGCGCTGGAACCGGTAGAGGATGATCGAAAAGAACGGCACGCCGACCAGCGCGGTGACGACGCCGATCGGCAGGACCTGCTGCGGGATGAGGGTGCGTGACGCAATGTCGGCCACCACCATGAAAACGGCACCGATAACGGCGCAGGCCGGAAGCAAGCGGACATGCAGTGGCCCGACGGCAAACCGCGCCACATGCGGTACGACGAGGCCGACGAAGCCGATCGAGCCGACCATGCTGACGATCGTCGCCGTCATCATCGCCGTCAGGGCGAAAAGCACGATGCGTGCGCGCGCGACATTGACACCGAGTGACGCCGCCGCCTCATCGCCGAAGGCGAAGGCATCGAGCACGCGGGCATAAAGCAGGCAGGCCAGCAGCGCGATGCCGACGATGATCGAGACCAGCGTCAGTTCCGGCCAGCGCACGCCGCCGAAACTGCCAAGCAGCCAGAACATCACGTCGCGCGCCTGCTGGGCATTGCCCGACGTCGTGACGATGTAGGAGGTCGAGGCATTGAAGAGCTGCGAGGCGGCGACGCCGGCAAGAATGGTGCGGTCCGCACCGCCGCGCGTGCCGTTGGATAGCAGCGCCACGAAGAAGAAGGCCGCGAAGGCGCCGGCAAAAGCCCCGGCCGACAATGAAACCGCGCCTGCGCCAACACCAAGGATGACGATCGCGACGGCGCCGGTGGACGCGCCGGCCGAAATGCCGAGAACGTAGGGCTCGGCCAGCGGGTTGCGCAGCAGCGACTGCATGATGGCTCCCGACAGGGCGAGGCCCGCACCGCAAAAGGCCGCGACCAGCGCCCGGCTGAGACGGTAGTCCCAGATGACCGTCTCATGGATACGGTTGAGCCCTACCGCCGTCCATCCCAGCCGATTGGTGACCGCAGAAAAGGTCGTCGCGAGCGGGATCGGCAGATCGCCGATCCCGACGCTTATGCCGACGACGAGACCGATGGCTGCAAGCGATGCCACCAGCACGGCTGCGAAGGCGAAAAGCTGCTGAAGGGAGCGGCGCTTTTCCGTCACTTCAGAAGACCGAGGGCCTTCAGCTGTTCGGACACTTGTTCGGCGCCATAGATCGTCCGCACGGTCGGGTTCATGGCCTGACCGTCCATCACCACCATTGCCTTGTTCTTCACGGCGGTGATCTGGCTGACGGCCGGATCGGTGGTCAGGAACTTGATCTTTGCTTCCGGCTTGTCGAGCTCCCAGCGGTTGCGGTCCAGGTTGGCAACGACGATCACGTCCGGATTGGCAGCGATGATGCTTTCCCAGCCGAGCGTCGGCCATTCGGCTTCGGCGGTGACGGCATTGCGGCCGCCCAGGACATCGGCGATGAAGCCGGACGCTGCGTTCTTGCCGCCGAGATAGGCATCGGCCGAGGGGCTGGGGCTGGAGAACCAGAAGACGTAGGAGAGGCTTTTGCCGTCCTTCGGAACGCTGGAGCGGAGCTTGGCCTCGCGCGCCTTGAAGTCGGTGATCAACGCCTGGCCGCGATCTGTGACATCGAAGATCTGCGATAGTTCGTCGATTTCCTTGTAGAGCAGATCCATGTTCCAGAGCTGGGCGCGGCTGCCGTACTGGTCCTTGACCTCCTTGGTGCTGAGGCAGGTGCTGGGCGAGAGATAGGTCGGCACGCCGACCTTGTCGAAATCCTCACGCTTGGCGACCTTGCTGCTCGGGCCGACCAGGCTCGGCAAAGCGGCGGCCACGAAATCCGGGTTCTCCGCCAGGATCGATTCGAAGGTCGGGAATTCGACGCTCAGAAGCTTGACCTTGGCATTGGCTTCCGCAAGCTGCGGCAAAACCTTGCTCGGCCAGAAGGCGGTGCCGGCCATCTTATCCTGGAGGCCGAGCAGCAGCAGGATTTCCGCGCTGTTCTGGCCAAGCCCGATTGCCTGCTCGGGCGCCTTCTGGAAGCTGACCTGGGCGCCGCAGTTTTCGATGGTCAGGGGGTATTTCGTCGATGCGAATGCCGAGGAAACAGTGAAGCTGGATGCAGTAGCGATCAACAGCGCGGTCAAGGTGGATTTTAGCGTGAGCATGGCAGGTCCCGGTTCAAGTCTGCCATGGCGAATAGCCGTTCCTGCTCGTTTTAACAAGATAAAGCCAGTCACCTTTGATGTAGCAAGCTGACATCCTGCCGAAGGCGCACTGTCGCCTGCGTTGCAGATCCGGGCCGCGGCGGAGCTGAAACAGGCTCCATCAGATCAGGTTGTGCTGTTTTGCCTTTATCAGGGCTGCGAGCTCGTCACCGCTGACGATCGGCTCGGGGATTTGGCCGCAATGAACGAAGAGTTCGATTGCCGGAAGCTCGCGGATATTCTTTCTGCAATAGGCCAAGGCCTTTTCCAGCGAGACGAAGGTCCGGCTGGGGACGTCGTCTGACCAACAATGCACCGTGGCGGGCACGCGTGCATATCCCGGAATCCGGTCGGGCATTTTTCGGGTTTCCTCGGCGTATCGTTCTGATGCGAATTTTGGTCACAATTATCATATGGTAAGAATGCGCGTGGGTTTAGCTGGCGGAGTGGTTACCGATCTGAAACCCGCAGCGCGGCAATTTGAACGGCCTGCGCCTTATCTTCCCGCGCTAGGGAAGAAGGCGCAGCGGGGTGGTAGCGTCAGGTGCCGGCATAGATCCCATACAGCGCGATGAATGCGTAAAGGCAGAAGGCTGCGACCGCGACGCCGGCGATAAACATCACCAAGCCGCGGCCGGCGATGACTTTCCGCTTCTTTTCGGGTTCGGGATCCGCCGACGGCGACAATCCAGTCGGTGTTTCGCTCCTTGGCGTTTCGTTTGGCTTCATCGTCAATCACTTCGTCTGGTCGATGGCGTGCGGAGACGGCGGTGTTTGAGGACCCGTGGGCTCGCCGGGGGTCAGGAAAAAGAAATAGACTGCACCGATGACAAGTGCGGCCGCTAGAATGGCGGTGACAAATTTCATCATGTTGTTGCCGGCTTTTCTGGACGTGTCGTTCATGAAGGCTCCAACATGCTGGTCGGCTAATAGTTCCTCGCCCGATGCCGGGAGCTCATGATGGCGCTCCAAGAGCGGTCGCGGATCAAGCTGGTCTTCAAGCCGCTGCCGCAAGCAGGACGCTGGCGACGATCAAGCAGGCAAGCGCTGCGTTCAATCCGATGTAAAACGCCAGCTCGTGTTGGTGGTTGGGTTTGCGGTGCATCTCGTTCTCCTCCTGAAATCTCAACCTGCCGTCGCGTTAGAAAGTTCCGGCCGGCATTGTCATGGCGCTGAAAAGGGATTGCACGAAGAAGAACAGGAAAACGCGCCGTCTAGTCTCCCGCCGCCCCAAGCCCAAGCGGCCCATTGATCCTGTTCAAGGCTTCTCCGAGGGATTTGACCGCTTCCATCGTCACGGCCTGTGCCGACATCAGCATCGCAAGGTCAGCGTCCTTCCCCTGGTGGGACAGCGCGAGGGCGCGCTTGTGCAGCTGTTGGCTCATGGTGCCGAGTTGCTCAAAAGTATTTTCGTCCATTTTCATCCTCCGAAGTCTGCGCGGTTTTAAAGCCCGAAGCCGGCATTCAGTTCCAATCAGCGAACTGAACGGCAGAATTCGTAAGCGGCCGCGGACTAAACATCTGGGGATCATCCGCTTGCTGCCGAAGGCTCCGGCTCCCGCTCTTTCGTGGGAGCCGATTTGTCGTTTTCCAGGTCAATGCGGTGGCAGAACCACGTTGCTGTCGGTGGTGCTTTTGACCGGCTTCTGCCCCGGGACGTGGGACATGCTGCGCGTCTTGCTTTGCAGCTCATCATCCTTGACCCGCGTTTTCGTCTGAGATTTGCTGAATGTGCCCTGGTCCATCGCCTGCGCCTTCGACTGCGCCTTCAGCTGGTTCGGGTTCTCGTTGACCTTGGTCTGGCTGCGGGCTTTGCCATCGGCCGTCGCCGCACTGCCTCCAGAGCCGATCGAGGCCGTCGTGCCGTCGTCGGTCTGACAGGCTCCCGCGGTGCCGAGTGTACTTGCCGATGTGCCGCCTGCGGCGGCGGTGCCGGCGGAGCCGACCGTGCCGGCCGAGTTGCAGTCCTGTGCAAGCACGGGTGTGGTGGCGACCGAGGCCATAAGCACGAGGCACGCCAGGGATATTTTCTTCGACATGTCTATCTCCTTCATTTCCGAGGCTGGGTGACGTCGCAGGTGCCGTCCGACCGGCGGGTGATAACCGTTCCATCAGGCTTGGTGACGCTTGCCGTCGAAAATGCCTGATTGCCGGCCGTGCCGGTTGTGACGGACGAACCGGCGCTGGACGAAGCCGAGCCACCGCCCGAATGCATCGTCGTTGTCTTGCCGTCGATTGTCGTCGAGGACGATACGCTGCCGCCGCCTGCGGTCACCGATGTCGACGTGCCGCTGCCGGTCGAGGCCGTGCTTTCGATGACGGTGCAGGTGGTGCCGTCGTCAAGCTTGATGGTTTCGGTGGCAAAGGCCGAGATCGCGGTGATGGTCGCCAGGATCAGCGGCAGTGCGAACGTGCCCTTGTATGCGAATGATGCCGAGGTCATTTCGGCTCTCCTATTGATAGGACGAAGGCGGAGCTATCCGCCCTCGTCCGATGGATGGGACTAGCAGGAAGCGCCGTCTTTCTTGGCCTGGCCCGGAGGACATGCCTTCTTGCCCTGTCCGTGTTCAGAGCCGGCCGCGCCAGCCGAGCTGCCGCCGGTTCCGACCGAGCTGGTCGACATGCCGTCCTTGGCCGAGGTGCCGCCGGTGCCGAGCGTCGAAGCGGAGCCCGACCCACTGCCGGAACCTGCCGCCGAACCGCCGGTGCCAACGGAGCTGCTGGACTGGCCATCGCCTGCCGAGGTGCCACCGGTGCCGAGTGTCGATGCCGAGCCGGAGCCGCTGCCCGAGCCTGCCGCCGAACCGCCGGTGCCAACCGAGCTGCTCGACTGGCCGCCGCCGGCAGAAGAACCGCCGGTGCCCAGGGTCGAGGCGGAACCGGTGCCGCAGTTGGTGGTGCCGGGCGCGCAATTGGTTCCGGCAGAACTGCCGCCCGTCCCGACCGTGCTGCTGGACGTGCCGCCGCCGGCACTGGTTCCTCCGGTGCCGACAGTGCTGCTGGTCTGGGCGAAGGCTGACAGTGTAGTGCCCGCGAGAAGCGCCGCGGCAAAGGCCGCGCGTGTAACAATGTTCATCTCTTATCTCCTTGAGTTTCCACATGCTTCCGACCGCGAACAGCGTTTCCGAAGCTGTGAAGAAAACTCGCTTTCGACGGCGCGTGTTCCCGGCCTCAGGCTTCAGTCCCATCCAGGCTGGGACCTTGGGCCATGGGCGACACCGACCAAGGTCCCGAGCGAGGGGGAAGAGGTCGCTAACGCGGAACTTGGACCGCAATTGCGGGTTCAAGGCGTCTCGAAAAAGGAGGTTCAGATGGAAGAGAGCGTGTATCAGGCGCGTTGGCTGCTGATCATCATCGCCTTGCTGGTTGTCGCAATGACCACCGTCGGCGCCGCAGCCGGGTGAGCGGGCCTGAGGGCGGCTGGCGGGAGGGAGCGCCTTCTTTGGCGGGTCCCTGCGAGAGGGCAGCGGTAAAACGGAAACCACTTGCCGAGCCGACAAAGACTTTTCCGTTGGGTATGGTGCTTCGTGCTTGCCCGCAGATATCCCGAGATGCTCTGTTTCGAGCTCGTTTCAGGCTCGAATCTGCCCCTGAATTCGCCTGCATCGCTTCTGAATATTATGGGTGATGCGCTCCAGCAATCTCGTCGGATCGCCAGCGGTGTCGACGATCTGCTTCGCGACATCTTCGCAGAAGCCATCAATTACCGCCGCAAGCTCCTGGACACGCCTGATAGTCGATGCACCGCTCAACCCGACCTCCTCGGCGAATGCTTGCCAATCTGCTCGCCTCAAGTCAGGCCCGATGAAACGCCCGGCGATGCCTTGAGGCAGACTCTGATCAACCTGCCGGTAGACCGCCGCACACATCAAATCGTAAAGCGGCGCCAGCTTCGCAGATCCGCCAGCACCGAGCAGGATGGAGTAGTTCTTTGCATGGGAATCCGAATTGCAGATCAGTACGTTGAAAATCACTGCGTCGAGAAGCGTCAGGCGCTCGCCGGGGGAAACAAGATCGCTGACGGCGTCGAACATCATCTTCAATGTCACGCCGCGGCCCGTCTGGGATCGCTCGTATTTCTGCGATGGAAAATGACCCGTTAGCTGGCAAAGGTCTTCCTGGTGAAGCCTGCGGATCTCACCTTGTGGATCCGTAAAACGGTCATAGCGCTTCACCAGCAAATAGCGTCGTTTGCCGGCTATGCCGAGCGTAGCTTCGGCCGCTTGCAGTCCGCAGGCCCGTGCAAGGGCCAGGCAGAAGGCTTCGTTCTCGACGCTTCCAGCCAGACGGTTGGTGTCTGGCTTGATGAT
The DNA here is from genome assembly GCF_002968535.1 of Neorhizobium sp. T7_12. Lineage (NCBI taxonomy): Bacteria > Pseudomonadati > Pseudomonadota > Alphaproteobacteria > Hyphomicrobiales > Rhizobiaceae > Neorhizobium > Neorhizobium sp. T7_12. Next base: position 146,164 of record NZ_PVBK01000003.1, on the reverse strand, counting down.
ATGGGTCGATGGCGTGCCATCGACCGGGATCGAGATAGCGCCATTCTCATCAACGAAGACGGGTAGCTTTTCCTGCACGCCTGCCAGCGACATGGAAACCCCTCGCTCACCGACCAGGAAGGGTTTGGCGGGAAGTTCGTTGAGAATGCGCTCCAGTTTTGCCTCGTCCGGAATGGGCTGGAGGTTGACGCCTGCCTTTCGTGGTTCGCCGATCGAGAGCGCTCCCGCCGTGTCTCGGCCGATGTGGCCGAGCAGGCCCACGATGTCCTGAGGTGAGACTTTCAGCCGCTGGCCGATCTCGGCGAGATGGGTTTCCGGAAGCAGGTTGGCGAGCCATGGCAGCAGCCTGTCTGCATCGACCGTTCCTGATCGCAGCGGCATGGTCAGCGAGATTGGGAAGGCCGAGCGGCGCGCTTCCCAGGATGGATCGTAGTCGAGACGCCATTCGCCTTCGAAAGTCATCTCGCCAACGCGGAAGGTTTCGTAGAAGATGGTTGTCATCGACCATCACCGAAAGTCGGCAGGAAGCCGAGGCCATCTTCCGATGCTGTGGATGACGCTTGGGCTGTCTTCAGGTCACCGATCTCGATGCCGACGGTGCGCGTGACGATCAGCGCCTTCTCGAGCTGGCAGCTCGGTTTGCCCGATTCGAGTTCGACGATGAAGCGTTCGCCCGTGCCGGAACGGCTGGCAAGTTCTTTCTGGGTCCAGCCGAGGCCTTTACGTTTTTCCCTGACGGCAGCGCCGAAATCGCGTGCGGATCTGAACATTGAGCATCTCCTGTATCGGCTTACCGTACAGGAAGATTTCCTGAGTTTCAATGCCATCCTTCCCGATCGGGAAGTGTCGCTCTTGGACATATAGATTCACCCCGATCGGGAAGTTTTTACAGTCGAAGGAGAACGCCAATTCTGGGTCCTTGAGCTCAGGGTATCGCGCGGCTATCTGCGGAAAGTCCCACCGATTCCGCCGAAAGGCGCACGAACGCACATTCTGTTGTGAGAAACGATATCATCAGGTCTGACGGCGAGAACGGCTTGCGCCAGCCGAGATCATCCAGAGTCGATTTGCTGTTCCCAGCGCTCCAGATCAATTTTGATATGGGCAAATGCTTCGCACGCCGCTCATGAATTCTCGGGCGGACTCTCTTCGATCTCAATTGCACGCAATGCGGCCCCGTCGCCAAGGCGGCGGGGCATTGACGTCGCTTGCTCTACTGTCGAGGCCAGTTCGGGGACCTCCTGCAGTTCATCGTTCGAAGGTGTTGCGATTTTGAGTAGGTAGTCTTCGCTCGCGACCCAGGGCACCAGCTGCTACATGGCCAATGCAGCTTCGCGTTTTGCTCGCGACGCAGCATCCGCAGCGCTCGAACAGCGCTGGTCGATATCGCCGCCGAGCGCGCGTGCCGCGTCAACAGCCCTTCGCAGGTCAGTACTGTCGTTCGTTTCCAACGAGTGAGCCCGCAGACGAATATGGACGTTGATGCCCGGGCGGGCCTCTAGTCGTTCAGTCTGAGAGACAGGCAGCCGAGCCCCTGTCGCCAGATGCGCTTTTTTACCTTAGGTCTTTGGTAAGGCATGCCGGGTTGCGTCGCCACCCGGCATGCCGGATCGTTACTTTACCGCCAGCGCCTCGTTGATCTTGCCGGCGTCAGCCTCGAGGTTCTTGTAGGTTTCCTCCAGGCTCAATTCGCCGACGATGAGCTGGCTCATGCGCTGGACGATCTGCTGGTAGATCGCCGTCCCGCCCTTCATGCGTTCGAAATCTCGCGCCGCCTGAGGAACGTTCTTCTTGTTGTCCAGAAACACCGCCATGGATGCCTTGGCGTCGTCGCTGGAGATCTTGTATTGCGGGTTCTTGATGTCCGCTCCCGTCAGGATGACATAGGTCTCGGCGATTTCGCGCTGCACCTTCTCGGAGCCGAGAAACTCGATGAACTGCGCTACCGCTTCGGGATGTTCGGTGCGCTTGAAGCCGACGATCGCGGTCGCACCCGGCATCGCATAGCAACCCGCATCCCCGCAGGGTGCGTTGATGGCCGTCCACTGGAAGGCGTTGCCGATCTTCTTCTGGAAGGGGTTCACCATCCAGTTGCCGGCGAGGTAGGTGACGACATTGCCGTTGACGAACTCATCGCCCATGTTCTTGTACTGCGAGCCGCCGGCTGCCCCCCACATCTCCTTGGGAAAACTGCCGTTCTGGGTCCAGGAATAGAGGTCGGCGATATATTTGCGGGCGCCTGCATCCGGGAAATTGAACTTGCCGTCCTTCACATAGACCGAGCCGTAGGAATAGGCGCCGCCGGAAAAACGGTGGCCCGACCGGTCCATGGTGAAGGGGATCTGCGCGCCTGTCGCCTTTGCGACGCGGGCGGAGGCTTCCACGATCTCCTTGAGTGTTGCCTTGGGGCCGGGCAGCGGCTCGCCGGCCTGCTCGAACAAGGTCTTGTTGACGAACGGCAGGTTCAGCGTCTGGGACGCGACGTAGCCGTTGATCGACTTCGGGTCGTTGATATTCGGCAGGCGGAGCTGGTTGAGGCTGTCCCCGTGGAGCTTGGCGAAGGCGTCCGGGTCCTTCATGTGAGAACGCATGTCGAGATAATAGGGCGCGAGCTGCCAATCGGTTATCTTGGCGAGATCCGGACCCTTGCCTGCCGCCAGCTGGACCGGCAGCTGCTTCACCACCGCGTCATAGCCGGAAGACACGAAATTGATCTTGACGTCGGGATGTGACGCCTCGAACTCCTTGCTCAAGGCGGCCATGCGCTCGACATAGCCCTGGTCGTCGTCGGTGAACAGGAAAGTAATGGTCTTGGCGTCCGCCATGGCCGCGCCCGAAAGAGCGAAGGCCGAGAATACGAACGCGCTTATCCCTGATAGAAGTCTCTGCATTTTCCATCCTCCCAATGAAAATATTTTCACAATTCGGAAGGTTTCCTTTCGGATTTTCCTTCGAATTTCTCCTTTTTGAAGCTTGACAATCCAAACGTCAAGCTGTCTTGTCGCCCTAAATTCGAAACTGCTCACAAAGCTGACGTAGCGAGTTTCAACTTATGAAAAGATTTTCATGATCTGAGGGAGGCAGTCATGGAGCACTCACCTGCAGCCGCAGGCCGTTCCGGCGGTGCCAGCTATCATGTCGCCCCGGGCGAAACCGTCACCGCGTGGGTCGTCTCGGATTTGCGCCAGACGTATTTTCCAGGTGAACCGGCGCCGGCGGAAGATCGCGTCAACTACCGCTTCATCAACGGCTTCGTGGATGTCGGCGACCTGCCTTGCCGGAAGGCCTTCCAGGCGCAGATGATCGGACGGAAGATCCGTGCCGAGCACGACTGGAAGCCGGCCTCCCTGAACCTGCCCGGGCCGAACCGCCGCGTCGAGTTCACCGGCTTCTGGCACGTGGCCACCCATGTCGGCCGCTGGCTGCGCGGCAATTTCCGCGCCGAGGCTGCCCGTGACGTCCCGATGCGGCTGAGAACCTGCGGCGGCGTGCGGATCTGGGTCAACGGCGAGGAACAGGTGCGGTTCGAGCCCTTCCGGCGTAATGTCGAAAGCGAGACCGAGATCGTCCTGGCGCTGAAGGCCGGCGACAATGACATCCTTCTCTTGACTGAAGACCTGGCGGAGCGGGACACGATCTGGTTCTTCGAGCTGGAACTGGCCGATACCCAGCCCCTGGACATCGCCCTGCCCACCGCGCTGGACCGGCAGGAGGTTCGGCGGCTCGAACTCCTCGCGCGTGCCATCCGGCCCGCCGCCGACGTTTTCGTCGATCGCCCGCTGGAGATCCTTTTCGACAGTCCGACGGGTGCCGATCTGCCCGTCGGCATCGAGGTCTACAGCCATGGTCATGACCGGGCCGTGCTGGCGAAGGCGGACCTGATGCTGGGTGCCGGCGAGACACGGCTTGTCGCTCCCGCAATCAAAGGCCTGCCGGACGGATATCACGGCATCAGGCTGAAGATCGGTTCCGGCGCCGCGGCCGTCGCCCGCCATATCGACGCCGCCTTCATGAGCGGCCTCGTCCTGCCGCAAGCCGCCGCCACCCTTGCCGATCGCAAGCGTGAGGCGCTGATCTTCAGCGCCCGTTTCGGCGCCGAGCGGATCGGCCGCGTGCTTGCCATGGCGGCAACCGGCGAGACCGACCGCGAGGCGATGGACAGGATCATCGCCGCCACGCTCGAGATCATCGACCGGCGGGAGGACTGCTCGGATTTCGTGATGGTGCCGCTCCTCTGGCTCCTCGGCGAATATGAGCATGTCCTGGCACCGGAGACGGCGGAAAGCATCCGCGCCTCCGTCGCCGGCTACCGCTATTGGGTGGACGAGCCCGGCAACGACGTCATGTGGTTCTGGAGCGAGAACCATGTCCTGTGCTTCCACACGAGCCAGCTGATCGCCGGCAGGTTGATGCCGGATACCGTGTTCTCCGCTTCCGGCAGGACGGGCCGCGAGCAAGCGCGGCTGGCGGAAGGTCGGCTTCGCCGCTGGTTCGACAGCGTTGAGGCGCATGGCCTCGCCGAATGGAATTCCGCAGCCTATTATCCGGTGGATTTCATCGGTCTGCTCGCCCTCGAACGCTGGGGCGGGGGCGATATCGCCCCGCGTGCCCGCCATCAGCTGGATCTGATCTTCCGGATGATCGCGCTGCATACGCTGGCGGGCGTTCCCGCGGGCTCCCAGGGACGCGCCTACGACAAGGAGCTGCGGGCCGGGCCGCTCACCGAACTGGCGCCATTCGCCCGCGTGGCGTTCGGCAGCGGCTGGCTGAACGGCGGCGTCGCTTCGCTGCCGATGTTCTGCGCCGGTTCCTACGCGCCGCCGGCCGACCTGCCGGAGTTTGCCCAGCTGGCGCCCGGACGCTCGATAGAAGCACGTTACGCGCAGGGGCTCGAAAGCGGCAAGCTCGTGCTCTTCAAGACGGAAGCCTCGCAGCTCTCGACCGTGGTCGATCACAAGACCGGCCGGCGGGGGCACCAGCAGCACGTGCTCGACATTCGGCTTGCCTGCCACCCGATGGCGAGGCTCTGGGTCAACCATCCCGGGGAAGACGACCCATGGGGCACGCAGCGCCCGTCCTATTGGGCCGGCAACGGCGTTCTGCCGCGCGTCATGCAATATCGCGACGTCGCCCTGCTGATCGCCGACACCGAAGGCACCCGCCATGCCTGGACCCATGCCTATCTCGGTCGCGACGGCCTCGATGAGGTCGTCATGGACGGAAACTGGCTCCTCACCCGCTCGGGCCGGGGCTTTGCGGCACTCTACGCCACGAACGGACTTGAACTCGTGACCGACGGCGCGACCGCCGGGCGCGAGGTGCGCTCCGAGGGTGCCCTCACCGGCTGGGCGGCCGTGGTGGGCGCGGGCGACGAAGCCGCTTTCCGTCGTTTCGTCGAACGTATCCGCGCCACCTCCGTCTCGTTCGACGCCGACAGCAGGGCGCTGAGCCTTACGCCGCCGGACCGCGAAACGCTGACGCTCGCTTATGCCGGCGGATTCATCGTCGGCGGAGAACCACGACCTTTCATCCACGGCCAGCCCGTGCCGATCCTGACCTATGACAGCACGACCGCCGGCGACGGCGCCCATCCATTCTATTCATAAAGGACATTCCGACCGATGGATTCGATGACCCTCAACAAACCGGCCCTGCAGGAGACGATCGATCAGGTCGCGGTTGCGTTCAGCCGCCTCAAGGGCATCAAGGAAGGCCTTGCCGGTGCCGATGCGGACGGCGGTATCCAGTTCGACGAATGGGACTGGGAAGTCGGCGTCGGCCTCTACGGCTTCCTGCGCCGCGCGCTTGCCGCCGGCGACCGGAAGGCCGTCGACGACCTCGTCGCCTGGTACGGCCGGCAAATCGGCAGGGGCCTGCCGCCGCGGCAGATCAACAGCACGGCCCCCATGCTGCCGCTCGCCATCCTCATCGACCATGTCGACAGGCCGGATTTCCGAGCGCTTGTCGAGGACTGGGCGGACTGGCTTGTCCACCGTCTTCCGAAGACCGAGGACGGCGGTTTTCAGCATGTCGTCAAGGAACGGCTGAACGACGGCGAGCTCTGGGACGATACGCTGTTCATGGCCGGCCTGTTTCTGGCGCGCGCAGGCGTCGCCTGCGCGCGTCGCGACTGGGTCGACGAGGCCGTCTACCAGTTCATGGTGCATGCCCGCTATCTGTCCGATCCGGTCACGGGGCTCTGGTATCACGGCTGGACCTTCAACGGCCGGCACAATTTCGCCAAGGCCTTCTGGGCGCGCGGCAACGCCTGGATCACGGTCGCCATTCCCGAACTGTTCGAGCTCGTTCCCGACCTCGAGGAAAAGGACAAGCGTTTCCTGTCGAACGTGCTTGCGAGCCAGGTGCGTTCGCTGAAGCGACTGCAGCGCCCCGACGGCATGTTCCATACGCTGCTCGACGATCCGACATCTCCGCTTGAAACATCGGCGACGGCCGGGATCGCCTATGGCATCCTGCGCGGCATCGATGCGGGCATCCTGGATGCCTCCAACCGGGTGCATGCGGAACGCGCGCTTTCGGCCGTGCTCTCACAGGTCGATGACGAGGGCGTTGTCCAGGGCGTTTCGGATGGCACGCCGATGGGGCACGATCTGGATTTCTATCGTCGTATCCCCAACCTGCCGACCCCTTACGGGCAGGCGCTGACGATGCTGCTTCTAACGGAAGTCCTGCTCGAGGGTGAGGAGGGCGCATGAACAGGTTCCCGTCCCTTCTCATCGAACCCGTGCAGGAGGATGAGACGGCGCGCATTCAGGCGGCGATCGACCAAGTGGCAGCGCGCGGCGGCGGCTGCGTCGAACTTGCCGAAGGCATCCACAATACGCGCGGCCTGCGGCTACAATCCGGCGTCGAGCTTCATCTGGCGATGGGCGCGATCCTGCGCCCGGCCGCCGACTACGGGGCTTACGAGCAGACATCGGTTTCGGTTGTCGCCGAGAAATCGAACCGTGCCATGATCGTCGCCAGAAACGCGACGGACATCGCCTTGACCGGCCCTGGACGGATCGAGGCGGGCGGCGAACATTTCATCGCCGGCAACGATGAGGCGATGGGCACGTTTGTCCCGGCGGAATTCCGCCCGCGGGTGGTGGTCTTCGAATCCTGCCGCGGCGTCCGGATCGAGCGGCTGGAAATCGTCGATTCGCCGATGTGGACGCTGCACCTCGTCAATTGCGACGACGTCTATGTTGGCGGTGTGAAGGTATCGAACAACCGGCGCATGCCGAATACCGACGGCCTCGTGCTCGACGCCTGCCGGCACGCGGTTGTGGAAGACTGCGTCATATCGACGGCCGATGACGGCATCTGCCTGAAGACCAGCGCCGGACCGGACGGCCAAGCGATCGGAGAATGCGAAAACGTGCTCGTGCGCCGCTGCCTCGTCGAAAGCAACAGCTGCGCGCTCAAGATCGGCACGGAATCCTACGGCGATTTCACCGACGTCGTCTTCGAGGACTGCCGCGTCCACGATTCAAACCGGGGATTGGGGCTGTTTTCGCGCGACGGCGGGCACATGACCGATATCCGTTTCTCCCGGATAGAGGTCGATTGCCACGAGACGCTCGACGGCTTCTGGGGATCGGGCGAAGCGCTGACGGTAACGGTGGTGGATCGCATCCCCACCCGCCGGGCCGGTGCGGTTCGAAACCTCGTCGTCGAGGACCTCCACGGCCAGATGGACGGGGCGATCGCGCTCGTTTCGACTTCCGCCGCGGAAATCGACGGCGTCAGGCTTTCGCGGCTGCGACTGCGGCAGCGGAAGGGGCCGCTCGGCACCGGACTTCGGTATGATCTGAGGCCGACCAACGCGGATATCGCACCGAGTGCGGCCGCTGCCGGCCGGGCGAATGCATGGACAAAGGGCGCGGACGGACGGGTGGTCGGCCTTGTCGACTACCCGGGTGGCATGCCGGCACTTTTTACCGCCGGCATAGAGGGGATTACGATCGAGGAGACGCATTTCGAGAGGCCGCAACCGATACCGGAAGGCTGGAACGTCGAAAGCGTCATCCATAAAGTGACTGAACCTGACGGGAGCAGGGAATGGGAAATCTGAAACTTACGAATGTCACCAAGGCGTTCGGCGCGCTGACCGTTCTGCACGGCATCGACCTGACGATCGACAACGGCAAGTTCGTCGTTTTCGTCGGTCCGTCCGGCTGCGGCAAGTCGACCCTCCTCAGGATCATCGCAGGGCTGGAGGACATCAGCGCCGGCGGCATCGAGATCGGCGGGCGCGACGTCGTCCAGCTTTCGCCGGCGGAACGGAAGATCGCCATGGTCTTCCAGTCCTATGCGCTTTATCCCCATATGAGCGTACGCAAGAACCTCGCCTTCGGGCTCGAGAACCTGAAATTCAAGCGCAGCGAAATCGAGACCCGGATCGGGGAGGCGGCGCGCATGCTGGCGATCGAGCCCTATCTGGATCGCAAGCCACGGCAGCTTTCCGGCGGCCAGCGCCAGCGTGTCGCGATCGGACGCGCCATCGTGCGCAATCCCGATATCTTCCTCTTCGACGAGCCGCTCTCGAACCTCGACGCGGCGCTGCGCGTACAGACAAGGGCGGAAATCACCCGGCTGCATCGCCAGCTGAGAACGACGATGATCTACGTCACCCACGACCAGGTGGAGGCGATGACCATGGCCGACGAGATCGTCGTGCTCAATGCCGGCCGGATCGAACAGGTCGGAACGCCGCTCGAACTCTTCGACAATCCGAGGAACCTCTTCGTGGCGGGCTTCCTGGGCTCACCGCGGATGAACATGCTGAAGGGCCAGGTGACGGCGGTCGGCGAAGCCGGGGTGACGATCGACGCCGGCTACGGCGCACCGCTCTCTGCGTCGATCGATCCCGCCGCGGCGAAAGTAGGCCAGGCCGTGCTCGTCGGCATACGGCCCGCGCATTTTTTGGTCGGCGACCAAGGACTGCCGTTCGTCGTCCAGTATCACGAGAGCCTTGGGACCGAGACCTATGTCTACGGGACGCTCGAGGGGCGGGACGAACAGATCATCGTCCACCAGACCGGCCATTTCGCGCCGCGGCCCGGCGACCTTCTGCGGATCATGCCGCTATCCGGCCGGGTGCACCTCTTCGATCCCGATAGCGGCCTGGCTTTGCCGCAATCCATTAGCCAACGGAGTGATGTCCATGAGCACGCCTAAGGCGACCGATTTCGGCGGCCGTGCCCTCGACTTCGTCATGGGCATCGTCGAGGCGCCGATCAACGGGTTCGAGCGGCTGATGGGCAGGAAGCGGATGCCCTATCTGTTCCTCGCACCGAACCTCATCCTTTTCGGCATCTTCACCTTCCTGCCCATCGCCATCGCGGTTGGTTATGCCTTTACCGGCGGCACCGGCCTTTTCGTGTCGGAGAGGCCTTTCGTCGGCTTCGACAATTTCCGTCAGCTCCTGCAGTGCGAGGACTATCTTCGTCCGGGGAGCTGCCGCGAATCCCTGTTCTGGACGGCGGTCTGGAACACGCTCTGGTTCGTAGGCTTCAACGTTGCCGCGACCCTGCTCGTGGCGTTGGTGACGGCTCTCATCCTCAACCGGGCGATGGCCGCGCGCGGTTTCTTCCGGGCCATGTTCTTTTATCCCGTCCTGCTGTCGCCGGTCGTCATCGGCCTGATCTGGAAGTGGTTCCTGGACCGCAACGGCCTGCTCAACGCCTTCCTGCAGATGCTCGGCGTTCCGCCGGAAATCTTCCTGCTGGACGTCGGCTGGTCGCGTTTCTTCGTGGTGGTGGTTTCAGTCTGGTTCCACATGGGTTTCTATACGCTGATCCTTCTCGCCGGCCTGCAGGCCATTCCGAAGGATCTCTACGAAGCCGCCTCGATCGACGCGGCCTCGCCCCGGCGCACGCTTTTCCGGATCACGCTTCCGCTTCTCGGGCCGAACCTGCTCGTCGTGCTGATCCTGCTGATGATCCGCTCGGTCCAGATCTTCGACGAAGCCTGGGTGCTGACCAATGGCGGCGGGCCCGGCACCGCGAACAGCTTCATCGTGCAATACATCTACCAGATGGCTTTCGGCAGCGACCTGCGCCTTTTCGGCCTCGCCTCGGCGGCCTCGGTGCTGATGGGTCTCGTGCTGCTGGCCCTGACGCTCATACAGCTGCGGCTTGGCCGCAAGATGGAGTCCTGACCATGTCGCAAGGCCTCTCACCCATCGCCTTCCTGACACGCACCCGCCGGCCGGGCCGGATCGGCGTCACCGACATTCTCTCCTGGGCCTGGCTGGTCCTGGGCACGCTTGCCGTGCTCATTCCGGTGGTCTGGGCGGGCCTTTCCTCGTTCAAGCCGGCCGCCGAGATCACCCGTTTTCCACCGACGCTGCTGCCGCGTGCGGCGGTCCAGCAGACCGTACCGGGCTTCGACGCCCCGCTCAGCCTCTGGACCGTCCATGTCGACGGGCAGCCGCGCGAGATGGCGATGATCCGGCGCATCGGGCTGAAGGCTCAGATGGTCGACCCGAGCAATCCCGGACCGCCGGTCAGCGTCGACGTCAAAAACATGTCCCCGGTCCAGCGGCTCACCATCGCGACCGAGAACTATACCGATCCGCTCACCCGGTTCGACTTCCTCACCTTTTTGAAGAATTCGGTCTTCGTCACCTTCGTCGCAACACTGCTGACGCTCGTCGTCAACGCGCTTGCGGCTTTCGCGCTGTCGAAATACCGGTTCCGGGGCGAGAAGGCGATCTTCGTGCTGATCATCTCGACGCTGATGATTCCCCTGACGGTGGTGATGGTCCCGGCCTATCTGGTCGTCGTTGGCGTCGGCCTGGTGGACAGTCTTTGGGGCATCATCATCCCGACGATCGCCTCGCCGACGGGTGTCTTCCTGCTGCGCCAGTACATGCTCACCATTCCCGACGAACTCATCGAGGCGGCGCGTGTCGACGCGGCAAGCGAGTTCCGGATCTTCTGGCGCATCGTCCTGCCGCTGACGGCGCCGGCGCTCGCGGTGCTGGCGATCTTTTCCGTCCTTTGGCGGTGGAACGACTTCCTCTGGCCACTGATCGTGCTCAGCAGCCGCGAAAACTTCACCCTGCAGGTCGGGCTCAACGCCTTCCAGGGCGAGTTTTCCGTGCAGTGGAACTACATCCTCGCCATGACCTTCCTGAGCCTGGCGCCGGTGACGGTCGTCTTCCTGTTCCTGCAGAAATACATCACAACCGGTATTGCCGGCACCGGAATGAAGTGAGATTCACCTGCGGGGCGGCGCGACGCTGCCCCGCAGCACCAGCTTGCACCCGAGCTCCAGCCGGTAGGCCGGCCGCAGCGGATCGTTGGCGACGAGCCGCTGTTCCAGAAGGTTGATTGCGGCCGCCCCCAGCCGGTCGGTCGGCAACTGGACCGTCGAGAGCGGCGGCGTGCTGAATTCCCCGGGCACGATATCGTCGAAGCCGAGCACGGACATTTCTTCCGGCACGCGCATGCCGAATGCCGCCAGCGCCCTCAGGCAGCCCAGCGCCAAGTTGTCGGCGGCGCAGAAGATCGCCGTCGCGCCGCGCAGGTTGCCATTTTCGGAAAGCAATTGGCGGATCGCCTGCTCACCTTGGTGGGGCTCGTATCCCTCCGCCTCGACGATCATCTCCGGCGATACGGCAAGGCCGGCTGCAAGATGCGCATCGGCATAGCCGTCATACCGGCGGCGGATGGTGGTCCTGCCTTTCCAGGTCAGATGCAGGATGCGGCGATGGCCGAGCGAAAGCAGGTGCTCGGTTCCCTGGCGGGCGCCGAAGCGGTTCTCACCGGTGACCGTATCGACCAGCATCGAAGGGTCCTCGCCGTTCAGGATGACGAGCGGCGCCCGCCCCGCGGCAAGGGTGCGGATCAGTTCCGGCCGATCGTCGTTGAGGATGACGATGCCGTCGACGTTTTCGGCCTGCGCCATGCGGCGCACCTCGTTCGCGTCGATCCGGCTGCCGGCGCTGACAAAAGGCACGATCCGGATGCTGAGCCGCTCGCATTCCTGGCGCAGGCTGTTGAGCATCGTCCAGCTGACGAGATTGACGTCGCTGTGGGGCGCCGCATCGCTGGTGATCGCCAGGAGGATGGTGCGAAGCGTGGCGATCGTCGCGCGGCTTCGACGCTTTTCCAGATAGCCCAGCCTTTGTGCGGAATTGAGCACCCGCTCCCGAACCTCTATGGATATCGGCGCGGTTCCGTTGAGAACATGGGACGCGGTACTGAGTGAAACACCGGCATCCAGAGCCACATCTTTCAAGCCTAGCTTGGCTTTCAACGGAATTTCTTTCGATTTAAGCTGGGTTTTGAAGCGCCGATGCGAGCAAACAATGTCTCGCATTGTTCGTGCAGGCCATTTGGATATCTCCGCGCACGACCCGTTGCCGGAGCGGTGCTTCATCCCCCTGATGCGATGAACCTCGTCCATCATGCATGCTCACGGGGCTTCAACGCAAGACAATCTTGACGCGGCCTTTCGCCGAAAAGCCGCGCCGTTGTTGTTCAGATGCCTTGGACTTTATTCGTCGATAACGATCGACTTGCCTTCCTTGACGGCCCGCACGGCTGCGTCGGCCAGCATCAGCGCGATCACACCGTCTTCGGCGGAAGGCGAGGGGGCCGAGCCGCTTTCGAGGCTGTCGATGAAGGCGGAAATTTCCGCCGCGTAAGCCTCGGTATAACGGGTCATGAAGAAGTCGTGCAGCGGCGGGCGGGTATAGCCGTCCTTGTTGGCGATCTCGATCGAGACCGGCCGCTGGTTTTCGGCAGCGACGGAGCCGAGCGATCCATGCACCTCGATGCGCTGGTCGTAACCGTAGCTCGCCCGGCGGGAGTTGGAGATGATGGCCTGCCTGCCGCTTTTCGTCGTCAGGATGAGGCTTGCGCTGTCATAGTCGCCAAGCTCGCCGATTTTCGGATCGACCAGCACGGCGCCGGACGCCATGACGCTGTGGATTTCCTCGCCGAGCAGGAAACGCGCCATGTCGAAGTCGTGGATCGTCATGTCGCGGAAAATGCCGCCGGAAACCTTGATGTATTCGGCCGGCGGCGGGCCGGGATCGCGGCTGGTGATCGTCACCATTTCCACCTTGCCGATCCTGCCGTCGTCGATCGCCTGTCGCACCGCCCGGAAATGCGGATCGAAGCGGCGGTTGAAACCGAGCATCACCTTGGCGCCGGTCCTGCGGACCGTCTCGACGCAGGCTTTGGCGCGGTCCACGTCGAGGTCGATCGGCTTTTCACAGAAGATCGCCTTGCCGGCCTTGGCGAAGCGTTCGATCAGGTCCGCATGGGTGTTGGTCGGTGTGCAGATGATGACGGCATCGATTTCGCGATCGGCCTCGACCGCGTCGATCGTGCTGACCTTGCAGCCGGTGCTGTCGGCAATTGCTTGCGCCGCGTCGGTCATGGCATCCACGACCGCCACGAGTTTCGCCCGCTTGTCCTCCGCGATGGCGCGCGCATGTACCTTGCCGATCCGGCCTGCGCCGAGAAGCGCCAGTTTCGTGACCATGATGTCCTCCCGTGACATTGTCCGCTGTTTCAGCCAGACCCGCCTGCGCGGGCAACGCAGCCGTTTTTCCTGCTGCGTTTCAGACTGTCCAAATCGAAATTTGGAATATATGTTCTATTTTGCTAGTTTGTGATTTCATCCATGTCAAGGAGAACGGAAGGACCGAATGGAGGACAGGGCGCCCGCCAGCATCAAGCAATTCGAAGAACGGCTGATCGACGTTTCGGAGAGCCTGCCGAAACGGCTGCGGCAATGCGCCGAGTATGTCGCGGCCAACAAGGACCGGATCGCGGTGTCTACGGTGGCCGAGATGGCGGAAGGGGCCGGCGTGCAGCCTTCGGCCTTCATGCGTTTCTGCCGGATCCTCGGCTTTTCCGGCTTCTCCGAAATGCAACGGCTGTTTCGCGAGTCCTACGCCGGCGGCTGGCCGGACTATTCGACACGGCTGAAAAACCTGCGGGAAAAGGCCGAGGGCAGCGCTTCCGCCCTGCTGGGCGAGTTCGTCGATGCGGGCCGCGCCTCCCTCGAAAACCTCCTGAAGACGATCGACGCCAAGACCCTGGACGCGGCCGTCGAGGCGCTGGCGAAGGCCCAGATGATCCACATCATCGGCCTCAGGCGCTCCTTTCCGGTCGCAAGCTACATCTCCTATGCGTTCGAGAAGATGAACGTTCCGGCCATGCTGCATTCCGGCGTCGGCGGGCTCGACAACCACAATGCCATCCGGACCGGCGACGTGCTGCTGGCGGTCACCTTTTCTCCCTATTCGGCAGAGACGGTGGATATGGTCGAGGCAGTGAGCGCGCGGGGCATCCCGGTCGTGGCCCTGACCGATACGATCGTCAGCCCCTTGCGGAAGTTCGAGGCGATCACACTTTCCGTCTCGGAGGTTGATTTCGGCGCTTTCCGCTCGTTGTCGGCGACGCTCTGTCTGGCCATCGTGCTGTCGGTGGCGGTGGGCACAAAGCGATCCGAGTGAATGTTTATGTTGAAAAATAGAAAAATAGAATTTATAGTCCATTTCTGAGTGGAGGCGGCCGGGGAGGATCGGCCGGTTCCGGGCGGTATCGACGGGCATAAAGCCCAACCGCCGCGAGGGAGGAAGTCTTGGCGTCACTGGATCTCATCACGATCGGCCGTTCGTCCGTTGATCTTTACGGCGTGCAGGTCGGCGGGCGTCTGGAGGATATGGCCTCCTTCAACAAATATATCGGCGGCTCGCCGACGAACATCGCCGCCGGTGCGGCAAGGCTCGGGCTGAAATCGGCGCTGATCACCCGCGTCGGCGCCGAGCATATGGGCCGGTTCATTCGCGAGCAGCTGATCCGCGAGAAAGTCGACGTGCGCGGCGTCAAGACCGATCCGGAGCGCCTGACGGCGCTCGTTTTGCTCGGCATCCGCGACCAGCACCAGTTTCCGCTGATCTTCTATCGCGAGAACTGCGCGGACATGGCGCTTTGCGAAGACGATATCGATCCGGCCTTTATTGCAGAAGCGGGCTGCGTCTGCGCCACGGGCACCCATCTTTCCCACCCGAACACCGAGGCTGCCGTCCTGAAGGCGCTGCGGCTCGCCCGCGAGAACGGCGCCCGCACGGCCCTCGACATCGACTATCGCCCGAACCTGTGGGGTCTTGCGGGCCATGAGGCCGGCGAAAGCCGCTTTATCGAGTCCGGCAAGGTGACCGCCAAGCTGCAATCGAGCCTGCATCTGTTCGACCTGTTGGTCGGGACGGAAGAGGAATTTCATATCGCTGGCGGTTCGACCGATACGCTCGAGGCGCTGAGAGCGGTTCGCGCCGTTTCCAAGGCGACGCTGGTCTGCAAGCGCGGCCCGATGGGCGCCGCCGTCTTCGAAGGCGATATCCCCGACAGCCTCGACAAGGGCCAGACGGGGCAGGGTTTTCCGATCGAGGTCTTCAACGTGCTCGGCGCCGGCGACGGCTTCATGGCAGGCCTGCTGAAGGGCTGGCTCACCGGCGAGGACTGGCCGACGGCGCTGAAATACGCCAATGCCTGCGGCGCCTTCGCCGTCTCGCGTCACGGCTGCACGCCGGCCTATCCGAGCTGGGAAGAGCTGCAGTATTTCTTCCGCACCGGCATCCGGGACAGGGCGCTGCGCAAGGACGGCGCGCTGGAGCAGGTACACTGGTCGACCAACCGGACCGGCGAGTGGCCGCAATTGCGGGTCTTTGCCTTCGATCACCGCATCCAGCTCGAAACCATTGCCGACGAGGCGGGCCAGAGTTCGGAGCGGATCGACGCGTTCAAGGCGCTTTGCCTGCAGGCCGCGCTCGACGTCTCGGACGGCAGGCAGGGCTACGGCATTCTCTGCGACGGGCGGCTCGGCCGCGAGACGCTTTACAAGGCAACCGGCACGGGGTTGTGGATCGGCCGGCCGGTGGAATGGCCGGGCTCGCGCCCGCTGACCCTGGAGCCCGAGCTCGGTCCCGATTTCGGCGGCATCACGGAATGGCCGGTCGAGAATGTCGCCAAGGTTCTCTGCTTCTACCATCCCGATGACCCGGCCGAGATGCGGGAAGAACAGGAAGAGGTGATCCAGCGCCTGTTTGCCGCCACCCGCCGCAACCGGCTGGAAATGTTGCTGGAGGTGATCCCCTCTAAGGTCGGCCCGGTCAACGATCGAACCGTTGCCGATATAATCGAGCGTTTCTATGAGATCGGCGTCTATCCCGATTGGTGGAAGCTCGAGCCGATGAAGAGCGAGGCCGCCTGGGCGAATGCCTGCGCCGCGATCGAGAAGCACGATCCCTATGTGCGCGGCATCGTCGTGCTCGGGCTCGATGCGCCGATGGCGGAGCTGGAGGAAAGCTTTGCCACCGCGGCACGCTTTGACCTTGTGAAGGGTTTTGCCGTCGGCCGGACGATTTTTGGCGATGCGGCGCGGCGCTGGTTTGCCGGCACGATCGGTGATGACGAGGCAGTGGCCGACATGGTGCGAAAATACCGCGGACTCTGCACGGCCTGGGACACGGCACGCGCAAGAGCTGGCAGCGGAGGAGGAAACGGGCGATGAAAACGGTGAGACTGACCGCCGCGCAGGCGATGGTGCGCTATCTCTCAAACCAGATGACGGAGGAGGGCGTGCCCTTCATCGCCGGTGTCTGGGCGATCTTCGGACATGGCAACGTCGCAGGCATGGGCGAGGCGCTGGCGGGCATTAGGCCTGACCTACCGACCTATCGCGGCCAGAACGAGCAGTCGATGGCCCATGCGGCGATCGCCTATTCGAAACAGCTGCGCCGCAGCCGAGCGATGGCGGTGACCTCCTCGATCGGACCGGGTGCGCTCAACATGGTGACGGCGGCGGCACTGGCGCATGTGAACCGCCTGCCGGTGCTTTTCATTCCGGGCGACGTCTTCGCCAACCGCGGTCCGGATCCTGTCCTGCAGCAGATCGAGGATTTCGGCGACGGTCTTGCCAGCGTCAACGACTGCTTCCGGCCGGTCAGCCGTTATTTCGATCGCATCAGCCGGCCGGAACACCTTTTGACCGCGCTGCCGCGCGCCATGCGGACCCTGACGGATCCGGCCGATTGCGGACCGGTGACGTTGGCCTTCTGCCAGGATACCCAGGCGGAGGCCTATGATTATCCGGAGAGTTTCTTCGAACCGAAGACCTGGCATTGGCGCCGGCCGCGGCCGGATGAGAACGAGCTTGATCGTGCCCTCGAGGCGATCCGGGCCGCAAAGAACCCGGTCATCGTCGCTGGCGGCGGCGTGCATTTTTCCGGCGCGACCGGCACACTCGCGGCGTTTGCGAGCCGGCACAATATCCCGGTCGTCGAGACGCAGGCCGGCAAGTCGGCGCTGCCCTGGGACCATGCATCGAATTTCGGTCCGGTCGGCGTGACCGGCGCTTCGAGCGCCAATGCCGTTTGCGAAAGCGCCGATCTGGTGATTGGCGTCGGCACCCGGTTCCAGGATTTCACCACCGGCTCCTGGGCGCTCTTCAAGAATCCCACACGCCGTATCCTGTCGCTCAATGTCCAGCCCTATGACAGTGCCAAGCACGAAGCGATCCCGCTCGTCTCGGACGCGAAGGTCGGGCTGGAACTGGTGAGTGCGGCGCTCGGCGATCATCGTTTCCGAGGAGTGGATGCCGGGCTCAAGGAGGACTGGTTCGCCAATGCGGATGCGGTCACCGCCGCCCCCAAGGACGGCAATCTTCTGCCGACCGACATGCAGGTGATCGGCGCCGTGCAACGCGCCTCGCGCGACAATACGGTCGTCATGTGCGCCGCCGGCACCATGCCGGGCGAGCTGCACCAGCTCTGGAAGGCAGGCAGGCCGCTCTCCTACCATATGGAATACGGCTTCTCCTGCATGGGCTACGAGATCGCCGGCGGGCTCGGCATCAAGATGGCGGAGCCGGATCGCGACGTGATCGTCATGATCGGCGACGGCTCCTACATGATGATGAACTCCGAGCTTGCGACGGCCGTTGCCATGGGCGTCAAGATCACCGTCGTGATCACCGACAACCGCGGTTACGGCTGCATCAACCGGCTGCAGATGGCGACCGGCGGCGAGCAGTTCAACAACCTCTATGCGCACACCAATCAGGCGAATCCGATGCAGATCGATTTCGCCGCCCATGCCGCCGCGATGGGCGCCGATGCCCGCAAGGTCTCCTCGATCGCGGATCTGGAAGGCGCGCTGAACGGTGCTCGGGAAGCGAAGGTCGCAACCGTTATTGTCATCGACACCGATCCTTATCCGACGCCTGAAGGCGGGGGATACTGGTGGGACGTCGCGGTGCCGGAGGTCTCGACCCGCGCTGAAGTCACGCAAGCTCGCGCCGCCTACGAAGCCGCACTCAAGGAAAGACGCTGACATGATCCTCTACGGTACCAACCCCATTGCCTGGTCGAACGATGACGACCGCTCGCTTGGCGCTCATATCAGCCTCGACCAGTGCCTGGACGAGACCGCGAGGATCGGTTTCGACGGCATCGAGAAGGGCCACAAGTTCCCGCAGGAGCCGGCAGCATTGAAGGCCGTGCTGGAGCCGCGCGGGCTGCGCTATGTTTCCGGCTGGCATTCGCTGAACCTGCTCGTCAATTCCGTCGAGGACGAGAAACGAGCGATGCAGCCGGCGCTCGACCTCCTCAAGGCGATGGGCTCAAACGTCATCATCGTCTGCGAGACCTCGAACGCCATCCATGGCGACGACGGCAAGGCCGTCAACGACCGTCCGAAACTCCCCGACAGCGAGTGGAAATCCTTCGGCGCTGGCGTCGAGGCGCTGGCGGAGTTTGCGGCCGGACAGGGCATCACGCTCGTCTACCACCACCACATGGGCACGATCGTCGAAAGCGAAGACGAGATCGACAGGCTGATGGCCCATACCGGCCCGCATGCAAAACTTCTGCTCGATACCGGCCATTGCCTGTTCGGCGGCGGCAACCCAGAGCGCGCCGCAAGCAATCACATGGCCCGCGTCGGCCATATCCATGCCAAGAACGTCCGGCCCGATATCGCCGCGCAGGTGCGGAACGAAGGTCTTTCCTTTCTCGAAGGCGTCCGCCGTGGCGTCTTCACCGTCCCGGGCGACAAGGAAGGCGGCGTCGGTTTCCCCCCGGTGCTGAAAATCGCCGCCGAGCATGGTTATGAGGGCTGGCTGGTGATCGAAGCCGAACAGGATCCGGACGTGCGCAACCCCTTCGAATACCAGAGCATGGGTCTTTCCTCGCTGAAGGCGATGGCGCAAGCCGCCGGACTCGACAAGGGGAGGGACAACGCATGACGAACCTGCTGCGCAAGCCGAAGGGCGCATTCGGCAAGGTGCATGACGTCACGCCGAAGGATGCCGGCTGGGGTTATGTCGGCTTTGGCCTCTACCGCCTCAAACCGGGCGAAAGTGCTGCCGAAAAGACAGGCGAGACGGAAGTCATCCTCGTGCTGGTCGAGGGCAGGGCGGATATCTCCGGAGGCGGCAACGCTTTCGGCGAACTCGGCGACCGGATGAACGTCTTCGAGCGCAAGCCGCCGCATTGCGTCTATGTGCCCGCTGGTTCCGACTGGAGCGCCAAGGCGACCACCGAATGCACGCTCGCTGTCTGCACCGCGCCGGCCAAGCCCGGGCGCGAAGCGGCGGTGATCGGGCCGGAAGGGCTTTCCCTCAATACCCGCGGCAAGGACGCCAATACCCGCTACATCTTCCCGATCGCCATGGAAGAGCGGGACGTCGCCGACAGCCTTCTGGTTACCGAGGTGTTCACGCCGGCTGGCAATTGGTCCTCCTATCCGCCACACCGGCATGACGAGGACAATTTCCCCGACATGACCTATCTGGAAGAAACCTATTACCACCGGCTGAACCCGGCGCAGGGGTTCGGTTTCCAGCGGGTCTTCACCGAAGACGGCTCGCTTGACGAGACCATGGCCGTCTCGGACCACGATCTCGTGCTGGTGCCGAAGGGCCATCATCCCTGCGGCGCGCCCTATGGCTACGAAATGTATTATCTGAACGTCATGGCCGGCCCGATCCGCAAATGGCGGTTCAAGAACCACCCGGACCACGACTGGATCTTCAGAAGGGACAATCCCTAAGCCGGTTGCCTAAATCAGTTCCCTGGGATGCTCGGCGATGTCGCCGATCTCGGCCATATGAGTGTCGAGCTTGTCGAGCATCTCGCGGAAAACGCCCGCATAGGCCGGATCGTCGGCGACGTTCCTCAACTCGTGCGGATCTTCCACGCAGTCGAATAATTCCCATTCCGGCGGGGCGCCGTTCGGTCTGGCGCCTGGCTGTCCCAGATCGTCATTGTACCAGTAGATGAGTTTGTAGCGGGCGTCGCGCACCCCGTAATGCGCCCAGGCGCCATGGATGGCATCGTTGTGCATCCAATAGCGATGGTACACCAATTGCTGCCAGTCGTCCGGAGTTCGCCCTTCCAGCACGGGTCGCATCGACCGCCCCTGCATGAAGGAAGGCGTCCGCACCCCTGCGTAGTCCAGGAAGGTGGGCGCAAAGTCGACGTTGCAGGCGAGGTCGCGACTGGTCGTGCCGGCCGGGATCGCCGCCGGGTAACGCGCCAAAAACGGCATCTGCAGACTTTCCTCGTACATGAAACGCTTGTCGAACCAGCCGTGCTCACCAAGGAAGAAGCCCTGGTCGGAGGTGTAGATCACCAGCGTGTTCTCGGTCATGCCTTTTTCATCGAGGTAGTCGAGCAGGCGGCCGACATTGTCGTCGATCGATTGAACCGTCCGGAGATAGCGCTTCATGTAACGCTGGTATTTGAATTCCGCGAAAGCCTGTGGATCGCTGAATGTGTAGTTCCGGCCGGTCGAAGCGCAGACCACGGTGATGCTTTCGCCACTTTTAAGTTCGGGCACGCGGCGAACCTGGATCTGATCCAGCATCAGTTCGCCCGCGACAGTGGCCGGCCCCTCCGGCTGCACCAACCCGAGGTCCTCCCAGTTGAGGTCGGAACGAACGCGCATGCGTGCTGCGGCGGCGGCGGCCGCGCGGCCGGAATAATCGTCGTTGAACGTCGACGGCAGCGGAAGATCTTCCTCCGCCCAGAGATGATTGTATTTGGGGTCGGGCACGAAATGGCGATGAGGCGCCTTGTGGTGGCACATCAGAAAGAACGGCCGGCCGTCGCCTTGTTCGATGAAATCGATCGATTTGTCGGTGATGATATCGGTGACATAACCCGGAATTCGCCGCCGGCCATCACGATCTATGAAAGCCGGGTCCCAATAATCACCCTGCCCGGGAACGACGGCCCAGTCATCGAACCCCTTCGGCTCGTGGAGGGGCCCTTCGCCGAGATGCCATTTGCCGAATATGCCGGTGCGGTAGCCTGCCGCTTTCAAAAGCTTGGCCACGTTGGGGAGACGATTGTTCATGTGCGTCACGAGCGTCGTGACGCCATTGACGTGGTTGTGCGTGCCGGCCAGGATCGCGGCCCTCGACGGCGTGCAGATCGAATTGGTCACATAGGTCGCGTCATGTCTCACACCCTCCTTTGCGAGGCGGTCGATATTGGGGGTGTGGTTGAGACCAGCGCCATAGGCCGAGATTGCCCGCGCGGCATGGTCATCCGACATGATGAAAAGGATATTCGGTCGCAAGTCTTTCCTCCCTCGCATGCGGCAGGAATACCTATGGTCGCAACCATCGAACCCGCCGCCTTGATCAAGGATACAGCGTCAGGCCATGCGCCAATAATGCAATTTCAGAAGCAAGCGATGCTGAAAACTGATCACTGCCGATCGCCTTGCCCGGCCTCCGGTGGATTATCGAGATGAAAGAGCTCCCTGCAGAGTGCGATCAGCTGGCGCACCGGAGCCCAGTCGCCGAGTTCTTCGCGATAGATCACCCCCGTCCGCGTGTGCCTGTAACTGAGATTGACCGGCACCGGGACGATGCGCGGGCAGGACGTCGCAAGTACGGCCGCATCGGGCAGCAGGCAGAGGCAATCGCTCCGCTGAAGGATGGACAATGTCGAATGCAGGCTCTCGCAGCTCAACCGGATATCGGGCTCCCGTCCCAGCCGCTCGAAAAGACCGTGCTGGGTGGTGGCCTGATAGATCGGTAGCTCGGAATGCACGAGCCAGGGATAATCGAGCAGGCGCTCCGGCGGAACCGCGCCCGCCGCATCGCGTGCGGCGAAGATCGGGTGATCCTCGCGGGCCATGACATTGTTGATCACTTTCGTCAGCGGAAGCGCAACAAGGCGGAAGTCTTGCGGATCATCGACCGTCATTCCCGTGAACAGCATGTCGAGGCGCCCCTCCAGGAGATCGGTGATCGAGGTCGCATAACGGCTGTTCCTGAGCTCGAACACGATCTTGGGGAACCGCCGCTGCATGTCGACGAGCAGCTCCGGCAGGATTGCCGGACGCCACATCGGTCCGGCGCCGATCCGCAGATAGGCCTTGCCTATTGCCCTGTCGGACATGAGTTCCTGCTCGGCCACTTCCCAGTGGCGCATCATCCGCAGCGATTCTGATAAAACCCTCTCGCCGAACAGCGTCGGACGGACACCGCGTGCGTGCCGCTCCAGAAGCGGCCGCCCGAAATGGGCCTCCAACTGGGCGAGAGATCGAGACAAAGCGGGTTGCGTGAGGTTCAGCCGCTCGGCGGCCCGGCGGAGGCTGCCTTCCTCCACGATCGCCTGCAGACGGAAGAGGTGGGTGATCTGATCCAGCATGGCAGTGATAAGCTTCGTTTATCGGTCACGCCGTTAATTGCATTTTTCGTGCATTGCCTCAACTGGTATGGCTTCGGAACGCCAAGAATATGTATCTGGCAGGATCTTATTCGCTACATGCAGCCTGTCTGGCCGGGGAGCGGGCAAGTCAGGCTCTCGGGGAGGAGAGCATGCGAAACCGATTGATTTTGTCCGCCTTGACGGCGGCTTTTTTATCCGTGCCGCCAGTCGCCCAAGCAGAGGTCGGGAACAATCCCGAGACGCTTGCGCTTGCCGGCATTCTGGATAACGACACCTTCGACCGTGCCGGCCTTTCCATCGGCCATCGCGCCCAATACTGGATGCCGGTCTTCGACACGCTGCTCTATACGGCCCCCGACGGCAAGACGATGCCGAACCTGGCCACCGAATGGCGCTTCAACGGCGAGGGCACGGAGCTGACGCTCAAGCTGCGCGAAGGCGTCAAGTTCACCGACGGAACACCCTTTAACGCGGAGGCGGTGAAGGCAAACCTCGAATATCTGCGCGATGGCGTCGGGCAGAACACCTGGATGGCTGGCGCCATCAAGAATGTCGAGATCGTCGGCCCCGCCGAGGTAAAGCTGCATCTCAAGGAACCGGATCCGGGCATGCTCTTCAATCTGGCGACCGTCGGCGGCGCCATGGCGAGCCCCGCGACGCTCGGCAAGGCTGATTCCAAAATGCTCCCGATCGGCTCCGGGCCTTACATCTACGACACGGCGCGCTCGGTGACCGGGCGGCAATACGTCTACAAGCGCAATCCGGATTATTGGAACGCCGGCGCCTTCCCGTTCGAAACCATGACGATGACGCCGATCAACGATCTCAGCGCGCGGATGAATGCGTTGAAATCCGGCCAGGTGGATGCCGCCGCGGGCGAAGGGCAGGTCGTCACCGAGGCCGAGGCGAGCAAGCTGACGGTTTCCAGACTGCCCGTGGACTGGCTGGGTCTGTTTCTCTCCGACCGCGACGGCAAAATGGTGAAGGCGCTGTCCGACGTCCGGGTCCGGCGCGCGCTCAATATGGCATTCGATGAAAAAGCGATCCTGAAGTTCGTCGCCAGGGGTTATGGGGAGGTTACGGATCAGCCTTTCGTCCCGCCGAGCGAGGCGTTTGATCCATCGCTCGACGGGACCTATCAATATGACCCGAAGGCGGCCCGTGCCCTGCTTGCCGAAGCAGGTTATGCAAGCGGTTTCAGCGTCACGATGCCGGATATCGGCACGCTTGCTCCCTACACGCCGATCATCACCCAGCAGCTCAAGGATATCGGCGTCACCGTCAGCTGGGTGAAAGTCCCGCCGAACGTCACGATCGCCGAGTTGCTGTCGGGCAAATACCCGATGTTCCTCTTCCGTCTGGGCAGCCAGTCGCCCTGGGCCGACTTCAACAAATTCGCCTTCGCAAACTCCCCCTGGAATACCTCCAAGGCAAAGGACGAAAAGCTGGAGGCTCTCCTGAAGACCGCCCAGTACACGCCTCCGGGCAAGGATCAGAATGCCGCGATGCAGGCCGCCAATCGATATATGGTCGAGAATGCCTTCTTTGCGCCCTGGTTCCGGATCGACAGCATCTACGTTTCCAACGCGCAGGTGAAGGTCCAGATGCAGGCGCAGAACATCGTGCCTTGGCCGCGCAATTATGCGCCCGCAAAGTGAGCTCGGACGCCGATGATACGGTATCTTCTGAAACGGGTCGCTTCCGGCATCGCGCTGCTTTGCCTGGTCTCGACCGTAACCTTCATGATGGTTTTCGGCGCCACGGGCAACGTCGCCCGCAACATCCTCGGTGAGAACGCGACGGCCGACCAGGTGACGGCGCTGAACAGCCGGCTGGGGCTCGACCGACCCCTGATGGTCCAATTCGGCGACTGGGTGAGCCATGCCGTCCGCGGCGACCTCGGCCCGTCATGGACGATGAGCGAGAGCGTGGCGTCGGCACTTGCGAGCCGGCTGCCCGTCACCCTGTCGATGGTGACGATCGCCGTGGCGCTGATGGCGCTCCTTTCGGCGATGCTCGGTATCGCCGCGGCTGTCCGCGGCGGCTGGGCGGACCGCGCCATCCAGATCGTCAGCGTCGCAGGTTTTGCGATGCCGAACTTCTGGCTTGGCCTGCTGCTGGTCCTCACCTTCTCGGTCGAGCTCGGCCTGTTGCCTGCAACCGGTTATGTTTCGTTCAGCGCTTCACCGTCCGCATGGGCGGCTTCCCTGGTGCTTCCCGTAACGTCGCTGGTGCTTTCGGGGATAGCCTCGGCCTCCCAGCAGATCCGGGGCGCGGTTATCGATGCGCTCAAGCAGGATTATGTGCGCACACTCCGCGCCCGCGGCGTCAGCCCCCGTTCGGTGCTCTATCGCCATGCGCTGCGCAACGCGATGCCGGCGGCGCTGACCGTTCTTTCCGTACAGTTCATCGCGCTTCTCGGCGGCGCCGCCGTCATCGAGCGCGTGTTCGCCATTCCCGGCATGGGATCGTTGACGGTCTCGGCTGCGCTGATCGGCGATGTTCCCGTGCTCATGGGAGTGGTCGTGACCCTGATCATCGTGGTCGTTCTGGTGAATATATTGATAGACTTCCTCAACGCATGGGCAAATCCGAAGGTGAGGATGTCATGAGCGATATCAACACCGCCCAGCCGCCAATCCCCGCCGCTTCGCAACGCCGTCATTTCGTCCGCTCGGTTCTCACCAATCCGACAGGCCTTGTCGCGGCGCTGGCGCTGCTGATCGTCATCGCATCGGCGATCTTCGCGCCTCTGCTTGCCCCCAACGATCCGTCCGCCGTCCAGATATTCAAGGTCAATGCCGTCGCCGGCGACGGTTATCTCCTCGGCGGCGACGGTTCGGGCCGCGACATATGGAGCCGTCTCGTCCATGGCGGCCGCAACACATTCCTCGGCGCGCTGATCACGGTCGTCATCGCGGCATCCATCGGGGTGACGGCGGGGCTCTTCGCCGGCTTTTACGGCAGGAAGCTCGATCTGGTGGCCCGCTGGATCTCCGACGGCATCATGGCACTGCCGGCGCTGATCGTATTGCTCGCCTTCTACCAGGCGCTCGGGGCCTCGATCTACCTGTCGATGGCGGTCTTCGGGGTGATGCTGTCGCCGGGCTTTTTCCGGCTGACGCGCAATCTCGTCAACGGCGTCAAACACGAGCTCTATATCGATGCGGCGCGGGTCTCTGGCCTCAGCGACCTCAGGATCATCACCAGGCATATCCTGCTTTCGGTGCGGGCGCCGGTGGTCATCCAGACCTCCATCGTTGCCGGGATCGCCATCGTCGTCCAGTCCGGTCTCGAGTTCCTCGGGCTGGGCGACCCCAGCACGCCGACCTGGGGCGGCATGCTGCAGGATGCCTTCTCCAACATCTATGTCTCGCCGCAGGCGATCCTCTGGCCAGGGCTGGCAATCACGGCAACCGTGGCGTCGCTGGTGCTGCTTGCCAATGCCATCCGCGACCGCATGCAGCAGGGCGGTGTTCAGGTCAGGGCGCCGAAGGTCCTTCCCCTGGCGGTGAGCGAACCGCTGCCGCAAACCGCATCCGACGTGCTCCTCGACGTGCGGAATCTGGTTGTTGCCTATCCTGCGAACGAGGGCTGGCGGGAAGTCGTCAAGGGCGTGAGCCTCAGCCTCAGGCGTGGCGAAGTTCTGGGGCTCGTCGGTGAAAGCGGATCGGGCAAGAGCCAGACGGCCTTTGCCATCCTCGGACTTTTATCGCCCGGAGGCCGGGTTCTTTCCGGCTCCATCCGGTTCGACGGTATCGATCTCGGGAAATCTTCCGGAGATGAGGTCCGGGCTCTTCGGGGCAGGCGCATCGCCTATGTTCCGCAGGAGCCGATGGCCAATCTCGATCCGGCGTTCCGGATCGGCTTCCAGCTCGTCGAGCCGATGATGACGGTGCTCGGGATCTCGCGTGCCGAAGCGACGCGGCGGGCGCTGAAACTGCTCGCCCGCGTGAAGCTGCCGGACCCGGAACGGGTGTTTCGCGCCTATCCGCACGAGATCTCCGGCGGCATGGCCCAGCGCGTCCTCATTGCCGGTGCGGTCGCCTGCAGCCCCGACCTTCTGATCGCCGACGAACCGACCACCGCGCTCGACGTCACCGTGCAGGCCGAAGTGCTCGACCTTCTGCGCGACCTGCAAAAGGAGTTCAACATGGCGGTCATGCTGGTGACCCACAATTTCGGTGTCGTGGCGGACAGCTGCGACCGGGTGGCCGTCATGAAGGACGGCAGGATCGTGGAAATCAACACCGTGGCTGACCTCTTCGCCGCTCCGGCGCACGACTACACCCGCATGCTTCTCGGATCCGTTCTCGAAGATGGCATGACGCGGACATATCGACCACCGATGACGGAAGGGATGCGCGCATGAACGATCAGATCCTCGTCGATTGCCGCAACGTGAACGTCCATTTCGGCGCCCACCATGTCCTGAAACACGTCAATCTCACCATCCGCCCCGGTGAAACCGTGGGGCTGGTGGGCGAGAGCGGGTCGGGCAAGACGACGCTCGGGCGCGCCATTCTCGGCATCGGTCCGGTCAGCTCCGGCGAGATATGGTTCGACGGCGAGAATATCGCCGGGGTACTGCCCCGCGCCCGCAAAGTCCAGGCGGCCATCCAGGCGGTCTTCCAGGATCCCTACAGCTCGCTTAACCCGTCGATGACGATCGAGGACATCCTGACGGAACCGATAGTCGCGCGCCGGCTCGCCTCGCGTGCCGATGCCTCCCGGCAGGTCCGCAGGCTGCTCGATCAGGTCGCGCTGCCAAGCGACGCGGCGGAACGGTTCGCCCGCGAATTTTCCGGCGGCCAGCGTCAACGCATCGCCATTGCCCGGGCGCTGGCGCTCTCTCCGCGCCTCATCGTCTGCGATGAACCGGTCTCCGCACTCGATCTTTCCACCCAGTCGCGGGTCATGGATCTGTTCATCGAGATCCAGGAGCGGACGGGCGTCGCCTATCTTTTCGTTTCACACGATCTGGCGGCGGTGCGCCACATTTCGCATCGTGTTGCGGTCATGCGTTTCGGCGAGATCGTCGAATTCGGAGAATGCGATCAGGTGACGGCGCGCCCCGCTCACGACTATACGAAGCGCCTGCTTCTCGCCGCGCCCGTCGCCGATCCCGCAAGGCAGGCGGAACGGCGCGCGGCGTTCCGCGCCCTTGCAATGACGGCTTAAACCATGCGCGCCATCGTCCTGATGTTCGACAGCCTCAACCGCCGCCTTCTGCCGCCCTATGGCGACAGGACGGCCCATGCCCCGAATTTCGAGCGGCTTGCGGAAAAGACGGCCACGTTCGACCGCTGTTATGCCGGGTCCATGCCCTGCATGCCGGCGCGGCGCGAAATGCATACCGGCAGGTACAACTTTCTCCATCGGTCCTGGTCACCGATCGAGCCGTTCGACGACAGCGTGCCGGAATTGCTGAGAAACGCCGGTATCTACACCCACCTCGTCACCGATCATCAGCATTATTGGGAAGACGGGGGTGCGACCTATCACACGCGCTTTTCTTCGCACGAGTTCTTTCGCGGCCAGGAAGGCGACCTCTGGAAAGGCATCGTCGAAGGTGTGGATCGAACCCGTCTCGTCGACTTCCTCTACCAGATGAGGCGGCAGGATCCCATCAACCGGGCCTATCTCAGGGACGAGCGAGACCACCCGCAGACGCGGACATTCGATGCCGGCCTGCAATTCATCGAAACCAATGCCGGCCAGGACGACTGGATGCTGCAGATCGAGACCTTCGATCCGCATGAGCCATTTTTCAGCTATGCCGAATATCACGCGCTCTATCCCGATACCGGCGAGGATTTCGACTGGCCGCCCTACGACCGTGTGACCGAGCCGGAAGAACGGGTCCTCCAGGCGCGGCATCGTTATCTGGCGCTGCTTTCGATGTGCGACCGCAATCTCGGCCGGCTGCTCGACATGATGGACGAGAAGAACATGTGGGACGATACGATGCTGATCGTCTGCACGGACCATGGTTATATGCTCGGCGAAAAGGGCTGGTGGGGTAAATCCGTCATGCCGTGGTACGACGAGACGATCCACACGCCCTTCTTCATCTGGGATCCGCGGGCCAGGGTTGCCGGCGAACGGCGTTCCGCGCTCGTTCAGACCATAGACATAGCGCCGACGCTCCTCGACCTCTTCGGCCTCCGGCCAACGCCCGATATCCAGGGAAAACCGCTTCTCGAGACGGTCAGAAACGATGTTCCGGTCCGCACGGCGGGGCTGTTCGGGAATTTCGGGGGGCACGTGTGTGTCACCGACGGCCGTTACGTCTACATGCGATGCTGCGCCACCGAGGACAATTCGCCGCTCCATGAATATACGCTGATGCCGACCCACATGCGTGCCCGCTTCTCTCCGGACGAACTGTCCAAGGCGGAGCTTGCGCAGCCTTTCTCCTTCACCAAAGGGGCTCCTGTCCTGCGGGTCCCAGGATGGACGATCCGGGGGCCCTGGGTGTTCGGGACGCTGCTCTACGACCTTGAGACAGATCCCGAGCAGAAAAATCCGCTCAGAGACGATAGGATCGAATTGCGGATGGCCGAGCTGCTTGTCGATCTGATGCGGGCCTCCGATGCACCCTCCGACCAGTTCGAGCGGCTCGGCCTTCCGGAGACGGGGCCGGTGCGCGACGAACATCTGCTCATTGAAAGACAATGGGCGCAGGTCGTTTCCGGCCAGCGCAGCGTGGCGCGGGCAAGCGATTTCCCACAAGGGGCTCGGGTGGCGAATATCCCGATCGCGAAACTCATGGCCGACGAAACGACGCGCCGCATCCTGATCGCGGAGGTTCCTCGTCTTGCGGACAGGCCGCTGCCCGCCCCGCTCGCCGCAAAGACGCTCGTGCAGGCCGCAACGGCCTGGCCGGAGCTGGACCGGGAAAAGCTCGAGGCGATCGAGCGGGCGCTCACAGAGCAGGTATGAACGAAGAGAACGATGCCATCGACACTGGATCATCTGACGAAATCACCCTTCAATCTCGATCGCGAAGCCCTCGACTGGGTGACGCAGACCTTCCAGGCCCTGGACGATACCGCCCGCGCCGCCCAGCTTTTTAATCTCAATTCCCGCGGGGACGACCGCGAGGCGGAGATCGCCCGCCTCGGCGAGCTGCAGCCGGGTGGCATCACCCGTTATTTCGGCGCAGACGGCACGGGGGAACGCGCGCATATGGCAGCGATCCAGGCCCAGGCCGGGGTCCCTCTGCTGGTTTCCGCCGATCTCGAAGGCTCACGCATGAGCCTCCCCTTCGGCACGGCCATTCCCAATCCATTGGCGCTGGCCGCCGTCGACGATGTCGAACTGACGGAGGCGATCTCCGACCTGATGGCACGCGAAGCCCGTTCCGTCGGGATCAACTGGTCCTTCACGCCGGTACTGGATATCAACGCGGCCTTTCGCAGCCCGATCGTCGCAACCCGCGGATATGGCTCGGATCCGGCGCTGATCGCACGTCACGCACTGGCGCAGATGCGCGTCTTCCAGCGCCTCGGCCTTGCCGCGACCGTGAAACACTGGCCGGGCGAAGGCTATGACGAACGCGACCAGCACCTGGTCACCACCATCAATCCCCTATCGATGGAAGAATGGCGAGCCACCTTCGGCGTGCTCTACAAGGCCGCCATCGATCAGGGGGTGAAGTCGGTCATGTCGGCGCATATCGCGCTGCCGGCCTATGTCTTGGAACGCGATCCCAATGCA
Source organism: Neorhizobium sp. T7_12 (assembly GCF_002968535.1). Taxonomy (NCBI): domain Bacteria; kingdom Pseudomonadati; phylum Pseudomonadota; class Alphaproteobacteria; order Hyphomicrobiales; family Rhizobiaceae; genus Neorhizobium; species Neorhizobium sp. T7_12. The sequence continues at coordinate 115,725 of NZ_PVBK01000003.1, read as the reverse complement.
GGCGAAGAAGCCTATCTGCCGGCCTCGGTCTCTGCGCCGCTCAATACCGCACTCCTGCGGGGCGAACTCGGCTTCAATGGCTTGATCGTCTCCGACGCCAGCGAGATGGCGGGCCTTTCGGGCGTGATGCCGGCGCATGACGCGAAGATCGAGATTATCGCGAGTGGCTGCGACATGGTTCTTTTCTCCTCCAGACCGGAGGCGGAAATCGCGGCTGTGCGTGACGCCGCCCATTCCGGGCGCATTCCGGCGGAGCGTTTCCACGATGCCGTCACACGCGTCCTCGCCCTCAAGGCGTCGGTCGGCCTGCATCGCAGCGTCGAAATGCCGGCCCATGTGAGGGAACCGGCTGCCCAGGAAGTGGCCAGCGAGGCTTTTGCGCGCGCGCCCACACTGGTGAAGGACAGGAACGGTACGCTGCCGCTCGACCCTGAAAAGCATCGCCGCATCCTCGTCGTTTCCGGCGGGATCGTCGAACCGATGCAGAATGCGAGGCTGGATTTCAAGCTGCCGGACATGCTGGCTGCGGAGGGCTTCGAAATGACCCTCCATCCCTATGGCACGCCGCTCGATACGGATGGGCAGGATCTCGTCCTCTATCTGTTCGGCGAAGAGACGCTTCTGACGCGCGGGCGCATTTTTCTGGATTGGCGGGCACTTCACGGGGATTTCAGGGCCGCCATGAGACGGCCGTGGACGAGACTGCCGACCGTGATGATTTCCTTCGGTTTTCCCTATTGTCTCTACGACGCCCCCCGGGTGCCGACCTATATAAACGCCTATTCCACCCACGAGGCGATGCAGGCCGCCGTGGTGGAGGCGCTGATGGGGCGGAGGCCGTGGAATCGCAACAGTCCCGTTGATCCCTTCGCCGGAGCGCCTGACGCCCGGTACTGATCGCCTCCGGCATGCACGCCGGATGAAGGGCATGTGGGGCTCACCGATCGACCAGACCGCGACGCCACCTGCGATCAAGGGCCATTGTCCTTTCCGGCTACGATGTCATAGGCGATCCGGAAGCCCGTATTGCTCGAGGCGCTGTCGGGGGAAAGGCCCATTCGCGCCGCGATCCGGTACCGATAGCAGTAACTTTTGTGGCAGAGGAACGAGCCGCCCTTCAGCACCTTGTCGGAAAAGCGCTTGGCATGCTCGTTCCGCGTCTTCGCCTGTTTCGACAGCGAGCGGACCTTGAAAGGGTCGGCGGTCCATTCCCAGACATTGCCGGCGAGATTGTAGAAACCGGCCTCATTCGGGGCGAAGCTGCGCGCCGGCGCGGTGCCGAAATATCCGTCCTGCAGCGTGTTGGTGTCGGGAAAGCGGCCCTGCCAGATATTGCAGAAGATCGCTTCGTCGGTCGGCTCTTCCTCGCCCCAGGGATACCGCCGGCGGCGGTTGCCGCCGCGTGCGGCGTGTTCCCATTCCGCTTCCGTCGGCAGGCGGCCGCCGACCCATTGCGCGAACGCGAGCGCATCGTTCCAGGAGACGTGGGTGACCGGATGGTCAAGCCGATCGTCGATCGAACTGCCGCGGCCTTCCGGCTGCCGCCATGTGGCATTGTCGACGCGCGTCCACCACGGGGTGCCGACGACACCACCCGTTGCAAGGCTGATGTCACCGAGCAGCGGCGCGAACACGGCGGAAGAGCCGAAGCGTTCCGATTCCGTCACATACCCGGTCGCTTCGACGAATTCGGCAAACCGACGAACCGTGACCGTCTCGGCTTCGAGGTGATAATCCTGCAGCGAGACCTTGCGCTCCGGCCCCTCGCCATCGGCGGAAATCACCGGAGCATGGGTTCCGACGAACGTCTCGCCACCCTTGACGGCAATCGTTTCCCCCCGGATGCCGCGAGAGATCGTGTTTGCAGGTGTGTCGAATGTTCCCTGCTCCGTTTCCCGTCTCGATCCTGAACAGCATCCACTCATCGCTTCTTCCTGATATGCGTTTATTCTTTTACGGACTTTCCGGCCGTCAGCCTCCTGATCGTCCGCATCGACGGCTTCGCCTTGGCAAAGGTATAAACGCCCGATCGCGGGAATGCCAAAAGCAATCGGACGATCAATGCCGGAAACACGCCCATCTTGCGGCGTTGTGCACCTGCTCTTTCGCACTTGCGAAGGGCACCACAAAACCAACATCATTTCCGGCCAACTAGACCGTCGGCGGTCTGCAGCCCCGGCCAGGGCTGCCGGATCACGCCGTCCGACGAGACGATCGACTCGTCCGGTCACTGAGAATGCGCTTAAGCCACCAGGGGAAAATTGCATGGAGAGATCGATGACCGAAGTGTCCAGCAGATAGCCCGCCCATTTTAATGCGGCAAGAAGATCTCACGCATCATGGGCGCGGAACCAGCGGCTTGAAAAGGAGCCGAAACTCCGCGAAAAGGGGTAGCTACGGAATGATGTCGCTCACGTACGATCGGTATTTGTCGCGAAGAGGTCGGTCATGAGTATCGCTGACCGCCTGGTAACCGGAAGTCTCTGGGTCTCCCTCTCGAGGGTCATCGTCAATGGGTTGTCGACCCTCAGTACCATCATCCTGGCCTGGTATCTCCTGCCGTCGGATTTTGGCCTCGTAGCGCTTGCGACGACCATGCTCGCCATCGTGACGACGATCACCGAGCTTTCGTTGAACGAAGCGCTTATCCGTCACGAAGCCCCGGAAGAATCCCATTTCAGCGCCGCATGGACACTGGCTGCGACCCGCGGCCTGATATTATGCGCCTTATTCGCCGCGTTCGCCTATCCGGCTGCCCTCATCTACGACGACCCGCGCCTTTTCGGCGTGCTGCTTGTCCTGAGCCTCAGCCTCCTCATCAACGGGTTTGCCAATCCGCGAAGGATCATGCTCCAGCGGGAGCTGATCTTCCGGCAGGAGTTCGTGCTGAACGTGGCCCAGAAGATTGCCGGATTTGTGGCGACCGTCGCCATCGCCGTCATCTATCAGACCTATTGGGCGCTGGTGGTCGGCACATTGGTGATGCAGATCACCAATGTCGTGGCGTCCTATTTCATCCTGCCGTTCCGCCCCCGGATCACCTTCTCCCATATGCGGGAATTCTTTTCGTTTTCGATCTGGATTACCGCCGGGCAGATCGTCAATACGCTCAATTGGCGTTTCGACTATCTGCTGATCGGCAAGCTGCTGACCGGCTCCGCTCTGGGATATTATTCGCTGGGCGGGCAGCTCGCGATGACGCCGACGCGCGAAGCGACCGCGCCGCTGACCGCCACCATCTATCCCGCTTTTGCCAATGTCCGCCACGATCCCGCGCGTCTGGCCGCAGCCTATCAGCGAACCCAGGCATTGCTGACGGCGGTGGCGTTGCCTGCCGGGATCGGGATGGCGGTCATCGCGGATCCCCTGGTCAGGCTCGTGCTCGGTGAAAAGTGGCTTCCGGTAATTTTCATCATCCAGGCGCTGGCGTCCGTTTATGCGCTGCAGACATTGGGATCTCTCAATCAGCCTCTCGGCATGGCGCTGGGGCAAACCCGGACCCTGTTCATCCGCGACGCGCAGATGCTTCTCGTCCGGATCCCCGTGATTACGATCGGCCTGGTGTTCTGGGGCCTTCCGGGGTTGATATTCAGCCGTGTGCTCACCGGCCTCTTCAGCGCTTTCGTGAACATGATCATCGTCAAGCGCTTCATCAGCGTTTCTGTCTCCGCACAGCTATGGGCAAATTTCAGAGCGCTTGCCAGTTCGGCCGTCATGGCGGCCGGCGTCTCGCTTGCCGATCGCTACATGGGAGTAGAAACCACGCATACCGGGCTGGTCCTACAACTGGCCGCCCTTATCTGCCTTGGAGGCGTTCTTTATTGCGGCTCCAGCATCTTTCTCTGGCTGGTCATGGATCGTCCAAACGGTCCGGAGACTGAAGTCAGAAAGATCGCCGCCAAGGTCTTGTCCAAAGTCAGTCACGCCTGATCGCGGGGCTTGTTCTTCTAAACGTTTGAAAGAGAGGCATAATGTCAGGTGCTCAGCAATCCGAACTTATCACCAAGCTTCAGGACAGGACCCACGATTGCCTTAAAGAGTTCATCCGGCCTGATGAACCGATAGCGATACTGGACTTTCCCGACATCCGGAATTGCGGAGATTCCGCGATCTGGCTCGGAGAGATGGCCTATTTGAAGCAGCGATACGCAAAGCGGCCTTCCTACGTTTGCACGACCGACGATTTTTCACCGGATGACCTCAAGATCTCTGCCCCGAATGGCCCGATCTTCATCCATGGGGGTGGCAATTTCGGCGATATATGGGTGTTTCATCAGGATTTCCGGGAGCGCGTCATGGAGCTGTTTCCCGACCGGCAGATCGTCCAGTTTCCGCAATCGATCCATTACAAGTCCGCGGAACGGCTGGAGCAGAGCAAGCGCGCGATCGGCAGGCACAAGAACTTCGTGCTCCTGGTGCGCGACGAGGAGTCGTTTCAGTTCGCCAAGGAAAATTTTGATTGCCAGGTCTATCTGTGCCCGGACATGGCCTTCTGCATCGGCAAGATAGAGCCCGCCGCGCCGCAATTCCCGGTCCTCGCAATGCTCCGGCAAGACAAGGAACAGGTTGGAACCGTCGACTTTTCCGCCTATCCGGACATCCCCAAGGAGGACTGGATTACCGAGAGCCGATCGAAGGTGCGCGTTGCAAAAGCGTTTGGGGCGGCCTCGGCACTGCTGCACCTCAACCCTTCCGAAATGCGGCTGCGCAAACTGGATGCCGCGGCCAACAACCGCTTCCAGCGTGGCATAAGCCAGATTTCCCGCGGCAAGGCCATCGTGACGGACCGTCTGCATGTGCATATCTGCTCGCTTCTCATCGGACGCAGCCATGCCGTGCTCGACAATAATTATGGAAAAATCCGCCGCTTCATGAACGCCTTTTCCGGAGGCACCGATCTCTCCTACAAGGCGACTTCGCTCGACGACGGCATCAGATGGGCAAAAGAACAGGCAGGTGTCGCGGCATGATGCTGCCTGAGATCAACGACCGGAGGCTGTCATGAGTGTTGTGACCTTCATCATCCCTGTACGACATCAGGACAACGCGCGCGACTGGAGCATCCTGAAGCGAAACCTGACGCAGACCGTGGCATCCATCGCGAACCAGACCAATCCTGACTGGCGGGGCGTGATCGTCGCCAACAGGGGTGCCGATCTTCCTGTCCTGCCGGAGAAGTTCTCGGTGGCGTGGGTGGACTTTCCGCCGAACGACATTCACGAGCGGGGCGATGCGACGGAAGAGGATTTTCTCGATTCATTCCGCGCCGACAAAGGCCGCCGCGTGCTTGCGGGGATGCTGACGGCCCGCGATTGTCGCTTTTTCATGATCGTCGACGACGACGATTTCGTCAGCGCCCGAATTACCGAATATGCTGCCCGCCACCAGAACGAGAACGGCTGGACGATCGACAAGGGTTACATCTGGGACGATGGCGGCAGCATTCTGTTGTGCCGCGACCAGTTCAACCACTATTGCGGAACGTCGCTGATCATTCGTTCGGACCTCTACGGACTGCCGTCAAAGGCGGAAGACGTTTCTCTCCCATGGATCAAGGACATGCTCGGCAGCCATGTCCGCATAGAATCGATTCTGGCCGAACGCGGTACGCCCTTGAACGCGCTGCCGTTCCGGGGTGCGGTCTACCGCGTTGCCCACAAGGGGTCGCACAGCAAGGCACCCAGCCTGATCCATATGTATTTCCTGAACAGGAACGTTCTCAAACAGCCTGTCCGGATTCTCAAGAATTTGACGAAGCTCCGACCGCTGTCGGCGGGGTACAGAAAAGAGTTTTTTGGGCTTTCCGCCGGAAAGACGGAGTAGATATCGCGGCGCCCGGTCGACAGGCACCGATCACACTACCATTTCACGCTGAGGAGTTGTCACATTGTCGAGCGGCGAACGAACGACCGCACTGCTGCCTGAGATCAGGCAATGGCACCCGTCACTATTTTCCAATGCGCCATGGCGCGGGCACGATGAATGTGAGTGCAGGAGCAGAGCGGCGGCGATGCGACGGCTTCGTCAACTTAACGCAGTGACCGTGACCCGCTGTGCCGCCCACCGTTCCCCTGCCGAGATCATAGGTCAGGCTGTGTGTCGCGAACTGCGTTCGGAGGCAATGAACCTCTGGGCAAAAATCGCTCGCGCCTGAACCGCCATGGTGCAAGCGGCCTACGATTGCCTCGTGAACGTTAAGTTTACAATGCCCTCTCATGTTTAACTGCGAAACGACCTCACCGCACCTTGAATATCAGCATAGATGGCCTCGATGCGTGCCGCCTCTGCGTCGGTGAGCGCCGAAAACTCCCTTTCACGAGCCCGCTTCGACAGTCGCCCGTCGTTCTGGCGCAGGAAGCGGAACAGGAGGTCCAGCAGGCGATCGGGCATATCGATGATCTGCTGGACCTCGATCTTAAACGCGTCATAAATGCGTAGGAATGCTGTCTCGGCTGGCAGGTCCACATCAATGGTTCGGGCTACACACTCGAACAGGAATTCGGCCTGAGGCGTCGCATCGAAGTAGCGGTAGAAGTCGGCTGTGTCGTTCAGCACCGTGACGTTACCACGATCCGTCGACTGCCAATGAACAACCGGCAACAGGCGGCGTGAATAGCTTTCCAGTACGGTTCGATAGGCATCGATGCGGTCCAGGATGACCGACGAGACCGGAAAGACGAGTCCGGGAGGATTGAACCCGTGCTCGGCGAGAACATGATGGACTAGATAGCGGTGCAGTCGGCCATTTCCATCCTCGAAAGGGTGGATATAGACGAAGCCGAAGGCGAGAGCCGCGGCGGCGAGAACAGGATCGAGCTGCTGTGCCGCGCCTCGGTCGAAAGAAGTCAGGCCGTCGATCAGAGAGGGCAGATCTTCATGTCGGGCGCTGACATGATTGGGGATTGGCGCGCCCGTCAGGCGATCACGCTCGCCGATGAAGCCACCCTCAACGCGTAAGCCAAGATGAACGAAGCGCGCGTCGCCGATGACGATGCGCTGCAGCCGCTCCAATTCGGCGCGGTCTATCGGTCGACGCCCGGCTTCACCGATAACCTGGGCCCAGCGCTGGATGCGATCTGGCGGCGGATCTTCTCCCTCGATCTGAAAGCTCGAGCGCGAATCCTTGAGCAGCAGGAATGCAGCGGTGCGTGCAAGCAGGTCCGCCGGCACCTCGTCGATCAACTGGCGCGCTTCGTTGCCAAGTCCACGTGCAACGAATGCTTCGAGTGCGGGCGTGCGGAAGATCATCGGGCAGAAAGCTGGTGTGCCGGGCAAGTTATTCTTCACGCGATGTCTTGTTGAACTCGTTCCACCCACCGAGAATTGCCGGTCTGGATCGACGACAACGGCATAGGTGCCCTGTGCCGCGTTGGGCAGATCAAGCCGTGTATTCAGCAGCCATTCGTAGAGAAACCACAGCCGTCGAGCATAGGCGCCAGTGGGCGCCGCGCGCACCATGTTGGTGATCGGCTCAGGACCTGTTGCCCGGAACAGGGCTTTCAGAACAGCAAGATCCAGTCCTTCATAGCGTAGGGCAAAGGTTAGGTGTCCGGTAAGATTGTCGTCCGGTTGGTGGCGCGGCGTGAAAACGTTCCATCCTTCGGCCTGATAGACTTTGTGGCGAGGACCGATCGCTGAGAGGATGATTGGCACAGGTACGGGTAATTCAAAGGCATCGATCAGGGCTGCATAGCCGACCGGGAGGGCGGCTTCCGGCATCGAGCGGTCGTGAAATATACTGACAGCTTCTGAAAATGGCTTTCTCTGGCCCTGTTCCATGAATCCGGATACTCGTCTCTGAAAAATGGTTCCAGATCGAAGCTCTCATGAAATTCGATGATAAGCAATGAATTTCAATAACAGGGAGGCAGCCTTCACGAATATTGATTCCGACGTGACATTGGTGGAGTGTCGTTTGGCAGTTAATCGGGGTCTTCCTCACTGGGCTTTCCGCCGGAAAGACGGAGTAGATATCGCGGCGCCCGCTCTAGCTCGGCGCCGCTGACGGGTATCGCAAGGCTACGGCCCGGCGATGCAAATTGCCGGGGAAGCGTGGCGCTTCGATGGTCACGGCGAAAGCGGCCGGACCTGACGGCCGGCCGCTCCGGATTTGATCGCGGTGATTAAACGGCGCCGCGGGTTTCCACGTAGATCGCGTAGACCGAGTGGCTGCTCGCCATATAGAGGCGGTTCTTTTTTGGGCCGCCGAAGACGAGGTTCGGGCAGCGCTCCGGAAGCTTGATGAAGCCGATCGCCTTGCCGGACGGGTTGAATATCTTGACGCCGTTCAGATCCTCGGGCCTGGCGCCTGCAGCGCCGTTCGATCCCCAGCCGCACCAGAGATTGCCATCGATATCGATCTTAAGGCCATCGAGAGCGCCGTTGTCGTCGGCCGTCACCAATGCCGTCTTGTTCGACAGCTTCACGCCATCTGCGCCGAGGTCGTAGCTCCAGATGATACGGAATGGCGATGCGCGGCCTTCGACGATGTAGAGCTTCTTTTCATCCGGCGAAAATGCGAGCCCGTTCGGGCCCTTCAGCTCGTCGGTGACGAGGCCAAGCTTGCCGTCCGGCGATATGCGATAGACGGAGTGCGGCAGCTCCGCCGTGCCCTTCTCGCCCTCCCACTCGCCGGCGATGCCGAAGGGCGGGTCGGTGAACCAGATGGAGCCGTCCGATTTGCAGACGATATCGTTCGGGGAGTTAAGCTTCTTGCCGTTGTAGTTGTCTGCGAGCACGGTGATCGACCCGTCATATTCGGTGCGGGTGACCCGGCGTGTCAGATGTTCGCAGGAAAGCAAGCGGCCCTGGCGGTCGCGGGCGTGGCCGTTGGCATAGTTGGAGCTGGGGTTGTAGACGCTCCAGCTCTCGTTGGCTTCGTCATAGCGCATGACCCGATTGTTCGGAATGTCGCTGACGAGCAAATAACGCCCGTCGCCGAACCAGACCGGACCTTCCAGCCAGCGAGCGCCGGTTGCGACCTGTTCGAGCGAGCTGCTGGCGATGCGATATTTCGCAAAGCTCGGATCGAGGATCTGGATGGCCGGGTCGGGATAGATCGGGCTCGGCGTAAAGCCGATCGCCTGCGCGGATGCCATTTTCGGGAAGGTGGTTGCCAGGGCGGCCGCTGAAAGCGTCATGATGTTGCGGCGTGAGAAATTCACGTTGAAGTCCTTTGATTATGGATAGTTGATTTCATATCAATTTGCCGGTTTGACCGGGAACCGAGACGATGGTCCCGCGACCCAATTAATGGCAGTCCATTGTGCGTCGCAACAAACAAGATTGCCTTCTGCCGCCTTTGGTTAAGCAGTGGTGAAAGCCACCTTTGAGGTCCGGACGTGTCGTTGATGCGCTGCGGCAAGAGTAAGATTTTATTATGAAAAAGCCCTTATGAAAAACGGAGGATCAAGTTCGATCACCCTGCGCATGATGTGCACCGTCCGGCACGGCTCCGGCATTTTCACTTTTCGATGCACTGTCGCTCTTTCAGCGTTTTTCGAGGTATCTGATGCTCAAGAATTTAAAGATTAAAACAAAATTCCTCATGGCGATTGCCATCCTCGCGGTCATTTCCCTCGCAGGGCTGATGTACGTCACCAGCAGGTTCAGCGCCGCCAACGAGGCTTATTCCGGCTTCCTGCAGAAGGAAAGTAACGCTGCGACCTTCGGACCCCGCGGCGCTGCCGGCATGTGGACCGCGACGACATGGCTGAGCCGCGCGCTGGCCCAGGAGCCGGCAAGCGCGGCGTTCCAGGATCTTTCCGGCCGGTTTTCCAAGGAATTTGCCGGCGCCCGCGACCGGTTGAGCCAGATCCCGGCGCTGGTGCCGAGCCGCAAGGCCGCGATCGACGAACTGCTTGCCGGTGCGGACGCGCTGAAGGCAGTCGGCGACGATCTTCTCAAGGCCCATACCGCAGGCGACAAGGAAAAAGTCCGTACGCTTTCCGCCAAGCTCGATCAGGCAATCGTCGATCTCTCTCCGAAATTCGGCGCCAATAACGGCGCCATGGCCGAAATCCTCAACAACGGCGCCAAAACGCTGAGCCAGTCGGTCTCCAGCACGATCACCTATGCGATCTGCGGCATGCTTTTCGGCATCGCGATCGCCGCCGTCCTGTCGATGACCATCGCCCATAAGGGCATCACCGCGCCGATGGCCCGCCTGCGTGAGCGTATGGCTTCGCTGGCCGCCAGTCAGACGGAAGCTGCCGTCGACGGCCTCGACCGCAAGGACGAAATCGGCGAGATGGCCAAGGCCGTCGCGATCTTCCGCGACAACGCGCTGGAGCGTGCCCGCCTGGAACGGGAAGCCGAAGACAATCGCGGCCTGTCCGAGCGCGAGCGCATAGAGCGCGAAACCCAGAAGACGCGCGAAGCCGCCGAGATCAAGTTCGCCGTCGACAATCTGGCGGAAGGCCTGAGCCATCTGTCCGACGGCAATGTGTCCTATCGCATCGAAAAGCAGTTCACCGCGACGCTGGACGGTGTCCGCAACGATTTCAACGCCTCGGCGACCAAGCTGCAGACGGCCCTGGAGCAGGTGGCGGAGAATGCCCGCAGCATCCAGGCCGGTTCGGCGGAGATCAAGGCGGCCGCCGACGATCTGGCCAAGCGCACCGAGCAGCAGGCAGCTTCCGTCGAGGAAACCGCCGCGGCTCTCGAGGAAATCACCACCACCGTCAAGGACGCCACGAAGCGCGCTCAGGAGGCCGGCGCGCTGGTTGCCCGCACCCGCAGCGGTGCTGAAAATTCCGGCGAGGTCGTCCAGCGCGCCGTCAAGGCGATGGAACAGATCGAGAGGTCATCGGGCGAGATTTCCAACATCATTGGCGTCATCGACGATATCGCCTTCCAGACCAATCTTCTGGCATTGAACGCCGGCGTCGAAGCGGCCCGTGCAGGCGATGCCGGCAAGGGTTTTGCCGTCGTCGCCCAGGAAGTGCGCGAACTCGCCCAGCGTTCCGCCAAGGCCGCCAAGGAGATCAAGGCGCTGATCACGACGTCGAACGAGCAGGTCAACGCCGGGGTGCAGCTGGTGGGCCAGACCGGACAGGCGCTGGTAACGATCGTTTCGGAAGTGCAGGAAATCAACCGGCACGTCAACGCGATCGTCGAGTCGGCCCAGGAACAGTCTTCGGGCCTTCAGCAGATCAACACGGCCGTCAACCAGATGGACCAGGATACCCAGAAGAATGCCGCGATGGTCGAGGAGTCGACCGCCGCAAGCCATGGTCTCGCCAGGGATGCGGCATCGCTCAACGAGCTGCTGTCCCAGTTCAAGCTGCCCGGCCAGCGCCACGTTCCGCGTCCGGCCGATCGCCGCGACACGCCGGCTGCCTCGCCGGCCCGCAATCTGGCCCGCAGGGTTGCCACTGCCTTCTCCGGCGGCTCCTCGGCCGCTGCGGTCAGCAACGATTGGCAGGAGTTTTAGGCGCGTCTTTGACCGGCTATCTGCGTCCGGGCGCTATTTGTAGCCGCGCCTGAGCGCCTGCGGGGGCTGTCCCAGGCTTCTGAGGAACGCCCGCCGCATTCGCCCGGCGTCGCCGAAACCGGCGGCCTCGGCAATATGTTCGAGCGGCGCGTGGCTGGTTTCGACCGCCATCCGCGCCGTTTCGAGCCGCAGGCGTTCCACGGCCTTGGCGGGTGTCGTGCCGGTTTCGGCTGCAAACGCCCTGGCAAAGTTGCGCGGGCTCATCGCCGCCTGATCGGCGAGGCGCTCGACGGTCAGCCGCTCGGCCAGATGCTCGCGCATCCAGCCGATCAAAGCCGAGAACCTGCCCGTGTGGCCTCCAAGGTCGACGAGCGCTGAAAACTGCGACTGGCCACCGGGCCGGCGCTGATGAACGACGAGTTGCTGTGCCGCCCTGCGTGCAATGTCCGGCCCCAGGTCATCTTCTATGAGAGCAAGCGCCAGGTCGATACCGGCGGAAATGCCGGCAGAAGTCCAGACGTGACCGTCCTGGACATAGATGCGTTCGGCGTGCATCTCTATCTTGGGGTAGCGGCGGGAAAAGTCGTGCGAACTGTTCCAATGGGTAGTGGCGCGGCGCCCGTCGAGCAGCCCGGCTTCGGCGAGTAGATAGGCCCCGGAACAAACGCTTGTCACGCGCCTTGCATCCGTACGTTTCAGCCATTCGAGAATGTCGTGCACGGCCTCCATGGAGCGGATGATCTCGCCGCCCGAGATCATCACCGTGTCGAACGGCCCGTCCTGGAGTGGGGCAGCCGACAGTTTGAGGCCTGACGAGCTCTCGATTTCGCCGCCGCCCGGCGCCATCAGCACCAGGTCGTAACTGCCCGGCCGGAATCGCTCCGCCATCTCGAAAGCCGATGTCGGCCCGGCCGCATCGAGAAGCTGGAAACCCGGATGCACCACGAGAGCAATTGTGCGAGCCATGGCAGTTTTTGCCCGATTAATGTCATTTCAGTCAGACGATAGCAGCGGTAACTTTGCCTGCAAACAGAGGCAACCGATCGATCGGCGAAACTATCATGAAGTGGCGCTTTGTTCTTGCTAGCGGGCTGGGGCTTGCGGCGGTCTTCCTGGTGGTCGCCGGGGGCTGGATAGTCTCTCTGCCGTCTGCTTCTTCAGCCGGGGTCCTCAAATCTATTCCCGGCGAGGAGACACGCGCCACGGTCGAGGCCTTGAGGCCGCCAAAACGCGACCGTCCCGTGATCGCCATCGTCGGCATCAACGACGGGACGGAGATCACCGACTACCTGATGCCCTACGGCATCCTGCGCCGCGCCGATGTGGCCGACGTGGTGGCATTGGCGACGCAGCCCGGGCCGATGGTGCTCTATCCGGCGTTGAAGGTCGAACCGCAGGCAACGATCTCGGAGTTCGACAGGCAGCATCCGGAGGGCGCCGATTACGTCATCGTCCCGGCCATGGCGCGCGAGGATGATCCGGCAGCGTTGGGCTGGATCAGGAGCCAGGCCGACAAAGGCGCGATGATCATCGGCGTCTGCGTCGGTGCCAAGGTGGTTGCGGCCACCGGCCTTCTCGACGGCCGAAAAGCCACGACCCACTGGTATTCGCTGGACGCCATGCTGGAGGAACATCCGAGCATCCGCCACGTTGCCGACCGCCGCTTCCTCGTCGACGGTCGCGTTGCGACGACGACCGGCATCAGCGCCTCCATGCCGATGTCGCTGACATTGATCGAGGCGATCGCCGGGCGTCAGAAAGCTCAGGCTGTCGCGGCCGATCTGGGCGTCGCGGATTGGGATGCGCGACATGATAGCGGCGCCTTCGCCTTCACGCGGCCCTTCGCATTGACGGCAATCGGCAACTCGCTCGCCTTCTGGAGCCGGGAAACGCTCGGCATCGAACTGTCTCACGGCGTGGACGAAGTTTCGCTCGCTCTCGTCGCGGATGCATGGTCGCGCACTTATCGCTCGCGCGTGGTGACCTTCGCAGCCGGTGCGGATGCGGTGGAGAGCCGCAGCGGTATCCGCATCATTCCCGACGAGGTGACCGCAAGCGCGTCAGCGGTGCGCGTGCCCGGAGCGCCGCTTGGCCGCAAACCGGCGGATGCGCTGGATGAGACGCTGAAGGCCATCGCCGAGCGCTATCGGGAAAACACGGCCAATTTCGTCGCCATGCAGCTCGAATACAGGGGACGAGTGACGCCGCAGTAGATGGTTGCGGTCTACGGTTTTGCGCGTTGCGAGACGGGAGGAAGGAACCAGTCATGAAGGTACTCATCGCAGGCGCCGGCATCGGCGGATTGACGACCGCGCTTCAACTTCACGAGGCCGGGATCGAGGTCGAGATCTTCGAACGCGTCGGCGAGGTTCGTGAACTCGGGGTTGGCATCAACATGCTGCCGCATGCCGTGGCCGTGCTGGCCGATCTCGGGCTGCAGGCCGGTCTCGACGCTGCAGGGATCCGTATGCGGGAACTGATTTATACGAACCGTTTCGGTCAGGTCGTGTGGCAGGAATTGCGCGGCCTGGATGCTGGTCAAGAGGCGCCGCAGGTCAGCATCCATCGCGGCAAGCTGCTCGGCGTGATCCATAGGGCGGTGATCGCCCGTCTCGGACCCGACGTCATCAGGACCGGTTGCCGGGTTGAGGGCTTCGAACAGACGGAAGATGGGGTCGCGGTTCATTTCAGCGGAACGGACGGATGGCGCGGCACGGCCCGGGGGGATTTGCTGGTTGGCGCCGACGGCATCCATTCCGCGATCCGGGCGCAGCTCTATCCCGATGAAGGTCCGCCGATCTGGAGCGGGATCATGTTATGGCGCGGCGCCACGCCCTGGCCGATCTGGCGCGATGGCCGGACGATGGCGATCGCTGGCGGCAATTTCGCGAAATTCGTCTATTATCCGATCGAAGCCTATCCCACGGAGCCTGGCATGCGGCTGACGAACTGGGCCGTGATGGCCAAGGTGGGGGAGGCGGGTGCTACGCCGCTTCGCCGCGAGGATTGGAGCCGGTCCGGTATTCCGGACGAGGTGTTGCCCTTCGTGCGCGACCGTTTTCACCTCGATTTCGTCGACCCCGCCTCCATCATCCAGGCGACCGAAAATTTCTACGAATATCCGAATTGCGACCGGGAGCCTTTGCCCCGCTGGTCGTTCGGGCGGGTCACCCTGCTCGGGGATGCGGCCCATGCCATGTATCCGGTCGGCTCCAACGGCGCGAGCCAGTCGATCCTCGACGCCCGATGCCTTGCCGGACATCTTCGGACGCAGGATGAAATCGAGGCCGCCCTTTCCCGCTACGACGCGGAGCGCCGCCCTGCCACATCGGAAATCGTCCTGGCGAACCGCCGCGGCGGACCGGAGGGTGTCATCGACATGGTCGAGGCCCGTGCGCCCGACGGTTTCGACGACATCGACACGGTGGCCTCGTTCGAAGAACGCAAGGCGGTCGTCCGCGGCTACGCTTCGCTCGCGCGTGGACGGAACCGGTGAGCATGGCGGCGGATCACTCAGAACAGATCCGGCCTGATCCCGGCGGCGTCCAGCAGGAAGTCGCGGCTGGCCTCCAGTTCCGACCTTAGCCTGGCGATGTCATGGCCAAGCAGCGTGCCTTGCCATTTGCGGATCTTGCCGGCGCAAAACACCGTTGAGACGTTCGACCGCTCCATCAGCGTCACGACGGCGCCAGGGACGTGGTTCAGCGGGGCGACGTTGATGGCATTCGCATCGAGCAGGATGATATCGGCTTCCTTTCCCGGTGTCAGCGTGCCGGTCTTGTGATCGAGCTTGAGGCCCCGCGCGCCTTCGATCGTCGCGAAGCGGATGACGTCGATCGCCGACAGCAGCCTCGGGTATTCCTCGCCGCGCAACGCCTTGTCGTTCGCCAGCATTCGCTGCAGCGTGATCGCCGAGCGCATCTGGGTGAACATGTCGGCGGTCATGGTGCATTCCACATCCGTCGACAGGGACGGCTGAAGGCCGAGATCGAGCGCCTGTTGCAGCGGCGGGTTGCCGTGCCGCATCTGCATCTCGATCGGTACCGAGAGCGATATATGCGAGCCCGCGTCCGCGACACGCTTCCAGGCCATGTCGCTCATGCCGGTCATGTGGATGAAGATATTGTCCGGCCCGAAACGGCCCGCCTCCGCCAGCTGGTCGAAGACCGCCTGCATGCCGAAAGTGCCGACCACATGCAGCGCAACCGGGATGCCGAGTTCGCGTCCTAGCGCCCAGGCCTCCTCATGAAACGGTAGGTAGATTTCGCCGCCCATGACCATGGTCAGCAACTGGTCGTCGCTCGCAAAATGCTCGGCCTTGATGCGTCGGGCATCGCCCGGATATTTCGCTGCGTCGCCCCAGCCCTCGAAATACCCGAAGACGCCGCGCCGCCCGGCATCGCGAAGCGCGGTGATCGCCGCATCGGAATGTTCCGGCGAATGGTGGATCTGGCTGACGTCCATGACAGTCGTCACGCCGGCATCGATCTGGGACAGGCCGCCGAACAATTCCGAAATGTAGACATCCTGCGGCCGGTAGAGCACCGAGAACTTCTGGAGCATCCATTCGTAATAGTTGGCGGCACTTTCCGGCCGCCCGTCATTGATCAGGATCGCGTCGGCAAGCAGGCTTCTAAGCGCGGTCTCGAACTGGTGGTGATGCGTATCGACGAAACCCGGCATGACGACCATGCCGGAAGCATCGATAATTGCGGCCTCAGGCACGTTGATCGACGCAGCAACCTCGACGATCCGCGATCCGCGGATCAGCACGTCGCCTTTGGAAAAATTGCCGACGCCGCTGTCCATCGAGAGCACGGCGCCGCCGCGGATCAGGGTCAGGCGATCGGGATCGCCAACGCCGGCAGGCATGCTGGCCGGCGCGGCAATGATCTTGCCGGAGCCGCTACCGAGTTCCGCCGGCGCATGCATCCGGTTATTGCAGAATCTGCACATGGTCTTCCCCTCCCGGCCTGACCTGATGATGCCCTCCGTCGCCGATGCGGCATCGGAGGACTCTGCTACGACGCGTCTCTCAGCGAGCGGCTGCCTGCCACAGCGCTATCGACGGGTAATCCTTGCCGTTCCAGTGCTTGAGCTTCTCCGCGAATTCGCGCTGGAAGGAGAGGGGACCGAGCTTGGCCATGTAATCCTCGTCATAGATCGCGATGAAGATCGTCAGCGACAGGAAGAAATGTGCGCCCATCTCGAACAGCGCCACATAATCGTGGTTGACGAGCGCCTCGCGTTCCGCGTCCGTGAGCGAGTTGACGGTCGAGATTTCCGCATCGTTCAGCCGCGGGCCGATCGACTGTTCCCAGCTGGCGACGAGCGAGCGCGGGTCTTCCTTGTAGCGGCGAAGCAGTTCCGGGTCGCGGTCGACGGTGAAGAGGAACTTGTTCACATAATACTTGCTCATGCCGCTGCTCCTTCCGGATACCACGTGAAGTATGCTTCCATCGTGTGGAAGAGGTCCAGATTGTCATGATAGGCGGTCGGGATAGGCCCGGCGATGCCCATCATCAGGATCAGATCCATGAAACCATGGGTTGCGTTGCCGCTTTTCGCCATGCTTTCATGGGTCACGTTGGCGAGGATTTCCTCGATATTGCCGGTCGACAGCCATTCGATCGCCTTGCGGTCGAATTCCGGATCCGGGCCGGTTTCCTTGAACTGGCGCGGTCCGCCGAGTTCGAGCGACAGATGTCCGCTGCCGACGGCGGCGATGCGCTTGTCGGACGGGAACTCGTCGATGATCTCGCGGATGGCGCGGCCGAGATCCCAGAAGCGCTTCGGCGAAGGCAGCGGCGGCGCGAAGATATTGGTGTAGATCGGCACGACCGGCAGGTCGGCATCGGGGCGCGTGGTGATGATCGGGCAGATGATCGAATGGTCGAGCTTCAGTTCATGGCTGAAGGCGAAGTCGAAACCGCGGTCCATCAGGCCCTGATGCATGAAGTTCGACAGTTCCTCATGGCCTTCCAGCACATATTTCGGAATGCCGAACTCGCGCTCTTCATTATAGAAGGTCGCGTCGTAGCGCGGCGCCTTGCCGATCAGGAAGGTCGGATAGTTGTCGAGGAAGAACTGGTGGAAATGGTCGGCGCCGACCATGACCAGGATATCCGGCTTGGCGCGGGTCAGGGTCTCGCGATAGGCCTCGACCTTGCGTTTCCATTCCGCCGCCTGCGGCATCTGCTGTTCCGGCGGCATGGTTGTCGCCTTCAGGTAAAAAGGGTGGTGGGTGGTCGCAAGGACCGCTGCCAGGGTTGCCATCTTCTCCTCCGAACTTGTCCTGTCTATTAGACCGAATTCCTAACCCGCCACAGCCGCCGTCTCCGTTTCCAGCGCCGGCCAGGCCGTCGGATTGCCTTGCAGCGCCGAGCGGATCTCGTCCCCGTGCTGGTTGACGACCGGCGCGGCCCGCACCGTCTTTGCGTGTTCTCCATCGAACGAATAGGCGGGCCGAACCGTCTGCTCGGCACCTTCGATCCGGCCGGCGACCGGCACGAACATTTCCAGATGCTGCGCCTGCGGATCGTTCACCACATCCGGGATGGAGTTGATCGGCGCGAAGGGCACGTCGAACTTCGAGAAGCGCTCCACCCATTCCGCCCGGGTCCTGGTGGCGAAGATCGCGTTGAGCTCGGCGTTCAGCGCATCGTAGTTGTCGATGCGCTTCAGCCGCTGCGAGAACCGTTCGTCCCTGGCCAGCGCCTCACCCTCGATCGCCTCGACCAGCGCATCCCAGAACTTGTCGAGCGAGGACAGGTGGAAGGCGAACAGCTTGTCGTCCTTGCAGCGGACGATGAAGGCCTGCGCGAGGCGCGGACGATCGACACCGCTCGGTTCTTCGCCAAGGGCGAAATAGCCCATGAAGGGTTCGACCGCGAAATGCATCATGGCCTCGACCATGGAAATGTCGATGCGCTTGCCCTTGCCGGTGCGGCCGCGTTCGATCAGCGCTGCGGAAATGCCGAGCGAGGCATAGATGCCGGTGATCGCATCGGCGAGCGCCGGGCCGATGAAGCGCGGTTGTTCGGGGTCGATCGAGACGCTGAGAAACCCGCTGACGGCCTGCGCGACGGAATCGTAGACCGGCCGCTGCGCATAGGGACCGTCCGGGCCAAACCCGCTGATCGAGCAGTAGATCAGCCTGGGATTGATCTTCGACAGCGTCTCGTAGTCGGCGCCGATGCGGCCTGCCGCGCCGGGGCGGAAATTCTGGATGTAAATATCGGCCTGGGCGATCAGCTGGTAGAAGACCTCGCGGTCCTGTTCGCTTTTGAGATCCAGCCCGATCGCCCGCTTGTTGCGGTTATAGGCCTGGAAATGGGCGCTGTAGAAACCTGTCTTGAAGCTGCGATAGGGATCGCCATTGCCGGCCGACTCGATCTTGATGACATCGGCGCCGAGATCGGCGAGCATCATGCCGGCGCAGGGGCCGGTAATGAACGTGCCCTGTTCGACGATGCGGATTTGGTCCAGAGCTTTCAGCATGTCCGGGTCCTAGTTCTCGTTTGCCACGAAGCCGTCAGGCGCGGGGCCGTCGTATTCGATGGCGCTGGCGGCGGCGGCGGACATGACGAAGCCGATCGGTCTTGTCTGTTCCTCGAGCAGGTGACCGATAAGCCCGGCGGTGCGGGCAAGAAGCGGCACACCCTTCAGGGCGAGCAGCGGGTAACCGGCATCGAGCAGCACGCAGGGAATGGCGCTCGACACATTCATGACCAGCGGCCTGCCGATGATCTCGGGGATGAGCCTTTCGACCGTCTTGGCGATCTCGCAATGAATGCCGGCGACGTCGAGTTCGCGGGCGATCGCAAGCAGGCGCTCGGCGCGCGGATCATGCCCCTTGTGAAGGGGATGACCGTAGCCGGGCACCGGTTTCTTCTGTTCCCTGTAGCCGCGCAACAGCTTTTCGGCGGCGGCTTCCACCGATCGGCCGCTCGTCTGCGCCTCTTCGCGGATATCGCGGAAGAAGGCCCCCGAGGTTTCGGACGCGCCGAGGATGACCGAACCGCAGCCGAGAAGGCCGGCGGCGACGGCGCCCTGGACCGCTTCCGGAGAGGCGGCGAGCGTCATGCGGGCAACCTGCACGCTCGGCACCAGGCCATGTTCGGCGATCGCCACCAGCGTCGCGTCGAGCATGCGGCGCTGTTTTTCGTCCGGCAGAGAGCCGGCGACCAGCAGCCAGGTATATTCCGTAAACGAGATCGAACCGATCAGGGTGTCGACGAGGTCGTGGCCCCGCACGATGATCGTCTCCGGATTAGAGGTGCAGATCGCCTGGTAGGGCGCGGATTGCTTGCCGATTTTCATGCTGATGTCCTTGGAAAATGATTAGGCTGCAACGCTCGCCTTGCCCGCGAAGCGGCTGGCCCATCGGTCGAACTGATCCATGAACTGCTGCAGGAAGAGGCGGGTTTCCTCATTGGTCACATCGCCTTCGGGGGTGATGAGGCCGGGCGGCAGATGGATGAACGCTTCTGGCAGCCCCATCACGGCAACGTCGAGGCAGCCGAGAATGGCACGCAGGTGCTGCTGCGCCGCCGCGGTGCCGATCCGTCCGTAGGAAGCGCCGGTGATCGCCGCCGGCTTGCCGGCCCAGGCGCTGGTATCCCTGGGCCGCGAAGCCCAGTCGATGGCATTCTTCAGCATCGCCGAGATCGAGCGGTTGTGCTCCGGCGTGACGAAAAGCAGCGCATCGGCTCGCCTGATCTCAGCCTTCAGCCGCTCGACCTGCGGGGGTGTGCCGGCATCCAGCACTTCCTGGTCGAAGATCGGCAGGTCACGGATCGTCACCCATTCGAACTCGACGTCGGGCTTTGCGAGCCGCGTCAGGGCAAGGGCGAGCAGTCTGTTGAGCGACGCTTGCCGTGCGCTTCCGACGATGACTGCGATTTGCAATCGCGCCATGAATCCCTCCCATGCCATTCTCAAAAGTATTCGCGTGGCGAATTTATATTCGTATAATGAATTTCGATGGCGCGGAGTGTCAAGCCCTGACGCAAGGGCTTTGAAAAATTTCAGAGGAGGAGTTGGTTGTGAGGGATCAGCGGGTGGCGGGGTTGGCCGGCGCCAGTGAATGCACGAGCGCCGGAAAACGGCTGAACAGCTGAGAGAGCCGGTTGGCCGCCAGCCGCAGTTCCGGCAGGCGCTGTTCGACCAGTTCCTCCGGCGTCAGCCGGGGCGTGTAGCCGGAACTGTTGATCGCGCAGACGACCCGTCCGGTATTGTCCTTGACCGGCACGGCAAGCGCGGTGATGCCGTAATCGAGCTGGTCGACAGTGATCGAATAACCCTTTGTGCGGGTCTCGACGAGGATTTCCCGGAGCTCCGCCTCGTCGGTCACCGTGTAGTCGGTCAGCCTTACCGGCGTATAGGCCTCAAAAAACCGGTCGATCTCCTCTTCCGCAAGAGCTGCCATCAATACCCTGCCCATCGAGGTGGCGTAAGCCGGATAGGTGACGCCGAGGCTGGCATTGCGTCGCACGCCGCGGCTTTCGGAAAGATGGGCAATGTAGAGCACGTTCGTCCCGTCGAGCACCGCCATGTTGGCGGCATCGCCGAAAAGCGACGTGATCCGGTGCAGTTCAGGCGTGACCGCTTCTTCGACATTGAAGGCGTTCAGGTAGGCGGAGCCGAGGGTGAGGATGCGGGGAGCCAGGAGAAAATGCTTGTTGTGCCGGCGAATGAACCCGAGCGCTTCGAGCGTGAGGACATTCCGCCGGACGGTGGCGATCGACATGCCGACCTTGCGGGAAAGCTCGGCCAGCGTCATTTCCGGATCCTTGGCGTCGAAAGCCTCCAGGACCGACAATCCCCGTGCCAACGCCTCGACGAACTCGGGCGAATTGCTGTCAATCATCGGAATTTCTCCTGCTGCACGGCATTTCGTTCGCACACGGGATTGACAAGCGCAAGACCTGCTGCCTATCGTTATGCGAATATTTATTCGTCTAGCGAATTTTCTTGGGAGGGAAAAGCTATGAAGACAAGGCGTCAGTTTCACAAGCTCATGGCGGTAACGGCTGCGAGTCTTGCCGCGCCGGCAATCCTGGGGAGCAAGGTATTTGCGCAGGACAAGCCGATCCGGGTCGGCGCCAGCGTGTCGCTGACCGGTCCGCTGGCGAGCACCAAGAATGGCCAGATCGGGTACGAGCTCTGGCGAGACGACGTCAACGCGGCAGGCGGGCTTCTCGGCCGCAAGGTCGAACTGGTCATCTACGACGACCAGAGCAGTGCCGCCAACGTGCCGGCGATCTATTCGAAGCTCGTCGACGTGGACGCCTGCGACGTGTTGTTTTCGCCCTACGGTGCCAACCTTTCTGCGCCGGTCATGCCCTTCATCAAGCAGCGCGACCTGTTCATGATCGGCATGTTCGGCCTTGCCGGCAACGATGTCGCCAAGCACGACAAGTTCTTCCACAGCGGCCCGTGGGGGCCGAACTCCGGCCGGGATTGGGCCCGCGGCTTCTTCGACCTTGCCAAGGCGCAAGGGGTCAAGAAGATCGCCATCATCAATGCCGATCTAGAATTTTCGAAAAATGCCGCGAAAGGCGGCGCGGAAGTCGCCAAGGAATACGGCATGGAGGTGGTGTTCAATCAGAGCTACCCCCCGAACACGTCCGACTTCTCTTCGATGATCCGCAACATCAATGCGGGGGACCCGGAGGCGATCTTCATCGCCTCCTATCCGGCCGATAGCACGGCGATCATCCGCGGCGTCAAGGAAATCGGCATTTCCGACAAGGTGAAACTCTTCGGCGGTGCCATGATCGGCCCGCAATACGGGGCGCTGCTCCGTTCGCTCGGTCCCGAACTCAACGGGCTGGTGAATTCGCATACCTTCGTTCCGGAGCCCACCATGCAGACACCGGCGATCAAGAGCTTTTTCGACCGGTATACGCCGATTGCCGTCAAGCAGGGCGTCGATCCGCTCGGGTTTTACATTCCGCCCTTCTATTATGTCGCCGGCCAGCTGGCGGCGGCTGCGATCAAGGGTTCGAATTCCGTCGACCCGGCTAAGATGGCAGCTTTCCTGCATGCCAACGCCGTCGAGACCATCGCCGGCAAGATCGCCTTTACCGAGATCGGCGACTGGAAGGAACGCCGCGTCCTGATGGTGCAGTTGCGCGGCATCAAGGGCAACGATCTCGAACAGTTCCGCAATCCGGGTCACCAGGTCATTCTCGACCCGCCATCCCTGAAGACGGGCGATCTTGCCGCGCCTTATAACAAGGCGCGCGCCAGCTAATCCTTCAACCGATCCAGAGAGCCGGCGCAAGGCCGGCTCAAGGGCCCCTATCAATGCTATCGATCGACATTCTGCTGAACGCCATCGTGACGGGCATTCTGCTGGGGAGCGTATATGCATCGCTCGCCCTGGGGCTCGGGATCACCTTCGGCATTCTCCACATCCCCAATATCGCCCATCCGACGCTCGTCGTCGCCGGCGCGTTCTTCGTCTACACGCTGGCCCAATGGGGGCTCGATCCGATCGTCGCGGCGGTGATCGGCCTTGTGCCCTTCTATCTGCTCGGGGTCGTGCTCTACGCCTTCTACTCGGCGGTTTTCGAACGCAAGGGCGGCGCCAACGTGCTGCAGAGCCTGACGCTGTTCTTCGGCCTTTCGCTGGTGATCGAGATCCTGTTGTCGCTCGGCTTCGGTTCCGAGCTCAAGTCCGTCAGCGTTTCCTATATCGGCTCGAGCTTCAAGCTCGGCGTTCTCACCGTTCCCTACCGGCTGCTGATCCCCGCGCTTTTCGCCCCCGTGACGATCGCTGCCGTGTGGCTTTATCTCAGCCGCACCAGTTCCGGCACGGCAATCCGCGCCGTTGCCCATGAGGAGCGGGCGCTTTCGATCGCCGGGCTCAACCCGGCCTCGGTCAAGCGGCACGCGTTCGGCATTGCCACCGCGACCGCCGTCATCGCCGGAGCCGCCCTGATCATGGTCGGCCCGATCGAACCCTTTGCCGGGCGCTACCAGATCGGCCGCGTCTTCGCGATCGTGGTGCTCGCCGGCATGGGGTCCATTCCCGGCAGCCTGGTGATCGCCATCATCATCGGCATCGCCGAAGCGCTGGTCTCCAGCTACCTCAACCCTTCCTGGTCCCCCGGCGTCGCCTTTGCGATCCTGCTGCTGGGCCTCGCCCTCCGCCCGCAGGGCCTGTTCGGAGCTGCGCGATGAAAAAGAATTCCCTCCTGTTCCTCGCGGGCGCCATCATCGTGCTTACGTTAGGCTTCCTGATGCCGTGGCTGCTCAGGAACCCGTTCTATTTCTTTGCCGGCTACGTGGTCCTTCAATATGTGACGATCGCCACAGGCTGGAACATTCTCGGCGGTTATGCCGGCTACATCAATTTCGGCGCGGCCGGTTTCTTCGGCGCCGGCGTCTATCTGTCGGCATTCCTGTTCACCACATTCGGCCTGCCGCTGCCGCTCTGCATCCTGGCCGCGGCGATTGTCGGCGCCGTTCTCGGCGTGCTGATGGGCTACCTGACATTGCGTATCCAGGGAGTCTATTTCGCCATCGCCACGCTCGGCCTCGTCGTCGTCCTCGAAACCATCGTGCACAATATCTCCGGGCTCGGCGGGGCGAGCGGCATGGCCGTCTACGCCCCGCGGCCGCCTGCCTGGAGTCCCGGGCCATCGCAATACAATTTCACCGTCATGGTGGTGATCGCCGTCGCCAGCGTTGCGCTCGCCCGCTGGGTGGAGATTTCCTGGATCGGTCGTGGCCTGAGGGCCGTGCGGGCAAGCGAGGACGCCGCGGAATGCTCCGGCGTGCCGACGCTTCGCCTCAAGCTGGTCGCCTGCGCCCTGAGCGGCGCGGTGCTTGCCGCGGCCGGTGCGCCCTATCCGTTCTACACGTCGTTTGTCGAACCGGTCACCGCCTTCAGCCTGATCATCGGATTGAACGCCATCGCCATGCCGCTGATCGGCGGCACCCGAACCTGGGTCGGCCCGGTGATCGGCGCTCTTCTGCTCGCCTCGGTGCAGCAGATCGCCACGGTCACCATATCCTCCGAACTCAACATTCTCTTCGTCGGCGCGGTCCTGATCGCCTTCGTGGCCTTTGCTCCCGGCGGCATTTCCGATCTCTTCGGCCGCAATAAAGGCAGGGCAAGACCATGACGGAGCCGGTTCTCTCCCTCAGGGGCGTCGAAAAACGGTTCGGATCGTTCCGCGCGCTCGGTCCCGTCGATCTCGATGTCGGCGCCGGCGAGCGGCTCGGCATCATCGGCCCCAACGGTTCCGGCAAGACGACGCTCATCAACTGCATCACCGGCGTCTACCGCCCCGACAGCGGATCGGTGTTTTTCGAGAGCCGGGACATCTCGCATCTCCAGGCCCATAAGCGAGCCCGGATGGGCATCGCCCGCAGTTTTCAGATCCCACGGCCATTCACCGGCATGACCGTGTTTGAAAACCTGCTCGTTCCACTCGACTACTGCCATGTCGAGGGCAGCAAGCATGACCGGGCAAGGTCGGTGCTTGCGAGCGTCGGGCTGTCGGGCCGCCTCTCGGATCCGTCCGAAAGGCTGACCCAGCTCGAATTGCGCAAGCTGGAACTGGCCCGCGCGCTTGTCGGCAATCCGAAGGTCCTGATCGCCGACGAGGCGATGGCGGGCCTGTCGGAGGAAGAGATTGATGAAGTGCTGGCGATCCTTTTCGCGCTCAACCGGTCAGGCGTCGCGGTGATCATGATCGAACACATCATGCATGCGGTCATGCGCTTTTCGCAGCGGGTCGTCTGCTTCGAGACCGGCCGCCTGATCGCGGCGGGAACCTCGTCCGAGA
This sequence comes from Neorhizobium sp. T7_12, assembly GCF_002968535.1. NCBI lineage: Bacteria > Pseudomonadati > Pseudomonadota > Alphaproteobacteria > Hyphomicrobiales > Rhizobiaceae > Neorhizobium > Neorhizobium sp. T7_12. The sequence continues at coordinate 90,486 of NZ_PVBK01000003.1, read as the reverse complement.
TCGCCGAAAACCCGCTCGTTCAGAAGGTGTATTTCGGTGAATAGGCTGATTATTGAAAACCTGTCGGCCGGTTACGGCGCCGTCTCGGTTCTGCGAAAGGTCTCGCTGGAACTGAACGAGAGCGAGATGGTCGCGCTGCTCGGCATGAACGGCAACGGCAAGAGCACGCTGCTCAACTGCATCCTCGGTTTCGTGCGGGCAAGCGCGGGTCGGATCGTGCTCGAATGGAACGGCAAGAACACGGACCTCACGAAACTTCAACCGCACGAGATCGTCCGCCTCGGCCTGTCGATCGTCCCGGAAGGTCGCCGCCTCGTGCCGAACATCTCGGTCGAGGACAATCTCAAGCTCGCGGGCAGCAACCCCGGGGTCCGCGACCGGATGAAGCAGAACCTCGCCTATTGTTTCGAAACCTTTCCGCTGCTTCTGGAGCGCCGCAGGCAGATCGCCTCGACCATGAGCGGCGGGCAGCAGCAATTGCTGGCGATCGCCCGTTCGCTGATGACGGCGCCGAAGATCATCATCATCGATGAACCCTCGGTGGGCCTGGCGCCGATCGTCGTGCGTGACGTGCTGAATGCCATCACCCAGCTGCGCGAGAAGAGCAATATGACGATCCTGATGGCGGAGCAGAGCTTCTTCCAGGCGATCGACGTGTCGTCGCGCGCCTATGTGCTTTCCCATGGCAGCATTCAACGGGAGTTCAAGCGTTCTGACGGCGAGATCGCCCATGACGAGATCCGCCGCGCCATGCTGGGCGCCCATTAGGGGCGGCACGGCGGAACCGCCGAGATCATCGGCCCGGCGGCATTCAGGCGGACGCGCGCTAGGGTTTCCGTTGAACGATTGCCTTTGCGATTGCGGGGCCACCCAGCATGAAGCTTCTGACGCCGTCGCGGACGATCTCGTCCAGAGATTCCGGGGTGGGCGTCGCATAGACGAACCGACGGATCGCCAGATAGAAGATGCGGCCGTGGAGACCCCAGAACAATTCGGTCTCCCGCTCGGAAAGCGGCGCCTCGTCCGGGCCTGGCAGGCCCAGTTCGTGGCGGAGTTCCAGGCAGGCAGGCTCGATGATCTGCCGGCGCACGATGTCGAGATAGCGCGTCGTGATGTCGAAGGTTTTGAGGCCGGAAAAGACGAAGATCCTGACCCAGTCGTAGTGGAAGACGCGTTCCACATATCGCAGATAAAATTCCGTCAGCCGGCTTTCCAATGACCGGCTGCGGTCGATGATGAGGCCGGCCCAGCTATCGTCCCAGCGGCTGAGATAGACATGTTCGTAGACCCGCTCGATCAAGGCTTCCTTGCTGGGAAAATGCCGATAGATCGCCGAATGGGTGATGCCGATGCGCTTGGCGAGTTCGCGGGTCTGGCCCTCGAAGCCATGCTCGGCGAAGAAGCGGACCGCCTCGTCCAAGATGAACTGTTCGCGCTCGTTCGCCCGCATGTATTGCTTGGGACGCCGCGGTTTTTCTCCGCCACCTTCGCGTTCAAGGCTCTTCTGCTGATCCGTCATGCCTGCCCTGATCTGCCATGCCCGTCACCGAGTCACCGGCAACCCATTTCCCATAGCGATAGCGCGGCGGGCGTTTGAGACCAAGTGGTAATTTTATTTGAGACCAGTTGGTTATTTTTCTTGACCAGCGGATCGACGTGCGAAATATTGTAACCAAGTGGTCACAAATCCGGAAGGCCACGTGGGAGGAGCCGGTGAAGGCGAGAGCTTTCGATTACATGCGCCCGAAATGCGTGCAGGAAGCATTGGAAGCTTTCGTCAGCGCGGATGGTGATGCGAGCTATATTGCGGGAGGGCAGAGTCTCGTTCCGGCGCTGGCACTTCGGCTGCAGGCCCCCGGCCTTCTCATCGATATCGCTCGCCTGGACGAACTGCGCGGTCTTTCCATCGCCGGCGGTCATCTGCGCATCGGCGCAACCACCCGCCACTGCGAAATTCTCGACTCGGATCTCGTGCGGGAACATGCGCCGCTGCTTGCAAAGGCGGCTCCTTTCGTGGCGCACCCGGCGATCCGCAACAAGGGCACATTCGGCGGCAGCCTGGCGCTTGCCGATCCCGCATCGGAATTTCCCGCCATGGCGCTGGCGCTTGATGCTTTCATTGAAATTGCCTCCGTTGAAGGCAGCCGCCGCGTTGGTGCCGGGGATTTCTTCATCGATCTCTATGAAACGGCGCTTCAGCCGGGCGAGATCGTCACCGCGGTATACGTACCCTTGGCAACCGCGAAAACCCGGACGGCCTTTGACGAACTGGCCCGTCGGCGCGGCGATTATGCAATCGTCGGGGCGGGCATCGATGCGCAGATGCAGGGCGGTTTTGTCGAACGCATGCGGATTGCCTTCCTTTCGGTGGGCTCGACGCCGGTCAGGGTGCGTGCGGTCGAAGCCGCGCTGACCGGGCGGCAGTTGACGCCGGAGGCGATCCGGCAGGCACAGGACGTACTCGGCACGGAGCTTGATCCGGTCGGCGACGAGCATACGCCTCCGGAGATGCGCCGGCATCTTGCAAGGGTGCTGCTCGGAAGGCTGCTCGGCCGGCTGGAGGCAAGCCGATGAGCGGCAAGGTGGCGATTTCGCTGGCCGTGAACGGCGAGACAATCGAGGCGCTGGTTGCGCCGCGCACCACGCTTGCCGATTTCCTGCGGCAGGACATCCAGCTCACCGGCACCCATACGGGCTGCGAAATGGGCGTCTGCGGCGCCTGCCTGGTACTGCTGGACGACCGACCGGTGCATGCCTGCCTGATGTTTGCGGTGCAGGCCGATGGCTGCGCCGTCGAGACGATCGAGGGCCTGACCCATCGCAGAGCGATCGACGACCTCCAGAAGGCGTTTCATGAGCGCAATGCCTTGCAATGCGGCTTCTGCACTCCGGGCATGCTGGTGAGCGCCTACGGGATTCTGGCGTCCGGCGACGAGCCCGATCGCGACGGCATCCGTGACGCGCTCTCCGGAAACTACTGTCGCTGTACCGGTTACGAAGCGATCGTCGATGCGATCGAAACGACGGCGAGACAGCGCCGGCAGCATATGGAGGAGGAGAAGGCATGAACGCGTTCGCCGGCTCCATCGACAGGCCTAACTCCTATATCGGCCGCTCGGTATCGCGACCGAATGCCAAGCGTCTGCTCGAAGGCCGGGGGCGGTACGTGACCGACCTCGTGCTGCCGCGCATGTTGCATGCGGCTTTCGTCCGCAGCCCTTATGCGCATGGAAACATTGTTTCGATCGATATCGATGAGGCAAAGGCCCTCTCCGGCGTTCGCGCCGTCTTCACGGGTGAGGACCTGGCATCGATCTGCGCGCCCTGGACCGGAACGCTCGAGCATTTCAGCAACATGAAGTCTCCGCCGCAAGTGCCGCTACCTCTTGAAAAGGTGATGTGGTCAGGGCAGCCGGTCGTTCTCATCGTCGCCGACAGCAGGGCAATCGCCGAAGATGCCGCCGAGCTGGTGATCGTCGATATCGAGGAGCTCCCGGCACTGGCGGACCCGGTCGAGGCCATGTCTGCCCCGGCGATGTCGCAAGAGCTCGCCGACAATATCTGCTTTGCCACGAAACTCGACAGCGGCGGCGTCGAGGAGGCATTCGATGCAGCGGACACGACGGTCGAGCAGAGCTTCGTTTTCGGCCGGCACACGGCGGTGACACTCGAACCGCGCGCCATCGTTGCCGATTACGATCCGAGCGAGAACCGGCTGACTGCCCACCACGCGACCCAGACACCCTATCAGTTCCAGGATGTCTATTCCCGCCACTACGGCATTCCGGAAGCCAATGTCCGCGTCATCGCGCCGGATATCGGCGGTTCGTTCGGAATGAAACTGCATGTCTATCACGAGGAGATGGCGGTCGTCGGCGCGTCGATCCGGCTCGGTCGCCCCATCAAATACGTCGCCGACCGGATGGAATCCTTCGTCTCGGATATTCATGCCCGCGATCACCGGATAACCGGGCGTCTTGCCCTCGACAGGGACGGTCGCATCACCGCCATGGATGTAGACGACCTAACCGCGATCGGTGCCTTTTCGAGCTACCCGCGCACCAGCGCGGTCGAGGGAAACCAGGTCATCCGCCTGATGGGTGCCCCTTATGACTTCTCTTCTTATCGCGCCAATCTTTCGGTCGTGTTCCAGAACAAGGTGCAGACCAGCCAGTACCGCGCCGTCGGGCATCCGATTGCCTGCGCGGTGACGGAATGCCTGGTCGATGCCGCGGCGCGCGAACTCGGCCTCGATCCGTTTGAAATCCGCGAGCGCAATCTCATTCCCGACAGCAGCTATCCCCGCACATCGCCGACCGGGTACCAGTTCGAAAAGCTCTCCCACCAGGTCTGTCTCGCGCGGCTGAAGTCGATCATGAACTACGACGCTCTTCGTGCGGAGCAGGCCGATCAGCGGCAGAACGGCATCCTGCGCGGCATCGGTATCGCCCTTTTCGTGGAGATCACCAACCCGAGCCCGGCTTTTTATGGGGTCGGTGGCGCGCGGATTTCCGCGCAGGACGGCGCCATCCTCAAGCTCACGCCGTCCGGCGAGGTGCATTGTTCGATTTCCGTGACCGAACAGGGGCAGGGGACGGAGACCATCATCGGTCAGATCGTCGCGGACCAGCTCGGCATCGATCGGGAAAAAGTCCGGGTGATGACCGGCGACACCGATACGACACCCCATGGGGGTGCCACCTGGGCCTGTCGTGGAGCGGGCATCGGCGGCGAAACGGCGCTGCAGGCGGCGCGCAAGCTGAAGGCAAATCTGCTCGCCGTTGCGGGTCTCATCCTGCAGGCGCAACCGGGCGAGCTTGATATCCGCGCCGACTGGATCGTCGAGGCGGTCACGGGCCAGCAGCGCGTTAGCCTCTCGGAAGTCGCGCGCATCGCCTTCTTCCGGTCGGACACGCTGCCGCCCGAAACCCAGGCGCAGCTTTCCGTTGTGCATCACTATGCGCCGCAGGGTTATCCGTTCGCATTCACGAACGGAGCCCAGGGCTGCCTGGTCGAAGTGGATGCGGAGACCGGCTTCGTGAAGATTCTCAAGCATTGGGTGGTCGAGGACTGCGGCCGCATCATCAATCCGCTGCTGGTGGACGAACAGGTGCGGGGCGGCGTGGTGCAGGGACTGGGCGCGGCCTTTTTCGAGGAATGCCTCTACAACGAGGAAGGTCAGCTCACCAACGGCTCGCTTGCCGATTACCTCGTGCCGATGGCCTGCGAGATGCCGGATATCGAGATTTCCCACGTCGAAACGCCGACCCGGGACACCGAACTCGGTGCAAAGGGCTGCGGCGAAGCAGGGACGGCGGCGGCATCCGCCGCTGCGATGAATGCCGTCAACGATGCGCTTGTGGGTCACGGCGCGGTGCTGACGCAGATACCGATGACGCCGACGCGCATATTGAGGGCGCTCGGCACGATCTGAATGCAACAACGATCCGATGTCAGGAGGAGGACAGGATGACAAACGGAATTGAGAAGCCGGCTTTGAGGCCGATCGGCCGCCGTGCAGCCCTTATCGGGTTGGCCGGCGTGGCTGGAACACTTTCGATGCCATGGATAGCCCGGGCGCAGGCGGAAACCATCCGCATCGGGTTTCCGACGCCTTTGACCGGCCCGTTCGCCGCCGAGGCCAACGACCAGGTCCGCAGCGCCCAGCTGGCGGTAAAGCTCGCCAACGACAAGGGTGGAATTGCCGGCCGCAAGGTCGAGCTCCTGGTGCGCGACGACAAGCTGAATGCCGGCGAAGCCGCCACCCGCACGCTCGAACTGATCGAAAAGGACAAGGTCCATGCGGTGGTCGGCGCACTTTCGAGCGCCGTACAGCTTGCGGTCAACGAGGTGACCCGTGCCCGCAACATGCTGTACATCTCGATCAGCCAGTCGGACACCATCAACGAGACCAAGGATTTCAGCCCCTATACGTTCCATGAGGCGCTCAATCCGACGATGACGACCGCGGTTGTCGCCAAGCACAGTTTCAAGAAGGGTTCGAAGGTCGCCTATCTTGTTGCCGACTATGCCTACGGCCACGAGATGCTGCGCGGTTTCAGGCGGGCAGCCAAGGAAATCGGTGCGCAGACGGTCAGCGAAATCCTGCACCCGTTCGGCGCGGCGGACTATTCGACCTTCATCCCGACCATCCTGGCATCAGGCGCAGACATCCTCTGCATCTGCAATTTCGGCCGCGACCAGGCCAATTCCATCAAGCAGGCGGTGGATTTCGGCGTGAAGGACCAGATGAAGATCGTCGTGCCGGTGCTGCTGCACAACCAGCGGCTTGCGGTCGATCCCGAAGTCTTCGAAGGTGTCATCGGCGGCGCGAACTATTACTGGGGCCTGGAAGAAACGGTGCCTTCCGCAAAGGCGTTCAACGACGCCTTCAGGGCCATGTACAAGGGCACGATCCCGACCGACTACGGAGCCTACGGTTATACCGGCGTCGCTTCGCTGTTGATGGCCATCGAAAAGGCAGGCGGGACGGAGCCACAGAAGGTCATCGCGGCTCTGGAAGCGCTGAAATATGATATCGCCAAGGGAGAGCAGTCCTACCGCAAGTGCGACCACCAGTCGATGCAATCGGTACTCGTCCTGGAATCCAAGGCGAAAAGCGCGATGAAATCGGATGCCGATCTTTTCAAGATCGTCGCCGCGGAACCTGCATCGGAGAGCGTTTTGCGAACCTGCTCCGAACTCGGCTTCAAGAGCTGATACCCTGGGACGGATGAGGTCATGACTGTCCAATTGATTGCAATGCAGCTGTTTTCGGGCCTCGCGCTGGGCGCGGTCCTGATCATGGTTGCGCTCGGCCTGTCGATCATCTTCGGCATGCTCGGCATCGTGAATTTCGCGCATGGTGCGCTGTTCATGGTGGGAGCCTATGCGGGGCTCTACGTGGCCGGCCTGACGGGGAGCTTCTGGTGGGCTCTCCTGATCGCGCCGGTCATGATCGGCCTGTTCGGCATGCTGATCGAGCGTTTCCTCATCCGTCCTCTCTATGGCCGCTCGCCGGACGATCCGCTGCTTCTCACCTTCGGTCTTGGTTACGTGCTGGTCGAGGCGGTGCGCATATTCTTCGGCACCGACGGCATTCCGTTCTCGACGCCGGCAGCCCTTCGCGGCGTGGTGAACCTCGGCATCGGCTTTTTCCCGCTCTACCGGCTTTTCGTCATCGGCGTGGTTGTCGCCGTCCTGTTGCTGCTGTGGATCGGCCTCGAAAAGACGAAATTCGGCCTGATCGTCAGGGCGGGTTCCGCCGATCCGCTGATCATGCGGGTGCTGGGCGTCGATATCAGCAGATTGTGGTTGATCGTGTTCGGTATCGGGGTCGGCATCACCGCACTCGGCGGTGTGCTTGCTGCACCGATGCGCAATGTCAGCCCGGAAATGGGCACGCTTGTGCTGGCCGAAGCCTTCGTGGTGACGGTGATCGGCGGCATGGGCTCGCTTCCCGGCGCCGTCATTGCCGGCCTCATCGTCGGCGTCTCGGTCAGCATGACATCGCTCTTCGCCCCGGAAATGGCGACGATCGTCATGTTCGCGCTGATGGCGCTCATTCTGCTGGTGCGCCCGAACGGCCTTTATGGCCGCGCCGCACCTGGCCTGTAGGGAGACCGCCATGTCCGTCATCAGAAATGCGGAACTTGTCCCGGCGCCCGCCCGACGCAGCTTCGCGACACGGTTTTCCAATGTCAGCCGCTGGCGGGTGCCGCTTTCAATCCTGGCGCTCTGCATCCTGCCCTGGGTGCTGCCCTCGCAGGCGCTGGCCGTCAACGTGTTGATCTACGGCCTTGTCGCGGTCGGTTACAACCTGCTCTTTGGTTACACCGGCCTGCTCTCCTTCGGTCACGCGGCCTTCTTCGGCGCCGGAGCCTATGCGACGGGTATCGCGATCGGTGCTTTCGGGATCCACTGGTTCATTGCGATGTTGATCGGCGTGCTGGTTTCGGGCCTGCTTGCGACGGTCATGGGGGTGCTCGCCATCCGCACGCGTGGCATCTACTTCTCGATGGTGACGCTCGCGCTGGCACAGCTCGTCTATTATGCGGCGCTGCAAGCCTCCTCCTGGACCGGCGGCGAAAACGGTCTGCGCGGCTTTACGGTCAGCACGCTGCACCTTCCCGGTTTCTCGGTAAATTTCCTCGATCCTCTCGTGAAATACTACGCGATCATGATCGTGGTCGCGGCGGCGCTCTGGTTCGTGTCGAGGGTCCTGAATTCGCCTTTCGGCGCGGTGATCGAGGCGATCCGCGAAAACGAGACACGGGCGCGCGCCTGCGGCTATGATGTCGAGCGAACCAAGCTGTTGTCCTTCATCCTTTCAGGCATTCTCTGTGGGCTCGCAGGCACGCTATCGGCGATGCATCTTTCGATCGTGCCCCTGGATTCGCTCCATTACCATACGTCTGGCCTGATCGTGATGATGACGCTGCTCGGCGGCGCCGGCAGCTTCTTCGGTCCCTTTATCGGCGCGCTGGCGTTTCTTTCGATGGAGGACATTTTCTCGCTCTGGACATCCAACTGGCAGCTGATTGTCGGCGTGATTTTCATCCTCTTCGTCCTCTATCTGCCCAAGGGCATCTGGGGCACCTTGATAGCCTGGGGCAAAAGCCGATGAGCGCACCTATCATGAGCGTCACCAATATCGGCAAGCAGTTCGGCGGACTGGTCGCGTTGAAGGATGTGACGGCCGATTTCCAGGAAGGCAAGATCACCGCCATCATCGGGCCGAACGGCGCCGGCAAGAGCACGTTCTTCAACATCCTGTCCGGCGCCCTGAAACCCTCGAGCGGTACGCTCAGGTTTCGTGGCACGGATATGGCGGGCGTGCCACAGCACGATTATGTGCACCGCGGCATCGCCCGCTCCTACCAGATCACCAACATCTTCCCCAACCTTTCCGTCCTCGAGAACGTCCGCGTCGCGGCACAGGCTTTCCGGTCCCGGATGAACATCTGGGCAAACCGCAGTGCCGATAGGGATAGCGAGGACAGGGCCTCGGCAATGCTCGCATCTGTCGGGTTGTCGGCGCGGGCGGCGACACCGGCCAAATTCCTGGCGCATGGACAGCAGCGAGCGCTGGAAATCGCCATCGCCCTGGTGGCCGATCCGGCGCTTCTTCTGCTCGACGAGCCGACGGCGGGGATGGGGCCGGAAGAGACGCGCGAGATGGTCGCGCTGATAGAGAAGCTGGCGGCCCAACGCACGATCCTGCTCGTCGAGCACAAGATGAAGATGATCCTCGGCCTCAGCGACCGCGTGCTCGTCCTTCACCATGGCCAGTTGCTGGCCGACGGGACACCGAAGGAAATCCAGGCGAACTCCGAGGTTCGTCGCGTCTACCTGGGACAAAATGATGGCTATGCTTGAAATCGAAGGCCTGAACGGCTGGTATGGCGCGAGCCATGTGCTTCACGGGGTGTCGTTCGCGGTGGAACCGGGCGAGATCGTTGCGCTTGTCGGCCGCAACGGCGCCGGCAAGACGAGCATCATCCGTTCGATCATGGGGCTCATGCCGCGCACCACCGGCGCCATCCGGTTCAACGGCGAAGACATATCCCGGCTAAAGGCCCATGACCGCTATGTCCGCGGCCTCGCCTATGTTCCGGAAGAACGCCGTATCGTGCGGGGGCTGACGGTGCTGGAAAACCTGCAGCTGGGGCTTGTCGCCGACCGCAAGCGGATCGACGAGGCGGCTGCGATCGACGAGATCGCCCGCAGTTTCCCGCGCTTGAAGGAGCGTTTGCACCAGGAAGGTGTAACCATGTCGGGCGGCGAGCAGCAGATGTTGGCGATAGCCCGCGCCATGATCGCCCGGCCGAAGATGATCCTGCTCGACGAGCCGTCGGAAGGCATCATGCCCGTGCTGGTCGAGGAGATGGGCGCACTGTTCAGGCGGCTGCGGGAGGAGGGGACGACGCTGCTCCTCGTCGAGCAGAATGTCGAATGGGCGCTGAACCTTGCGGACCGGGCGGTTATCGTCGACCAGGGCGAGATCGTCTACCGCAGCGATGCGGCAACACTTCTGGCGGACAAGGACATTCAGGAGCGATACTGCGCGGTCTGAGCCCGCAATCCACCGACCCGATCATCATCGAACAAAGGGCTTCGTCGCTTGCGCGGCGAAGAGCGATATTTTTATGGAAATCACTGGAGAGTACCGGCTGGAAGAGCCACGCGACGACGTGTGGGTGAGGCTCTTCGATGCCGATGTCCTGCGCCGTTGCATTCCTGGGTGCAAGGAACTGACGCAGACGGCCGAGAACAGTTTCGACGCGAAGGTCGTGCTCAAGATAGGTCCGGTTTCCGCAACCTTTGCAGCCACCGTCGAGATCATCGATATCGAGGCGCCGGAGAGCTGCCGCATCATCGGCAAGGGAAATGGCGGCATCGCCGGTTTCGCCAAGGGAGACTGCGTTGTCAGGCTTGCGCAGGATGGCAATGCCACCTTCCTGACCTACAGCGCCAATGTGGATATCGGTGGAAAGATTGCAGCATTGGGCGGCAGACTGGTGCAGGCGACATCGAAGAAGCTCGCCGACCAGTTCTTTGTCTCATTCTCATCGCGCGAGGGATAACGCGGGCTTACGTCGCTTGAAACGGAGATGCACCTGACTTGAAGTGGGGGTTATCCTCCCGCTCCAGCACCGCCCTTACGGCCGCCCGCTCGCGCATCTGGTTGTGATGCCGCGTGAAACTTTTCAAGGTGTCCATTGGCAGCCCGTTGCTCCGTCCCCAGCCATAGAAGACGAGGGCGTAGGGATCCACGACCGTATACCGGTCGCCCATGATCCACTCGTTGCCGGCAATCAGCCCATCTATCTCCTGCATGCTCTCCCAATAGGAGGACACTGCCTTGCTGCGGACATCGTCATAAATTTCCTTTCTTTCGACGAATCTATAAGGCCTGAACTTGGCTCTCTGGAAGATATGCGGCGTGTTCGAAAACCAGGCCATCTGGGAGATGCACAGCGTCTGGTCGAGAATATCGGCCGGAAACAGGCCGGCGTCCGGACTGGTCAAGGCGATATACGTCAATATCGCGGTGTTCTCGGTGATCACCCTGCCATCCGGCGCGATGAGTGCCGGCACTTTGGCGCGGGGATTGATTGCCAGATATTCCGGGGTCAGATGCTGGTTTTCCGAGAGCAGCGTCCTCACCGGTCTGAACGGCCTGCCGGTCTCCTCCAGGGCGATATGCGATGCCAGCGAACAGGCTCCGGGACTGTAAAACAGAATCAATTTGCCCGTCGGGTTCGATATCCTGCCAGATGCTGCAGATGGATCCGTCATTTTCCATTACCCTTCTTGTTTGATGCGATCAGAAGCGTTCCCCGGACGCGCGATCCAAAGGTCGATGAAGTGAGATCCCAATCCGAACACGATGGATCCGCCGTCGCGCATCCAACCGTCGTCGCCGGCCGTCTCGTCATGCCATCAGGGCCGCCATGATCCGGTCGCGGGTCATCGGCATATGATGGATGCGTGTGCCCAAGGCATGCGCGACCGCATTGCCGATGGCGGCTGCCGTTGGACCACCTGCGCATTCACCGACGCCGAGCGGCGGGTATTCGCTGGCCTCGACAAGCTCGACGCGAATCTCGGGTATTTGCGAAAAGCGGATGACCGGATAACTTTCCCAGTCGAGCGTCGCGATGCCCTGCGGGCCGAAGCGGACCTCCTCGATCAGCGTCCAGCTGATGGCCTGGACGATATTGCCTTCGATCTGGTTGAGAATTCCGTCGGGATTGATGGCGAGCCCGGCATCGACGGCGCACCAGATATCCGTGACTCGCACTGCCTCATCCACGTCGACGGCGGCGACGACCGCCGCATAGGCCGAAGAATTCTTGTAGCGGGCGAGGCCGATACCCAGACCGCTTCCGGCGCCTCCGGCATCGCGGGATGACCAGTTCGCCATCGCGGCCGCTTTCTCGAGGACGCGACGGGCGCGAGGGTCGGAAAGAATGGCCAGCCGGTATGCAACCGGATCTTCGCCTGCGCGCCCAGCCAGATCATCGAGCAGGCCTTCGATGGCGAAGACGTTCAGCGTCGCGCCGAGGCCACGCAGCGACGAGGTCCGTACCGGCACGTCGTGGATCAGATGCAATTCGATCCGCTTCGGGCCGATATCGTAAAGAGGAATGCCGTTGCGGGCAGCTCCACCGCCGCGTTCAAGCGGAATGTCGAAGGGCTTGCGGGCAGGTGGCCGTGTCTTCATGGCGTGGGCGGCAAGCAGGCTGGCGCCGCCGACACCGGGCCGCTGGCCATGGGTGGCACTCCAGATTTCCGTGGTCCAGTCGACGGGCCGGCCGGCCGCGTCCAGTTCTGCATGGACGGCGACGGTCATGGCTGAGGAGAGTGGCTCGTAGCCGAATTCCTCTTCGCGCCGCCACATGAGGCGGATCGGTTGGTCGGGCAGCGTGCGTGCCACGAGGGCAGCGTCCAGGGCGGCGTCGTCGGCACCGTTATGGCCATAACAGCCGGCACCCTGGACATGATGGCAGGCAACCGCTTCGAGGGAAAATCCGAGCGTCCTTGCGATATTCTCCCGCAGCGGGTGCATGCCCTGTGCATGGGACCAGACGGTAAGGATGCCGTCACGGTAGAGCGCGATCGCGCAGGAGGGTGCGATGGAGCCGTGCGAAAGGAACGGGCGAGTGAAGCGCGCGGAGACACGGTCCGTCGCCTTTTCCGGCGAAGGAGCGCCCATGAGACGGTCGTCCGAGGGCTGGGAGGCGACCCAGTCCGGCGTCGCCTGTTCGGGTGAGAGACTGAGGGCATTGTCCCAGACGGCGCATTCGGTTGCAGCCATGGCGGCAGCGCGGACCGCGGTCTCGTCGGTGCCGACGAATGCCACGAAATTGTCGAGGCGAACGATGCGGACGTCGCCTCCCGCTCTGCGCCGGATGATCGTCTCATCCAGTTGCAGAAGCACCGCGCCCGGCCCGGGCTGGCGCAATGTCCGCGCGTGCAGCATTCCCGCAAGCATCATGTCCTGGATGAAGCCGGATCCGGTGAGTTTTGCCGGCAGGTCCAGCCGCGGGACAGATCTGCCGACGAGGCGGTGAGCGCTTTGGGGTTTTGGCGCAACCGCGCCGGTGGCTTCGGCGGAAAGGTCGAGTTCTCCGGCAATGCTCCAATAGTCGATGCCGCTCGGCGCACCGTTCTTCAAGAAGGCGCCGTCCGCGACGGTCAGCTCGTCGGGTGCCGCGTTCAATCGCAGCGCCGCCCGCGCCAGGGCAAGTGCACGGACTTCCGCTGCGACAAGCCGGATCGCAGCACCGGAATGCTCGATGGACCAGCTCGAGGCGGTATAACCTTCGCCCGGACCCTCGACGCTGTTGCCGGACATCATCCGCACCTGGTCAATGCGAAGATCCAGTTCCTCGGCCGCGATCTGCGCAAGCGCTGTCAGCACGCCCTGGCCGAGTTCCACCTTGCCGGTGCCGATCCGCACCGTGTGGTCGTCCTGGAAGCGAAGCCAGCGGTCGAGCCGGGGATTGTCCCTCAGGCTGAAGCTAAGCGCGGTCATCAGGCTACCTTCTCACGCAAGTCGGCTGCCGCCTTGAGCACGGCGCGCAAAATGCGGGGGTGCGAACCGCAGCGGCAGAGATTTGCGTCGAGCGCTGCGGCGATTTCGGCCCGCGTCGGGTCGGGATTGCGATCGAGGAAAGCCTTCGCCGCGATGAGAATGCCCGATAGGCAATAACCGCATTGTCCCGCCTGCTCGTCGAGGAATGCCTGCTGCAGCGGGTGCAATGCATCCGCCGAGCCCAAGCCTTCGACCGTCGTGATCGTGCGGCCGGAAAGCGTGCCGATCTCCCGGCTGCAGGAATAGGCGGCAACGCCGTCGATCAGAACCATGCAGGCGCCGCATTGCTCCAACCCGCAGCCATACCGGCTGCCTTTCAGGCCCAGGTGATTGCGCAGCACGTCCAGAAGCGGTGCCGTCGAAGGCACGTCCAGCTCATGCACCTGCCCATTGACATTGAGAGTGAGGCATTCGTTCATCCAGTTCAATTCCATCCCTGAGCCAGCAACTCCAAGTCCCGCCGAGAGGCGTCGCGGCCGAGTGATTGCGGCCGCGACACCGATAAGGCCCTACTGCGCCCGCGACGAGCGGCTTAGGTCGGCTCGACAAGCCCGGCCTTGACCAGCGGCTCGATCGACCGGATCTCGCGTTCGATCGAGCCGGCCATTTCGTCAGGCGTATTGACGACGGGGGTCAGTCCGAGCGACGCAAACTTCTTCTGCGCTGCCGGCGTGTCGCTCCACTCCTTGATGGCGGTATGGATCTTGCTCACGATCTCCTTGGGCATCCCCTTTGGGCCGACAGCGCCGAACCAGAGGGTCTGCTCGTAGCCGTTGAGACCCTGTTCTGCGACGGTCTGCACCTCGGGCAGTTCCGGAATTCGCTTGGCCGAGGTGACCGCAAGCCCGCGGATTTTCGCGTCGCGGATATGGGGGAGATAGTTGGACGGCGCGTCGAGCGCGAAGTGGATGTGTCCGCCCAGCAGATCGGCCAGCAACGGCGGCGACCCCTTGTAGGGAATATGGTTGATCTGGACGCCGGCCATCTGGCCGATGATGGCAGCGGCTATGTGCCCCTTGGTCCCCGCGCCCGGATTTCCGATATTCAGCTTTCCAGGGTTTGCCCTCGCATAGGCGATCAGTTCCTGGACCGATTTCGCCGGAGCCGAAGCGCTTGCACTGAGCAGCGCCGGGCTTTCTGCGACAATCGAGATCGGCGTGAAGTCCACCTGCGGATCGTAGGCGAGGTTCTTTTGCACCACCTTGTTGGCCGCGATCGGCGCGCTGCCGCTGATCATGATCGTGTAGCCGTCGGGCGCGGCGCGCGCGAGCCTGCCGCCGGCCAGGGCCCCGGCTGCGCCAGCATGGTTCTCGATGACGAATTGCTGGCCGTATTTGGCCGTCAAGGCATCCGCGACCAGCCGGGCTATAATGTCACTGGTGCCACCCGGGGGATAGGCCGAGATCACCACTACCGGTTTGCTCGGCCAACTGTCGGCCAGCGCAATTCCTCTGGACGCCAGCATGGCAGCTGTGCCGCCCAATACGATAAATTCCCGCCTGTTCATTGCAAGTCTCCTCCCACCCGTTGAATCGAGTTCTATAGGCGCAACACTATCGTGCCGGATTGCCACCGCGAACCTCTGACTGAGACCATTCCGCTGCTTGGAATGGCCCGCTCGACCGCAAGCCTTGATGGCCGTCAGCCCGTGCCAGCAAGCCAGCGTTCCTCGCCCTCATGAAAAGCGCTGAGTTGGTCCGGCTGATCGTCGCCCAGCAGATCGGATTTTACCGTGACCCCGCGCGTGTGCTGGATATATGCCAGGAACTTGTAGGAGGGACGCATCGTCGACAGGACGGACCAGTCGATGGGAAGTGTCTCCGCCGGGTTGACGGGCTTGACGATATCCCTCTCGAACAGGACTTCGAAGGTGAGGAGCTTCCAGATCCCGCCCTCTCGCACGGCACGGGAGAAGAACCGGCAGAAGACATGAAGATCGATCTCGACGCCGTCAGGCCTCGCGCGGTTGAAGATCATCGCCGGGCTTTCCACCGTTGCCCGGTCCCCGGTCACTTGCGCAAAGGCGGGAAACACCCAGTGTTTGCTGTTGCCGGTCGCCTTCATCCACTCGCGCGTCGCGTCCACATAGGCCTGGCCACCGCGTCCCTCGTACCAGCTTGTCCGGATATAGGCGTCGCGGTGGAAGCATGCGCTCATCACGTCAAAACGGCGCTGGTCACGGGCAAAGCGTTCGCGGCGCACGAGATCGAAGAGCTCCTCCCTGTCTAGGAGGGCCTTTAGGCGCGTGCCGTCGTCCTGTTGCATAGGGAACTCCTGGAAGTTGGTGCGTATGTCGGTCGTGGGTGCCGATCAGTCGGCTTCCTGCAGCCCTTCCTCGCGCACTTTGCGAAAGCGCGGCGACACGATCGACAGGAGCAGCAGGGCGGCGACGACCAATGTTCCGAGACTGAGGGGGCTCGTGAAGAAGACGCTTGCATCCCCGTGGGAGATCAAAAGCGTCCGGCGCAGATATTCTTCCGCCATGGGACCAAGGATCATGGCGAGGATGAGCGGCGCGGGCTCTGCTCCCATCCTCTTGAAGAAATATCCGAGCACGCCGAACAGCGCCATCATGTACACGTCGAAAACGCTGTTGTTGATGCTGTAGACGCCGATTGCCATGAAGACGCAGATCGTCGGGAACAGAAAATGGTATGGCACCGAAATCAGCTTTGCCCACATGCCCACCAGCGGAAGGTTCAGGAAAAGCAACATCAGGTTGCCAAGCCACATCGACACGACCAGGCCCCAGAACAGGGCAGGCTGCTGAGACAGGATTTCCGGCCCGGGCTGAACGCCCTGAACGACCAGCGCTCCGATCATCAGAGCCATGGTCGCGGTTCCCGGAAGGCCGAGCGTCAGCATTGGTATGAAACAGGTTTGCGCTGCGGCGTTGTTGGCGGCCTCTGGTGCGGCTACCCCCTCGATCGCACCCTTGCCGAATTGCTCGGGATGTTTCGAGATCTTTTTCTCAAGAGCATATGCCGAGAAGGACGCGAGCAGGACGCCCGCGCCGGGCAATACTCCGAGCAGAACCCCGATACCGGTGCCGCGCAGGATCGGCGCGGACATCCGGCGCCAGTCCTCCGCCGTCGGGAACAGGCTGCTGACGGGCGCGACCCCCACCACCCGCAAACGTTCGTTTTCCAGGTTCATGAGGACGTCGCCCAGACCGAATATGCCCGTGGCGACGACGACGAAATCCAGCCCGTCGAGCAGGTAGGGCGAGCCGAACGTATACCGCGCGGCCCCTGTATTGATGTCGGTTCCGATCATTCCCAGGATGATGCCGAACAGCGCCATGCCGAAGGCTGTCAGCAGCGATCCGCTGGTCAGCACCATCGAGGTGATGAGGCCGAGCATGATCAATGAGAAATATTCCGCAGGCCCGAAGGTGAGGGCAAGGCTTGCCAGCAGTGGCGCTGCTATCACGATGAAAAGTGTTCCCACCGTGCCGGCGAAGAAGCTGCCGATTGCGGCCGCCGCCAAGGCGCGCCCGGCTTTGCCCTGTTTTGCCATCTGGTGCCCGTCGAGCGTGGTGACGACGGATGAAGCCTCTCCTGGAAGATTCATCAGGATCGCAGTCGTCGAGCCTCCATATTGCGATCCGTAGAAGATGCCCGCCAGCATGATCAGCGCTGTGTCGACCGGCAGACCGAACGTGAACGGCAGGAGCATGGAAATGGTCGCGATCGGCCCGAGGCCGGGCAGGACACCCACCGCGGTGCCAAGAAGCACTCCCGCAAAACAATAGGCGAAATTGGACAGCGTCGTTGCCGTCGAAAACCCCAGGAGAAGTCCATTGAAAATGTCCATGTCAATCCTGCAAAGCGATTAGAAACCGAGAACCCGTAGCCAGCTTCCCACGATGGGGATGGGTAGGCCGAGGAGTTCGATGAAGACGACGGAGCAGAGCGCGGCAAAGGCGAGAGACCCTGCGACGGCCTTCCATCCGATCTGAAACTTGATGCTCGTCGCCGCGGTCAGGATCGTCAGCAGGAGAACGGCCAGCGGCAACCCGAGGGTCTCGACCGCCAGCCCGAAAATCACGACCGCGCCGGGGATCAAAAAGAGCGGCTTCCACCGAATGGCCGGCAGCATTTCCGGCCGGACGAATTGCGAACGAAAGAGGACGAGGAGGCCCGTCAACACCAGCAAGCTCGAAATGATGACAGGAAAATAACCCGGCCCCATCCGACCTGATGTGCCGAAGGGGTAACTCATCGCAACTGAAACGGACACGACGCCGAAAACAACGAAAAAGAGTCCCAGTAGAACGTCTTGGCTCAGCTTCATCCGAGGCTCCCATCCAAATGTTGTTCAGTCGATTTGCAACTATGCGCGCTCATTTGTCTGTCCAACAAGCGGACCAATACCCCTCGCCACGTCGCAGGTGTTCACAATACAAAGCCGGCTCAAGCTGGCAATGTCGCAGGCAACCTGTTTCGCCAGACGATTGACCAATGATGCGGAAACAGCGGGAAGGCAGGGCCCCCCCGAAGGCGCCGCCTGTGAAAATATCTGCGGCTTCAGCGGCTAGAGATGGCGGCCTTCGTCGACCGGTATGACGATTCCCGTCGAACTGGTGAGGTTGACGATGCAGGCGGTCACTGCCCGCGCGACATCGTCGGGAGCGGTGATCCTGGCCAGAGGAAGGCGTTCCGCGACTTTTTGCAGTTGGTCCCGGGTACGGTGAGGAACAAAATCCGTATCCACGCCGGCGGGCGAAACGGAGAAAACGCGAACTTTGGGTGCCAGCACCTTGGCCAGCGCAATTGTCAGCGCATCCAATCCGCCCTTCGCCGCAATATAGGCCAGGCTGCTTCCCACGCCGGTCCGGGCCGCGATGGAGGAGATATTGACGATGGCGGCGTTGTTGCCTTGTTCCAGCATCGGGCGGAACGCCCGAACCATTGCGAAGGGGCCTCTGAGGTTTATCGCTACCGCGCGATCGAATATGTCGTCGGTGAGCACGTCGAGGTCGTTTGCCGCGACCGGGGTTGTCGCACCCCCGCAGTTGATCAGGGCATCGAGGCTGTCGAATTTTTCGCCGACGGCGACGGCTGCCTCGGCGACGGATGCCGGATCGTCGATCGCGATGCGCAGGGCGCTGTGGCCGCTGCCATGAAGGCTTTTGACGACGTCATCAGCTATCTCCGGGCGGCTGTTGTAGCCGACGACGATGGTGGTGCCCATCCGGGCGAGCCGCGCGGCGATCGCGCGCCCGATCCCGCTGTTTCCACCGGTCACGAGCGCAACTCTTGGAACTGCCAGTTCCGGAACTTCGATCAATGGCATTTTTCCTCCCGAAAAGACCTGCCGACAATAATTTTAAGCCGAGTATTCCTTGAGAGCGGCGGCGGCGGCCGATCGGATGAAGCCATGGTCGCTCGATACCAACATCGCACTCGCGCCGAGTTCGGCCGCAAAATTGAAGTCGGCCTTGCTGGTCGGCAGCATCATGAGCGGAATATCGGCCTCTCGTGCCGCCGCCGCGACCTGCCTGCTGATTTCTGCCACCTTGGCGCCGGCCTGCGGATCGTCTCGATGTGCTGCCGTCAGATCTCCCCGGCCGATGAACAAAGCGTCTATGCCGTCTACCCTGGCGATATCCGCCGTCCGGTCAACGGCTTCAAAATCCTCGATCATGGCGATGCAGGCGACCCGGCTGTCCTGCAGCGACATATGATGCACCGCGTCGATACTTCCCCAGTTGCTGGCGCGCGTCAGCCCGGCAAAACCTCGGCTACCTCCCGTATATCGGCAGCTGCGTGCAATTGCCCGAGCCTTTTCGACCGTGCTGACATGCGGGACCATGATCCCCATCGCGCCCGAATCGAGCGCCGACAGGATGTTTGCTTCGCTGAATTCGGCGATGCGCACCACGGGCGCGATATTCGATGCACGAGCGGCAAAGATCATCAGGTCGGTTATGTCGCGCCCGAGCGCGGCATGCTCCTGGTCGATAACCACGAAATCATAGCCGATCGCCCCTAATATCTCGACCACCTGCGTCGTGGGAAGCTTGAGGAATGTGCCGAGCATCCGTTGGCGCGTCAGCAGTCGTTCACGGAATGCGGTAAAATCGGGACGCTGTTCTGTCATCGGGGCCACCTTTCGATACCGATCCCTAGCCATTCCCTTGTCAGGAACGAAGGCAATTGCGGTCCCGTTTCTCCCTGCGAAACATTCCCCACCCGGATGGCGTTTCTTCTCGCGAAACGGCCGACGATAACGATTGTGATCCGCAGCTTCTGGTGCGAGCCAATGTCTCAGGACAGCGCGACTTCATTCGCGCGTGACGCTCAACGAGGAACACAAAAGCCTTGGCCAATCCGACCATTATAAGCTGCGCCGTCACAGGCAATATCACGACGATCGACCAGACCCCCTATCTGCCGGTCACTCCGGAGCAGATCGCCGCTGCCTGCATCGATGCTGCGCGGGCGGGCGCTGCGATCGTTCATATCCATGTGAGGCATCCGGACGGCAGGCCCAGCATGGAGTTGCAGCACTACCGCGAGGTTGTCGAGCGCCTGCGGGCAGCGGACGAGGACGTGATCATCAACCTGACGACCGGCCCCGGCGGACGGTTCGTCCCCAGCGAAGACGAACCGCGGATTTCAGCGCCCGGGACCACGCTGATGCGACCGGAGCATCGGGTCGAACATATCGCTTCCCTGCGGCCGGAGATCTGCAGCCTCGATTTCAACACGATGTATTCCGGTTCTTCCGTCGTCATCAATACGCCCCGCAATCTCGCAGTCATGGCGGACATCATTCGCAATGCGGGCGTACTGCCGGAGATCGAAGTATTCGATACGGGAGACATCCAGCTCGCCAATCAGTTCCTTCGGGAGGGGAGGCTGGCGGAGCCGGCGCTATTCCAGATCGTGCTCGGAGTGCGTTACGGGGCAATCGCCACGCCGGAAACGCTGATGTACATGAAGTCGCTTCTGCCGGCAGGCGCTCATTGGGCGGCCTTTGGCGTGGGGCGTTGGGAATTTCCGATGCTGGCGCAGGCCTGGCTTCTGGGCGGCCACGTTCGGGTCGGCCTGGAGGATAACATCTATCTGGAAAAAGGTGTCCTCGCCGCGAGCAACACCGTGCTCGTGGAGAAAGCCGTGCGCATTTTAAGAGAGCTGGGAGGCACCATCGCGACCGCCGGCGAGGCGCGAGAAATTCTAGGGCTGAAGAAGCAGCTGCCGAAGCCACGCTAGATCCTGGCGGCGGTGCATGTCGCTCGGCCGGCTCCGCCGGAACGCGGGCCGCAGCCCTGCCTCAATGCCATCCGGTCTCCTGGCACGGGGCCAGACGATTTCGACTACGGCCAGCTATTTCTGGCAGAAAAGCGGAGATGCCAATGTACGTTCAGAGTGACCCACGATCCAATCTGTCCAATGCTGCGAAACCAAGCGGCACGAAGGTGCACAACAGCTATTTCGGCTCGCAGCTTGCCCTGTTCTACGAAACCGCGCCCCAGATCGCCGATGCCAACGGCGACACATGGATCAGCCGTGGACAGAACTTCGTCGTCGCATACAGCAACGCGAAAGAGGGCGGCATCTTCTCACGCCGGTCGCAGCCCGATGAATATGCCTTGATCATTCCCGACAAGGAGACTTCGGTCGAAATCACCACCGCGGAGGGAACCACCGTGGTTCCGGGCTATTCCGTCGCCTTCGTGCCGCCGGGCGACAGCTCCATCCGGGTGTCGACGGGCGGCAGCGTCGTTCGCCTTTTTACACCGAAGTCGGGGGATCTGGCGCGCGCCGCTTCGAACGCGGATGCCTTCCTCGGCGCGCATCCCAATGTTCCCCCCTTCGAAGCCTGGCCCGAGCCGCCCGGCGGGCTGACGTTGAAGTGGTATACGCTGGAGGTTCCGGACGATCCGTCCCGGTTCGGGCGCATCTACCGTTGCACCACGTTCATGATCAACTATCTATCGCCGCGCATCGGCCCTCGCGAGCGGGACAAGGTGTCCCCGCACCATCACGATGATTTCGAGCAATGCTCGCTGGCGTTAAGCGGTTCCTTTACGCACCATCTGCGCTGGCCCTGGACTACGAACATGAACATCTGGCGGGAGGACGAACACCTCTACTGCGAGTCGCCGTCGATCTGCGTTATCCCACCGCCCGCGATCCACACGACAACCGCTGAATCCGCCGGCGTCAATCAACTGGTGGACATCTTCGCGCCGCCGCGGATGGATTTTTCGCAAAAGCCGGGCTGGGTCCTCAACGCGGACGATTACCCGATGCCCCAGGTCTAACCGTCCATCGGCCCGCCGTCGGCTCCGGGTCTCAGGTGTCGGCGGCGGCTATGGAACGGTATGGGCAAGCGCCGGATCGACGGCAAGGACAACTTTGCCGATCTGGCGGTTTTCGTCGAGAATGCGATGAGCCTCCCGCACTTGCCCGAACGGGACGACCTGATGAATGCGGGTGACAATGCGGCCGTCCTCGAGCAGCGGCCAAACGTGGTCGACCAGGTCTTTTGCAAGCCGTCCCTTGTAGGAGGGTGGCCTTGGTCTCAGCGTTGATCCGGTGATCGTCAGCCGTCGGCGAACCAGCGTGCGGATGTTCACCTGCGCCATGCTGCCTTGATGGCTGGCGATGAAGACGAGCCGGCCGTCGTCCTTCAAGAGGTCCAGCTGGCGCTGCGTCTCGGTTCCGGCTTGCCCGTCCAGGATGACATCGACCCCTTCACCGCCGGTCAGGTCGCGGATCTGTTCATCCCAGGCACCGCGATAGTCGACCGCGGCTTGCGCGCCAACGGCCTTGCAGACCGCCCTCTTCTCGTCGGTGCCGGCGGTTGCAAAAACGGTTGCGTGCCGAAGCTGCGTGGCGATCTGGATGCCGGCCATCCCAACCCCGCTGGTGCCGCCCTGGATCAGCAGGGTCTCCCCGTATTCCAGTCGCGCCAACCAGATCAGGTTGTTCCAGGCCGTGAAGAAGACTTCCGGAAGCGAAGCAGCCTCTATGAAGCTCAGGCCTTTCGGGATCGGCATGCATTGCACGGCCGGCGCCACGCAGAACTCCGCATAACCGCCGCCGTTGACGAGTGCGCAGACCAGGTCTCCTGCCCGAAGCCCGTCTACGCCTTCACCGACGTCGTCGATGACCCCGGCAACGTCGAGACCGGGAATTTCGGAGGTGCCTGGCGGCGGCGGATAAAGACCGCGCCGCTGCTGGACATCCGGCCGGTTGACCCCGGCCGCGACGACACGGATCAGCACTTCCCCGGCCTGCGGCCGCGGCCGCGGTCGTTCAATGATCCGAAGAACTTCAGGCCCGCCCGGGCGTTCGATCTCGATGACTTGCATGTGCTGGGTCAGCGGAATGGAATGGTCACGTCGGCAATCCGACCAGCTTGGCCGGATTGTCTGCAACCATGGTCCGCACCTCCGTTTCGCTGAAACCCAATGCCAGGCAGAGCTTGATCGCCTGGCGCATGCCTTCCACCGGCGTGGGGTTGTCGATCTGCCCGAGATCCGAGCCGATCGAGGAATGTTCGACGCCTGCAGCCAGGATGTGCTCCCTGAATTCCTCCGGCGTATAGGTGTTGAAGCGGGAATCGACATAGAGGCCGGCGGACTGTTCGATGAGGGCGCCCAGTTGAGCCAGTTCGCGAACGTCGTCGGGGGTGAAGTGGAGCCCGTACATCGGATGATTGACGAGCAGGCGCTTGACGCCGCGAGCCCGCGCTTCATCGAAGAGCTTCCAGATCTCCCAGACATGCAGATGTCCGGAGGACAGGATGGCATCGAATTCCGCAATCATGTCGAGGATCTGCTTCACCTCGTCCAAAATATTCCCATAGGCATCGAGAGGCGTCAGCGCCGGCGAATGTCTAAGCTGGACATTCGAAGCAAGCCGCGTCTTGCGATGCGCGCTGCGGATGTGATTGGCTGCCTGTGCAGTTGGCATCCAGATCAGCTTCGCGCCCATTTTCAGTTGGGCATCGACGACGAACGGGTTCAATCCCCCTGTCGAATTATTGAGCACGAGGCCGCTGAACATCGACAGGCCACGGTCTCCAAGCAGCCGCTCCATCATCGGGATCACCGGCGCGACCGAATAATGATGGTCCTTGAACAGAAGCCCGCGCATACCCGCCGCCGCTGCCTCTTCGGCGGCCTCCATGTGGTCGAGTTTTCGGGGCATCGTCGAGGGGCCGGAGTGAACGTGAAGATCGACTGCGCCACGCAGCAAGCGGCTGGCCAATTCATCGTCAACACCGGCGATAAGCTTTCTGACTTCCTGTCTATTGCGGTTCACATCGTCTGCCGAAGCCATGGCAATCTCCTACTTACATCCTGGACCTCCCTAAAGCTTGACTCCAGACCGCGACAACCTATCATCCCCGGCATTTCGCTAGTCGAAATAGCCATCTAGATTCTACGGGAGGAGGATCCATGGGCATTCGAGCAATCGAACGCGCGATGAATGTTCTGCAAGAGCTGAACCTTCACCCAATCAATACAATTGCCCAACTGCATGCCCGGACAAAGCTTCCGAAACCTACTCTCGTTCGTATCCTGCGGACGCTCGAGGAAGCCGGATATGTGGAAAATGATACAAGGCAGGGCGGCTATCAGGTCAGCGGGCTGGTGACGTCCTTGAGCTCCGGCTTTCACAAGGGACCGCTGGTGGTGGAAGCAGGGCGTGCTTGGGCCATCGCAATGACCCGCAAACACAAATGGCCGATAGCGATAGCCCTGCCGGACTATGACGGGATGGTGGTGCGCTTCAGCACGGTGCCGGACAGCTTTATTTCGCCGTTTCACAGTACGGTCAACAAGCGTCTCTGTCTGCTTACGCGCGGACTGGGCCTCGCTTACCTTGCCTTCCTCGACAAGGATGAATTCGACCTGATCATCGACGTGCTGAAAAGGTCGGACGATCCGGAGAACGCGCTCAGTCATCATCCGGCCGAACTGAAGCGGGTCGTCAGCAAGGTCCATCGAGACGGCTATGCCACCCGGTCGTCTCTCGTGGAGCCAAAGAACTCCAATACCATCGGCGTTCCAATCCTCGGCCATGGTGGGCGGGTCCTGGCGAGCATAGGACTGACCTACTTCAAGTCGGCCTTCGGCTCGGAACGGGAAGCTTGCGAACGCTACGCTCCGATCCTGCAGTCGGCCGCAGCTGCAATCTCGGAAGATCTGGACCGCCTCTCCAACAGTTTTGCCACCTGATCCGCTAGCGTCGTCTGCCGGACCGCGACCGAAAGGACATGCTGAACCGTCTCGGCAAGACCTGTTGTCAATTGGCGGTCATATCAGCGGATACGGCCGCTTTTCAGGACATGTTCGGTGCCGTTGCGGACATGCCGCGTCAGTATATCCTGAGCGCCGCCGACATCCCGTTTCATGGCAAGCTCGAAAAGCCGCCGGTGGTCGTCCACCACCGGTTTGCCGCGAAAACTTTCGGCCAGCAGATGGTAACGCAGGAAGCGGTCGAAGACGGATGAGAGCGACGCCATCAGCGTCTCGGAATTGCAGGCCGAGACGAGAGCCTGATGAAATTCCCAATCGTAACGTACCCAATCGACGGTGCGTGAGGCGTCGCCTTCGAGAAGCTGCCGCTCGATCGCCGAAAGCTTGTGATGCGCCGCGACGATCCGCGCTTCCCAGTCGAGATCTCCCGTTGCGAAGGAGAGGCCGATCGCATGGCTTTCGAGCAGGATGCGAAGGTCGGCCAGTTCCAGGAGTTCCTGCCGGGACGCAGGGCTCACTTCGAACCCGCGCTGCCCTTCGGCGATAACGAGGTTCTCCGTGGTGAGCCGGCTCAATATTTCCCTGAGCGTCGAGACGCTGACGGAATAACGCTCCTTGGTCTGCTCCAGCCTGATTTTGGAACCAGGGGGCAGGGCGCCGGAAATGATATCCTGGCGTATCCGCCGAAACACGGTCTCGCCGATCGTCTCGGCTGCCTCTTTTCCTGATTTCAGCATGTTTCCCCCTTTGAGCTGATCGTATATAGCTGATGAAGAAGAAAATACAGGGCAGAACGCCTTTAATATGATGATTTGCGATTTCATCCTGAAAGACCGGGAAGTCAGGCAAAGAGAGAATTGACTTATACGAACTATTTCGTACAATACGAAGGTGCGGCGTTCTCGGGAGGAATGGCTTGCACAAGGGAGGCTTCGTCGCAGGTAAGCGGCGCGCCGTGAGGAGGAGGAACCAGCCCATGACATTCGATCTGACCCGCCGACACTTTCTCGGCGCCACATTGGCAACCGCCGCCCTGTCCGTGCCGGCGCTGGCACAGGACAAGCCGGTCCTGAAGTTTTCCGCGGTATTTTCCGAACAGGATATTCGCGCCCAGATGACCAAGATGTTCGCCGAGGCGATCGCCGGCTCGTACAAGCTGGAGCCTTATTACGGCGGCACCCTCTTCAAGCAGGGCACCGAGCTCGTCGCCATCCAGCGCGGCAATCTGCAGATGGGCAATATCGCTCCGCAGGATATTTCCAACCAGATCCCGGAATGGTCGGTGCTCACCTCGGCCTACCTGTTCCGCGACGCGCAGCATGTGACCAAGTTCTTCCAGAGCGAGGCCGGCGCGGAATTCAAGAAGATGGCCGACGAGAAACTCGGCGTTCATATTCTCGGCCCGACCTATTTCGGCGCCCGACAGATCGGTTTGAAGCCGAACAAGAAGATCACCACGCCCGCGGACATGGCGGGGATCAAGCTGCGCATGCCGGGTGGCGATGCATGGCAGTTCCTCGGCGCCGCGCTCGGGGCCAACCCCACGCCGATGGCCTATGCCGAAGTCTATACCGGTCTGCAGACCGGCGCGATCGACGGCCAGGACAATCCGCTGCCGAACGTCAAGAACATGAAGTTCTATGAAGTCATGTCGCAGATCGTCATGACTTCGCACCTCATCGGCTACGATCTGCTCACCATTTCCAGCAAGATCTGGAAAGGCATGAGCGCCGATCAGCAGAAGTCCTTCCAGGCAGCCGCCGACAAGGCGATGAAGTGGAGCGAGGACCAGCACCTTGCGCAGGAGAAGACGCTGGTCGACGAATTTAAGAAGGCCGGCCTCAATATTTCCGAGCCGGACATCGCCGCCTTCCGCAAATTTGCCCAGGAGAAATACCTGGCCTCCGATCTTGCCAAGTCCTGGCCGAAAGGCGTCCTCGAAAAGGTTGCGGCAATCTGAAAATAGCCCGCCCATGGGCGGGCTCCTCACAAATGCGGCGGCAGGCCGGAGCGGTTAAACGCCCGGCCTGGTGGCCGAACCTCCGGGGGAGGGGGTAAATGAATTCGAAACTTATCGCTGCCGGCGGCTGGCTGCGGCGCCGCGCCGAAAATCTCCTGGCACTGATGCTGCTCGGGATGTTTGTCGCCTTCGTTCTGCAGATCGTCTTCCGCTACATCCTGAACCTGTCGGTTGGCTGGACCAACGAGATCAGCGTCGTGTTGTGGATCTGGATCGTGCTGTTCGGCGCTGCCTTCGTGGTGCGGGAAGTGGAGGAGATCCGCTTCGACTTCTTCTGGGCTGGCGCCGGCGACAGGGCGCGGCGGGTGATGCAGATCATCTGCGCCATGGCGCTCGTCGTCCTGTTCGGCATATCCCTGCCGGCGGTGATCGACTACGTGACCTTCATGAAGGTGGAAAGCACCGCCTATTTGAAGATCCGCTTCGATTACCTCTATTCCATCTACATCGTCTTCGCTGTCGCAATGATCGTGCGTTACATCTGGCTTGGGGTGCTCGCGGTTCGCGGCAGGGCGCCCGAAACCTTTGATCCCACCAAGGCGGGCTCGGGCGTATGAACTTCACCAGCCCCTTTTCGATCGCGCTCGTCGTCATCACGGCGCTCGCCTTCCTTGGCCTGCCGATCGGCCTTTCCATGATGTGCGGCTCGATCCTCTACCTGCTTCTTGCCGGAGCGGACATGGGCACGGTGGCCGAGCAGTTCCTGAACGGCATGTATTCGAACTACCTCATCCTTTCGGTGCCGCTCTTCGTGCTGGCCGCGGAGTTCATGAATATCGGTTCGATGACCGAACGGCTGCTGGCGTTCTGCAACGTGCTGGTCGGCCGTTTCCGTGGCGGACTGGCGCATATCAACATCGTCCAGAGCATCATCTTTGCCGGCATGTCCGGGTCGGCGATCGCCGATGCCGCCGGCAGCGGCCGGATGATGCAGAACATGATGACGCGGGACGGGCGTTATACGCCAAGCTACGCCGCGGCGCTGACGGCCGTCACCTCCGTCATCGGTCCGATCATTCCACCCTCGATCCCGATGGTCATCTATGCGCTCGTGTCGGATGCCTCGATCGGCTACCTTTTCCTTGCAGGGATGGTGCCTGGCCTGCTGATGGCCGGCCTGCAGATGATGCAGGTGGCGATCACCGCGCGGCGCAAAAATTTCCCGGTCGAAGATCCGGTGCCGCTGCGGGATATTCCCCGCATCACCTGGCGGGCCTTCCCGGCCTTGATGATGCCGGTCGTGCTGCTCGGCTGCATCTATTCAGGTATTACGACCCCGACCGAAGCCGCCGCGCTCGCCGCCGCCTATGCGCTGGTCATCTCGCTGGTCATCTATCGGAGCATCAGCTTCGGAGCTTTCTACGATTCGCTGTTGCTCAGCGCCAAGTCGACGGCGTCGATCGGCATGTTGATCGCCGGTTCCCTCGTCTTCAACTATGTCGTGACGATCGAAAATATCCCGGACACGCTGCGGGTGCTGTTGACCAGTTGGGACCTGACGCCCACCGGCTTTCTCATCCTCGTCAACGTCCTGCTGCTTCTGCTCGGCTGCGTGCTGGAAGGCACGGCGATCCTCCTGATCATCGTGCCGGTCTTCATTCCGACCGCCCAGGCACTCGGCATCGATATGGTGCATTTCGGAGTCGTGGTGGTCGTCAACATCATGCTCGGCCTTGTCACGCCGCCTTACGGGCTGCTGCTCTTCATCATGACGAACATTTCCGGTGTGCCGGTGAAGGACATCATCAAGGACGCGGCACCCTTCATTTTCTGGATGGTGGTCAGCCTGATCATCATCACTTTCGTGCCGGACGTCGTCCTCTGGCTTCCGCGCCTAATGGGTTATCAGGGGTGAACCGATGAAACCGATCTATATTCTCAACGGTCCGAACCTCAATCGGCTCGGGAAACGCGAGCCGGAAATCTACGGCACCACGACGCTTGGCGAAGTGGAGGCGTGGTGCCGGGAGGCGGCGGGCGAACGCCCGGTCGAATTCCGCCAGACCAACAGCGAGGAAAAGCTGATTGACTGGGTGCATGAGGCGATCGACGAGGGTGCGGGGATCATCATCAACCCTGCCGCCTTCACCTTCACGTCGCTGGCGCTCCTCGATGCGTTGAAGATGTTCGAGGGGCCGATCATCGAGTTTCACATCAGCAACGTCCATCGCCGTGAACAGATCTATCACAACTCCTATGTCTCCATGACGGCGACGACGGTGATGGCCGGCCTCGGGGCGACAGGTTATCCGCTGGCGGTAAAGGCCCTGGAACAGCTGATCGAAGAAAAGAGACGATAACCGGTCGAGCGGCTCGCGTTCGGGTAAATAACGCTCTCGGCCCAAAGGCTAATATTGACAGGCAATGTATACAGACTTATTGCTGGTATAACGGCGTGGAGGGGGAGCGGCAGGCCGGCGGTTTTCTTGGCAGTGCAGGGCATGCCTTTTTTATCCCGGTTTTTCTTGCGGTTTGGATGTCTGGCTCGAAGTTGGTCGTTTGCGGGAGCGGTTTTTGGCAAAACGCGACGTAAGAGGCGGGTTTGTATACACGGATTTGTGAAATCCAGGCCCAGCTCTCGGGAAACGCCTAGCCACGTTCAGCCGGCTGACGAACGCGGAAAATAGTCGGGCGCCAAACTGTCGCGCCCGTTGACTGTTGATCGCGATGTCTCCGATATATCCGACAGGCTGTGATGGGCCGGACGCCGCAAGGAGGACGCGGTCTGTCACCAGGAGCTTTGAGAACAGTTCGTCTTTGAGGAGGAAAGAGAATGATTACCAGAAGAACATTGATGGCTGCGGCCGGTCTCGCCATGGGCGGCCTCGTTGCAATTCCGGCATCCGCGCAGGAAACGGTCAAGATCGGCCTTATCCTGCCGATGACCGGTCCGTTCGCGTCCACCGGCCGTCAGGTCGAGGCGGGTGTGAAGGCCTATATGGCGCTGAACGGCGATACCGTCGCCGGCAAGAAGATCGAAGTCGTGCTGCGCGACGACGGCGGTGTCGCCGACCAGACCCGCCGCATCGCCCAGGAGCTCGTCGTCAATGACGGCGCCAAGATGCTGATGGGCTTCGGCCTGACGCCTCTCGCCATGTCGGTGGCGCCGGTTCTCAACCAGGCGAAGATCCCGGCGATCATCACCTCGGCCACGACCTCGGCGATCATGCCGCAGTCGCAGTATTACGTCCGCACCTCGATGGGCGGCCCGCAGTCCGCCGTTCCGGTGGCCACCTGGGCAGTGCAGAACAACCTGAAGAAGGTCGTGACGCTGGTCTCCGACTACGGTCCGGGGATCGATATTGAGCAGGGTTTCACCAACCAGTTCAAGAAAGACGGCGGCACGATCGTCGAGGCGATCCGCGTTCCGCTGGCGAACCCGGATTTCGCCCCCTTCCTGCAGCGCGTCCGTGACGCCAAGCCCGACGCGGTCTTCGTTTTCGTGCCGGCCGGCATCGGTGCGCAGTTCATGAAGCAGTATGTCGACCGCGGCCTTGCCGACGCCGGCATCAAGCTGATTGCCACCGGCGACGTCACCGACGACGACCTGCTGAACGGCATGGGTGCGGTCGCCAAGGGCGTCATCACCGGCCATTTCTACTCGGCCCTGCACGACAGCCCGGAAAACAAGGCTTTTGTCGCCCAGGTGAAGAAGGCCGCCAAGAACATGCGCCCGAACTTCATGGGCGTCGGGGGTTATGATGCCATGACGCTCGCCTATCTGGCGCTCAAGAAGACCAATGGCGATACCGACGGCACCAAGCTCATCGAAGCCATGAAGGGTGCCACCTGGGTAAGCCCGCGCGGCCCGATCACCATCGATCCGGCCACCCGTGATATCGTCCAGGACATCTACATGCGCGAAGTCAAGGAAGTGAACGGCGAACTCTACAACGTCGAATTTGCGACCTTCCCGAAGATCAAGGACCCGAACGCCAAGTAAGGCGGAATGGAACTTTCGACATGTGAATGGCGGACCGAGGTCCGCCATTTTTGGTATCGAGTCTGCTAACGGCCCGATACTGGACTGTCGTGGCGTTGCCCGGCTTGTTCATGCTAGCCATGCTTGGTTTTCAGCATCGCGCACCGGAAGGGAAATAGCCGTAATGAAGTGCTTGCGGATCTATGCCACCCCCGATGGTGAATCCCATTTCGACGAAATTGAACTGCCGACAACCAAGAGGTCGGTGCACCCCGATGCCGTGCCTTTCGACGTGACGGCCAGTTATCCGGCGTCCCGGGTCCGCCTCACCCATATCCCGGCAGGCATGCGAGAGGTTGCCTGGCATACGGTCCCAGAGCCTGTGCTTACGGTCAGGCTGGATGGTTCGGTCGAATACGAGACGAGCGACGGAGAGGTGCGTCACGTTCAGGCGGGTAGTTTCGTGTTGGTGGAAGACACATACGGCAAGGGGCATCTGTCACGCCATTCTCCAGAGGCGCAAACTGTCATCTGGATTTCACTCCCGAACGGCCTTGAATTGCCGTCCGCATAATCTGTGCGGCTTACAAGGTCATCCAGCCACCGTAGGAACCAGAAAACATCGTAGAAGATGGATCGGTACCGATGGATCGAGATTGGCGGTTCTTCCGTTGTTGTCGTATGCATGGGTCCGACAAATGGCGGGCCAGGGTGCTCCATGCGTCGCGGGTGCGCCCTACCAGACGGAGTTTGAGATTGAGTGTTGCCTTCACCAAGGAAGAGAGTTCCGAAACTGCTTCGGAAACCCTGCTGCCGGATCGTCCGATTTCGCCGCATCCGAACCTCGTGACGGAAGCGGGACTGAAGGCCTTGGAATTGCAACTCCGGCGGGCGCGCGAGGCCTATGGCGCGGCGAGCGCGATCGAGGACGTCAATGAACGGCGGCGCCAGCAGGCCAATCCGCTGCGCGATGCGCGCTATTTTGCAGCGAGAGTTCACACGGCCCAGCTTGTTCCAGATCCGACGTCGTTCGAGAATGTCGCCTTTGGCAGCACGGTGACCTTCAGCCGCGACGATGGGCGCGTGCAGACCTATCGGATCGTCGGAGAGGATGAAGCGGACCCCAAGACCGGATCGATTTCCTTCGTTTCGCCGGTCGCAAGGCTGCTGATGGGCAGGGCTGTCGGAGATGTCGTCGAAGCCGGCGGTCGGCAACTGGAGATTCTCGCAATCTCCTGAAGTGCTCATATAGCCACTGTATACGTGTTCAAACGGGCGGATGGTGGGTTGAGCAGGCGTCCGGCAATGGTTATCAGGTGCTGACTGCAAACCGACCTTCAGCGAACCACAAGGCGCATCCCGGCATGACCCCAGATTTTCTCGTCACCCATTCGGGTGGCTTCCATGCCGACGAACTGCTGTCGAGCGTCGTCCTGACCCGGCTTTTCCCAAAGGCTCGGATCGTTCGCAGCCGGGCGCCCGAATGGATCACGCCCGGTGCCGACCGCATTATCTACGATGTCGGCGGCGCCTATGACGCTGTGGCCCAGATCTTCGATCATCACCAGCGCGGCGCGCCGCTGCGCGACGATGGCCAGCCCTACAGCTCGTTCGGACTGGTCTGGAAGCACTATGGCCGTGACTACCTCGCCGCCCTGGCCCTTCCCGGGGCTCATATCGAGACTTTGCACGCCTCTTTCGATACGAGCTTCGTGCTTCCGGTCGATCTGATGGACAATGGTGCGCTCAGCCCCTCGATTGCGGGGCCGCTGGCCGGGCTCACTCTGCCATCCCTCCTGGAAACCCTGAAACCGGTGTTCGACGAAAAGGACCCGGAAGCAGAAAACCGCAGCTTTCACACGGCACTCGCCATTGCCCGCAGTTTTGTCGAAGCAAGGATTGCCCAGAGCGCTGCCAAACTGCGGGCCGAGGCACTCGTGCATCAGGCGATCGTCGATGCGGGCGAGGGGCGTATTCTGGAATTGCCGACGGGAATGCCGTTCCGCCCGGCGATCGTCAAGGCCGGCGCCGATCATCTGTTGTTCGTCGTTCATCCGCGCGACAAGGACTGGTGCCTTACGACCATCCGCCGAGCGGACGAAGGTTTCGAGGTGCGCGCCGATCTGCCGGCGGCCTGGGCCGGCCTGACCGACCGTGATCTCGAGGCAGTCTGCGGCGTCGAAGGCGCCAGCTTCTGTCATAATGGCCGGTTCATCGCCGCCGCCAGGACCCGCGACGCGGCGCTCGCGATGGCGGAGTTGGCGGTCCGGGAAGCCGTCGCCAACGGGGTCAAGTAAACGCGAGAAGGGGCGGCAGCCGAGGGAGACCTGTTGGGCCGGGCTTCCGCTTCCGGCGCCAAACAGATGTGCTAGAAGAACCCATCATGAGTTCCTCGCGGTCCGCTTCCTCATCCACCATCCTGCATCATAGCCTCAGGCATCTGAGGGCGTTCCTCGCGGTCGTCGATACCGGCTCTGTGACCAGGGCGGCGGAGCTCTGCTTCGTCTCCCAGCCGGCCGTCACCCAGGCGCTGTCGAAGATCGAAAAGACCGCCGGCCTGCCGCTGTTTTCCCGCACGCCGCAGCGGATTTTTGCCAATGGTGCCGGCGAGATCCTGGCGCTGCGCATCAAGCGCGCCTTCGGATACCTTGATCCCGCCTTGTCGGAACTGTCGCCGAGACTGCGGGTGACGGCGACGACCGCGCAGCTTAAGTCGCTGATCGCGGTTCGGGAAACCGAGAATTTTACGCTGGCGGCGAGCCGGCTGGGTCTCAGCCAGCCGGCGGTCTATCGCGCCGTCAGTCAGCTCGAGGAGGAGGCTGCGCGTCCGCTGTTCGAACGGACATCCTACGGCATCGTCGCCACGCGTGCGGCCCATGCGCTCGCTCAGGCGGCAAGGCTCGCCTTCGTCGAGCTCGAACAGGCGAATGCCGATCTTGCGGAACTGACGGCGGCCGAGGTCGGCCAGATCGTCATCGGTGCCACACCGCTTGCCAAATCCTATGTGCTGCCGAAGGCGATCGCCGGTTTCCGCAAGATCCGGCCGAACCTGCCGATCCAGATCCAGGAGGGGCCCTACCCGGACCTGCTGGGCGCTCTCCGCCGTGGCGAAGTGGATTTCATGCTCGGCGCACTTCGGGTGCCGGCGCCGATCGGCGATGTGGAGCAGAAGGTGCTGTTTCACGACACGGTGGTCATGGTTTCAGGGCAGGCGCATCCGCTAGCCGGCCGTGAGGCGCTGACGGTCGAGGAGCTTGCCGCCTTCCCCTGGGTCGTCAACCAGAGCGGCACGCCGATGCGCCGGTATTTCGACAGCGTCTTTGCCGGTTCGCCAAGCGGGCCGCCGAAGAGCATCGTCGAGACCGGCTCACTGATCCTGATGCGCGAGCTCCTGGATTCCAGCGATCATCTCGGCTGCACATCCCGTCTCCAGGCGGAAGCGGAGATCGCCCGCGGGCTGATGCGGGCGCTGCCTTTCGACCTCAGCCACACATCGCGGCCGATTGGAGTGACGACGAGAAGGGACTGGCTGCCGACGGCCGCGCAGCAGGCGTTCCTGGAGCTTCTGCCCACCTGGTCCGATCGGCCGCTATAACCATAACTTATGAGTCCGGCAGATGAACTGATTGAGCGTGGCGACGTGGCCGGGCTAAGGTGCAAATGTGCCAGGCAGGTGGAGAGACTGGTGTTGGCACGGGGGTCGTCGTGTCGAGGCCCATGGAGGTTGACGAAAAGTTGAAAATGGTGGGACGTCGAAGTATCTCGCCCCGTTGACTGACATATCGGCAGTCAACGATATAGGCTACCGGTTTTTGGCGGGCCTGGGCTGACGTCCGGCAAGGCCTCCATAAGAAAATTCTGCACTCGGAGGAGGAAATTACATGCTGAACAGAAGAATGC
This sequence comes from Neorhizobium sp. T7_12, assembly GCF_002968535.1. NCBI lineage: Bacteria > Pseudomonadati > Pseudomonadota > Alphaproteobacteria > Hyphomicrobiales > Rhizobiaceae > Neorhizobium > Neorhizobium sp. T7_12. The sequence goes on along the minus strand of NZ_PVBK01000003.1, from coordinate 55,817 downwards.
TCATGGCAGCGGCGGGCGTAGCGCTCAGCTGCCTTGCTGCCATTCCGGCAGCCGCCCAGGAAACCATCAAGATCGGCCTCATCCTGCCGATGACCGGTCCGTTTGCGTCGACCGGTCGTCAGGTTTCGGCCGGCGTCAAGACCTTCATGGCGATGAAGGGCGACACCGTCGCCGGCAAGAAGATCGAGCTCGTCATTCGCGACGACGCCGGCACGGCCGACCAGACCCGCCGCATCGCCCAGGAACTGGTGGTCAACGACGGCGCCAAGGTTCTTGCGGGCTTCGGCCTGACACCGCTCGCCATGGCGGTCGCGCCGGTCGCGACCCAGGCGAAGATCCCGTCGGTGGTCATGGCAGCCGGCACGGCCTCCATCACCAAGGCATCGGAATACATCACCCGCACCTCGGGCACCCTGCCGCAGTATTCGCTGCCGGTCGGCACCTGGGCTGCCGCCAACAAGATCAAGAAGGTCGTGACGCTGGTTTCCGACTATGGTCCGGGCATCGATGCCGAAAAATGGTTCACCAAGGAATTCAAGGCCAAGGGCGGCGAGATCGTCGAAGCCGTCCGCGTACCGCTCGCCAACCCCGATTTCGCGCCCTTCCTGCAGCGCGTCCGTGACGCCAAGCCCGATGCCGTCTTCGTCTTCCTGCCGTCGGGTGCCGGTTCGCTGTTCATGAAGCAGTTCGCCGACCGTGGCCTCGCCGATGCCGGCATCAAGCTGATCGCGACCGGCGACGTGACCGACGACGATATCCTCAACTCGATGGGCAAGCCGGCAATCGGCACCATCACCGGCCATTTTTATGCCACCGCGCATGACAGCCCGGAAAACAAGGCCTATGTCGCCGCCTTCAAGAAGGCCAATGCCGATATGCGCCCGAACTTCATGTCGGTCGGCGGTTACGACGGCATGGCGCTGATCTATGCAGCGCTCGAAAAGACCAAGGGCGATGTCACCGGCCCGGCCTTCATGGCAGCCGTCAAGGGCCTCTCCTGGACGAGCCCGCGTGGTCCCGTCTCGATCGATCCGGAAACCCGCGACATCATCCAGAACATCTACATGCGCGAGGTCAAGGACGTGAACGGCGAGCTGCAGAACGTCGAGTTCCAGACGTTCAAGGATCTCAAGGATCCGGAAAAGGCAGACGCCAAGTAAAGTCGCTTTGCAAACGGACGGCGGGAGACTGCTTCCGCCGCTTTCGGTGCGAAAATATCCTGGCATCCTTGTTCTTGACCGCGGTCTCCCGAGTGGGAATGTTAGGATCTGTTGATCGGTAAACGGGCGCGCGGTCGCGGGTGGAAACACGCCGGCGGTCGCTCTCAAAGAAGAGCCAAATGCTTACAATCCTGTTCGACGGCATCGCCTACGGCATGCTGCTTTTCATTCTGGCCTGCGGGCTGACAGTGACGCTCGGGTTGATGAACTTCATCAACCTGGCGCATGGCGCGTTTGCCATGGCCGGCGGCTACGTGACCGTGGTGATGATGAACCGCTACGGCATCTCCTTCTATTGGTGCCTGCCGGCGGCCTTTATCGTTTCGGCGCTGATCGGGCTCGTGCTGGAGCGGACGCTCTACCAGTGGCTCTACCAGGCGCCGCATCTGGACCAGGTGCTCTTCTCGATCGGCATCGTCTTCATGGCGATTGCAGCGACCGACTATTTCATGGGCGGCCAGCAGCAGCTGATCAACCTGCCGCCGGAACTCTCCGGCCGCATGGACGTATTCGGCGTCGGCGTCGGCCGCTACCGGCTCTTCACCATCATCGTCTGCGCGGCGCTTGCGCTCGCGCTGCAGCTCATCCTCTCGAAGACCCGGTTCGGCAGCCGGCTGCGCGCCGCGGTCGACGACCGGCGCGTCGCCATGGGCCTAGGCATCAACGTGCCGCTGGTCTTTGCGCTGACCTTCGCCTTCGGTTCGGGCCTTGCCGGTCTCGGCGGGGCGATGGGCGCGGAAATCCTTGGGCTCGATCCGAACTTCCCGCTGAAATTCATGATCTACTTCCTCATCGTCGTCTCGGTCGGCGGCACGTCCACCGTCTCCGGCCCGTTCCTTGCCGCCCTGCTGCTCGGCATTGCCGACGTGGCAGGCAAATATTACGTGCCGGCGATCGGTCCCTTCGTCATCTACGCGCTGATGATCGTCATGCTGATCGTACGGCCGAACGGCCTGTTCTCAAGGGGCGGCCGATGAGCGTTCTTCCGCAGGAAACCACCGTGTCCGCAAATTCCTCCACTGCTGCAGCCGAGGCCCGCGCTGCGAAGCTGATGAAGCGCAGAAGCCGCATCCGCTTCTACGAGATCATCGTCTGGATCGCCGCGATCGCCGCTTACTTCCTGCTGCCGTCGAAGATGCTGATCCTCACCGAGATCGCCATCCTGGCCCTGTTTGCGGTGTCGCTCGACCTGGTGCTCGGGTTTGCCGGCATCGTCTCGCTCGGCCACACCGCCTTCTTCGGCCTCGGCGCCTATGTGGCGGGCCTGGTGGCCCAGCATTATTTCGCCGAACCGGTGACCGGGCTGATCGTCGCGGGCGTCGCCTCCGGCGTGCTTGGCCTGCTCACCAGCTTCCTCATCCTGCGCGGCTCCGACCTCACCCGCCTGATGACCACGCTCGGCATCGGCCTGATGATGGCGGAAGTCGCCAACCAGATGGCATGGCTGACCGGCGGCGCCGACGGGCTTTCCGGTTTTTCGCCGGGCCCGATCCTCGGCATGTTCGAGTTCGACCTGTTCGGCAAGGTCGGTTATCTCTATTGCGTTGGTGTTCTCTTCATCGGCACGATGATCATGCGCCGCATTGCCTTTTCGCCCTTCGGCCTGTCGCTGAAGGCGATCAAGGGCAATTCGATGCGCTCTGCCATGGTCGCCGTGCCTGGCCGCAAGCGCATCGTCACCGCCTATACGATCGCGGCGGTGTTTGCCGGCATGGCCGGGGCGCTGCTCACCCAGACGACCGCCTTCGTTTCGCCCGACGTGCTCGCCTTCCATCGCTCGGCCGACGTTCTGCTCGTGCTCGTCATCGGCGGCACGGGTTATCTCTATGGCGGCATCTTCGGCGCGATCCTGTTCACGCTGGTCAAGGACTGGCTGTCGGTGATCACGCCGCAATACTGGATGTTCTATATTGGCCTGCTGCTCGTCATCCTGGTGCTGATCGGCCGTGACCGGCTGTCGCGCTGGGTCGAATACCTGCCCGAGCGCCTCTCGAAGAAGGAGGACCGCTGATGAGCGAGATCGTTCTCGAAACCAGGCACCTGGTGCGCCGCTTCGGTGCCTTCCTCGCCACCAATGACGTTAGCCTGAAGGTGGAACGTGGCGCTCGCCATGCGCTGATCGGCCCGAACGGCGCCGGCAAGACGACGCTGATCAACCTTCTGACCGGCGTCTTGCCGCCGTCGGAAGGCCAGGTTTTCCTCGAAGGCGAGGACATCACCTCGATGGCTTCGTTCCGGCGGGTCAAGCGCGGGCTCACTCGCACCTTCCAGATCAACCAGTTGTTCAACGAGTTCACCCCGCTCGAAACCGTGACGCTGGCGATCGCCGAGCGCGAAGGCGTCGGTCACAATCTGTGGCGGTCGGTCGCCGGTTACGGCAAGGTCGTCGACGAGGCGGCAGACCTGCTGGCGCGCTTCGGCCTTGCCTCCGTGATGGGCGAGCGCACGGTGATCCTGCCCTACGGCAAGCAGCGCCTGCTCGAGATCGCGCTGGCCTTTGCGTCGAAGCCGCGCGTCCTGCTGCTCGACGAACCAGCCGCCGGCGTGCCGGAGGACGAGCGGCACGAAGTGCTGCAGATCGTCTCGGACCTTCCCGCCGACGTCACCGTGCTGCTGATCGAGCACGACATGGACCTGGTCTTCTCGTTCGCCAACCGGATTTCGGTTCTGGTGGCGGGCGCGGTCTTTGTCGAAGGAACGGTTGCGGAAATCTCCAGCGATCCGCGCGTCAAGGCCGTTTATCTTGGAGAAAACGCATGAGTCCCCCGGTTCTGGTCACCGAAAAACTGGTCGCGGGTTATGGCGAGGCAAGCGTGCTTGCCGGCATCAGCCTGACGATCGAAGAGGGCAAGACGCTGGCGTTGCTCGGCCGCAACGGCACCGGCAAGACCACTTTCGTCAATACGCTCGCCGGCGTCACCACCCATCATTCGGGCTCGATCCACCTGATGGGACGCGACGTGACGAAACTGCGCGCCGACCGGCGTGCCGCGGCAGGCATCGGCTGGGTGCCGCAGGAGCGCAATATCTTCAAGTCGCTGACCGTCGAGGAGAACATGACGGCGATCGCGCGCCCGGGCGTCTGGACGCTGGAACGGGTCTATACGATGTTTCCGCGCCTCAAGGAGCGCCGCAAGAACCTCGGCAACCAGCTCTCTGGTGGCGAACAGCAGATGCTGGCGGTCGGGCGGGCGCTGATGGTCAATCCGAAACTGCTTCTCCTCGACGAGCCGACCGAAGGCCTTGCGCCCATCATCGTCGACGAACTGCTTTCGGCGATCCAGCGCATCACCCAGGGCGAGGGCATGTCGGCCATCATCATCGAGCAGAAGGCCCGCAAGGTCCTGCCGCTTTCCGACGACGCCGTCATCCTCGATCGCGGAGCGATCGTTTACCAGGGTACCAGCGCCGACCTGCTCGCCAACGAGGATATCCTCGGAAAGCATCTGACCGTGGAAAGGGGTGCACCGCATTAGGCCGCGCGCTTATAAAGGTGGAATGACCGAGATCGGGGCGGACAACGGCCTGTCCGCTTCTGGCGATCAAAAGGGACAGGCCGGCGTCCGGCGGTATTATTTCAACGGCAGGAGCAGCTCCGCGACCGTCTCATGCTCCGGTACCTCGGGGAAGAAGGCGAGGCGTTGGCAGTAGAGAGGGAAATCCCTCGGCTCATAACCGCTTTGTTGGGGGTTCGAGTCCCTCCGGGCCCACCATTTTCGCCTCTGCAAGGGCGACATCTGGCGCCGTCGTTGCGCAAATCCGCCCGGAATCGGCGAAAGGACTTCATTATCAGTCCCTTGGCTCGCCGGGCGAAGGACGCCGGGCGGTGATTTAGCGATTTCCAACGACTGCAGCCACCGCGAGCTCTTCCTGGCTGAGGTCCAACAGCGCCCGTGCGGCGCGCAACGCATTCATAATATCCGATGTCGAATCCATGAATTCGAGCGTGGCTTCATTTGAAAAGCGTTGTCAACAATTAGAGCAAGGATTCAGCGAAGGCACGCGAGCCAAATAACGGTCAAGGACCGAGCGAGTCCTTCAGGCGGTGCAGGAGGGGTGCCGTTTTTTCAGCTCTTGGGGCAGCCGGACTTGCTTGTCAGGGATCCGGATCGAGTTGTGCCATCACGCGGGAGTGATCCGGTATCGGAACCGCTGTAGCGCTCTCTGTCGCCGGGCCCTAGGTCCCCTGGTCCCATCAACTCATTGCCCGCAGAACCGCCCTGCGGACGGGCGCACGTAAAGGAGCGGTCGTTTGGAGCGGCTGATGGGCGTCCCCCACGAGATGTTGGATCAATACGAGATCGTACGAGCGGATCGAATGTTTGTCCTTTGCGGAGGCGGGAAGAGCGCCTGTTTAGGCTCCAGCGCCGCATAGGGAGTGCAGATCACTAGGCCGACCCGTTTTAGATCCTACTGCGCCGCAGATCGAGGTCGCGGCGCCATCATCCACGATTCGATATGCTGCTTTATCCGCCCGTGTTCGAGAGGCATGCGCTGATCGTTTTTACGGTCAGTTCTCGGTTCTACTTCGGCGCGAAGCCAGGAGTGAGGCCGCGTCGCGCGGAACCGAGATGCCTCTCCCTGTCCAGTCCTTATGAAGGCGAACGCCCCCGAAAGATCGATGGGCTTTCTGACGTTGTTGCTCCATTTCGCGCATCTCGTTGCGTTTTTCTTGTCAATCGATTGTGACTTTTAGTCCGGACGTTCCGCACCCTCATAGTAGTCACCACTGTTAATGAGCCCGTGCGTCGTGGTGTTGAGCGTCGGATGATGATCGAAGGGCGAGGGCATACCGTAACGCGTCGTAGAGCCGGTATGCAGCCGATCGGTTGATCCCCACCGTTCGCCAGCGTCGGGCGGTAGGATTCCTTCGTAATACTCGCCATCTTCGGCGAAGGTACCGGTGGGGAGGAGGGTCAACGTGGCCAAGGCCACTACAGAAATCATTAGGCTTTTCATATTTGGATTCCTTTGCTCGACTGATCGGATTTAAGCGCGACCTTGCCGATCGATGTTTTGAATGAACTGGCAATTGATCAAACCGGACCTACCGCTCATCGTCGCTGATTTCGCGATTGTCACGGGTAGTCGGCTGGCGCGGATGCTCCATTACGGGATTTGTATGCGCCGTGGAGTTGATGCTGGTGGGGATCTCGTCAACGAGTATCGTGTCGTGTGTGGCAGGCGCTTGGTGGTGTTCCGCTCCATTTTCGGTCGCAGAGCTGAAAGACGGTGTGGTGGTTACCAGCGCGAGTACCAGAGCGATTTTGCGGAGGGTCATGATCTTTTTCCTTCTTTGGTTGACGAAGCTCGATTTCTGCGGGTTCGCCTGGACGTGGGACCGCATTTGGTTTCTAACCATCTGCTGCCGATTGAAGTAAAATCGCAGACGAGTGTCGGTTTTTTGAGTAACGTTAGTAGTTTATGCGGAACAAAAAGAAGCTATTGAACAATTCAACTGTTTCTTTGCTCGCTAAAATATAATTCTTGGAAGATGTGGGTACTTTCGATCATGTACTATGGGTTGGTATGTGAGGCCGCTCGTGGCATTTTGGCTGTGGTTGCCACCGGCGTTTGATCGGCTCCCCATTAGTCCGTATCGCTGACTCGGCGTCCTATCAGTTGTAGGTTTCGGTTTTCGTCGAGCCGGTAGACCTCGTGCACCTCTTGCCCTGCGTCGTTATAAAACTGATGCGTGACGGTGCTTCCGATGGGAGCCTTTACCAATTTAGTCCTCGGTTGGCCCCCGTAGGTGATGCTGCCTGGGATCGGTTCGAGCGCTCCTGCAGGATGGGCCAAGCTTGCAATCGCCGACCCGATCAGGGCGGCAAAGACGCGTAGTTTCATGGTCCTTCTCCCTTTCGAGAAGAGTGAATGAGGCTGCAGCGCAACCCTAAGCCCCCTCGGATGCCGGTGCTCAGTTGCGGAGGTGAAGGATGTCGCTGCAGGCAATCTGGTCGGCGGATCGGTGGAGGCTGCGCCACTCCGTGGGAGTGCATCCCATGAAGCGCCGAAACAAGTTGCAGAAGTGCGCTTGATCGGCGAAGCCGCAGCTCAGCGAAATCTGGGCCAAGGCGTCATTCGACTGCAGCATCAGTATCTGGGACATCTCGATGCGCTTGCTCAGGATGTAGTTGTATGGAGTTTCTCCGAAACTCGCCTTGAACGAGCGTGCGAAATGGCTACCGCTCAGGCGGCAGATGCCAGCGAGTGCTTCGACCTTGATCTGACTCGAAATATTCAACTCGACATATGCGATGACGTTCCGGAACTGCCAAGGTGCGAGCCCTCCTTTGACGAGTCTGGGTTCCGCAACTGTCGTGAGCGGACGAATTCCGTCGATGAAAGGTATGACGGGGGAGGTCTTTTGCAGCCCGGCTGTATTGACCGTGCGTGGCAAGGTCCAATTTCGACGTGTTCCCGAGAGTGAAAGAGATGACATGGCGCGGTCTCCTGATTTGGAATGCGCTGAGGCTCTCACCGACACGGGCGGTTTTCTATTATACGACCGTGTCCCCCATACCATTGGGTAGGTGTCCGCCAGGAGTCGGGCAATGGCAGAGCACTCCGCGCCTAATCAGGCAGAAGTAGCTCACGCGCCGAAGGCCACGCCGACGCCTGACGGTCCACCGAGCACGCACTCCGGCGAATGTTTTTGTTTAGTGCCAAGGATGTTGGCTAGGATGAAGCCGACGATGTCGCCGGATGCCCGCAGAGCAGGCAGAAAGGCTCTAGCTGAACACTTTCTCCAACGCTTCCTGAAGCGCCACATCGCTGAATGGCTTGAATAGGCAGGCAACCGCTCCGCCTTCAAGAAGCGGCGGTCGTTCATTTTCATCCTTATGCGCCGTGATGAATATGATTGGAATCGTTTCACCGCGTCGAAGCAGCTCTTCCTGGAGTTCGGGTCCAGACATTCCCGGCATTGCTATGTCGAGGATCAGGCAATCGGTTTTTGACATCCACTCGGATCCCAGGAACTCGATGGCCGAAGCGAAAGCTCGTACCTCAAAGCCAAATATCCGTATCAAGTCAGGGAGCGCTTCTCTGACAGACTCGTCGTCATCAACGACCGAAATGAGTGCTTTTTTCATGGATGATCGGCCTCGGCACCGGCGGCGGGGTCATCGCTTGAGGCTTGAATCGGCAATGAAAAACCGAAAATTGCGCCACCTGCAGGATTCCGCTCGGCCCAGATTGCCCCACCATGCCCCTCAATGATCGAACGGCTGACGGAGAGGCCGATCCCAGTACCGTCGAGTTTGGTCGTATGGAACTCGTCGAACAACCTTGCGATGTCAGTTGTTCCGAGACCTGCACCAGTGTCCTCCACGGTCAGGTGCACCTCTTTGGTGCCCACAGGCGCCGTGCGCACGGCGATGTTTCGCGATCCCGGAGAGACGCCGGCCATGGCATCGATCGAATTGCGTAGGAAGTTCATTATGACCTGCTGAAGTTGTACGCGATCTCCTGCGACAAGGGGCAACGCCGCCGAAAGTTCAACATCGACAGAGATCCGCCCGCGTTGCATATCGTTCGAAAGAAGGCTGATGACCTCCCGAGCCGCTTCGTTGAGGTCAACCGGTTCGACGACGGTAACGCCCCGTTTGAACAATCTCCTTAGCCTCGCAATCACTTCAGCGGCACGGTTAGCATCGCGAATTGTTCGTCTCGCCGTTTCAATCGCTCCTTGGATATTGGGCGGAGTCGCAGACAACATCCGAAGAGACGTGTTGGCATTGGTAATGATTCCGGACAGTGGCTGGTTGACCTCGTGCGCAATGGATGCCGCCATCCTTCCTAGGCTCATGACTCTGGCGACTTGCGCGAGTTCCGTGCGCAGCTTGTCCCGCGCAAGCTCGGCCACACGCTGTGCCGAGACGTCTTGGATGGCTCCGACACACTCCGTGGTGTCGTCGAAAAGCCGAACAATCCGGCCGACCACTCTGACATGTTTTACTTGGCCGCCTACAAACAGCCGGATTTCATAGTCCGGGTTGTCTCCTCCCTGCCGAACGTCGGCCATCTTTTTGGCGAGTAGGGGAAGATCCTCTTCAAAGACCCTTTCGGTAATTTTGTTGAAGTCCACCACTGTCTCCGGCTCGAAGCCAAAGATCCTGTTGAGTTCCTTGGAGAAGGTAATTTCGTCCGTATCGACTTTCCAGGAAAACGTCCCTGTTCGACTGATCCTCTGCCCTTCCGCCAACAGGACCTCGCTTCGTCGGAGCCGCTCCTCGGCGATCTTCCGGTCCGTTATGTCGGAAACGGCGCCGATGAACTCCGGATCGCTCGGATCCGATCCGATGTTTTGCAGAACGACGTAGACGTATTTAACTTTCCCGTCGGGCATGAGCAGCCGATGCTCAAGTTCCATGTCCTCGCCATCTTGCATGGCCCGCATGACCAGACTGCTTACCTGCGGCAGATCTTCTGGATGGCAACGGCCGAGCATCAAATCAACGGTGGGAATTTGTGTGGTGGGATAGCCGGCAACACGATAGGCCTCGTCGGACCAGACAATTTCCTCTGTCGCTGGCCTCCACCATACGCTTCCTGTTTCTGTCAGCCGTTGGCCCTGTGCCAGAAACGCGGCGCTGCGCCGCAAGCCCTCTTCGGCACGCTTGCGATCGTCAATGTCGGTATTGGTTCCGTACCACCGAGCAATTGAAGCGTCGTCCGCGAAGAGAGGGTTCGCTCGAAAGAGGAACCACCTGTACTCCCCGTCCCATCGGCGTAGGCGGGCCTCGGCCTCGCCTGCTCGTCCCGATGCCAACATTTCGATCCATACCGCCTTCAGACTTTCCGCGTCATCGGGGTGAAGGGCAGCGGCCCATCCCCATCCGGAAGCCTGCTCGGTCGTCACTCCGAGGTATGACAGGAAATGCCCATTGAAAAAATCTGCGGTGCCATCTGGAAGAGTGGACCACGCCATTACCGGGATAGCGTCGACAATCCTGTTGTGAGCCTTTACGGCCGCTCCTGAAGCATCCAAACCAAGCCGAAGTACTTCGCTCAGAACGCCGGCGACCTGATTGGCGGCTACATGAAGTACGAGTCTGTCCTGCTCGCTCGGAAAGGAGGTCTGTCGCGACCCCGCCACGAGCACGCCGATGGAACGATGGATGCCGAGGTACTGCTGTACGGTAACGTATTCGGCGTTGTCACTCCGTAGATTGGCAAACTGCGGCCACTCGGAGCCCACGTCGCCCAATCCTTGGGAGAGAAAGGCGCTCAGTTCCGCAGCATGGCTGAAGCCTTCGCCGGCGGGGATCCGAGCGATCTCGACGGTCGGCTGGCCGTTCCCTGGTGTTATTCTTAGGAACAGAAAATCAACATCAAGTATCTCGGCCAAGGCGTTCAGGAGGGAATTGCCGATGTCAGCGGCGCTCTCCCCTGTCCCGGTTTCCGGAAGAGTTGTGATCGTCAGCAAATTTTCCATGCAGCGTCGGAGTGTGTCGTTCTCCGACGCCGCTTTAAGCAAGTCGGACATGTCAGCCAGCAGCTTCCGGCTGCCGCCCCTTTGAAGTACGCCTGTTGCGCAACCAATTCACCAATTGAGCCGGTCGAATGTGAAACCGATTTTCCGGTACTATGTGGCCAGCGGCCACGAGCGGCCGCGTCCCTGTGACCACTGGAGCAGTTTTACCGCCAAACGTGATCGTGGCTTTGAAGTCGAGCAGACCAGTTTCGAGCGTTGAATCCGTGCCAACCCTGTCGCAATCAGGGCGAGACCGATGGGGTCGATATGGGGTGGGACTGATTGGCGGAAGCACATTTCGATAGCGCCCGCGGACGTATCTGGGACGTCTCAGTTGCGAACCCGTCAAGTGGATGGTTTCAGATCGCTCGTTCGTTATGAAGTACCATCTCGACAAGGACTACCCAATTTGTTGGAGTATAACTGCTGATCATCCATCGCCACGCGTTGGGCGCGAAGGCCCGTCGCGCACGATCATGTACCATGCGCGGCGGTCGGCCTATTGTACTATGGTGTTGGTGTCGCTTTAGAGAAGCCCGCGTCGGCGGCTCATGAAACCGCCTCGCTACTTGCGTGATATGCAGAGCAGTTCCACTTCGACACCCAAGAACCTATCCACGCTTTATCCGCGGACGGAGCGAAACGCACTACGCAGCTCTTCGCAGAATACCTTCGTCTGTTCCCAGGCGGCGAAGTGCCCGCCCTTGGCGAGCTTGTTGAAATGGATCAGCTTCGGATATGCCCGCTCCGTCCAACTTTTCGGCGCCGCGTATATCTCGTCTGGAAAGACGCTGACGGCGACCGGTATCTTGACGTTCTTGACCGCAAAGAAATCGAGCTTGTTCTCCCAGTAGAGACGAGCGGATGAGACGGCAGTGTTCGTCAGCCAGTACAGCGTGACGTTGTCGAGGATGTCGTCCCGTGTCAGCCCTTCGGACTTGCCGTCGAACACGCGCGCTATCAACTCGTAGCTCCGGATGTCATGGTCGATCATCCATGCCGCAAGCCCGACGGGAGAGTCCGCGATCCCGACAAGGGTCTGGGGCCGGTTCGCCATCTCGATCGCATAACCCAAACCGTGCTTGTAGAAGTCGTCGAGCTGATTGAAGGCATGATCCTCGTCAGGAGACAGATCAGCGGGTTTCGTGCCACCCGGACGGAGCGCGACAGCGATGTCGTCTGGAACGGTGGCTGGCATGTTGACATGGATGCCGAGCAGCTGCGGGGGCGCTATCAATGCCATCTGCTCCGTCACGGCGTCGCCCCAGTCTCCGCCCTGCGCCACGTATCTCGCATAGCCCAGGCGGTTCATCAGCTCGATCCACGCCTGCGCGATGCGGATGGGATCCCACCCCTTTTCTTCGGGCTTTCCGGAGAATCCGTAGCCGGGGATGGAGGGGATCACTACGTCGAAGGCATCGGAAGCCGAGCCGCCGTGTGCCGTAGGGTTGGTCAGCGGCTCGATGATCTTCATCTGCTCGATGGTTGATCCAGGCCAGCCGTGAGTCACAATGATCGGCAGGGCACCGTCGTGTCTCGATTTGACATGAATGAAGTGGACATCGACGCCGTCGATCCTCGTGGTGAACTGGGGTAGCGCGTTAAGTCTGGCCTCGACCTTTCTCCAGTCGTGGTTCTCCGCCCAGTACTTGGCCAGTTTTTTGATTGTGGAAGATTGGACGCCCTGCGAGCTGTCATCGACGATCTCGCGTTCCGGGAACCGCGTAGACCTGATGCGGCGGCGGAGCTCGTCGAGCTGGGCGTCAGTCGCCTTGAACGTGAAAGGGTGGATTTCGCCACCGTCGCCCTTGGCCATGGCGACCGCTCGTTGTCCGGCGCCGAGCGCTCCAGCAGCAGCGGCGGTGAGCAACAGAGTTCGACGGGTGACTGATGGTGAGATTGGTGACATGGCGCGCTCCTTCGTGTGAACCTAGACGCGTCGGAGCCTTCCACTGGATCGTCGATCGATCTATTGCACCAAGGTGTCGCCGACACCATTGGATCCGTTCTTGTATATTTACTTGGCGGGCAAAGCCTTGGATGAGTTTATCCGCCGATAGAAAGCCGTGGAGCAGGGGAATGGATCGGATCGACGCAATGAGGGTCTTCGTCACGGCCGTCGACGAGGGGAGCCTTGCCGCCGCCGCGCGCAGGCTGAAGAGATCCCCGACGGCGGTCAGCAGGGCCGTGAGCCTGCTCGAGCAGCATGTCGGCGTCGAATTGTTACACCGCACCACGAGGAACCTGAAGCTGAGCGAAGCCGGTCAGCGATATTTTGAAGCGTGCCGGCGGGTGCTTATTGATCTGGAGGAGGCTGACATCATCGCCGGAGCGGAACGGTCCTCACCTCGAGGTAATCTGACCGTCTCAGCTCCGCCGATCCTTGGGGAGGAGGTTCTTCGGCCGATCCTCGATAATTTTCTTCGGGAGCATCCGAGTGTTTCAGTTCGGCTTCTGATGCTGGACCGGTTCGTCAACATGGTCGATGAAGGAGTCGATGTCGCTTTGCGCATCGGCGATCTGACCGATTCGACACATATCTCGACCCGCATCGGAGGGGATGTCAGGCGGGTCGTGGTCGCCTCTCCGGGATATCTTTCAAGCAATCCGGTGATCGACGAGCCGTCCGACCTGTCCAAACATCAGATCATCGCTTTCTCCAATTTCGGCCTTGATTCCTGGAGCTTCACACCCGCTCGAGGATCGTCGATTCCGAGAACCGTGCACTTCTTGCCACGCTATGTGGTCAACAATGTGCGGGCAGCGGCGTCGTCCGCGGCGGGGGGCATGGGCGTTACCCGGCTCTATTCCTATCATGTGGCGGACCTGGTTCGAGATGGTCGGCTACAGGTCGTACTTGCGGCGGACGAACCCGCCGCACTTCCGGTCCACCTCCTGGCGCCGCGTGGACGAAATGCCGTTCCGAAAGTACGAGCCTTTCTCGACTTTGCTGTGCCCCGGCTGCGAGTAGAACTGGCACGCATCGCAATGCAGAGTGGTTCTCTACGATGATTGTGCCGCTTGGCGGTGGAGTATCGTGCGGATTTTGAGAATTCTCCCGATCAGCGGAAGCATCTAAATCAGGTCTACCGACGCAAAGGCGCGGACACGGCCCGAACGGTGGCCGGTGCACTTGAAAGGATGCTAATCATGAGCAATCAACAGAAGGTCGCCATCATCACCGGTGCCTCGCAGGGCATCGGAGAAGCGCTGGTACACGCCTATCGGGATCGGGGCTATAGGGTGGTCGCCACCTCCAGGTCGATCAGGCAAGGATCCGACCTCGGGGTAGGTGCGGTCCCCGGCGACATCGCCAGATCGGAGACCGCAGAGCGCGTCGTACGCGAGGCGATTGATCGCTTCGGCCGTATCGACACACTAGTGAATAATGCCGGCGTGTTCGTTGCGAAGCCGTTCGTCGATTTCACGCAGGAGGACTTCGACCACAATTTCGGGGTCAACATCTCCGGCTTTTTCCACATCACCCAACGCGCCGCCAAAACCATGCTTGCGCAGGGTTCCGGCCACATCGTCAACATCACCACGAGTCTCGTGAACCAGCCGATTGCTGGCGTACCCGCGGCCCTTGCGTCGCTCACCAAGGGTGGCCTCAGTGCCGTCACGAAAGAACTGGCGATCGAATTCGCAAAATCCGGCGTCCGAGTAAACGCTGTCTCGCCGGGGATCATCAAGACTCCGATGAACCCGCCGGAAACATACGAGGCGATGTCGGCGCTCCACCCGGTCGGACGTATGGGTGACATACGCGATATCGTGGACGCAGTGATCTACCTCGAAGGCGCAAACTTCATTACCGGCGAAATCCTTCATGTTGACGGCGGGCAGAGCGCTGGTCGCTGGTAGCAAGGTCGGGGCGCCGGTCTGATCCGACCGGCACCTTTCACACACTGCGGTCGCAGGCCACCGGCGAAGCCGACATCCGCACCGTCAACCGAAAGAAAGGAAAGATCATGCCAATTGTCACCGTACAGGTTACGCGGGAGGGGACGACGCCCGGCCGTTCATCCGTGTCTGCCGAAGAAAAGGCCGCTATCATCGCAGGCGTCAGCAACGTCATGCTCGACGTCCTGAACAAGCCGCTTGAGTCGACCTATGTCGTAATCGAGGAGGTTGAGCTCGAGAACTGGGGATGGGGCGGCCTTCCCACGGCGGAATATCGGAAGCTTCTCTCCAAGGCCTCGGGTAATGGGACCCGCTCAGCCAAATGACTGGCTCAGGATGGCAGCGCGCTCCCGGACTGCTCGGCGACCATGTATTCCGCATACCAGTCGGGCCAGGTCTGACTGTGGTCGCCACCCGTTCGCTTTTCATGCTCTCCATGGGCTGAGGCAGCCCGTCGAAGGGCCGCGGCGAGATCGTTCGCTGAAGCGAAGGTAGCACCGTCAGCGTCTATGCGGCCAGGTAGCCGTGTGGTGACTTCCTGAAAGATCCAGCCGTTTCCGTCCGGATCGCTAAAGGATGCGAACGAGCCGTAGCTAGCACGGGTGGGATGAGGGCCGGCGGACCGCCCTTCTTGGCCGTTGTGGTGAAAGACACCGCCGACATCGTGGAAGATGCTGCTTATCTCGGCTCCGCGCCCGGTGAGCGCGCCATGGGCAGCCTCGATGTCCGATACGATGAGATGGAGCCCTTGTGCCGAGCCCGGCGCGGCTGACGTGATGTTCTTCCCGAAGATGACGGAGCAGGGCGAGCCGGGCGGCGTCACCTGCACGACGCGGAAGTCATCCGTGCCGGAGACGTCAGCGTCGAGCCGCCATCCGAGCCCGGTGTAGAAGGATTTTGCTCGATCTACATCGGAGACAGGAATGACCACAACTTCGAGCTTCATGTCGATATCATGCAGTACGGCGACCTTGGGATGTTTGGTTTCCTGGACAGTCATTTTTCGCTCTCTCTTGGCTGAACCATCGTCTGGGTGTTCGCCCGACGATGTGACTGCGCAGGGCCTCAGTCCATTGTGCAAAGGTGTCGGTTAGCCGAGGCATGGTCGCCATTCACCCAAAGGTATCGCCGATACCATCGTGCAATAGCGTCCGAGCCGGTGCAGGACGATCCCTATGGCACATCCAGATCAACTTGATCCTAACGGAGAACGTCATGTCAGACGAAGTAACAGTGACAACAGCCCCGTCGCCGACCCGGCGGGAATTCGTCGCCGCCACCGCCGCGACAGCCGCCCTTAGTCTTTTGCCTCGGAAGGTGCGCGCTGCTGACGCCGGCGATACAGTTCGGCCCTTCAAGGCCGCCATTCCCCAAAAGGAGGTCGACGAACTTCGTCGCCGCGTACGCGCCACTCGCTGGCCGGGGAAGGAAACCGTCGCAGATCGGTCGCAGGGAGCTCAACTTCACAAGCTGAAACCGCTCATCGAATACTGGGGGACTGAATACGACTGGCGCAAGGGTGAGAAGAAGCTGAACTCCTACCCGCAGTTCATGACGAAGATCGACGGCCTCGATATCCACTTCATCCATGTAAAGTCGAAGCACGAAAACGCGCTACCGCTGGTCATAACTCATGGGTGGCCGGGTTCCGTGCTTGAGCTGATCAAGACGATCGGGCCTCTCACCGATCCGACGGCTCACGGCGGCACCGCCGATGAGGCCTTCCATGTCGTGATCCCCTCCATGCCTGGATACGGATTTTCCGAGGTCCCGACTGAGACCGGATGGGGTCCTGACCGCATAGGGCGGGCTTGGCATGTTCTTATGAAGCGGCTCGGCTACAACCGCTACGTCTCGCAGGGCGGCGACTGGGGCGCCGTGGTGTCCGACAAGATGGCCGCCCAGGCGCCGGAAGGACTGCTTGGCATACACACGAACATGCCGGCGACCGTTCCGCCCGATATCGCCAAGGCGCTTGCCAATGGCGAACCGGCCCCGGCCGGCCTGTCTGCAGACGAGAAGGCTGCCTATGAGCAGATGAACGCGCTCTATACGAAGGGAGCGGGCTACGCTCTCATGATGGTCACGCGACCGCAGACCTTGGGCTACGCATTGACGGATTCTCCCGTCGGTCTCGCCGCCTGGTACTATGACAAGTTCGCGGATTGGACCTACAGTGGCGGCGATCCGGAGAAATCCCTGACGAGGGACGAGATGCTGGACGACATCTCGCTCTATTGGTTCACCGGAACCGCGACGTCCGGCGCGCGCCTCTATTGGGAAAACAACGCCAACAACTTCAACGCGGTCGACATCTCGATCCCGGCGGCGATCACGGTTTTCCCCGGCGAAATCTACCAGGCGCCGAAAAGCTGGGCCGAGAAGGCTTACCACAATCTCATCTACTACAACAAAGTCGACAAAGGCGGCCACTTCGCCGCCTGGGAAGAGCCGAGCCTCTTCACTTCGGAACTGCGTGCGGCCTTCAGGACGCTGCGTTGACCATCTCTGCGGTTGCTGCATCAGCAAGGAGTAAACACATGAACAACTTCCCAAAAGGTACTGCGCTGATCACCGGCGCATCGTCGGGCATCGGGGCGCTCTATGCCGACAGGCTGGCACGTCGCGGATACGACCTCATACTCGTTGCGCGAAGCCAGGATTCGCTCACCAGGGTAAGCAAGGTGATTGCAAATGCGACCGGGCGAAGCGTGACCACGGTGCGGGCGGATCTAGGTCAGCGGGAGGATCTCCTGAAAATCGAGGGAATCCTTCGACGCGACCCGTCGATCACGATGCTTGTCAACAATGCTGGCGTCGGAGCGGTCGAGCCGCTCCTGATGTCCGACGTTGAGGACATGGAACGAATGATCAAAGTCAACGTCACGGCCCTGACCCGGTTGGTTTACGCCGCGGCGCCATCCTTTGTCGCGCGAGGGCACGGGACTATCGTCAACATGGCCTCCGCTCTGGGCATCGCACCAGAAATTCTCAACGGCGTCTACGGCGCGACGAAAGCATTCGTCATCGCTCTGACGTTCTCCCTTCAGAAGGAACTGGCGGATAAGAACGTTCGAATCCAGGCGATTCTTCCGGGTGCCGTCGAGACTCCCTTCTGGGAAGCCTCTGGGGGCTCTCTCGATCGTCTTCCCAGCCAGATGGTCATGAAGGCGGAGGACGCGGTCGACGCCGCTTTGGCTGGTCTCGACATGGGCGAGCTGATCACCCTCCCGTCCGTGCCGGACGCAAACGACTGGGACACCTACGAGGCCGCCAGGCAGAAGCTGATGCCTAACCTTTCCCGGAACATTCCGGCGCCGCGGTATCGGACGCCGGCGCCAGCGTAGCGGACAGTTCGGCGCGACCACCTGGCATCTCGCCTGTCGCCTGTACCCACCTGCGACGCCGATCCCTATCAACAGGCAATGGGAAGCGAAAACAATGAGTCAGCCTGATCTGCTTAGCCGGTTTCCTCGGGTGCGCCTGATAGCGGGACCGACGCCGATCCAACGATTGGATCGTCTCGAACAACTGCTTGGAGATCGACGAGCAGGCGTCTCGATCTGGGCAAAGCGAGACGACTTCATGGAGTTGGGCGGCGGTGGCAACAAGCTCCGGAAGCTTGAGTTCCTGGTTGGACAGGCCAAATTCGAAGGGTGCGACACGGTGATTGCTATCGGCGGGGTTCAGTCGAATTTCGCTCGGTTAGCCGCCGCGGCCTGCGCGAAGACCGGGTTGGCATGCGAGTTGGTTCTTGCGCAAATGGTCCCCCGCGACAGCTCGATTTATCAGGGCAACGGCAATGTCCTCCTGGATCGGTTGTTTGGCGCACGTGTCCATATCCTTGCCAAGGGCGAAGACGCTTCAAAGTTCGCCACTGATATAGCGTCCGAGATCGCCGCGGCTGGGAGAAAGGCATTTATGGCTACCCTCGGAGGTTCGACTCCGACCGGATGTCTTGGCTATGTCGATTGCGCTTTTGAGATTGCGTTGCAGTCAGCCGAGTTGGGATTGGACTTCGATCAGATAATCATTCCGAACGGCAGTGGCGGGATGCACGCAGGCCTCGCTGCCGGAATGGTGGTCGCCGGCAAGGATCCTTCCCGGATAAGGGCGTACACCGTCCTTTCGGCCGAAAATGCGTCCCTCCTGGCAACGGTCGACAAGACCAATGTCGTCCTCGCGCTTCTTTCGAAGAGCGAGCGAGTAGGCCCGAAGGATTTGGAAATCAGCGGCACCCAACTCGGTGATGGGTATGGCGCTCCAACGCCGGACATGGTCGAGGCAGTCGCCATTGTGGGTCGGTCGGAAGGCCTGCTTCTTGACCCTGTCTATGGGGGGAAGGCGTTCGCCGGTCTGCTTTCCGACATCCAGAACGGCACCATCTCGCCAGGAACAAATGTCCTGTTTGTCATGACCGGAGGTTCCCCTGGGCTCTTTGCGTACGCGGATGCCCTGAACAGCAATTGATCCTTAGAACGGGGGTCAGGAACACAAACAACAACATGAGGATAAAAATGGCTCTGAAACCAAAGATCGCAGTCATCGTCGGCTCGACCCGTCCGACCCGCTTCGCCGACAGACCAGCGCAGTGGATATTGAAACAGGCGCGGGCGCGCGATGATATGGAAGCCGAACTGGTCGACCTGCGCGACCATCCACTGCCTTTCTTCGACGAGGTGGCCTCGAATGCCTGGGCGCCCAGCCAGAACCCGGAAGCGGTGCGCTGGCAGCAGACCGTAGGCCGCTATGATGGCTACATCTTCGTCGTGGCAGAATACAATCGCTCCGTCACCGGAGTGCTGAAGAACGCCCTCGATCAGTCTTACACGGAATGGGGCCGCAAACCTTTTACCGCCATCGCCTACGGCAGCGCCGGTGGATCCCGTGCGCTCGAACACCTGCGCGGGATCGGCGTGGAACTGCAGATGGTCTCGACTCATGCCGCTGTTCATATCGGCGGCGGGGACTTCTTCGCGATCTCTCCGATGGGAGGGAATAAGGCAATTGAAGAGATCGAAGCGAATCTTTTGCCTTCAGCCAAAACTGCCCTGGATGAATTGGTCTGGTGGGCGAAGGCAACCATGGCGGCTAAAGCAGCAGAAATCTGAGTGGTGGAGACGCTGCTATCCAGGATATACTTGGCGCTTTCGAATTGTCACTTGTTGGGGAATCTCAGCCGGCTCTGAAGGGCAAAGCCTCTGGCGAGCGGAAGCCGTCTTGCCAGAGGTGCTGTAACCCAGCTGTCTGGCCCTCGGCCGACGGGACTGTGCAGACGCGCTGCCGCGACAAGATCCAAACCTCTCTGGATGAAAAGGTTGCGGTGATAGTCAAATTTCTACGTTTCCCTCAGCGCAATTTCTTTCGCTCAATTTGCTTCCCATTCCAAAGATAGCTCAGCCTTCAGCACAACGCGGCCGGCCGGTAGGCGGCCCAGCGCTCCCGTTCGATGCGCTATCGGTCGAGAAGCTGGACATAGCTTGGCTTTTAGACAGGTGGACGCTGATAAAAATCGGTCTCTGGTGGGAGGAGGTGGCAGCGCGATGTCCTCCTTGAAGCTGGGGGACAGCTTTATAGTATTGCAAAGTACTTCTGCGTTAGTAAAATTCTTATCAATCGTCAGGTCACGGGTGCACATCTCCATGACGAGGCGAGGAACGAAATTCCACGCCTTTCGGGCAACGAAGCCGGCACATAGCGCGTATCAAAGGGTGGAGAGCCTTTTCCCTCTCCTGTCGTAACGGGTCGCTTGATGACACGAGGTCTGTCAGCCGCAGATAGTTTCGGCTTCGAGGCGCAGCCGTTCCGTCAGGGCAGGGACTATGCCCTCTATCGTGGCAAGGAGGTTGGCAGCCAGAAAAAGGTCCTCGGCGTCGCAGTCTCTGGGCGACGATCCGCCCATAACCTCGATAGGCTCAAGCAGGAATACCTGCTTGCGGATAAGCTCGACTCAGCTTGGGCGGTTCAACCCATTGACCTTGTACGTCATGAAGGCCAGCCGATCCTTGTTCTTGAAGATCCGGGAGGAGAACCCCTGGATTGGATCATCGAGCAGCATCAGGAAGCCGCTATAGATTTGGGTCGTTTCCTGCGCATCGCGATCGGCATGGCTGCGGCGCTGGGGGGAGCCCATCGGCAGGGGCTCATTCATAAGGACGTCAAGCCGGCGAATGCACTTGTAGACCGCTTTGATCGCGTGTGGCTTATCGGGTTTGGCATTGCCTCCCAACTGCCTCGCGAACGTCAAACACCGCGCCCGCCGGAAACTATCGCCGGAACACTCGCCTACATGGCGCCGGAACAAACGGGACGGGTGAATCGCAATATCGATTCTCGAAGCGATCTCTATTCACTGGGCGTTACCCTGTACGAATTGCTGACGGGCACGTTGCCCTTCAACGCATCCGAGCCAATGGAGTGGGTGCATTGCCAGATCGCAAGGCTGCCGAAACCTCCGAGCGAGCGACGTCCAGATATCCCTGAGACAGTGTCGGCCATTATCATGAAGCTACTAGCAAAATCTGCAGAGGAGCGATTTCAGACTGCAGCGGGCCTAGAGCGGGATTTGAGGCGATGTCTCCAGGAGTGGGACGCTCATGGCCGCGTTGAAATGTTCTCCCCTGGCGAAAACGACGTGCCGGGCCATTTGCTCATACCCGAGAAGTTATATGGGCGCGCTTCCGAAAGAAACGGGTTGCTGGCGCCTTTCGATCGTGTCGTCGAGGGAGGTAAACCGGAACTCATCCTTATTTCGGGTTACTCAGGTATTGGGAAATCTTCCCTCGTCCATGAAACGTTCGGGACGCTTGCTCCGCCTCGAGGCCTTTTTGCGGCGGGCAAGTTCGACCAGTACATGCGCGATATTCCTTACACGACTCTGGCGCAGGCCTTCCAAAGTCTCGTCAGCCACGTCTTGAGCAAACAAGGAACCGAACTACTGGAATGGCAGGAGGCCTTTAATGCGGCGCTGGGGGCGAATGGAGCGTTGCTGGCGGACCTGGTTCCAGAACTCGAGCTTATTGTCGGAAAACAGCCGCAGGTCTCCGGTCTGTCACCCAAAGAAGCCCAGCTCCGGTTCCGAACAGTGGTTCGACGCTTCATAAGCGCCTTCGCACGTCCGCGGCAACCGCTGGTTATTTTTCTCGACGACTTGCAGTGGGTCGATACCGCAACACTCGACCTGCTTGAAGATCTGATGACACAAGGGGACGTTCGGGATCTGTTGTTGATCGGCGCCTATCGCCACAACGAGGTCGATGCTACGCACCGGCTCGTACCAAAGCTCGCCTCGCTGCATGCAGCGGGAGCGAGCGTAGAAACTATCTCGCTAGGGCCTCTGAGAGACGCCGATCTCGGCCGGATTATTGGTGACGCCCTACGGTGCGACCAGGAACACGCATACCCGCTCGCCGAGCTCATCCACGATAAAACCGGCGGAAACCCGTTCTTCGCGGTCCAATTTCTCCAGGCATTGGAAGATGAAGGACTGTTGTTTTTTGATCACGCGAATCTGAGCTGGGCGTGGGACGCGGCCGGTATCCGCGCGAAAGGTTATAGTGACAATGTGGTCAACCTCATGGTTGCCAGCCTCAATCGCCTCGCCAGCCAAAGCTTGCTGATGCTTTGTCATCTTGCCTGCTTTGGTACCGCCGCTAACGTCGGGTTTCTGGCGGAAGTCTGCCAGACGTCGCCTGAGGACGTTCGTGAAGCTTTACGCGAAGCGGTCAGGGCGGGAATGCTGATGTATTCAGACGAAGTCTACGCGTTTCAGCACGACCGTATTCAGGAGGCAGCCTATTCGCTGCTTGATGACGATGCGCGGGCGGAGATTCACATTCGGATTGGACGGCTTCTCCTGGCACAAACACCGCCCGAGGAGCGTGACGGAGTAATTTTCCAAATTGTCAGCCAGTTCAATCAGAGTTCAACTTTGCTCTCTTCCTCGGGCGAGCGTGCGGAAGTGGCGCAGCTCAATCTGCTGGCGGCAAGGCGCTCGAAAAATGCTGCGGCCTACGCATCGGCATTGTCGTTCCTCTCCGCGGCCCGCGCTTTGCTGACGAAAGAGTGTTGGAACCGGCAGTACTCCCTTGTCTTCGGGATAGAACTGCAGCACGCCGAATGCGAATTCTTGACCGGTGAATTGTTGGGTGCGGAAGATCGGCTTTCCAAGCTTGCCAGCCGTGCCGCCAACCTTGTGGATCAGGCTGCGGTGGCATGCCTTCTCGTGGATCTTTACATCATTCTTGGTCGACCTGCGCACGCTTTCGAGGTTGGCCTAGAATTTCTGAAAAAAGTCGGTTTTGAGCTTTCCCCACACCCTGCCGACGTTGAGGTCGAAGAGCAATATCAGCGAATCTGGAAGCAGCTCGGAACTCGCCCGATTGAGGATCTGGGCGACCTCCCTGAAATGAAAAACCCGAACATGCGTGCCGCAATCGATGTTCTGAACAGGCTCGTACTCTCCGCGGTGTATCAAGATCCGAGGCTGCATAAACTGCTTATTGCGCTCATGGTCAACGTCAGCATAGAGCACGGCAATAGTGCGGCTTCGTCCGTCGGATACGTCTCACTTGGCCGGGTGCTGATCCATGATTTCGGAGATTATTCGTCGGCCCTGCGCTTCGGCCAGCTTAGCCTTGATCTCGTAGATAAACCAGGATTCGAGGCGTTCAAAGGGCGCGTTTATTTCAGCTTCGGAACGGGGATCAGCTCTTGGGCTCAGCATCTGCGACTTGGGCGCTCCTTTATTGAACGAGCCCTGGATGAGGCGACCAAGAATGGCGATCTGGCGTACATTGGTTACTGTCACAGCAATATCGTTGGGAACATGATCTCGTCGGGCGATACACTCACCGACGTCGATTACGTGGCCACCGAGGGTCTTGATTTTGCGCGCCGCTCGGGGTCCCGCATCGCCGCCTCCTACATCATCGGCCAACTTCGACTGATCCGATCGCTCCGCGGATTGCCGTGTGACTTCAGAACCTTCGACGGTAACGAATTTGAGGAGGAAACCTTCGAACGTAGACTGGGGGAGGCTCCAAACCCCGCGATTGTCGCCGATCTTTATTGGAGCCGAAGAATGCAGGCACACGTATTCATGGGAGATTATGCGGCAGCGCTTGAAGCCGCAGCCCGGCTACAAACGCTATTTTTGCAACCGTTGCCAAACCTAGAAGGCGCCGACTATCATTTTTATGCTGCCTTGGCCCACGCCGGATCACTCGACGCCGATCCCTCCTACATGCCTGAGCAAACGCTCCTACATCTGGAGGCTCTTAGGGCACACCATCGGCAACTCCGCGACTGGGCAGATAATCGCCCGGTGAATTTCGAAAGTCGAGCGGCGCTGGTCGGAGCCGAGCTTGCACGTTCGGAGGGACGTGAGCGGGAGGGCGAACTGTTATATGCTCAGGCAATTCGATCCGCTCGAGCCAACGGCTTCTTGAACGTCGAGGCCATTGCTTGCGAAAAGGCCGCCCGTTCATATGCGGTTCGCGGTTTCGAGGATATCGCAGAGATGTATCTGTCGAAAGCTCGGGACGCCTATCAGACCTGGGGCGCGCAAGGCGCATTGCAGCGACTGTCCGCCAGCGACCCAAAGATAGCAACTGCAGGTGCGATTAACGACAACATATCGACGCCGCCCTCGGATCAGCAATTCGACGTTGCCGCCGTCGTGAAGGCCTCGCTGGCGCTTTCAGGCGAAATGCTTCTGCCCCAGCTTATCGAGAAGCTGATGCGCATCATGGTCGAGCACGCGGGGGCCGAGCGTGGGGTGTTGGTCATGGTCCGCGATGGGCAGCCGCAGATCGAGGCTGAGGCCGTCACCGAGTTCGGCGAAATCGAGGTTGCGGCCCGTAGTTCGCCCATCACCCCGTCTGATTTGCCCCAATCCGTTTTGCAATACGCTCTGCGGACGCACCAGCGCGTTCTTCTGGACGACGCTTCCTCAACCCCGGTGTATTTCGATGATGACTATCTTCGGTTGAAGCACTCGAGATCGGTTCTCTGCCTGCTCATTGTCAGGCAAACGAAGCTTGTCGGGGCGCTCTATCTGGAAAACGGCCTGATGCCAGGCGCCTTCACTAAGGAACGCGTCGACGTTCTTGAACTGCTGGCATCGCAGGCGGCGGTTTCGCTGGAGAATGCCGGCCTCTACACCGACTTGCAACGCAGCGAAACTTTCCTGACCCAAGGGGAGAAGATAAGTCATACCGGTAGTTTCGGCTGGAGTTCCAGAAGGGGGCATTTTTTCTGGTCCGAGGAACTCTACGCCATCCTGGAATACGATCAGTCGGTCGTTCCCTCTGCGGATCGCGCAATAGAGCGGATACACCCTGACGACCGGAGGCGGTTTCGAGCGTGCCTTGACGATGCGATGACGGAGGGGAAGGACTTTGACAGCGAGTACCGGCTTTCGATGCCGGATGGCCGGATCAAACACATTCATACTACCGGGCGAGCCGTTCGTGCTGAAAATCTCGATTTCGTGACCTCCGTTCGCGACGTTACTGAACGAGTGCGGACCGAGGAGAGATTGCGTGAGGCGCAAAGTGAACTCGCCCACGTGGCGAGGGTGACCGCGCTCAACGCGATGACGGCTTCGATTGCGCACGAGGTGAGCCAGCCCCTGTCAGGCATACTGACGAACGCCAATACCGGCGCCCGGCTACTGGCAGCGAATCCGCCCGATCTCATTAGCCTCGCCGAAACGATCCGCAGGACGATCCGTGACGCCAATCGCGCATCGGATGTGATCAAGCGGTTGAGGGCGATGTTCCAAAAGCAAGCGCCGACGTTGGAGATGGTCGATCTGAATGAGGCTGCGCAGGAAGTGATAGCGCTGTCAGCGGGCGAGGTTCAGAGGAGCAGGGCGATCCTGAGGACGGAATTCGCCGAACAGTTGCCATTCGTCCGGGCCGATAGAGTTCAATTGCAGCAAGTGATCCTCAATTTGGTTCTGAACGCAATCGAAGCCGTGGCGGATGTCCAGGATCGCGCCAGAACAATCACGCTTCGGACCTACCTCTACGACGGCGCCACAGTGAGGCTCGATGTCCAGGATTCAGGAATGGGCGTGCCGCCTGAAGCTATGGACCGGCTGTTCGATGCCTTCTACACAACCAAGGTGAACGGGATGGGCGTTGGGTTGTCCATATGTCGCTCCATCATCGAAAATCTCGAAGGGCGGCTCTGGGTGGCGACCGAAGATCGGCCGGGCGCTACTTTCAGCTTTTGCATCCCCACGGTTCTTCGCGAGGCCGCTGGCGCGATTGACCGCAACGCATCCTCCGACGGCTCCGAAATACCCCTACAGGCCTATCGTCAGCACGAACTGGACGACGAAAATATTCGGACCAACTAGTAGGGGTAAGTCTCGTGGCGGCAAGGGGACGACCCTGCGACATTTGCCGGGGCGCCAAGGTCCAAATGACCTCGGCATGTGGTTTGCTTTCTTCGGCCGCCGCTCGGCATGCTTAAGCCGGTTCCAGCGAGGATAATGCCACGATTATGTCCTTGGTTTCGACAATGGCGCTGGCGTAGCTCGGCATATTGATCTCCAAGGCAGCGTGCATCATTTCTTCGGAATAATCAGCGACCGCATCCTTTACCACGGTGACGTCGTAGCCGAGCTCCGCCGCGTAGCGGACCGTAGCTTCGATGCAAGTGTGAGCTACAAGACCAATCACGATGAGCCTCTGGATTCCGTGCCTCTTGAGCTCCAGATCGAGATCAGTGTTTGCAAAGCCGCTCGAGCACCAGTGTTCGGACGCGACGACCTCGCCCGGCAGGGGAACGAATTCGGCCCGGAACTCGCCGCCCCAGGTGCCAAATTCGAAGCTCTTTCGATGCCATGCCGCCCGCTGGATGGGCGCCACGAACTTCCAGTTTTCATAGTCGCCGACACGGTAGCGGTGATGCATGGCGAAGAAGACTCGTAATTTGGCGGCGCGGGCCGTGTCGAGGACCTGTAGCATATGGGGTACGCAGCCGTTTGCCTCGGCTACTTCCTTGATTCGAGGCCAGATCTTCCCACCTTCCGAGATGAAGTCGTTGTACGGATCGACAACAAGCAGCCCGGTGTTGCTTCGGTCATAGGATAGTTGTGTCATGAAAAGCTCCATTCACCTGTCAGGCCGCCTTAGTGGACGAAATGCTGCGAAGCGTGGCGCGCTCGATACTTGCTGCGAAGAGCGGCGTTTCCCCCTTGTTGTGCGCGATTGACATCGGCTGGCGTTGGGTTCGGAAGATGTCGAACGGGATACCCTGTCGATCGAGAAAAGCGAGCATTTCTGCTGTCGCATAGGATCGGACTCGGTTTGTGAATTCACACCGTGTCTCATCGAGTTTCTTGACGCTGAGTTCCCAGGTGACATGGATTGTGGTCCGACCAGTCGGAGTAAAAACGTCGGAGTCCGAGTCGAGGATCAAATGGTCCTTGTCGCCTAGGGTCTCGATATAATGCTGGACCATCAGGCTTCCGCCGATCGTCTCGACATTGATCGACATCCGTCTGCCGTCGGGCGCAGTGGTGGACCCCGCCGCGATGTGCGCCGGCGAGCAGCCCTGATATTCCTTCTCCGGTAAGCCGAAGCACCACGTCGGAATGTCGATGTATTCGATGGGAGCGTTGATGATTGCGGAAAAACTCGAGTCGACGATCTGGTTTTCGATGCTGTGCATGTGAGGTCTCCATGGCTTGTTTGGGTAATGGAATGCGACCGATCCAGCGGCTTCTTTGGGTAAGAGCGGGTGTGCAATCGCGATGCGTCAAGTTGCAGGCAGCTCAGGTGATCTGCGCGGATGCGATGCCGTCTAGGGATACGGCTTTGCCTACTTCTCGGCCAACGTCTCCGTGTAGTGACCGAGCCGGGCTTCGACGTCGGGATCTGTCTGCAGCCCCATCTCCATTAGCCGGCCAATATTCTTCTGCGCTACGGGGCGCTGTACCGAAGAGATGAACGCATCCCAACCAGCTCCGATCTCAGGATCGGTCGGCAGGCTTGCGAAATCGACCAGCCGTTTCGTGTCGGCGATCGCGTGACGGTCAAAACCGGAGATCCTTGCGGCGAGAGCGTCAACGAATGGATCAAGTTTGTCGTCATCGAACGAGCGGTTGACGTAGCCGTATTTTTCCGCGAGGTCGCCATTCACGTCGTCTGAGCCGAGAAGGACTTCCAGTGCGCGCCCGCGTCCCATAAGCCTTGGAAGGCGAGCCATCGGTCCGCCGCCCGGAACGAACCCGGCTCCGACTTCCCATTGCGAAAGGATCGCCTTTTCCCGGCTGGCAAACCGCATGTCGCTGGCAAGGGCAAGTTCGCTGCCGACGCCCGTGGCCCGTCCGCGGATCAACGCGATCGAGACCACCGGCGCCTTGCTGATGCGAACCAACATGTCGGGCAAGGGGTGCAGACCCGTTCGGCCGGCGGGAAGGCTGGTCGATTCTGCAAGCGGCGGCGTGAAGTTGTAGTGCGTGAGGAAGAAGCCTGGCACGGCGCTGTCGAAAACGACGACTCTGACGTCCGGATCGCTCTCGATCTCGGCAACGACCTTTTCCATCTGAGGAATTGTTTCCGGGCCGAAGATGTTGAAGGGAGGGTTGTCGAACGAGACGCGCCAGTAGGCGGGAGTACGCTTTTCGACCCTGATCTGCGGCCGTTCGCTTGTGGGCCACGATCTACTATTGGGCGGCTGATCTGCTTTTCCGGCGATCACGGCCTGATCGGAATAGGCGGGCGCGGCAAATAACAGAAGTGTAACCGCTGCTAGGAACTTAACTTTCCCGGCGGCAACGTCTATTGGCCTGGGCGGTGGGATCTTCATGAAAGCCTCCGTTTTGGGTTTAAAGAAGAGCATTCGTCAGTTTTCGATCTCGAAGACGAGCTCGATTTCGACCGGCATCCCTAGTGGCACACTGGAGACGCCGAGAACGATGCGGGGCGGGATTCGCTCTTGTCCGAAGACGCCGAGAAGCAGCTCGGAGGCGCCGTCGGCGACCTTTGGATGTTCCCGGAAATCGTCTGGTGCGGCGATGTACACGCCAAGCTTGGCTACGCGTCGTACCCGGTTCAGAGATCCAAGGTGGACACGCGCAGCTGCGAGCCCACTCAGGCAAGCTGCGCGCGCGGCGTCGTAACCCTCCGAGACCGAAAGGTTCCGACCGACAAGTCCCAGGTAGATTGGCTTGTGGTCGACGACGGGCAGCATCCCGCTGAGGAAGAGAAGTGGGCCGCACTGGACCGTTTCCACGTAGGCGCCGAACGGCGTCGGAGGAGCCGGAAGTACAAGAGACAGCTCCTGCAGGCGGGACTCCGCATCCACGGCTACCATTTTCCCAGATGTGCGCCGTTGTCGACGTGCAGCACCTCCCCGGTGATATTTGCGGCTTCGGTCAGGTAGATCACGCCGTCGACGATCTCCTGGACGGATGTGATCGTTCCCATCGGAGAAAG
This sequence comes from Neorhizobium sp. T7_12, assembly GCF_002968535.1. Taxonomy (NCBI): domain Bacteria; kingdom Pseudomonadati; phylum Pseudomonadota; class Alphaproteobacteria; order Hyphomicrobiales; family Rhizobiaceae; genus Neorhizobium; species Neorhizobium sp. T7_12. The sequence goes on along the minus strand of NZ_PVBK01000003.1, from coordinate 26,760 downwards.
GGATTTCAGGAAATCTTTGGAATCGTGTTCATGCATCGGCGTGTCGACGATGCCGGGGGAAACGGCGTTCACTCGGATTTTATCCTTGGAAAACTCCATCGCGAGGCTCTTCGTGGCCGCATTTAGGCCGCCCTTGGTGATCATGGCGAGGGATGCTGTCACGCCGGCAATCGGGTGGTCCGTCAGCGACGTCGTGATGTTGACGATACTTCCTCCCGATGACTGGCGGAGCATCTGCCTGATGGCGTGCTTTGTGAAATAAATGAATCCATCGATATTCGTCGCGGACAGGCGCCGGAAATCGTCCATGGTGTATTCAAGGAACGGCTTAGTAACGAAAAGCCCCGCGTTGTTGACGAGCGCGTCCACCGATCCGAACTGTTGAATAGCCCGCTGCGTCACCCGCTCGGCCGTATTGGGATCGCCGACGTCACCAGCGAGAAGCTCAAGGCGGTCCGAGCGCTCAAATACGTCCGTGCCGGCAATGCGCCTCGATGTGCCGACAACGTTCCAGCCCTTGTCGAGGAACGTCCTCACGAGCCCCGCGCCGATGCCTTGGGAGGCTCCAGTTATCACCACTGTCTTGCGAATGCTCATCCTCTACCTCCGTTGCACGACGCGACATTCTTTCGGTTCGCCGCCGTCAGCGGCGGCGCCCACCGGTTTCGCCATCGCTAAGCCGGCCATCATGCGGGAGCGGTGCGGAAAGTCTCCAACGCTCTTCCGAGACCTTCACGCCAAATGGGACTGGGACGCTATTGTACGAAGGTGTCCTCGATACCTTCGGATCGGGTGACAACGCCCAGGGATACCAAGGTGCAATAGATGTCGGCGGCGGCGGGAGAGTATTCCTCCGATGGCATACGACTGGAGCTCCCTATGGCACGCTGGAACGACCGCCGAATCCTCGACCTCTTCGGAATTGATCTGCCAATCATCCAGGCGCCGATGGCGGGAGCGACAACCGTCGAAATGGTGGTGGCGGTATCCAACTCTGGCGGTCTAGGTTCGCTTCCGAGTGCACAATATTCGGTCGAGCAATTGCGCGAAGCTCTCTGTCGCATCAAGAGCAGGACGTCCGCTCCAATCAACATCAATTTCTTCAGCCACGTGACGCCGACCCAGGATCCTGTGGCACAGATTCGGTGGCGTTCGATGCTTGCACCCTATTACGTGGAGCACGGTCTCGATCCTTCCGAGCCAGTTGCCGGTGCCGGACGTGCCCCCTTCGACAGCACCTTCTGCGAGGTGGTCGAAGAGTTCCGCCCGAAGGTCGTCAGCTTCCACTTTGGGCTTCCGGTACGGCATCTGGTCGATCGCGTGAAGGCCACCGGCGCGAAGGTCGTTTCTTCGGCGACGACCGTTGAGGAAGCCGCCTGGCTCGAGGCAAATGAAGTGGATGCGATAGTTGCCATGGGATTCGAGGCCGGTGGCCATCGCGGCAACTTTCTCACCCAGGACATGTCCACGCAGGTGGGCACGATCGCTCTGGTCCCGCAGGTCGTCGATGCGGTGAGGGTTCCGGTCATCGCGGCCGGTGGAATTTCGGATGGCAGGGGCGTAGCGGCGGCCTTGATGCTAGGCGCTGCCGCGGCTCAGGTAGGAACCGCTTACCTGCTCTGTCCGGAGGCGAAAATTCCGGCCGTTCATGCGCGAGCACTCGCGTCGGCCACCGACGACAATACCGCCATCACGAACGTCTTCACGGGACGGCCAGCGCGGGGCATCATGAATCGGATCATGCGTGAGCTCGGGCCACTTTCCGCGAGTGTACCGCCGTTTCCGACAGCGGGCGCTGCGCTCGCATCCATTCGGGTGAAAGCGGAAGCCGCTGAAAGGGACGATTTTACCAACTTATGGTCGGGGCAGGCCGCGCGACTGGCAAAGCGCTTGCCTGCACACGAGCTGACTCGGGCGCTGTTCGATGACGCGTTGACCGTTTTCAGCGCGCGCTCCGGAGCCTCCTGATGGCAACGCTTCGCGGCAGGTAGTTTCCCTGTCGATGAACGTATGCGGCGGGTGCTCCAACCCATCTGAGAAGGTATCGGTGGCGATCCCTTTCGACGGATAAGGCTGCCGGCGGGGCGGGAACCGCCTCAACGTAAACTCAGATTCGTTCGGACCGGAGGTCGAACCATGTCCCATCGCATCAAAAAGCCCCTCGTCATTGTACTTGCCGGATCGGCGTCGCTCGCAATCGCGATGGGGGTTGGCAGGTTCGCCTTTACACCGATCCTGCCAATTATGCTGCACGACGGTGTTCTGGACCTTCAAGTTGCGGGCAAGCTCGCGACGGCCAACTACATCGGATATCTGATTGGTGCTCTTGCCGCGATGATGGTGCCAAAGAAGTGGGGCCACACGCCTGTTATAAGGGTAGCGCTCGCCATGACGGTCATTCTCACGGCTCTCATGGCGTTGCCCGTGCCCTCCATCTGGACCGCACTCAGGTTCCTGGCCGGCGTCGCGTCGGCAGTGGGATTCGTGTTCACGTCTGGCTGGTGCTTGGCGGAGCTGTCCGAAACTTCCGGCTCCATTGGTAGCGCAATTTATACAGGGCCTGGCGCCGGTATCGCGCTGTCCGGCGTGGCAGCGAGTATCATGGGTGCCGCTGGGTTCAGCGCCCAATCGAGCTGGGTGATGTTCGCGGCGATGTCGGCCATCGTAAGCGCCATCATCTGGGGAATCTTCGGAGACAAGATCAAGACGATCGAACCCTACAACCTGGGATCTGCGCGGGTCTCATCGGGTAGAGTTCCCCGCGCTGAAATGCCGTTGTTCGCGGTCGCCTATGGATTGGCCGGATTTGGATACATAATCACCGCAACCTACCTTCCTGTGATAGCAAAGAACGCCGTTCCGGGTTCGCCTCTTCTTACCGTCTTCTGGCCCCTGTTCGGTCTTTTCGCGGTGGCCGGCTCGCTATTGGCGGCGCGCGTGAGGAAGAGCACCGATGCCCGGCTCTACCTCATCGGCTCCTATCTGGTACAGGCTGCTGGCGTCGCCTTGTCCGTTGTTTGGCAGGGCGCCTTGGGGTTCGCTGTGAGCAGCGCCCTCGTAGGCCTCCCTTTTACGGCGATAAGCTTCTTTGCGATGAACGAGGTGAGGAGGATCCGATCCGCTCATCACGCGCAATACATGGGATTGCTGACGGCCCTGTTTGCAATCGGGCAGATCATGGGACCTCCCGCCGTCGGCTCGATCTTGAGCCATGAGACCAGCGTCGAGGCCGGATTTGCTTTGGCACTAGGTATCGCCAGTATCACCCTCGTCGTCGGCGCAGGAATATTCGTATTGATGATCATACTGTTCCCAGCAGAAGGAAACCGCCGTAGACATGAAATCCGCTAGCTGATTTCGGAGTCATTCTCGAGGCGAAGTGTCGCTGCCATGTTGACAAGCTCAGGAAGGGACCGAGCGGCCATCTTTCGCATCACCTGGCCACGATGCGCCTTGACCGTAATCTCGCTGATATTGAGTTCGAAGGCGACTTGTTTGTTCAAAAGACCCTTGACCACGCGTACCATCACCTCGCGCTCGCGCCGCGTGAGAGCGTCGTAACAACGTTGCAGTCGAAGCAACTCTTCGCTTTCGCGCAAAAGCACCTCGCTTCGTGACAGCGCGGACTGTATCGCGTCCAGAAGCGCGGCGGAGTCGATCGGCTTCGTGAGAAAGTCCAAGGCGCCGCCTTTAAGAGCTCTGACGGTCATGGGAACGTCCCCGAACCCGGAAACGAATATTATGGGCATCCTCTTGCCGCTGACACTGATCATGCTCTGGAGGTCCAGACCATTCAAACCGGGCATATTGACATCAAGAACGAGGCAACTCGGCGCCGATGTCGGAGGCGCTTCAAGAAAGGCCTGCGCGGATTCGAACAGAAGCGGCTGCCACCCTGCTGATGTGATCAACAGCTCAAGAGACTCTCTGACTGAGATATCGTCATCGACTACGAAGACGGTCGGCAACCCGATTGCGTCGAGAGATGTGGGAGTAGCATCAATCATTGCTGAGATCATCCGATACATGTGCTTCCTCCGCGAAGAAGGCGCCAAAGTGGTCGTCCAGGGGAGGTACTCCACCAAAACGCGACGTCGACGACAACGCCTCTACACCCAGATCTTCGGCGATCCACCGAGCGAGATTGCACCGCATTTCCCGAAAGTCCATTGTACAATGGTATCGACGGCTCGACCTGGGCTTCTGCCCAGACACCGCCATACCCATGATATCCGCCGACAGAACTCCCGCAAAAGCATAAGCCCCGATTGCCGCAGATTTTCAGCGACCTGATGACACCTTGGTACAATGGATCAGCCCGGTATTCTCGGCCATCTTGGCTCTATGTCGTGGGCCCCGAAGCATGGCGCACGACCGACGAATGGTCACCGGAACCCCCAGCATCGGCGGCAGCCGCGCGGTCACTGCGGGGGCTTCATTGAACACACGAGGAGACTGCCGATGAACTGGCATCTGACAGAGGTTGACGGAGACGAGACGAAGCGGGGGGATGGTGGCCCGTTGGACGCGCTGATCGAGTTCTACCGGGCCTTCAATGCAGCTGATCTCGCGGGGCTGAGAGCCGTGTGGCTCGGAGGGGCGGAGCCCAGCATGGACAACCCGATAGGTGGGATTCGCCGCGGGTGGGAGCAGATCGCTGAAGGCTATTCAAAACTCTTCGAAGGGCAGGCGAAGGTCCAGGTCGCCTTCCACGACTTCACGAGCCAGGGCGCTGACGACTGGCATCTCTTCGTCGGCCGCGAACGTGGAGCGTGCAGGACGCCAAAGGAGGCGCTCGACGTCGCCTTCCGTACTACGCGCTGGTTCGTGCGGAAGGACGGCTCTTGGCGACAGCTTCATCATCACGGGTCTGTAGAGGACCCCAAGATGCTAGCGGATTACAGAAGATTGATCTTTGGATAGAAAAAGACGGGAGCACCGATATACGTCGGCGCTCTCCCAACCCTTGATCGAGATCCCCCTTGACCTCATTCCGAGGTAAGGCCGTATTTGTGGCGAATGATTGGGGCAACCGCTGTGCCGAGCAGGTCGATTGATCGGCGCATCGCTTCAACCTCCAGCGCGGCAGTGCTCATCTGGAGAGTGATGCGAGAAACCCCTCCCAGTATCCTGTCAACATGCAGCATCTTCGCCGTGACCGTTTGTGGGCTACCGACCAGGAACGCGCCATCTGGGCCGCACATATGTTCGAACTGCGCGCGTGTCGGCGCCGACCAGCCCCGTTCTTTTGCTGCTTCCGTAAACATTTGAAACCAGCCGGGGAAGAACGCTTCTTTGGCAGACTCATCGGTATCAGCGACGAAGCCGAGAGCATGTACGCCGATCGTCTGATTCTCAGGCGGATGGCCGGCGGCAAGCCACGCGCGGCGATAGAGTTCGACCAGTGGCAGAAAGCGCTCAAAGCTCCCGCCGATGATGGCCACCATTAGCGGCAACCCGAGCGTTCCAGCGCGCACGAAAGATGTGGGCGTCCCGCCGACGCCCAGCCAGATCGGCAACGTGGTTTGGTGCGGGCGAGGGAAGATACCCTCGCCGTTGAGTGAAGGACGAAAGCGGCCTTGCCACTTGAAACTGGGTTGCTCTCTGATTTTCAGCAGCAGGTCGAGTTTTTCGACAAAAAGCGCTTCATAGTCCCGCAAGTCGAAGCCGAAAAGCGGATAGGCCTCCACGGACGATCCGCGGCCCACGACAATTTCCGCTCGTCCGCGGGATATGAGGTCCAGGGTCGAAAACTCCTGAAAAACGCGCACGGGATCGGCGGCGCTGAGGACAGCGACAGCGCTTGTCAGTCTGATCGACTTCGTACGTGCGGCGGCAGCCGACAGGATCAGAGCAGGCGCTGAATCAAGGGCGTTCGCACGATGATGCTCGCCTATTCCGAAAACGTCCAAGCCTACTTGATCCGCCAGTTCAACCTCGACAAGTACACTCTCCATGCGATCGACGGCTGACTGCAATCGGCCCGTTGCAGGGTCGGTCAGCAGCATCGCAAAACTATCGATACCGATCTCCAATGATGAAGTCCTTTCAAGGTGTGGTTGCCGCCACAGCTCCGCAACCTCTTCGGCGGCAAGCGCGCCTCTCATCACACAGCGGGCGAGCGTCGCGCTAGCCTATACTTTGCGATTAAAGCCATCGAGATATTCGATAGGTGATTGGTGATTGGCGTCTACGTCAACCCGCCGCCCACGTCTTCGTCACGCCCAGGAATCGACGTCCCGTACCGCTTCGGCGAAAGCCTTCGGGGCTTCTTGAGGAAGATTGTGGCCGATCCCACCCGATACCAAGCGGTGCTGGTACTTCGCTTTGAACTTTCCAGCGTAGGCCTTCGGATCGGGATGAGGCGCGCCGTTGGCGTCGCCTTCCATCGTGATTGCCGGCACCAGGATGTCGGGACCGGCCGCCAGTTTGGTTTCGAACTCGTCGAACCGCTTCTCTCCTTCTGTCAGTCCCAGCCGCCAACGATAGTTGTGCACGACGATGGCGACGTGGTCTGGGTTGGAAAATGCTGCAGCGCTTCGTTCAAAAATCGCATTGTCAAATCTCCAACTTGGAGAAGCGAGTTGCCAGATCAGCTTTGCAAAGTCGTTGGTATATTTCTCGTACCCGTCTCGCCCCCGGTCCGTCGCGAAGTAGTACTGATACCACCACTGGAGTTCGGCGGACGGCGGCAACGGCGCCTTTCCGGCGGCTTGGTTCCCGATCAGATAGCCGCTGACTGACACCAGACCCTTGCATCGTTGAGGCCAGAGCGCGGCAACGATATCGGCCGTTCGCGCGCCCCAGTCGAAGCCGGCGACCGTAGCCTTGTCGATGCTCAGAGCGTCCATCAATTTGATAGCGTCCACCGCAAGCGCCGACTGCTGCCCATTGCGCATTGTATCCTTCGACAGGAACTTGGTGCTTCCGTATCCGCGCAGGTGCGGCACGATCACACGATAACCCTGGTTTGCCAGCAATGGGGCCACTTCGGCGAAGCTGTTGATGTCGTATGGCCAGCCATGGAAGAGGAGAATCGGCGACCCGTCGCTTGGCCCAAGCTCGACATATCCGACATTGAGGTCTCCGGCGTCGATATGTCTGTCGGCACTGAGTCCAGGCCGCGGGGCGTTAGCAGTCTTGTCTGCACCCTTGGCCCGTCTCGCAAGGATTGCCGCCCCCGTCAGTCCGAGTGCAACTCCGCTGAAGGACCTGCGTGTGAGGTTGGTCGGCTTGAGATTTGGCATGACTGCTTTCTCCGATGATGAACGTTGATAGCGCCTTCCGAAGTTCTGTTCGGAGGAAGGTACGCTCTCGGAGCTTGGGATAAGCGGGGCATGCTCGATAGTGGACGAAGGTCTCGGGTATACCAACGTATGGCCCAACGCCTATGCGCAGAATCGCTTTTGCTGCCGTTGACTATAGTAATCTTGGGACGGCTGGCGATACCTAAGTGCAATGGCGGCTATTGTCACCCGCGTGGAGTGTCGTTGCATCAACACCACCTTTCCGACCGACACTAAGGTCTCGGCGATACCAAGGTGCAACTGCAATATACTTCCGTCTTCGTTAGTTGCTGGAGTGCAGCCGTCTCGCTGTGGAACAGGATTGGAAGGAACCGAACGATGAAAATCCTCATGGTATTTACCTCGCATGACATCCTCGGAAGCACTGGGCGCAAAACGGGCTTCTGGCTCGAGGAGGGCGCCGCGCCCTATTATGTCTTTCGCGATGCGGGTGCCGATTTGACACTCGTGTCACCAAAGGGCGGTCAACCCCCGATCGATCCAAAAAGCGATCTGCCGGAGAACCAGACCGCTGCCATGGCAAGATTCAAGGAGGATAGGGCTGCGCAAAAAGTATTCGCGACCACCAAGATGTTGAGCGAAGTGCGCTCCGACGATTTCGATGCAGTATTTTATCCTGGCGGCCATGGTCCGATGTGGGACCTCGTGGACAATCCCGAATCGATCAAGCTCATCGAGTCCTTCTACAACTCCGGAAAACCGGTCGCGGCGGTCTGCCACGCACCTGCCGTGTTGCATCGCGTGACCTATCAGGGTGCTTCGATCGTCAAGGGCAAGAGGGTGACGGGCTTTACCAACACTGAGGAGGAAGAGGTCCAATTGACGAAGGTCGTACCGTTCCTCGTGGAGGACGAGCTCAAACGGCTCGGCGGCCTTTACGAGAAGAAGCCGAATTGGGAAAGCCTCGCCATTACAGACGGCAGGCTGATCACCGGACAGAATCCAGCATCTTCGACCGCCGGCGCCCAGGCGTTGATCAAGTTGCTCAACGAGATGAAGGCGAGCGTCACGAGCGCCGCCTGACCCCGGAGTAGAACAGAGTGGAGTGGGGCCGCAAAGACATATTTGCGGCCTAAGAGTCTGTCCCAGAATAGGGCTGAGCGATCGGGTCGATAATGATTCCGCGAAGATGTCTGCGGCCAGAGCGTCACGGACGCGTGATCGTGTTGGGCATGGCAAGCGTAGCAGGTGAGGCATGACGCTGCTCACTGACGCTCTACGGGCCTCTAGTGGATTGTCTTCGAAACTATTTATCCCCATGTGTGCGGAATCAGCCGTCAACGAGCGGCCGATAATCACAAAATAAACGAAAGCGATATACGAATGACCGACGACCAAGGCATCGTAATGATCAACGTCTTTACCGTCAGCCCGGACGATCAAGATAGGCTTGTGGACCTTTTGACATCCGCAACGAGCGGCGTGGTGGATCAAGCGCCTGGCTTCATTTCAGCAGCACTGCACAAAAGTGTCGACGGTACCAAAGTCGCCATGTATGCGAGGTGGAGAAGCGCCGCCGACTATGAGGCCATGCGTGCCGACCCTAGGCCGTTGCCCTACCTCAAGGAAGCACTGGGTTTCTCCACATTTGAGCCCGGTATGTACCGTGTCGAGCGTGCGTTCTCTCCTTCCGTATAGCAGTCCTATCTTTTCACACGATGAAACGATTATCTGACGGCAGCGCCATTGTCGGCTTGGGCTGAGGCTGTGCGACTCGCCGGAACCGTAGTTGATCCCGAAGAGTCTGCCGGGTATTCATGAGTGGCGCGCGATGCGTCGGACAAGCGTCATGATGGATGCGGCATAAAGGAAAGCCTTTGCTGACTTGATGGTCGATTCCAGATCCTTCCAGAGCCGGCGGTTGCGACTGATCCAAGCGAAGAAGTGTTCAACGACCCACCGCTTTGGATGAACAGCGAAGCCGACCTGATCCTTCGGCTTTCGGACTATTTCACCATCGGCGAGCGTCGGATTTCGTCTGTGCCCTGAGACATATACCTCCGCCCATCGCGCAAACTTGTCTCGCGACATGAGGTGATATCGGTCCTACTTAGGTATGGCCGATACCTAGGTTCAACTGCCATCCTAGCAGGCGATCGACATACTCGTCTCCACCCCCGCCGTCCCGGCGTGGCCGAAACCGGAGAAGAAGACGATGTTCCATGACGACAGGCGATCAGGTTCCGGGTTTCCGAGCATCGCAATCATATTGGCAATCGCGGTTCTGCTGATAGCACTTGTCCTAGGGACGCGGCCTGTGCCTGCAACCCGCGTCTGTTTCCCCGCGGATCCAGGAGAATTCGGGTCGGAGGAGCATAGGGCGCGGGCGAAAGGCGCTCTGCTCCGGGTAGATTGCCATTTCGTAGGGCCAGTCTGAGAAAAGCATTCCGGCGAAAATCGATGCTGCTACAGTTTAGTCAAGGCGAGCGATCACTGGGTCGCCGAGGTTCCACGATCTCTGGAGATCGAGAAGTCTCGGATGCCAGGCCGAGGAGCTAAGCTCAACGATCAGGGGCGGTACCTTGTCCAACGGATTCACGGCCGGGCCGCGCTCGCCAAGACTCGTGCGACGTCTCCATCCGCAAAACGAGAATGGTTCGCTCGGTCGATTGGAGCGACCGACATCCAGACTGCTATCGGAGCGCTGCTGGTAGAAGAGCGCTCGGAAAATCTTGGTATGATACGGGCCTCAAAAACCTGTAGATCGCAAGTGTTCCGACCGAGGTGGACCTACCGTCTGCGGTCGCCGGATAGGGGCCGCCATGAACCATCGCAGGCGACACCTCGACGCCGGTTCCGAAACCATTCACCAGAAGTCGGCCGGCAAGCATCTCAAGCTTTGGCACCAGACGGCGCGCTTCAACTTCGTCTTCATCCGTGACGTGAAGCGCTACCGTGAGCTGCCCCTCGAGATTATCGATCACGCTCTCGAGCTGAGAAAGGTCCTCGCAACGGACAATCAGTCCGGCAGCTCCGAACACTTCGTCCTGAAGCTCGTTGTGAGCGAGAAACGCCCGCGCCGACGTTTCGAAAAGTGCGGCCGAACCTTGGAACGTGCTTCCGGCCTTGCCTGAGGCCACCACGCGGACCTCCGGATGCTGCCGGAGCCTGGCGATCCCTTCGCCGTAAGCCTTCGCGATCGATGGCGTCAGCATCGCCTGAGCATCGACGTCTGGCAGCAGCTCGCCCGCCTTCGCGATGAAGACGTCAAGTCCCTTGCCGTCTACGGCAAGGATGAGGCCGGGATTCGTGCAGAATTGACCAGCGCCAAGGACTAGAGATGCCACGAATGAGGAGGCAATGTCGGTAGCCCGAGTCTCCAGGGCGTGGGGAAACAGAATGACGGGATTGATGCTGCTCATCTCGGCATAGACCGGGATGGGCTGCTTGCGCCGGGATGCGATCTCCATCAGCGCGGTGCCGCCTCTGCGGGAGCCAGTGAAGCCCACCGCCCGTATCCTGGAGTCGGCCACGAGCTTCTGCCCGACCTCAAAGCCGGCGTCGAACAGAAGCGCGAAAACACCCGTATGAAGACCTGCGCCGGATACAGCGCGCTGCACCGCTCGGCCGACCAGTTCGGAGGTACCGGGATGCGCAGAATGTGCTTTCACAACCACCGGACAGCCGGCGGCGAGGGCCGAAGCCGTATCGCCGCCTGCGACCGAGAAGGCGAGGGGAAAGTTGGATGCTCCAAACACCGCGACCGGACCGATCGGAACGTTTCTCAACTTGAGATCCGGTTTGGGGACCGGCGTGCGGGAAGGATCACCCGGATCGAAACGAAGCTCTTGGAAGCGCCCATCCCGAACTTCCCGAGCGAATAGACGGAGCTGCCCGGTCGTTCGTGCACGTTCTCCTTCCAGTCTTCCGCGAGCAAGGCCCGTTTCCGCCATCGCGCGCACGATGAGTTCATCGCCGATCGCCTCGATCTCCTGGGCGATCCTTTCGAGGAAACCAGCTCGGGTCTCAAGATCAGTTTCACGGTAGGAGTTGAAGGCTTCCCAAGCGTGCCCAGCGGCTCGCTCGACGTCCTCCACAGACGCTCCGCCGAACGAAACGGCAAGCGAGTTTCCGGTCGCCGCGTCGATACCGTGGAATTCGCCATTCGAGCCGCGTTTTTCCGATCCCGCGATTAGCAGGTTTCCGTTGAGGGTCATGGTAGATTTCCTTTCAGATCGCAGACCTCGATATAGGAAGCCCGCCGGCTCGTGTCACTACTGCCGCCTACTCTCCATCGAGCGGTGCCCGCCGATGGTTGAGGACGTTGGCGGAACGATCGCTTTCGCATAACCTGCAGCACAAAAAAGGAAGGCCGTCTCCAGGAGGATGGAAACGGCCTTCGCGGACCATGAGGTCCGCGCGCTCCAGCGGAGGGGAGGACGCGGGAGCGCTGTCGCTACTTGAGCTGTCGCTCTGTGGAGGAGGAGGCGACATTCAGAGCTTAAATCGTTGAGCGGATTTGTATAATTGCACATAGGTATCGGTCGGCATCGGCGGTGCGTGCGGCTTGCTCCCTCGATGAGTGAGGCAGTCCTCGGTGACGAGAGACGGACACCGCGAGCATGGGGTATGCTGAGGCGAGCGACGGAAGCCACCGGTCCCGCTGACTGCAGAGGGCCTGAAGCGGCAAGTTCAAACGCTCCCAGTAATCATCCGCGAAGGCCGCGGTGATCGCACTTCAGCCATTCAAGCTCCTAGGGCCCTGTCATCCCGTATTCAATCCGCTGCCTGCGGGAGAGGCGTTTTGCTTTCACTCTCGTGTACGCGCGGCTTATAGCTGGCTCGCAAGAGCACGTAGAAGACCGGCGTTAAAAACAGGCCGAAGATCGTTACCCCCAGCATGCCGCTGAAGACGGCAGTGCCTAGAGACTGGCGCATCTCAGCACCGGGGCCTTCCGCGATCATCATCGGGAGGACGCCAAAGATGAATGCGAAGGCGGTCATCAGGATTGGCCGGAGGCGCAGTCGGCTCGCCTCTATTGCGGCATCGACCGCCGTCTTGCCTTCTTCTTGGGCCTGACGAGCAAATTCAACGATCAGGATCGCGTTCTTCGCCGCCAGACCGATCAGCACGACGAAGCCGATTTGGGTGAGCACGTTGTTGTCCATCCCGCGGACATAAATGCCGATCAAGGCGCCGAGCACCGCCAATGGCACGATCAGGATGATCGCCAGCGGCAGCACCCAGCTTTCGTATTGAGCCGAGAGCGCCAGGAAGACGAAGACGACGGACAAAGCGAGAATCCACGTTACACTGCCGCCGCCGGCATGCGTCTGCTGATAGGCAAGTTCAGTCCATTCGAAAGTCGTGCCAGGTGGAAGTACCTTTACTGCAAGCGCCTCCATCTTCTGGATGGCCTCGCCGGTTGAAATGCCCGGCGCGGCGTTGCCCTGCAAAGGCACAGATACGTACATGTTGTAACGCTGCACGAGAGATGGGCCACTTGTTTCGCGGATATTCGCCAGCGTGCCGAGCGGAACCAGCGCCCCTGTCGCTGACCTCACCTTGAGGTCCAGCATGTCTTCCTTTTCCATCCGAAATTGCTCGCCCGCCTGCGCTCGCACCTGATAGACGTGCCCGAAGGCGTTGAAGTCGTTCACGTAGGAGATGCCAAGATTGGTCGAAAGCGTGTCGAAGATGCTCGGGATCGAAACGTTGAGATATTCAGCTTTGTCACGGTCAACATCAATGAAGAATTCCGGGGTCGATTCCGAAAAGGTTGTGAAAACACCAGCGAGTTCCGACGTCTGGTTAGCAGCCGCCGCAAGCTGGCGTGCGAGGCCAAGCGCACGGGTCATGGTGGAGCCCTCCTGGTCCATGACCTGCATCTTGAAGCCGCCGGAATTGCCAATGCCTTGGACCGGCGGCGGAGGTATGGCGATGATGAATGCTTCATCGACACTTTGAAGATTCCTATAAAGCGTCCCTATGATCTTGTCGGCTGTATCTCCAGCATCTAGCCTTTCCTCGAATGGCTTGAATGGGGTGAAGACGACACCAGCGTTCGAAGCGTTCGTGAAGGTGGCGCCGCTAAAGCCGGCGAACTCTACAGCGTTGCCGACGCCTGGGACCCTTTTCGCGATGTCAGCGACCTTCCGAACTACCGCGTCGGTCCTATCGAGCGAGGAACCTTCCGGAAGCTGTACAACCACGATCGCATAGCCTTGATCCAACACCGGAATAAACCCGCTGGGTACCTTGGTGCTCATGAACCAGGTGGCGCCGAGCAGACCGACGAAGACAATCATCGCGCAGCCGACACGTATCCAGGAACGGACAATCGAGCGGATGGAGGACGAATAGCCGTGACTGATAGCATCGAAGCTTCGGTTGAAACCGCCCGCCGCGCGATCCCCGATCTTCGCGAAGATGTTCGTCCGCTCCCTGAGGTGTTCATGCTTCTTCAGCACGATGGCGGCGAGCGCCGGAGATAAGGTGAGCGAGTTCAGGGCAGATATCGCCGTCGCGATCGATATGGTGACGGCAAACTGTTTGTAGAACTGCCCGGAGATGCCAGGGATGAACGCTGTCGGCGCGAAGACCGCGATCAGTACAAGCGAGATTGCTACGACCGCCGACCCGACCTCATTCATCGTAACATGTGCAGCTTGACGCGGGGGCATGCCGTTGGCCAGATTTCGCTCGACGTTCTCAACGACGACGATCGCATCGTCCACCACGATGCCGATCGCGAGCACCAGGCCGAACAGAGTGAGCATATTGAGTGACATGCCGAAGGTAGCAAGGAAGGCAAAGGTGCCGATAAGTGACACTGGGATGGCAACGATCGGGATGATGGCGGTGCGCCACGACTGCAGGAACACGAATACGACGAGCGCGACCAGCACCACTGCTTCGCCGATCGTCCGATAGACGTCGGCGATGGACGCGGAAACGAACTCGGTCGTATCGTAGACGACGCGGTATTCGAGTCCGGGTGGAAAATCCTTCGATAGGTCCGACATGATGGCCTTGACTTGGCTAGCCGTATCGAGAGCGTTCGTTCCAGGCCTTGCGAAGATGCCAAGCCCGATCGCCGGATCGTTGTCGAGGTAGCTGTTCGTCACATAATCCTGGGCGCCAAGTTCGACGCGTGCGACGTCTTCGAGCTTGACCAGACGACCTTCGGAAGTTGCCTTTACGATGACGGAGCGAAACTGCTCTGTATCTGCGAATCGGCCTTCGGTGCGTATCGCATACTGGAAGGAGTTGCCAGTTTCTGCAGGTGGCGCTCCGATCGACCCGCCAGAAACTTGAACGTTCTGGTCGCGAAGAGCACCTACCACGTCGGTAGCCGTCATGCCGTAAGCAGAGAGCCTCTGCGGGTCGAGCCAGATGCGCATAGAATATTGTCGCTCCCCGAAAACCTGCACGTCGCCAACCCCCTCCAAACGGACGAGGACGTCACGGATGCGGTTACGAGCATAGTTTGATGCATAGAGCTGGTCATAGCGCCCCCTTGGAGACAGGATGTGGATGACCATCATCAGGTCGGGCGAACTCTTGGCGGTCGTAACTCCCAGACGCTGGACCTCCTGGGGCAGGCGAGGCAGGGCCACCGCCACCCTGTTCTGAACGAGCACCTGAGCCTTATCGAGATCCGTCCCTAGCTTGAAGGTAACCGTAAGCGCCATGTTGCCATCGGCGCTTGAGTACGACGACATGTAGAGCATGTCCTCGACGCCGTTGACCTGCTGTTCGATAGGATTCGAGACCGAGTCGGCGATCGTCTGGGGATCCGCACCTGGATAGGAGGTCCGAATCACGATCGTGGGCGGTGCGATCTCCGGATACTGGGCGACGGGAAGCAGGAAATACGCAACCGCTCCCACGATGATCAGCACCAGGGAGATGACCGAAGCGAAGATCGGGCGGTCGACGAAGAAGTGGGCGAACCTCATCTGACGGCTCCAGTCGCGACGGCCGCTTCCTGGGCCGTTGCGGGAACGTCTGATTTGTTCTCCGTATTCAACACCGTTTCGACGGGATCGACCTTGGTTCCGGGCCGGACGCGCACGATGCCTTTGACGACGATGCGTTCGTCACCCTTGAGGCCTGTCCGCACAACCCGGTAACCGTAAACCTTTGGACCCGGTTGAATCGGCACGGTTCTGACGGTGTTGTCAGGATTGAGCGCATAGACCACGCGCTCGTTCTGGTCGGCCGCGATAGCGTCGTCGGGAAGGAGCACCGCCGTGTACGGGGTCGAACCTTCTACTTCCACATGACCGAACAAGCCCGGCTGGAGGGTTTGGCTCGGGTTAGCGAACCGTGCTCTCAATCGCAGCGTTCCCGTGGCTGAGTCTATTCGGTTCTCAGCGAAATCCACTGTCCCCGAATAGGTGGTCTGCCGATCGTCTGCCAGCCGCACGGCGACCTTCAGCCCACCGGCACCTTCCTGCAAAAAAGTACCCATGCTGCGAGCCGTTTCGGCATAATTGAGGAGGCGTCGCTCATCAATATCGAAGTAGAAGTCGATTGGATCGGTGGCGACGATCGTCGTAAGCTCAGTCTGATCAGCCTGCACGACATTTCCAACCGACATGAGATGACGATCGATCCTGCCGCCAAGTGGTGCGGTGATTTTGCTGTACAGGAGATCGAGTTTGGCGCGGTCGACGCTTGCCTGCGCGCCCTGCAGATCTGCTTGCGCAGACTCGAACTCCTTGCGACGGTCGTCGAGCGTGGAAACCGTCGAGCTGCCCGACTTTACAAGCGCGTGGACACGGTCGAAGTCGGCCTGCGCATAGGTGAGGCTCGATTGAGCTACGCCCAACTTCGCGTTCGCTTCATCCAGCGCCGCGACGAACGGCCGCGGGTCAATTTCGAAAAGCTGATCGCCCTCCTTGACCATCTGGCCGTCCTTGAATCCAATGGTTTTAAGGTAGCCGCCGACGCGTGAGCGAATTGAGACATATTCGGACGCTTCGAAGCGGCCGATAAAGTGGTCCCTGTCGACGACCTCTCTGACCAGCGGCTTTGCCACAGCAACCTGCGGCGGCAATGACCCATCCTGGCCATGGACGACGGAGGCTGACAGAGTGCCGAGCAAGAGTAGGGGGCGGTACAATAGCATGCGGTGGAATTGCATGAGGTTTTCCTCGTGTCATCGCGTCGGTGGGATTGGGTGACCTAGCCTCCGGAATCGGACGGTGGTTTCGCAGGTAGGGCGCCGGTCAGGAATTGGGCCTCGCCGCCGCCGAAGGACCAGTCGGCGTCGGTATTCTCGACCAGGGACACGACAAGGTCTGACGGCCGCAAGCCGCAGCGCTCCTCAAGCATCTCTGCAAGTCGTTTGTAGAGGGTCTTCTTTTCGCTGTCGGATCTAGGGCGCGTCGTGATCTGGATGATGACAATTTCCCGGCTCCGTTGAAAGCCGAGGCCTGTGTCCAATGCCGCGATCTCGGCCTGTCCGTGTTCGCTGAGGATCTGGTAACGGTCGGACACTGGCACACCGAGCGACTCCACGACCGCTGCATGCGCAGTATCGAGAAGCTCGGTGATCTCATCCGGAGAACGCCCTCTGACAACATCCAGCCTTATGATCGGCATTGTCTCACTCCCAACCGCCGCGCTTCACGCGCCTATGGATTGAGTGTCGACAGTAACTTTGGCTGATCCGGGCTTATTGTTTGATACGATCGTTTTCTTCTGCGCCCCCGATGGGAGACATCATGATGTCACCGTGCATTCTCGGTTATCGAGCGGGAGATATGTCAGCCCCGGCCGCTGCGATGGTGATTGGTATCCCCTTGAAGGCGGGAGTACCCGACAGTGGATCGAAATGTCCGAGCGGAATGACAGCGTTCATCTCTGGATAATATCCCGCAACCGATCCCACCGGAATGTTGTAGGCGACAGCCGTGAACCCCCTCACTGACCGGGTGGGACCTTTCCCCTTGACGTTGGATGCAATGTCGATCCTGTCTCCGTCGGAGAGGCCACGCATGGCTAGGTCCTCCTTGTTCATGAAGATGACGTCGCGGCGACCCCAGACGCCCCGGTAGCGGTCGTCGAGTCCATAGATGGTAGTGTTGTATTGGTCGTGGCTACGAATTGTCGTCAACATCAGCATATCCGGGTGGTTGAACAGCGGATCCTCGTTGAGACCCTCTGCAACCAGAAAGGTCGCTTTGCCTGTGGCGGTGTTCCATCTTCTGTAAGAGGGGGGAATATCGAGCCTGAAGCCACCCTTCACCCGGACGCGCTTGTTGAAGTCATAAAAAATCGGAAAGACTTCTTCGATCTTGTCCCGGATGCGGTCGTAGTCAGAGACCATGCCGTCCCAGTCGATGTGGTATTTACCCCTGAGCGTTGCCTTCGCGATCTCTCCAATGATCGCGGGCTCCGATTTCAGGAGCGCGCTCGGCGGATTTAGGAAGCCGCGGGAGGCGTGGACCATCGACATGGAATCCTCCACGGTAACTGATTGTGGTCCCGACGATTGAGCGTCGAGATCCGTGCGTCCCAGGCAAGGTAGGATGATTGACGTCCTCGCCACTAAGAGATGGGAACGGTTCAGCTTGGTGGCGATATGGACCGCGAGGTCGAGCTTCTTCATTCCGTCAAATACCAGTTCGGGGTCGGAGATGGCCACGGCAAGATTTCCTCCGAGGCACACCAGTGCCTTGGACCGTCCGGACCTAATTGCCTCAATCGCCTCGATCGCGTTGTGCCCCTTTTCCTCCGGCGGCCGAAACCCGAAGGCCCGCTCGATCCCGTCGATCAGGGCTTTGTCGGGAGCTTCAGTGATGCCAACCGTGCGGTCTCCCTGAACGTTTGAATGTCCACGGAGAGGGCAGATGCCGGCGCCCTCGCGGCCGATGTTGCCTCGAAGCATAAGGAGGTTGGCGATCTGCTGGACGGCGAGCGTTCCGCGGCTGTGTTGGGTGATGCCCATGCCATAGCAGAGGATCACCTTCTTTGCCCGGATATACGTTTCTGCCGCCTGAAAGAGGGCGTCCTTGGACAAGCCAGAACTCTTGACGATTTCACTCCAGCTTGTCGCTTCGAGATCCCTCCTGAGATCGTCGATGCCGGTGGTGTGCTCTGCAATGAATATTCTATCGAGAAAGCCGCCCCCGCCGCCGGCAAGATCCTCCGCGTCGCGCTCGAAGACCCGCTTCATCAGTCCCTTCAACGCCGCTATGTCGCCGCCGATCCTGACTTGGTGGTACTCGGAAGCGATCGGTCTCGAGGAAAGCGTCGCCATCTCTATTGGGTTTTGTGGCGCTGCGAACTTTTCGAGCGCGCGCTCCTTGAGCGGGTTGAAGACCACGATCGGGACACCGCGTCGTGAAGCCTCATGCAGCGTCGTCATCATGCGTGGATGATTGGTGCCTGGATTGTGTCCGAAGCTGAAGATAGCGTCGCAATGATCGAAGTCTTCCAAGGTAACGGTTCCCTTGCCGATGCCGATCGACTTAGGCAGACCAACGCTTGTGGCCTCGTGGCACATGTTTGAGCAATCGGGAAAATTATTGGTGCCGTAGGCACGGACGAAAAGTTGGAAGAGAAACGCTGCTTCATTGGACGCCCGCCCCGACGTGTAAAATTCCGCACGGTTTGGATCCCCGATCCGATTCAGCTCGACACCAATGATGGAGAAGGCTTCGGGCCACTCGATCGATTTGTATCGATCGGTTTCGTGGTCGTAGATAAGTGGGTGGGTGAGGCGGCCCTGGTCCTCGAGCTTGTGGTCGGTCCAGGTCCAGAGTTCCGAGACGGGATACTCGGCGAAGAAACTCGACTCTACGCGCTTCGAGGTTGACTCCCAAGTGATAGCCTTGGCACCGTTTTCGCAGAATTCGAACGACGAAGTATGTTTCGGGTCCGGCCATGCGCATCCAGGACAATCAAAACCCTCTGGCTGGTTCGCCTTGAGAAGGGTGGTCGGCCCCCTGTGCGACTATCTGCTGATGCTTCAAAGTCAGTGCCACGGCCTTTAGTGCACCCCACCCACCGGCTGGACTCGTGTAAATTCCGATGCCATCAGGTCGCTTCTCTTGCATCTGGTCCACCTTCTATCGCAGCAGCAGGATGGTATCAGCAGAAATTCGCTGGCGGCATTATACTGGAGTATCGGCCTTGTTGCTCTCTACACGTCGTCATGCTGAGCAATTGTTGGGCTTCGAGGGCAAAGCTCACCTGAATCGTGGCGCAACAAGGATTCGAGATAGACCTCCCAGATTCCGCGAGTCGCGGAGAATGCTGTTGATCTGCGCCAGTCCTTGCGATCGAATCTGCCGCCGTGTTTCAAGTCGATCGCCGCTCTCTCCCCCGAGCGTGAAGAAGAGCGTGAGGGACCGGTCAGTCTCGGCAGCAGCAAGCGTCGCCGAGGCAAGCGTAGGCTGCGGCCAGGCCTGTGGTGCCGCTGGAATGCCCTTTCCCCATTGAACCGCGAAAGTTCCACGGGACGAGCAGCCTGACTTCAAGCCGTTCAACGGTACCGATACCTAGGTATAGTTGCCTTGGAGCAGCTTCGCGAGGAAACTAAGAAATGAAAAGTTGGATTTGCATAGCATGCGAGGGAGATTCCCTGGCTATCGTCATTGACGAAGGCCTCGATGGGTTTTGGCGCCAAGAATGGATTGGGGCGTTTCAAAAGATTGCAATAGCTTGCGTTGGGCTGCTTGTTATGGGCTCTTTTCTGTGCCCCGTGCAGGTGCTCCGATTGCGTTCGCATTGGCGGCATTGACCTCGACAGGAGACGCCGCTGACGGAGCAAAAGTCCTTGCCGCCATGACGACCGCCCAACTTCTCGGCGCAATTCCAATTGCAAGGCTGGGCCGTCATATAGACAAGAGTTCATTCTTTAGAATCTTGATTGCAATTCGCATGGCTGCAATGCTCGCATGCGCCGTAGCCTGCGCGGCGCACGCGTCCATTCATATATTGATTGGTTCCGCCGCCGTAGCAGGTCTCGTCCAGGGAGCCGCTTTTGGCTATCTACGAGACGCCGCCAACCAACTCGTTGAACCGTCCCGGATGGTTAAGACCCTCGGGTTTGGAGTGATCGCCGCCGAAGTCACGTTCCTTATCACGCCCATATTCTCAGCGGCTCTTGGCAGCATATCCGCCGCTCTCGCCATAGGAGCGATAGCGATAATAGGTTCTACACCGGCTATCGTTCTGCCCTACATAGATCAGGCGACCCCACCGATAGCTTTATCGGGCAAAGGGGTGATCCCGCGGGGCGTGGAGGTCTGGCTTGCATGCGCCTGTGTCAACGCCGCTGCTGTTAGTGCGATAGAAATCGGCGCTGTTTCGATCGCGCTCGGGTTAGGCTTGAGGCCAGAGCATGGCGCTGTCATTACGGGTACCCTTTGCGTGGCATCTCTTGTCGGATCCACCTGGATGAGCATGCGCAACCGGCAATATCCTGCGTATCATGTTCTCATTATGCTTAGTTTGGCGACCGCGGGTGCAGCGCTGGTTACGGTCAATCACTCCTTGGCAGCATCATTGCTCGGTTCCGCGATTGTTGGAGCAGCCGGAGTACCGCTCGTTGCTTACTGTTCGTTCGAGATCGGAAATCGGGTGACAGCTGAGATGAGACCTGAGGTATTTTCGCTTCTTAAGACTGCAACCTCGGCTGCAACGATACTTATCTCTGCACTAATCGGTTGGACATCGATCGCCATTACTTTGAACATCGCCACCGCTCTTCTCGCATCTGCCGTGTTAGGCCTCTTGACGCGGCTTTTGATCTCGGGTTTTCGTGGCGTTCGCGGGTCAAAACTCCTCGTTGATCCAGCCGCGCCGGACATGCCTCGTAGTCACCACAACGAGAACTAAGAGAGCAAAAAACTCTTCAGCCTTTGTGGCCGGAATGATATGTACTTTTGCCGGATCTTGAATGGTGGAGTGCATTTATTCAGGCGAGGCAACTTAAAGGCGGTAATTTTCATCAACGGGGCAGCATTTCTGTCGACGCTAAGCTTGTCAGAGATATGCGAGCGAATTCCTGCGATCGTTTGGACAACGGACGAGGCGGGCTCAACTATTTATGGCAACAGCCGCTTCAGAGCCTATTTCGGCTTAGAAGGTCAAGGAACCGATGGGCTTAACGCGTTGCATCCAGATGATGCGATCACACTGCCTGTTAAAATCCGGAACGCTCGTAGAGAAGGATTGGACCTCATTGCCGATGTGCGACTTCGACGGATGAGCGGTGAGTATTGCTGGTTTGCATTGTCGTCCTCACCCTGGGGCGACGGTGCCGCCATTGAATACTGTTGGGTTGCTGTCAAGCGCAACAAGCGTGCTGACGCCAATTTCGTTCAGAGAGTTGCGGATTCATGGCAGGCCAGCCATCTCATTCACCGTGAGACGGAAATACTCGAAATGGTCGCGAGAGGCACGGCGACAGCAGAGGTTTTCGACAAGGTCTGCCGTCTCGTCGAGGAACTAATCGACGATTGCTTTTGCTGTATTCTGGAGTTGTCTCTGGATCGCAGACACTTCCGTTTTGGTGCAGCACCTAGGCTGCCGGGCGGATTCAAGGATGCTTTCGACCGAAGTGAGGTCGCCGCCGGACTCGGACCTTGCGGCCTCGCTGCAACCAGCCGGCGTCCCGTCGAAGTTCTCGACAGTGCTTCTGACGCGCTGGCAGGAACGGCCGAGGGGAGGCTCATGCTTCTCAACGGCTTCAATGTCTGCCAGGCCAACCCGATACTTTCTCCGTATGGAAACACGGCCGGTGTCTTCACTATCTACCGCCAGCGACATGCCGCCTTCTCACTATTTGAGCAACAGGTGGTCGATCGAGCGATAAACATCATCAGTATCTCGATTGATAGAACCCGTCACGAAGAAGCTCTGGTGAGGCGGGAGACACAGGTTCGCAGGAGCCAAGCTCAGCTTGTTGCTGCCCAACGCATCAGCTCGACAGGAAGCTTCACGTTTGACATCCGGAACAACGAATACATGTGTTCTGAAGAACTATACCGGATATTCGATATCGACCCGTCCCTTGAACCCGACATCTACGACCTCCGGAAGCGAGTCTATCGCGACGATCTCGAAAAGTTCGACGCGGAATTTCAGCGCGCGCTTTCAGGGCAAAGCATTGATGTCACATTCAGGATCATGACTTCACACGCCTCTCTCAAATTTCTAAGAGGGCTGGCACAAGTTTCCTATCATGTCGGGGATAATCCGGTTTTGGTCGGTACCGTTCAGGACATCACTGATTTCAAAAACGCACAGGAAGCACTTCAGCGCGGAGAGGAAGCTCTAATTAGAGCCCGCGAAGACTTGGCCTACGTCTCGCGCGTCATGACAATAAGCGCGCTAACAGCATCGATTGCACATGAGGTCAGCCAGCCACTGGCTGGCATTCTTACCAACGCCAATGCATGTCTGCGCCTACTAGCCCTCAGCCCCCCGAATATCGAAGCCGTCTCCGAAACTGCGCGAAGAACCATTCGTGATACGTTGCGCGCTACGGAGGTAATCAAGCGCCTCCGGGGAATGTTCGCGCGCCAACCATCTACAATGGAGCATACCGACCTGAACGAACTTGCACGCGAGGTCATCGTGTTGTGCGCGAGAGACCTGCATCAGAAATCGATCAGTGTGATCGCTCACCTAGAGACCAAACCACTTCAGGTCATGGGGGATCGCGTCCAATTGCAGCAAGTCATCTTAAACATGCTGTTGAACGCAAGGGACGCTATGGGCGACATCGAAATCCGACCAAGAAGCCTGACCGTGAGCACCCACCTGGACACCGAAGATTCGGCAGTCTTGTCGATTACCGATGTGGGCATTGGATTTCCGCTGGAGGATGCTGACAGGATGTTCGAAGCTTTCTTCACCACAAAGCAGGACGGCATGGGAATCGGTCTCGCTATCAGCCGCTCGATCATCGAAAACCACGGTGGCATAATGTGGGCAGAGCCGAACGACGGGCCGGGCGCGACCGTCTCGTTTTCGATACCTCTTCGGCGCTCATCCCAATGAGATTCTAGTTCGATAGGATCATGGGTCGTTCGTTGCCCTCGCGTTATTAACATCTTGATCAAGCCGGCCGTCCAGAGTCCGGAATATCCGGAGGTCAACGTCGAGCTGGTCACGGATTCAAGCCTGACAGGATAGTCTCCGAGCGGATCGACGCGGGAGTGCGACTCGGGGAGGCGCTGGCAAAGGGCATGGTTTGCCATGCGGATCGGTCGGGATCTGCATGGCGGTCGTAGGATCGCCCGAGTATCTGGCCACACGTCCTGCGCCGGCGACGCCTCAGGATATTGCGGCTCACCGAGGCATCAACCTTCGGATGCTCGGCGGGGGTCGCCCCTATCCCTGGGAGCTAGAGAAGGATGCGGTCGAGCTCCGTGTCCGCGTCACCGGTCAGCTCGCGTTCAACCACACCACATGATCATCAGGGCCGCACTTGACGGCTTCGGTCTGGGGTTCGTCATGGAACCATGTCGGCGATCATGTCGCAGTGGGAACTCTCGTGCGCGTCTTGGAGGAGTGGCGCCCTCCGTTCGCGGGCTACCCTCTCTACGATCCCAGCAGGCGACAACCTTTGTCCGCATCTTCGGTTCTGGTGGACGCCCTTCGTTCTTCGTTTTCGCGGCTGACCTGCCGCATCGGGAACTCGGATCGGTATGAAACGCTTCCTTATCTATGACCTCTTCGTCGAGGGTATAGTTGACGCCGTGAGTTCTTTCGGCGGAGCATTGCTTTATGGGTTAGCACTCCAAGGAAGGATACTAGAATGTTCAAAGACCTGAATCCGAACGAACTCCAGGCCCGCGAGGACGCTATTTTTCTTAAGCTCATGGATCGGCGACGTCGACTTGAAACTGCCGACGGGCAGGGGAGACGAATTCGCCCACGGATCGTCAGGAAGTCCGGACTGGCGCGAGAGGCCGAAGCCGGTGCCGCAGGCGAGGGACATCTTCATCCAGTTATGCCGAGTTCGGCATAAGGGCACTTATCCCGAGCCGGATACTATGCCGAGCCCATTCCCCAAAGCCCGAGATTTCCGGTAATCCAGGATTGAAAGCTCGGCATAGTTTGAATGCGTCGGAAGACCGGGTTCGGCCCGAAGCGGACGTTTCACGACAGGTGGTCGGGCTCGCCAAGAACCGAGGCGCTAACATGATTACGGTCGGTGTTCAGTGACCTTTTTCGATGTCAACTGTTTCAATTTGAAGTCGTTCTGTCATCGAGCGCATTTTGCTGTACCCGACCATTCGAGATCGGGTACACCGTTTCGGCGGCTCCCTAGACTTGCCGCAAGCCGCCGTCGACGCAGAGTTCAGCACCGGCGATGTAGCTCGCGTCATCGCTCAATAAGAACAAGGCGGCCGCAGCCATTTCTGAAGGCCGTGCCATGCGACCCATCGGAATGGGAGCAACAATTGCCGCGCGAGTGTCTTCCGCGACAGCTGCCATCATGTCCGTATCGGTGGGGCCGGGTGCAACGACATTGACCCGAATACCTTTGGGTGCGAGTTCTGCCGTCCAGGTTCTGGCGTAGGATCGAACGGCCGCTTTGGTTGCGCAGTAGGTTCCGTAACCCGAGTAGCCGGCGTTCCCGGCTATGGACCCGACGAGGACGACCGAGCCGCCTTCTGTCATTGCGGGAAGAACTGCCTGGAGGCCGAACACCATCCCTCGAACGTTGACGTCGAAGTGGCGGTCGAAGTGCTCCGGCGTGATCTCGGCGATCTGCGAAGGCTCGGAAAGACCTGCATTCAAAACAAGCGCGTCGATACGACCGTATGCTTTGCGCACTTTTTCGACAGCAATTACCATGTCTTCCGGAGAGCTCGCGTCAGCGGTAATAGCGACCGCGCCATTGCCGATGCCTTTGGCCGCGATTTCAGCATCTTCACCTCTACGACTGGTGATGAAGACATGTGCGCCTTCGGCAGAAAGTCGTTCCGCAATAGCCAGGCCGATACCCTTCGCGCCACCGACGACTAAAGCCACCTTGTTAATCATTCGAGCCATCGTAAATCCTTTCACTGAATGGTCTCGAGATGATATACGTTGGATATCTGATATCAATTACGCACCTGGAATAGACTAGATATGGACGAGTATACCGACCTGGAAGCCCTCTCTCATCGCGCGCTTTGCGACATGGCGCAGGTTCGTCCGGTGCTCGACAAGATCGCTGACAAATGGACGATCCTGATACTGACGGTCATCTGTCCACAACCCGCGCGCTTCAACGAAATCAAGCGGCGTCTCGACGGAATCACGCACAAGGCTCTGGCCGACGCATTGAAGAGGCTTGAGCGGAACGGCCTTGTGACGAGAACCGTACTCCCGACGCAGCCGATTGGCGTCGAATATGCAATCACTCCCCTGGGCCATTCTCTGCGGCAGCCGTTTGAGGCATTGTGCGCGTGGGCAGCGGCTAACGGCGATAAGGTCGAGGCAGCCACGCTACGCTATGACAACACGGGAAATCGTCGTTGACGGCGTCGCTGCGTCCGCTTCTGATGCTGTGGACGGCTCCTCCGCCGGCATCGCGATGTGCCATATTTGCGGTGTTGTTCAGGAACCGCATGGGAGGAGCCATCCATAGAAGAGATTACCACGATTGGACTCGACATTGCTAAGTCGGTGTTCCAGGTGCACGCCATTTCCGCGACCGGCACGGTCGTCATCCGCCGACAGTTGAAGCGCCGCTTTGTTCTTCAGTTCTTCGCGAGCCTCAAACCCTGCCTCGTGGGCATAGAAGCCTGCGCAACCGCGCATCATTGGGGTCGAGAGCTGGCAAATGTCGGGCACGAGGTCCGGCTGATGCCGCCGCGCTATGTGAAGCCTTACGTCAAACGCAACAAGAACGATGCGGCGGATGCAGAGGCAATATGCGAGGCGGTGACACGGCCGAACATGCGGTTTGTGCCGATCAAGACAGCCGATTAGCAATCGATCCTGATGCTTCATCGGACCCGCATGCTGTTCATTCGCCAGCGGACTATGACCATCAATGCTGTTCGCGCCCATCTCGCCGAGTTCGGCATTGTTGCGGGGATCGGTCGCAATGGACTGCTTGAGCTTCTCCATCTCATTCGGAAGGGCGAGAAACCTGAGATACCGGCGGAGGCATGTTTATGTCTTGCCGCTTTAGCGGACCAAGTCGACCTCTTGAAGCAGCGTATACTGGAAATGGATCGGCAAATCATGAGGTGGCACCGCGCTCACGAACTCAGTCGTAAGCTCGAAGGAATTCCAGGTGTTGGTCCATTGGTGGCAACAGCACTGGCTGCCAGTATTCCCGATCCCAGCGTCTTTCGTTCCGGTCGTGATCTGAGTGCCTGGATTGGCTTAGTCCCGAAACAAAACTCTAGGTCGGATCGACATTCAGGATTCCCAAATCACCTGATCGCTGATTCATAGGACACCGTGTTGAACCACGGGGGTCGTTATGGCGGCTAAGCGTTATGAACTGAGCGATGGGCAGTGGGCGAAAATTGTGTC
>NZ_PVBK01000039.1:0-7749 GCF_002968535.1 Neorhizobium sp. T7_12 | reverse complement strand
CTGCCGCTCGCCGCGGATATGTACCGGCGACAGCGGAGTCTCGGCGCGCATGCCGCCCGCATGGATTTGCGGGCGGCATGCGCGCCGAGACTCCGCTGTCGCCGGTACATATCCGCGGCGAGCGGCAGGTCGGCGGCGATGCCCGGCTGACCTGGGTGAGGCGTGGCAGGGTCGAGGCGGACAATTGGGACGGGATCGAAATTCCTTTGGACGAGCCGGAGGAGCGCTACCGGCTCGAAGTGCTGGACGGCGCCACAGTCAGGCGCATGGTCGAGGTGACAGAACCCGCATTCACCTATCCGGCGGCCGACGAGATTGCCGATTTCGGCGGTATCCAATCGAGCCTTTCGTTGCGGGTCCGGCAGATGGGCCGGGCGGTCCCGCTCGGCGTCCCGGCCGAGGCGGTCGTTGTATTCTAGGTTGAAACAAGGAGATAAACATGGATGGCATGAAGGTGTGGTATCAGTCGAAAACGGTCTGGGGCGGGTTGATTGCGGTCGCCGCCTCGCTTCTGCAAGTCACGGGTATTCAGCTCGGAGCAGATGTCCAGGCAGACCTCGCAGAGCTTGCGGTGACGCTGGCGGGGGCTGCCGGCGGGTTTTTCGCGATCTACGGTCGTATCGCGGCCCAGACCGGAATCAGGGGAAAATAGCCCGATGAAGGAAAGCATTACGGACCATTCATTTGCCATTCAGCCGCCTTTGGCTACATAATCCATCACATGCTTTGGACATGAATCCTGTTTGTCTTGTGAGTGGAAATTGTAACCATGGCGCGACTGCCAATCATCGCGATATTGACCGCCGGCCTTGCCGGTTTCGCCGGCTTTTTGCCGGAAAAGGTCTCTGCGAGTGATTATCTCGTCCTCGTCGCAGGCGATTGCGGTTCGGCGGCGTCGCGCGTGGTGCGCGAAACCGGCGGGCGGCTTCTTTCCGCTCAGCCCTCCTCCGATGGCCAGACCTGTGTCGTGACGGTGCTCGTCCAAGGCGATGGCAATCAAAGACCGCGCAAGGTGACCGTCAGGGTTCCGATGTAAAGCGGCTCCGGCGGTGATCCGCTGCCGGCATATCATTCGAGGGGCGGTGCATGCGCATTCTGGTGGTCGAAGACGACGTCAATCTCAATCGGCAGCTTTCCGACGCCCTGAAGGAGTCGGGTTATGTGGTCGACCAGGCCTTCGACGGCGAGGAAGGCCATTATCTGGGCGAAACCGAGCCTTATGACGCGGTGATCCTCGATATCGGCCTGCCGGTCATGGACGGCATCACCGTCGTCGAGAAATGGCGTGCCGGAGGCAAGGGCATGCCGGTTCTGATGCTGACGGCCCGCGACCGCTGGAGCGACAAGGTGGCAGGCATCGATGCCGGTGCCGACGACTATGTCGCAAAACCCTTCCATGTGGAGGAAGTGCTTGCCCGCGTTCGGGCGCTGATCCGCCGGGCGGCGGGGCATTCATCCTCCGAAATCGTCTGCGGGCCTGTGCGGCTCGATACCAAGGCTTCCAAGGCGAGCGTCGAAGGCGTCGCCCTGAAGCTCACCTCGCACGAATTCAGGCTGCTGTCCTACCTGATGCATCACATGGGGCAGGTCGTTTCCCGCACCGAGCTTGTGGAGCATATGTATGATCAGGATTTCGACCGCGATTCCAATACGATCGAAGTTTTCGTGGGCCGGCTTCGCAAGAAGCTCGGTGTCGACCTCATCGAGACGGTCCGCGGACTCGGCTACAGGATGCAAGCGCCAAACGATGCGCCCTAAATTCCGGATGATCGGACCAAGATCGCTGACTGCCCGCGTGCTGCTTCTGGCCACGTTGTGGTCGGCGCTGGCTCTGGTCGTCATTTCGATCGTCATCTCGCAGCTCTACCGGCAATCGGCCGAACGCGCCTTCACCGATCTCCTGCGCGCCCAGCTTTATAACGTCATCAACTCGATCACGATCGGTGACGACAACAAGCTCGCCGGCAGCCCTCAGCTCGGCGACCTGCGCTTCTCGCAGCCCGAGACCGGCTGGTACTGGATCATCGAGCCGCTCGGCACCTTTGCGGCCACGCCGCTGTCCTCCTCCTCGCTCGGCACCTCGAATATCAGCGTTCCCTCGATCCTGGCGGTACCCTTCAACAATCGCTACGAGCGCTTCTACCCCGCGATCGACGCCTACAAGAACCATGTTCTGGTCGCTGAAACCGAAGTCGTACTCGACGGCGAAGGCCGCGCCGCGCGCTTCCGTGTGTCGGGCAATCTCGCGGTTGTCGAGGAGGATATCCAGGCCTTTACCCGCAGTCTCTATATCGCCCTTGCCGTCTTCGGTTTCGGCAGTCTGGTCGTCAACGGTCTGGCGATTCTTTACGGGCTGCAGCCACTCGACGGCGCGCGGCGCTCGCTCGAAAGGGTGCGGCGCGGCGAGGCGGAGCGGCTGGAAGGCGAGTTTCCGCGCGAAATCATGCCGCTTGCGAGCGATATCAACGCGCTGATCGAAAGCAACCGCCGCATCGTCGAGCGGGCACGCATGCAGGTCGGCAATCTCGCCCATTCGCTGAAGACGCCGATCGCGGTTCTGCTCAACGAATCGCGTGCCGTCGAAAAGGTGCAGTCGGACATGGTGCGGTCGCAGGCGGAGGGAATGCAGGCGCAGGTGCAATCCTACCTGAACCGCGCGCGCATCGCCGCCCAGCGCGAATCGCTGCTTGCCCGGACCGAGCTCGAGCCGGTGCTGGAACGCCTGGTCAGGGTGATGCGGCGGCTCAATCCGGAAAAGGAGTTCCACCTGTCGGTCTTCCCGCCGGGTGTGGCGCTTGCCATGGAACAGCAGGACGTCGAGGAGACGGTCGGCAACCTGCTCGAAAATGCCGCGCGCTTCTGCGAAACCGGCGTCTGGATCACCGCGACGCCGACATCAGGCCCTCAATCCGGCGAAGGCGAAACCGCCCGACGCTCTTGGATCGAGGTCTCTGTCGAGGACGATGGTCCGGGGCTGGAGCCGGATCAGATCCATGAAGCGATGAAACGCGGCAGGCGCCTCGACGAGAGCAAGCCGGGCGCCGGGCTCGGACTGTCGATCGTGCGCGAGATAACCGGCGAATATCAGGGTTCGGTCGAGCTGACGCGCGGGACGCGGGGTGGCCTGAGGGCGCAACTTCTGCTTCCGGGCATCGCCAAGGAAGCCCCATGATCGTCTGAAATTCACAACAAGGTCCAGCATGACTGTGGCGTAAGGGCAACATCGGCCTATTCCCTGCCATTGCTTATGGACGGATGGATCGCCTGCTATATCTTTGTCAGAAGAGACATTTTTATATGTCTGCTAATATGCGGGGAGACTGAAAGATCGTCGGATTTGTGTGTTTTCCCAATGACGCCTTAATGATGCCATGCCGGGACCGGACCAGTCTCGGCGAGATTTCCGAAGAAAACGAGCCGCGACCGGTTTCCGACACGATGCGATTATTGAGCCTTCGAAATACCGTTTCATCGCTTGTGGTTGCCGGCCTGCTGGCAGGCTGCGGCACGCCTTCAGGAGCGGGGACCGGCGGCACGCGCGGCCTGCTGACACCGCGGCCCTCGCCATCCACATCCTATATTTCCGCGTTGCAGGGCGGTATCGTCGGCCGTAGCGGCGCAACGCTTTCGTCAAGCGACCGTTCCCGCGCCCTCGAGGCGGAATATCGCGCTTTGGAAGGGGCGGCCGGCGGCGAGGTAGTCACCTGGAAGGGTGACGACGCGAACGGCCAGGTGATCGCCAACGCCCCCTATCAGGTCGGCACTCAGAACTGCCGTCAGTATCGCCATACGGTAACCATGAACGGCCGGGACATGACGGCGCGGGGCGCTGCCTGCCGCAATTCCAACGGCACCTGGACGCCGCTCACCTGATTTCCTCTGCGGCCGTTTGACATGGGTCATGGCCGCCAGATCGGATCGGCCCCATATGCAGGCTTGAACTTGCGGCCAAAGGCCTCAAATTCGCGTCAACGCCGGCTGCGCTGTTGGAAAGCGCGGGCCGTTGCAGTATTGGGCCACTATGGTTTTATGGATCATCCTCGCAGCTCTGACGGCGGCCGTTGCGGCAATCCTCATTCTGCCTTTCGCCCGAGCCACCAAAACAGCGTCTGCTGACCGTGCCGGAGAGGTCGCCGTCTATCGCGACCAGCTGGCCGAACTGGACCGCGACCGAGCCCAGGGCCTGATCAACGCGGAGGAAGCGGAATACGCCCGCGCCGAAATCGGCCGCCGGCTGCTGGCCGCGGCCGGCGCCGGGAAGAGCAAGGAGATCGCCGCTCCTAAGGCGCGAAAATATGCGCTCGCCACCACTGTGGTCACGCTGGTGCCGCCCCTCGTCGGGCTCTGTCTTTACCTGGCGCTCGGCAATCCCGGGCTGCCGGACCAGCCGCTTGAAGCGCGGCTTGCCAATCCCGGCAACAATGTCGCGCTGCTGGTCGCCAAGGCGGAGCGGCATCTGGCCGAAAATCCCAACGACGGCGCCGGCTGGGATCTGCTTGCGCCGATCTATTTCCGCTCCATGCGGCTTGGCGACGCCGAGATGGCCTATCGCAATGCGATCCGCATTCTCGGCCCCAATCCCGTCAGGCTCGCGGGGCTCGGCGAAACGCTGGTCGCATCGAATGACGGGATCGTCACCGAGGACGCGCGTTCCGCCTTCGAGCAGGCGGTGAAGCTCGATCCGGACAATCCGCGTTCACGTTTCTATGTCGGCCTCGGCTTCGAACAGGCCGGCAGGGCGGCAGAGGCGAGGGCGCAGTTCGAGACGATTGCCAAGGGTTCGCCGGCCGATGCACCGTGGATGCAGCTCATCAACCAGCATATCGTCAAGAACGGCGGCACCATCGTGACGGGACAGGACACGGCGCAGGCGCCCGGCAATCCGTCCCAGGCAGATGTGGCGGCGGCCGCAAACATGTCGCAGGGCGATCGGCAGGCGATGATCCGCGGCATGGTCGACAGCCTTGCGGAACGGCTGAAGCAGGACCCGAACAATCTCGAAGGCTGGGTGAGGCTGGTGCGCTCCTATTCCGTGCTCGGCGACAAATCCAGGGCCGAGGACGCCTTGAAGAGCGGCCTCAAGCAGTTCCCGTCATCCGGCGAGCTGGTGGCGCTCGCCAACGAGATGGGGATCACCGTCGAAGGAGTGGCGCAATGACGCGCAAACAGAAACGGCTGGCGGTGATCGCGGGCGGCATGAGCTTCATCCTCGTCGCGGTGCTGCTCGTCATGTTCGCCTTCAGCCAGTCGGTCGCCTATTTCTTCATGCCGGCCGATCTCGCCAAGGCCGATGTCAAGCCCGGCACCCGCATCAGGCTCGGCGGGTTGGTGGCCGAAGGATCGGTGAAGCGCGGCCAGGGCTCGACCGTGAGTTTTACGGTGACGGACGGAACCGGCAGCGTGCCGGTCACCTACACGGGCATCCTGCCGGACCTGTTTCGCGAAGGCCAGGGCGTGGTGACCGAAGGCGCGTTCGATGCGGCATCGCGCGGTTTCGTGGCCGACAGCGTGCTCGCCAAGCATGACGAGAACTACATGCCCAAGGAGGTCGCCGACCGGCTGAAGGCGCAGGGAGTCTGGAACGAGGGTCAAGGCAACCAGGGCCAAGGGAAGCAGAGCCAGCCCGATGGCGCCAAGGGGACGGCAACGAGATGATCATCGAGATCGGCCATTATGCACTTGTTCTGGCGCTCGCGACCGCGCTGATCGTTTCGGTGCTGCCGGTCGTCGGCGCTCGGCGCGGCGATGCCGCGATGATGGCGCTGGCCCCGACCGGCTCGCTGGTGCTGTTCGCGCTCGTGGCCTTTTCCTTCGGCGTGCTGACCTGGGCCTACATGGTTTCGGATTTCTCGGTTGCGAACGTCTGGGAGAATTCCCATTCGCTGATGCCGCTGATCTACAAGTTCTCTGGCGTCTGGGGCAATCACGAAGGGTCGATGCTGCTCTGGCTACTGATCTTGGTGCTCTTCAGCGCGCTCGTCGCTGTCTTCGGCCGCAATCTGCCGGATGCGCTGAGGGCCAATGTTCTAGCCGTTCAGGCCTGGATCTCGACAGCCTTCCTGTTCTTCATCCTCCTGACCTCCAATCCGTTCCTGCGCCTCGATCCGGCGCCGGCCGAGGGACAGGACCTCAATCCGGTGCTGCAGGACCTCGGCCTGGCGGTTCATCCGCCGCTTCTCTACCTCGGTTATGTGGGCTTTTCGGTCTGCTTCTCGTTCGCCGTCGCGGCGCTCGTGGAAGGCCGCATCGATGCCGCCTGGGCCCGCTGGGTGCGGCCGTGGACGCTCGCCGCCTGGACCTTCCTGACCGCCGGCATCGCCATGGGTTCCTACTGGGCTTATTACGAGCTGGGCTGGGGCGGCTGGTGGTTCTGGGATCCGGTCGAGAACGCCTCCTTCATGCCCTGGCTCGCGGGCACGGCGCTCCTCCATTCGGCGTTGGTCATGGAAAAGCGCGAGGCGCTGAAGATCTGGACCGTGCTTCTGGCGATCATGACCTTTTCGCTGTCGCTGCTCGGAACGTTCCTGGTGCGCTCGGGCGTGCTGACCTCGGTGCATTCGTTTGCGACCGATCCGACCCGCGGGATATTCATCCTCTGCATTCTCGGCATCTTCATCGGCGGCGCCTTTGCGCTGTTTGCCTGGCGGGCGCCGATGCTGAAGGCGGGCGGCATTTTCGCGCCGATCTCGCGCGAGGGCGCGCTGGTGCTGAACAACCTGATCCTGACGGTGGCGACGGCAACCGTGCTGACCGGCACGCTCTATCCGCTCGTCCTCGAAACGCTGACCGGCGAAAAGATCTCGGTCGGCGCGCCGTTCTTCAACATGACCTTCGGCCTGTTGATGCTGCCACTCCTGGTCGCCGTGCCGTTCGGCCCGGTGCTTGCCTGGAAGCGCGGCGATCTCCTGGGCGCCCTGCAGCGGCTCTATGTCTTCGCCGGCCTGGCATTGGCGGCCGGCCTTGCCTTCTTCTATATCCAGGACGGCGGACCGGTTCTGGCGATCTTCGGCCTGGTGCTGGGTTTCTGGGGCATGATCGGCGCATTCGCCGACCTCTGGTATCGCGGCAATTTTTCGAAGGTCGGACTGTCGGTCGGCCTGAAACGGCTGGCCGGATTGCCGCGCTCGGTGTTCGGCACGGCGATCGCCCATTTCGGGCTCGGAGTGACGGTGCTCGGCATTTTCGCAGCGACGACCTTCGGCACCGAGACGGTAGTCGAGATGAAGCAGGGCGCTTCCGTCGACGCCGGCGGTTATTCGCTGACCTATGACGGGCTGCGCGACGCAGTCGGGCCGAATTATACCGAACAGCGCGGACATTTCGCCGTCAGCCGCGGCGGGGTCCAGGTGGCGGACGTCTGGTCGTCGAAACGGCTCTATACGGCGCGACGCATGCCGACGACGGAGGCTGGCATCCTCACCTTCGGGCTCAGCCAGCTCTATGTCTCGCTCGGCGATGCGATGGAAAGCGGCGGCATGGTCGTGCGCATCTGGTGGAAGCCGTTCATTCTCTGCATCTGGGGCGGCGCTCTGGTGATGATGGTCGGCGGATTTGTCTCGCTGTCGGACCGGAGACTGCGTGTGGGTGCGCCGAGCCGGAAGGCGAAGCCGGTCAAGGCAAGGCTGGAGGCAGCTGAGTAATGCGCAAGTCAAGCGGCTTTTTGAGTTGGATCGAAGGTTTGCCTGGTTCTGAGCATCGTCCACAGGACGGTGACGCGTCGGCGGGCCAGAGCGATGATGGCCTGGGTGT
>NZ_PVBK01000038.1:0-11156 GCF_002968535.1 Neorhizobium sp. T7_12 | reverse complement strand
CTCTCTTGCACATTTCGGCCTCCCAAAGACAATGACAGGCGACGGTACCACGACCCACACGCTCAGTTGTCAGCGGAGGAGTAAGTTCGTTCAGGGGTGGTCAAGGTGCGGAGACAACAGCGCTTACCAATAAGCTGCATTCCTTCGCAGTTTTCCGTACGCCGATGAAATCGCTCGATCTCCGGAACCAGCGCTTGGAGTTGCGGCGCCTATCGGTGCGCGCCGATATGCTCAAGGAGCGGAATACAGGCACCGGCTTAGATTTCAATTCCATAATGACCGCTGACTTCATCTTGTATTTGCGCGGCGAAAGTCTTGGGGGGTGGCGAGGCTGGTGGCCCGAGACCCTTCTCTATGCGGATCGATTTTCCGGTCCCTTCGAGATTTTCGCGCGTGCTAAATCCCTTCGATATTTTGAAAAAATCAAAGGTTTGCTGGGCGTGGAAAATAAGGAGGAACTGGAGAACAGGCTCAATTCGATTGTCCAGAAGAATCAGCTGCCCCGCTGGCAGTTTGATACCATAAATCTCTCCGGTCTTACGGGTTTGGCAAACATCGGTGTTTCCCAGTGATAGCTATGAGGAAGGTTTGTCGAAAGGCAATTGCGCTGGCCTCCTTACCTCGAGCGGGAGATAGACTAGATGCGCGATCGTCAGAACACGGGACAACAAGAAGGAAAGGGTGTTGGCATCAACGATTAGATGTGAATGGCATGGGAAATTACAGTCGCGGTTATTTCGGTGTGGTCGTCTTTTCAAATTTGGCGTGCTCGGCTCTCGAATAAGCGAATTCACTCATTCCTTCCTCTACACATACGAGGGCCTTGTTTTTGGCGGCTGTAATACCTTGCTGCCATCTGCCAAATTGAGGGCTGGAGCCGCTGGGATCGGTGCCAATCACAATCCAACGGCCTTTGGACTGGGGCGATAGGGAAACGGACCAATCCTCAACTTCGGCTGTGAAGACGCCGGTGGGATGCTGAACCCATTGCAAAGCAGGGTGACGCTCCTTGAGGCGGAGGTGCTGTCTAAGCAGCATCCGGACAATAACAAACATCTCTCCGGAGACGCGGATTTCTCCTAAAATCATCCGCTGAATGCTGCGGAGAATCGTTGCATACGGCCGGTAATCCCCCCCATTTTTCTTCATAAAATCGGCCAGCTCAACCGCCGACAGCCCAAGCTCGGCTAAGGCCTCACGCCATTCTTGAGCGATCTCTTCTGGGGTTCTTTTGCGATTGAAGAATTCATCGCCGTCAATCTCTTCGTCTTCCATGGATTCTCCTTTCGTGACAATTTGTCGTGTTATAAACGACAAATTGTCACATCACAAGACCCCATTTGTCCATAGGCTAGGGGTTATGTAATCCTATTGCTCGTCCAAATGAAAAGCCGAATTCGGTTATGTTGACGCTCGACAGGTCGCCGGGGAAACTAACCTCATTTTGAGTAGGCCCATAATCTCCATACCTATCGTCGTGTCCACCTGGGACGAAGGTTTTAAATTTGATGTAAGACGGCTCAATTAGGCCAAGTCTATTCAAGGTGATGACGGCCGTGACATCATAGTTATATGTGCCATCGACACCGGGACCATATACAAGGCTATCGTCTCTGGTTTCCTTCTTGGAGGTGTCTTTTTCCGCCTCTTTGAACATGGCACCGAGGACAGAAGCGTCTTCAGCGGTCATTTCGCCAAGTGTAGTTACATATTTGCGGTGGATTTGCTCCTCTTGCGCATCCATTCCCGTAGCCAATAGATTGGCCCAGAGGGTGTGTAGGTCTTCCTCATGTTCTACGGTGGCGTATTCGAGAAGGGGTAAAGCAACCTTGGCCGGAACCAGCCGGATTGTTGAAACGCCCTTTTCATCAAGTCGTTGCTGCGCTTTCTCCAATAGGGAGACCAGTTTTTCAACGTCGTAAATCGAGGCTTCAATTCGCTTCATTGCAACTACATCGGTCCAATAGAGCCCGACAGTGTCTTCGATTGCGCGGCCGAAAACGCGCTCCAAAAAACCTCCGAAGCGTTGGGTTAGATCAATCCCTTTCCCGATGGTCTTTGAAGCCTCTTGCGTGGCTTTGGCCGTTTCCGTCGCCAGCTCGATCTCATTCGACATTCCAGCTTCTCCAAGGGGAAGATTGAACATGGTTGCAGCTTATAAGTGGGTAGTTTGTGAGATTTTTGAGCGAAATTAGCACGGAAATTAACACAAAAAATATTCAGATAAAAAATATAAACAAAATCAATGTCATATGAGTGTATTGCTCAGGCTCATAACCTGTTGAATGATGTGGGGCTGGCTCCGGCAGGAAACTGCCGCCACAACAGATACAAGGTCTGCGATGCTTCTTGTCGCCAAAAGCCCCGAGCTTCGACCTCATTGAGAAGGTCGGTGTCTGCTGTAGGAATCACGATCCATGCGCCGACTTCGGTCGGAAGTTTTGAAAGGTCTGTCTCCATTCCGATCTCAGTGTCACCAGCTGGGTTGATAATAAAGTGTCCGTTCGGGATCACGGAATAACCACTGTTTTCCACGAACTCGCGAAGTGAGATATTCGGCGACGCCGCGACAAGCTCGAATTCAAACTGGAAAATAAGGGACAGTGGGAGGCTATCGGCAAATTCCACAGCGATACGATAGGTCGGCCCAATGGCGGGTGGATGCCCTTCGACCTGCACAACCGTCCCAATGTCGCTTGGCGCGAAGTGGCGACCACCGACCGTCGTTGGCCGCCGGAAACTCACTCTATCGCCGACCCGATATCTGCGTTGACGCACACCCGCCGCTTCCGTGCCTTCCTCGATGAAGAGAATGCCAGCCGCACGAAGGGCTCTTTTTGCAGCCGCCACTTTGGCCGGGTCGCCTTCGAATTTTCGTGTTTCGAAATTGGAAAGCGTATTGCGGTGCACGCCGGATTTCTCGGCCAAGCGATCAAGGGACCAATTAAGTGCTGCACGGGCCGCACGCATTTGTTCGGGGAGCATCTGAAAGCCTCTTTTGTGAAAAAATCACTTGTGATATTAGCATAATAAATGCCGAGTGCAACCAGGGTTTTTATACGGGGTCTCATTCGCCCTTTCGGGGTGTATGGGCTCTCCCGTAAAAGGAGTGGCGTTAAAACGGTGGTCGGCTTGCAGCTAACGCAAGGAGCAAAGTAATGCTGGGCCGCAGGCGGCCATTGCGGTTTGAGGACTGGGAAGCGAGTAGAGCGCCCATCACGCGAGCGAGACGACCCAGCCCGAAAACTGCAAAAGCGGGTGTAACCCGCTGCGGCCTTTAGAGCCGCAAGAGCAGGGGTGCGGGGGTTGCCAAGTCCCCCGCTGGGATGCTGGGCGGCCGCAGGCCAAAAGCGGCCCAAGGGGGAGGGTTTGGGAGGGGCGGCCCTTCCCATTCGGACATGTTATGTCCGACATGGCGGGCGGCAAGCCGTCCGTCACTCGCCAATCCATTGGGGAGTGACGGACCTGCGGCATCCCCACAGTTTCGGGGGTTTTCGCCAGAGGACCCCACATGACACCCAAATGCCGAGGCCGTCCCGCCTCGCTAGGATGATCATTTTAAGCGCAACGGGCTGGTCATTCTCACACGGCTCCGTCCACAATCTCCTCAGATCACGCAACCGCGGATCCATCTCACGAACCGTTTTCCCAACCAACAGGAGAGAGCTATGTACGCTCACTTTATCCGCGCGCCGCCACGGCGGCGGCAATTGTCGCCATGCCTGCAAGGTCATGTCGACCGCCCAACAGGGCAAACCAAACAGGCCAGCCACCAGGCTGGCTCGGGCGGCTCTTACCGCAAAGGAGAATAATCCAGCATTCCGGCCCCGGCCGCGGATACTTCGCGGGGTGACCTGATCTACGGACAGGCATCGGCCATCAACACTCACCGCAAAATGGACTTGAGCAAGATGGACGATCTCACCATGGACCTGGTACGGCTGTGCCGCCGTAACCGTGATGGCTCTTATGGCACGCAAACCAACCGCAAGCGCGGCCTCGCCGCCATGGCGGCGGAACTGACCGACCTCGGCTACCAACTTCCCAATACCGGCTCGCTGAAACCGAAACACGCTGAAGCACTGGTCGAGAAATGGCTGAACGAAGATAAGACGGACGCCACCATCCGCAATCGCCTGACCTTCCTGCGTTGGTGGGCGGAGAAGGTCGGCAAATCCAACGTCATCCACCGCGATAACCGGACCTACGGCGTCGGCGAACGCGGCGAAGCCATGCGCAACCGCGCGCAGACGCTCGACATGGGCAAGTTCCGCGCGATTGAATGCCCCTACATCCGAGCCTCGGTCCTGCTTCAGGTCGCGTTCGGTCTGCGCCGCGAGGAGGCGTTGAAATTCCAGCCGCTGGCTGCCGTCCGTGCTGACCACATCACGCTGCAGGGCAGTTGGACCAAGGGCGGCCGGGCCCGCACCGTGCCGATCACAACGCTGGAGCAGCGTCAGGTGCTGGAGCACGCGATCACGCTCATCAAAGGCAAGAACTCGATGATTCCGGACCACCTCAGCTACATCGAGCAGCTCAAGCGCTTTGAATATCACACCCTCAAAGCCGGGCTGCGGAATACCCATGGCTTCCGTCATGCCTACGCCCAGCACCGCTACGAGGCGTTGACCGGGGCGAAGTGTCCGTTCGCTGGCGGGAAGCGCTGGATCGACATGACCGCGGCCGAACAACAGGCCGACCGGTCTGCGCGGCGTCAGATATCCGCCGAACTCGGCCATGGCCGCCTGAAGATCACCGATACCTATCTGGGGAGTGCCTTCTGATGAAACGCTCCGAGGGAAACTATCTCATGGCCACACGCCAGCGCACCGCCTACGCAAACCAAATATTCAAACCCGCTAAGGTCGCCTCTTTTATCGACGAGCTGGCTTTCAATGGTTTCCGGTACTACCGGATCGTTCAGGAATGGCCCTTCGATCTCTCCGATACAGATGCGGCCAAGGCCCTCGAAGTGTGGCTCGACCAGGAGCAATTCCACTATACGTGGCGCCCTACGTATCTCGCACAGGATCCACTCCGCCCAACAGTCAACACCGAGTATCTCGCACAGGATCCACTCCGCCCAACAGTCAACACCGAGTATCCTGAACTGCAGATTACATGGTGATGTTGACTATTATGCTTCTCCTGCCTACCGACCAAGCCGCCTTATTGGCTGCGAGGGAAGCGGTCTTTTACAAACGGCGACTTCTAAGGGACATTATATATAAGCATGGCATAGCTCCTATTTACGATGCGTCGTATATAAAACACCATGAATCGCGATATGGCAACCGATATGAGGCAGAAGAAAATAGCAATTATCGTAAAAATCGACTTTGTGGAGTAATGTTTCTGATGATTACATAAACAATAATGGGAAATTTATGCTTTTTATTACGCATCCATCATTTTTAATATGAACTATCGCCATATACTCGGGATTTACAAAATCAGAATACAGCCTAATATAAGAAGCATCCTTCACGGCAAATCCATTTGACGGAACAAATGAAGATTCTCGCAGGTATGGATTAGACAGCGATTTTTCAATAAAATTATTGTATTCTTTCAATAAGCCTCCTTTAACTTTCGCCATGTTGTCTAATATGTTGCCGCATTTAAATGCATCTGGTGTAACGTTATCAACAGTATGAACGACTCGTTCCATCAAAATAGAGATTTCTGATTCGCTTAAAGTGCTTTCAAAAATTCTATTAATAGTGACGTCTTGCGATGAAAAAAGTTCTCTAACGTTCTTCACATTGTTGGATATAAGCTTGAGGTTATGACCATTAGCCACCAACCAGTTCGGTAGAACAGAAGCCGGTTGCGAAAGCAAATTTTCCGTCGTTAGTAATTTTATGTAAGTAGGCGCCCCATTTTCAATTTTGAATATTGTAACAACACTTATAGTTGGATTGTTATAGACAATGTATTCATTTTGTTTGTCGAACAGTATATTCGAAACTAACGACCCACGCATCAATGACGATAAGTATGGAGCTGGATCCGAAGTGATGGCATTCAAAACGGGCGTATTTCCAATTACAGATCTTAATTCACTAAATATTTCTTTTTTAAAAACAAGCGCATACCGCAATATGTTAGCTCTATCGATGTAGAAATTTTTAGATATACTGTCCGATAATTCACAATACGATTTGTCCAGCCTGCACATTTTCACGCCTGCGACCACGGTATCCAAGTTTATCTTTCCGTCCTTCGGACCAAAATATAGTCCGTTTAGCGTAGCTTGCTCTTGCATCTCTTTTACAGATGTTGCGGCTTGGGCGCGAAGCGCAACGAAACTCGCGAGAATGAGCATTAGACAGACTTTTGCTGATTTGTTCATGACTTAATATTGCATGATTTTTTTATTATCGCTAGTGATACGCTAGATAGGTTCTGTTTGCGCAGCATACCGCTGCTCGCTTTGAGGTTTGGCCTTTGAGGAAAGCGTTTTTAGCTAACAGCTTAATATTACTAATATTCAACACTCTCTGTACTGAAACGTTTGCCGATGCTTTTGAAGATAGCTTGTCTATGGTAAGTGTTGGAGCAGAGGTTCGTAGCTTCAAACCGGCCGTCCGGGCCACACTCAAGGGGCTGGGTGGGGTCGGTGCGGTAATAGGAGCGGAACTAGAGAGCAGAGAGCCCGCCTATCAGAATGTACCTCATGTTGTAATTGCTCGCGGAGCGGCCGATTTCGTAACTGGAGCTGTGGTGTATCCAGCGGCTGGCGTCGTTGTAGGTGTAGGATGCGCGTATGGTCCAAGCACATGTGGTGCTACGGCCGCTGGAACTATAGGTCGTGCTACCGAAATTATTGATAGCGCAAAGTTTCAGGCGGAGACTGCTGTAAGGAATTTCGACACTTATGGCCAGGCTGCAGCTGAAAGGGAGCAGGCTGCTAGAGCAAATGGTTACAAAACCATTGACGATTGGGAGCCGGTAAAACAAGCGCATGAAGATGCTGGGAAATACTTTGATTCCGCAATGTCGTTACTAGGTTTTACAAAAAATGATAATAGCATTACAGGTGAGAAAAGCGTCATAAATCAATATAATTTGATGAATTTTGCTCCCGGTAAAGACGAGGTAACGGCTAACAAACCTACTCAGTCGCGAATTATTGACAAGCCTACCTCTGGTGGATCTTTCTCCAAGTATGAA
Source organism: Neorhizobium sp. T7_12 (assembly GCF_002968535.1). Taxonomy (NCBI): domain Bacteria; kingdom Pseudomonadati; phylum Pseudomonadota; class Alphaproteobacteria; order Hyphomicrobiales; family Rhizobiaceae; genus Neorhizobium; species Neorhizobium sp. T7_12. The sequence goes on along the minus strand of NZ_PVBK01000038.1, from coordinate 3,980 downwards.
TATAATCCGCCTTCATCCGCGCAATACGAAAGCCAGTATTCTGGCCAAACCTATCAATCTTCCAAACCAAATCCTCCTCGTCAAAATACGAGGAATAATCGCCCATCCAACAACGGAACCCGTAATGGAGGATCTGCAATGGAGCAATTCCTACTAAATACCCTTTTGGGTGGAGGTAGCAATCAGGGCGGGAGATGCGGTCCTGGGATGCGGGGAGCCGATATCACAACAGCAAACCCACAGTCTTGCTACTAATGAGGGGAATTATGAATAGATTGAAGCTGGCAACAGTAATCGTCCTAGTGATCGGCTTATCGTCCTGCGAAACCACCGGACCGAAACAGCAATCTGGTGCTGTGATCGGCGCCTTGGCAGGTGGGTTGATCGGTTCACAGTTCGGAAGCGGCGGCGGGAGTGTAGTGGCCGGTATAGGCGGAGCCGTACTGGGCGGCCTCATAGGTGGCGGCATTGGCGCGCAACTTGATGCACAGGACCGGGAACGCCTAAATTCCATAACCACAGCTTCTATCAGGACCGGCGCCTCCAGGTCGTTCCGAAACGGCAAAACAGGGGTGCGTGGAAGCACGAAGGTCATTCGCACCAGCAATGCTGACGGACAACTATGCCGCACAGTGCAGCAGAATGTCACCTCGGCGAATGGTCAGGTGTCAACGGACACCGTGAGCGGCTGCAAGGGGCCTAACGGATGGTCCGTTTAGCCCCCATAGTTTTCATACTTTTAGCCACAGGGGCCAACGCGGCTCCTGTGGAAGCGCCTCATGGACAATCACAGCAGCTACCGATTTCGTTTCAGGTTAGGGGCGGTGCGGCCTGGTGTAACAAGGGCGTAACCGTAGACCTGAAATCCAAAGACGCCGGGGTTCTCACGGATGGCTCGGAAGCCTTTCAGCAGATGCTGGGCCGTATTCGTAGCGGCATTGAAAGCGAATGCCCGCAGGTGCGTAACATTGGCTTCTACGGCAGAGCTACCAAAGGCGAGGTGGCGATTGGCGAAAGTCTCAAGGTCACGGATTGGATATACGTACCCTTTAAAGTGGACGGAAAAAGACCTGATTGCGAAGGACCACTTAACGGCGAGCTATGTAACCAACGCTGGCGGGTATTCAACGACATCAGAAGTCTCTTCCTCGACGGCGCTTTCTCACAGGGCATCCTAACCCGTTTCCTCTCAACACGAGAGGGCGCCGATGCGGAGTTTGTCTCCGGCGAAGCAAAAGGCCGTGTGGCCTTCGTCCCAACCACCTCCGGAGTTCCCTTTAAGACCGCTGCAGAATTTGTAGGCCAGCAAATAGACCAAACCGCAAAGAACTGCCAAGGGCAGGTTACGAAGACACAAAATGAAGCCTTTAATGCCCAGACTTCATACCAAAGCCTTACATGCCAGTCGGCAGACGAAGCCGCCCACACCCATTTTGTGATATTCCAATCTCCTGATGGTTTTGAGATAACTGCGTTTTCAGATTACACGCTTAGCGGCATTTCTGGACAGCGTCTCGCAACCGAACTGAGGGCAGCGCTCGGACGTACCCCGGTCCCTTGGAGCGATATCAAGATCATTGAACACGGCGACAGCCCGCCAACCTTACACGCGGGGGCTTGCCTGGCACGGGCAGACGAGTTTGCAGGCGTAGGCAATCGGCCTGTTGCCATCCGCACGCGTTCCGAGCAGGCCTCTCTGTCTGACCAGTTCGCAGTGCGGATCGATCAAACGGGACAATCGCAAACCGTTGGCGACACCTGGCAAATGCGTCTGCGTAATCTGAATGCTAGCGAGAGAAAATATCTTGATAACAGCAGGCGGTTTGGAAGCTGGCTTGTTTATCGCGCCGTGGAATCTGACCGTGGCCATATCTTTGAAAACCAGCTCTTTGCTGCGACGTCACCTACCAGCTGTGAAGCAATTCGGAGCCCAAACCAGGTTGAGGTGGCAAACCTGCCGGTCGGGATCGTTGATCTCTACGTGGACAATCTCGACCTCGCAAAAACCGCACCGAAGGAAAAAAGGCAGGTTCTCAAACAATGGGCGGATGGCGAGGCTCCACCCAGAAACGGCGCTGTTTCGAACCCGACTCCGGAGTTGCCTGATGTCCCCAAATATCCACCTGCCATCATAGTCGGTTGGCAGGAATTTCGCGACACTTGCCTAACCGACCAGGGCAATACCGTTGCGTTTGAGAACGATTTCCTCACAAGCGTTGATATCGATAACGACGGCGATCTCGATTACATCACCAACGGTGACGGTATTCTCTGTAAATCGGCGAACGGGAGCGTTCTGCACAGCGGGGGTGGGAATGGCGCCGTTCAGATCATGATTTTCAACACAACCAAGTCCGGCATAAAGCTCGCTTTCCATAAATTGGTCGCAAGCGGCTTTATGGAAAAGCACGATAACTTCGCGGTCTTCGTGAATATATATGGAGAATTCACCGAATATCACAAAATACGTGATGGAAGATCTGAAAAACTTCCGGGAGTATACCTAGGAGGACGTGAGATATATACGGTGGATCGATGATTAATTCAAATTAATCGTCTCATTTTCAGAATTAATCTGTATTTTCTTAAAGCCTTTCCGAAGTCCACTGTCGCAGATCGCATCTGGAAAGATAATTTTTTTGAACCTGCCTTTTTCCACACACAACCGGAAATCTTTACCACCCCACTCCCGCCCGCTCGCATTAGCGGCAAAAAACGCGAAATCGCCCTTTGCCATGTTCTCGATTGTTTCGCAGGCATTGCCGGGTATGTCATACCATCCTTGAACAGCATAATCTTCTGTCTGCACCAAATGGTTTAATTTGTGGTATAGGGCAATCGACATCTTGGTTTTTGTCTTATTGCAGATTGCCAATGTAAAGCCGTAGCGAACCTCTAAAGACATGATCTCGCTGTCAACAAACTTCTTTTCTACAGCTTCGCTCCGGATAGAAGACTCGTCGGGACCACTCCCGTATCCCTGTTCAACGTCATCATTTGCGAATGCGGTGCTCGACCCCAGAATCAGACTGAGCAAAAGCAAAAAAATCTTCATTGTTACCTCGATGCTTGCGAAGCGCATTAGAGTTGTTCTGGCAGTTATAGTTTGGTCGGACAAGGAAATATTCAGGCCACGGTATTGGAAAAATAAGGGCATTCTGCCCTTTCGCTTGCTTCCGGAGTTCATCGTGTCTGACCATTCCGTTAGCGCGCAACAATCTACGGAATCTAAAGGCTCCTTGGAAATCGCTGCAACAGTATCAGAAGGACAATACGAAGCGCTCTATCCACGCCATTGCCTACAACATGCTCCGCTATGTCTGACTGACCAGAAAGCCGCGGGCGGTATGAGGCGGAGGTAGTTTAAAAGCCCCGGAAAGCATGCCCACCGATGCGAAAGGGGCCTTACACCCCCTCAATTCAACGACAGCCGGCGAGCGGTTCGTTGTGTTGCAAGCTGGAGTTAAGGTGCTTGATTTTCCTCTTATGGTTGTTATTCTCGCTCTGGTTGGGCTGGGGGCAGTCATGTGAGCAATAAGTTTAATCCGCTAGGTGACCCTGGAGGCGATATATCGCGCGGCCTGAAATGGGGCAAATTAGCGCTTCAGGCCGGAAGACACTTGAAAGCCCGCTCGGCACGGGGGCAGGTTGAGGAACTCTACGGCCCGGAAGTCGCAGATGCGGTGGAAGCCGCCATCCGCTCCGGTCGCGATCCTGGCCCGATCATCGAACGCGCCAAACGCGATCTTGCTGCCCGCGAGGAGCGTGAGCGTCAGTTCACCGATCCCCCCACGCTCCATGGTTCCGCCCGCTGGTCGACTTCCATTGATCTCCACCGTTACTTACGTGGTCGGTAAGCGCTGTTGTCTCCGCACCTTGACCACCCCTGAACGAACTTACTCCTCCGCTGACAACTGAGCGTGTGGGTCGTGGTACCGTCGCCTGTCATTGTCTTTGGGAGGCCGAAATGTGCAAGAGAG
>NZ_PVBK01000037.1:0-13477 GCF_002968535.1 Neorhizobium sp. T7_12 | reverse complement strand
GACGGCTCTGCCGCCTCGTGAGAACCTCCAACGTAGACTCCATGGAGAAACTCCTTGTCGCTCATCCATGGAATGTCGATCACAGATCAGGCGGCGGCAGGCAATGTGGGGGCAGAACACCGGTTACGGTTCATCTACGGCGACGCGGACAAGAATATCCCGCCGCAAGCATCTGCCTTCATGGCTGAACGGGCTCACGCCCGCGAAACGGTCGCAATCAAGGGCGCTTCGCATGTGGTGATGGTGTCGAATCCTGGGCCTGTAGCGCGGCTGATCGAGAATGCCGCTAGGGAGATATCGCGATGAAAGCCCGTCGTCACGGTCGGTCATGAGCTGCGTCAGTGAGCGTGGCGCCAGCTGCTTTCGCTTCGTTCAGTATTTGATCCACCTCGCCTTTGCTGCCGGCAAGGTACCCAAGACTGAACTCTGTGGAGCTTGGAGCTCCAATGGTGGTGCGCATCTTTGGCAAGCTCACTTCGAGGATAAAGGGCAAGGGTAAGGTCGCCTTCCAAGTGAAACATCACTACGGCCCCGGCGGCATGCCTATCGTCGCCTTTGAAGCCGTCGACGGCGATACCCTTTGTGGGCAAACCGAGGCCGTCACGATAAAACCCAAGCTATCGCTCTAGGTGTGAGCTTTCAGGAGGTTGTCCATTCGGAGCGGATTTAGGAGACTGGAGTTACCACACCTCAGTTTTCCAGGATCGCTCCGAATGAACATCCATAAGAATGCCCGACTATCTCCTGAAAGTTGCCGGTCCGCTTGGTTATTGAAATGTCTAGGGTAACGTGGCTAGCCGAACGTCTGCTTTGGGTAACCATATCACGAAACCTGATCAGCCCTCAGCATGACGAAAGTTCTTCGAAGGCATTCGACGCGACTGCATCTCACCATCTTCAGATGTTTCACTGCCTCGCTCGTGGGTAATCACTTGGAAATCGGAAAATCGCTGCGGCTGAGCGCCGCGGCGACTGCATCAATCACAGCGGCAACGCGCTTGGGCAGCAGCCTTCGGGACGGGTAGATCGCATGGATGGGCATGGAGTCAGTCCCGAAATCCATCAGCAACTGGACTAGGCTACCGTCCTGGAGGTCGGATCGCACCAAATCGACAGGCAGGCAGGCGATGCCACCACCCTGCTGTGCAATGGTCCGTTGTGCTTCATCGTTGTCCAACTGCAGCGCACCCGAGATCCTGGCGGCAATGGCCTCGCCCTTGGCATCGATGAAGTGCCAGATATCGGGCGGGTTAAAATTGCTGTTTACGATACAGCCTCCCTTGGCCAGGTCCATCGGTGTCGCTGGTTCCTCATGCGCTGCCAGCCACGACGGTGATGCGCAGCAGATAAAGCGGTACGTGCCGATGCGCTTGCTCACCAGCGTGGACGACGGAAGATCGCCCACGCGGATCGCCAGATCGTAGCCTTCGGCCACAAGATCCACCCGCCGGTTCGACAGCGACAACTCCACCGACAGAGCCGGGTGCGCTTTGGCAAATTCGGCGATCGCTGGACCTAGTGTAGTGACGCCAAGGGTCGTAGGAGCAGAGATCCGTAGCGAGCCCTTGAGCGAGGCAGCAGGGCTGGATAGTTCGTCGAGAACTGCGAGCTCGTCGAGGATGCGGATCGACTGCTCTAGGAATTGGGTTCCAAGGACAGTCAGCTTTTGGGCGCGGGTCGTCCGCTCCAGCAGACGAGCGCCGTGGCGAGCTTCAAGGTTCTGTATACGGCGGCCAACCATCGTTGCCGAAATGCCGAGTTGCTGCGCCGCGGCGGCGAATGAGCCGAGGCGTGCGGTCGCGACCAATGCTTCCAGTTCCGGCAGATTATGCATTCCCAATCCTGGTGCACGATTGAAGCAACTTATAGCTCGATACTCAATAAAAATGCACGGTGTATTATGTCGAACTCTCAAGAGGTGGCACAAATGCATAAGGGACTAATGGATGCAGCCGCGGTATTCACCGCTTTCACGACGGTCGCGAGCGCACAGGTGGTCGCCTCGAAGAGGGATACAGAGGGCGGGCTGCTGGGCAAGTGGGTGGCCGGCTTATGAGCCGGTTGATTGCGGCACTGAAACTCTCAGGCTGTGATGAGTGCGCTAATCTGCGCCCTTGCTGCTCACATTGCGCCCTCGCTGGTCTTGGCGTGCCTGAACTCAAGCAGGTGATTTGATGTCGATGATGCAAGCAGCGGTGATGCGGGGTCCCGGCGGCCCCGAAGTCCTGAACATTGAGACCATCCCGGTCCCAATGCCCAAGAACGGCCAGGTTCTGATCAAGGTCATTGCCTTTGGCCTCAATCGATCTGAGCTATTCACCCGTCAGGGACATTCGCAGGGCGTTCAGTTCCCGCGCGTCCTGGGTATCGAGGCTGTCGGTATCGTCGAGCACGCGCCTGGTGGTCAATTTGCCCCTGGTGATACCGTCGCCACCGTGATGGGTGGCATGGGTCGGCAATTCGATGGCGCTTATGCCGAATTTGCCTGCGTGCCGGCCAGCCAGGTGCGCAAGTTTTCGTCGGATCTGCCATGGAAGGTCCTCGGTGCCGTACCCGAAATGTTTCAGACGGCCTGGGGTTCGCTATTCCGCGCTCTCGACCTCCAGCCGGGTGAGCGACTGCTCATTCGTGGCGGATCGACCTCGGTCGGCCTTGCTGCTGCTGGCTTGGCCTGCAATCACGGCGCGTATGTCCTGAGCACGACGCGTCAGGCAACACGGACCAGCCTTCTAATTGAGCACGGAGCCAACGAGGGAATAGTGGATGATGGCCATCTGAGTGCCAGCATCGCAAAAGTCGACAAGGTCCTCGAACTGGTGGGCACGACCACTCTTGCCGACTCCCTCCTATGCACTCGGCCCGGAGGCGTGGTCTGCATGGCAGGGATGGTTGGTGATAAGTGGTCGTTCGATAGCTTCGCGCCCATGGATGCAATCCCCAACTACGTGCGCCTGACTACCTATTCAGGCGGTGTCTCCGAGTTCATGCAAATGCCCCTCGACAGCATTTTGACTGATATTGCATTAGGAAAGCTGAAAGTGCCGATAGGCCGCACGGCCCAGCTCAGCGAAATTGCTGTGGCGCATCGGTGGATGGAGCAAAACCAGGCGGAGGGAAAGATTGTCGTCTTAACCTCAGCGGACTTGTCGAGCTTCGGACGAAGCGCCTGAAGTGCCGTGGGCCGCGGCTGACCGCACGCCAACGATTTCTAACGGAGATTATCATGTCTGCCATTGCCAACGCATTCATGCGGCGCTTTGTCGAATTCATCAACACGGCCGACGAGACGCTCGGAAGTGAGCTGATCGCTAACAGCGCGATCTTCCATGTCCCGAACCGGAGTGAGCCCATGCAGGGCCTCGGCGGCTATCTCGCCATCATCGGTATGATGCGCAGCGGTTTTCCCGACATCCAGTGGACGCTGGAAGAGACGATTGCTGAAGAGGACAATCTTGGCGCCGGCAATACTCGGATCGCAGTGCGTTTCACCATGCGGGGAACGCACCATGGCGATTTTTTCGGGGTTCCCGCCACCGGGAAGTCGATCAGCGTCCAGGCTGTAAACTTTTACCGCATTTCCGACGGAAAGATCGTGGAGGAGCGCGGTCAACCAGACCTCTTAAGTCTTATGCAACAGATCGGAGCGGTGCCCGTACCGTAGGCGTCACTCCAACCGGTGGCGGCACCTACACAGTTGGATCGCCCGCAGCGCTCATCATCATGACGCTCGTCCGAATGGAGCCGGCTCGCCTTGGCCGCCTACTTTCGATCCCAATGAATCCAAGGCAGTAGACCGCCGCAAGCTTTTCAATAGGTCCTGAGCCTATAGCTTGGTAACTTCAAGCAAAATCAACTATCTTTCAATCCTCTGGCCAGCGTCTGCAATTCCGCAAAGGCCACGTACCGTTTAGCATGAATCTCCGCCAGTTCGCCCACCGCCGGCATATAAACGTGCGCGGGACTGCACAACCGTTTCATCGCCGAGACTACGTCCGGAAAGGCGCCGCTTGCGACCGCTCCAAGGATGGCCGAACCCAAGAGAACCGGCTCTTCCGATAGGGTCCCGATCACCGGTGCGCCACAGGCGTCGGCAAGTATCTGTCGGACCAGTTCATGCTGCCCCGCACCACCGCTGATGACGACGTTTTCGATATGTGCACCGGCTTCAGCCTGGGCCTCGATGATCTGTCGCAGACCATAACCGATGCCACAGAGCCCTGCCACATACAGCGAGACGAGACTGCCAAAATCGCGCTCCATGCCAAGGCCTGCGATCACCGCTCGGGCATGGGGATCGGCAAAAGGCGCGCGGTTGCCAAGAAATTCTGGAACGACATGCAGGCCCGTCGCCAGACGTACGGCCTCCGAAGTGGTGCCTGCTTTTTCAGCGGCTGCATCAGCGATCAGGGCCGGCAGCGGCACACGTCGCTGCTCTGCTATCCCGTTCGCTTCCGCCGCGGCAGGATGAAAGGCCAGCAATTGATCGATCGCGGCACCGGCAGCACTTTGTCCCCCTTCATTGAGCCACATGCCAGGCACCATGGCTGAATAATACGGTCCCCAAACGCCCGGCACGAAGACGGGCTCGACGGTGGAAGTCATGGTACAGGACGAGGTTCCGAAGACATAGGCGAGATTGGCTGCCGGACGGCCACCGATACCAACAGTGCCGATCCCGCCAGCATGAGCGTCGATCATACCGGCGGCGACCGCAGTTCCTGGCTGCAATCCCATGGCCTTCGCGGCCTGCGCCGTCAGCCCCTGCCCCAGCGGTGTCCCTGGCTCGACGATGCGTGTGCCGATCCGCTCGAAACCTTCGTCGGCAAGCGGCCCGAGACCGATCTCTTGGAAATAGGTCGGGTCCCATCTTTGCTCGTGGGCAAGATAGGTCCATTTGCAGGTCACGGTGCAGGTGGAGCGTGCAAGGTCGCCGGTTGCCTTCCAGGTGAGGAAATCGGCGAGGTCGAAAAACTGCCACGCCGCGTCAAACGTTTCCGGACGATTCTCCTTCAGCCAAAGGATCTTCGGTGTCTGCATCTCGGGGGAAATCCGTCCGCCCACATATCGCAGGACTTCGTGCCCCATATCGTTGATCCGTTCCGCCTGGGCAACGGCACGGTGGTCCATCCAGACGATAATGTCGCGGTTGGGATCCACTGATGCGCCAATAGCAAGAGGGCGCCCGCCTTCGCCGAGCACGACCAGCGAACACGTTGCATCAAAACCAAGACCAATGATCGCCGCCGTATCCACCCCGGCAGCAATGACCACCTCGCGGACAACCGTACAGACGGCGTCCCAGATTTCAGTACTCGACTGCTCGGCAATGGTGCCGGCCTCCCGGAAGAGGGAGATATCGCGCTTGGCCACCGCCATCAGCCGGCCCGAAAGATCAAAGAGCCCGGCACGCGCGCTTCCAGTGCCGACATCGACGCCGATGAGATAGCGTGAGGCGGCGGGCGCTGTGGTGTTCGCTGCGTCGATCATGGTGTTGGCTCTTGCAGATCTTGGGATATCGGGAAGTTGCCGTCGGCGTCGATCAGAGATCGACGCTGTTGGGCAGGATGACGAGGTCGCGGATGGTGACGTTGCGAGGGCGAGACAGCATGAAGAGGACGGCATCGGCCACTTCCTTCGGCTGCATCAGACTGCCATTCGCCAACGCTTCCTCCATCTTGGCCTTCGGCCAGTCGTCGAGCAGAGCGGTGACCACCGGACCGGGCAGAATTGCGCCCACGCGCACCCCATCCTTTGCGACCTGTCGGCGGGTCGAATGGACAAAAGCCTGAACAGCGAATTTCGATGCGGTGTAGATCGGCTCCCACACAACCGGCACCACACCGGCAATAGAACTCGTGAACAGGATATCGCCTGACTTTTGCGCGATCATATGTGGCAGCACCGCGTGAACTGAGCGGAAAGCGGCATTGATATTGAGGTTGAGCATCCGGTCCCAGGCATCCGGATCGCCTTCCGCGACCGGACCGCCGATATAGCCACCGGCATTGGCATGGAAGATGTCGAGACCGCCGGCAACCTCGAGAATGCGCGGCAGAATGCCGGACAACTCCTTGCCGTCGAGCAGATCGACCACCAGCGGCTTGGCGCGGTCTCCGAGGTCCGAGCACAGCGCTTCGAGCTTGTCCTTTGCCCGGTCGATCAGCACCACGGTTGCGCCTTCCCTCAAGAGGGTGCGGGCACATTCCAGACCAATGCCCGATGCAGCGCCGGTGATTGCGGCAACTTTGCCCTTCATCAGTTCAGCCATGAGATTTCCTCCAGATTGTTGTTAGGCACGGCCATGGCTGACACGCGAACGGCGCGCAAGCGAGTCGACGATGACGGCAATCGCCAGTACCGCGCCGGTGATCATGTAGCGCAGGGACGAATTGAGATTGAGCAGGGTAAGGCCATTGGAGATCGCCTGGATGACAATGATGCCGAGCAGCGCCGAATAAGCGCTGCCACGGCCGCCAAACAGGCTTGTCCCGCCGATGACGGCTGCCGCGATCGCATTCAGGTTGACATCGCCGGTGCCGGCCTGCTGGCTGGATGATGCCAGGCGAGACGCCGAGAGGATGCCGCCAAGGGCGCCCAAGGTCGAGCACAGCATGAACGCACTCAGGTAGATGCGACGGACATTGATACCCGAGCGGCGGGCCGCTTCACGGTTTCCGCCGACGGCGAACATAGACCGCCCCCACTGCGTCTTCGTCAGTGCATAGTTCAAGATGACGGCCAGCGCCACGAACAGGCCGAACATCCACGGCACACCGCGGCCGAGGTTCAAATAATAAACGGCGAATTCCAGAGCGACCGTCAGCACGGCCACCTTGATCAGGAGATTGCTCAATGGCTGCGAGGAAAGATTGACCGATTGCCTGCGCTTGCGAATGGCGAAGCCGGCAATGACCATGATGAGACCCGGCGCCAATGCCAGAATGTGCGACATCCAATCCGGCATCACCAGGATCTGACCGAAGCGCACCAGGGGCGAGGCATAGGGAAGGTTGATGCTCCCGGTCGGGCCAAGGATATAGAGTTGCAAACCAAGAAGCGCGAGCAATCCTGCAAGCGTGGCAACGAAACTCGGCATGCCCAGTCGGTTGTACATCAGGGCGTAGACCGCGCCGACCAGAGCGCCAGTCGCGAGCGCCGCGAAGATCGCGACGATGACAGGCAGACCCGAATTGACCCAGAGCACACCGATAATAGCCGATGACAGGCCACTCATCGAGCCGACGGACAGGTCGATCTCGCCCAACAGCAGGACGCAGACGATGCCGAGCGAGATGATACCGACGGTCGCGCAGTCGAACAGCAGGTTCACGAGATTATTCGGTGCCAGGAAGATCGGGTTGAGAATGCTGAAGACCGTTGAGATGACGACCAGCCCCACCGCCACCGGCAGCATGCCCAGATCGCCGGATCGCACGCGATCAACGAAACTCCTGAGCATGCCGCTCAGGCCATCGTCATGCTTGACCCTGATGTCGCTGCGGTCGAGCGCCTGATCCTTGTTTGACATATTCTGGCTCATGCGGCGCTCCCGCTGGTTTCGGTATGGCCCGTCTTGCGGTCCAGGCGGCGCGACACGGAGTTTTCCGTGGCCCCGGTGATGGACGCGACGAGTTCCTGATTGGATGCGTCGGGGCTGAATATGCCGTTGTTGCGCCCCAGGCGCAGGACGACGATGCGGTCGGCAACCGCACGCACATCTTCCATGTTGTGGCTGATGATAATGACGCCCAACCCGCGATCGCGGACGCGTTCGATGAGGTTCAGCACCTCCGCCGTCTGCGCCACGCCGAGAGCCGCGGTTGGTTCGTCGAGCATGATGATTTTCGGGTCGAGAAGCAGGGATCGCGCGATGGCAACTGTCTGGCGCTGGCCGCCCGACAGCGAAGCAATCGGTTCTCGCACCGATGGAATGCGCGCCGCCAACTCCTTCAGAAGCGTCCACGCGCGGACCTCCATGGCGATCTCGTCAAGATTCCACGGCGACAGTTCGTGACCCAGGAAAAGATTGGCGACGACGTCGAGATTTTCGCAAAGGGCTAGATCCTGGAACACTGTAGCAATGCCGAGTTCCAGCGCACGGCTTGGACTGTCGAGCGATACTTCCTGTCCGCAGAACTCGATTTTACCGGACGATGGCTGGTGGACTCCGGCCAGAACCTTGATCAGGGTTGACTTTCCCGCGCCATTGTCTCCGACGAGAGCAACGACTTCGCCGGCACGCACTTCCAGATCGATATCGGTCAGCGCCGACACCGCACCAAAGTTCTTCGAGATATTGCTGAGCCGGAGAATGAGACTGCCCTTCTCCGGGTCCGCCCTGTGTTCTTGCACCATGACTTGACGCTCTTTTTAGGTTCGGGGGCATGTCCGGCCGGGCATCGGCGCGGCCGGACATCTCGATAGAAGGTTACTTGGTAATACCGAGCTTCTTGCAGCCTTCGGCATATTCACCTGTGCAGACTTCTTTGGCAGTCTGGATCTTCTTGTCGAAGATCTCCGCCTTGATGTTGTCCGCAGTCACGACGGCGGGCACGAAGAGTTCGGACGGCGTGTCGTAAAGCGAGGTCTTCGCCTGCGGCTTCTCGCCCTTCAGAAGCTGTACCGCCACCTTGGCGGCAGCGGCAGCCACGATTTCCGACGGTTTGGAAATCGTGTTGTACTGGTCGCCGGAGATGATCAGTTGCAATGCCGCGATCGTCGCGTCGTTGCCGGTAACGGGCGGAACAGGGTTTACGCCTGCAGCCTTGAAGGCAGCGATCGCGCCGCCGCCCGTGCCGTCATTGGCGGCGACAACGCCCTTGATAGCTGCACCAAAGCGGGTGATCTGGCCGGCAGCCCATTCCTGGGCCTTTGGCGGCGCCCATTCGGGCGTGTCGAACTCCGCCAGTGTCTTGTAGCCGGAATCCTTCAGGCCTTGATGGATACCGTCACGGATAAGACCTGCCGCCGCGTCGGTAGGAGAGCCGTTGATTTGCAGCACGCCAGCGCCTTCTGCAACGCCGCGTGCCTTGAGATGCTGGACCAGCGACCGGGCGATGGCATGGCCGATGCCTTGATTGTCGAACGACACGTAGAAATCCGCCGGCTTGGCGGGGATCGGACGGTCATAGGCGATCACCTTGACGTCCTGGGACTGCGCGATCTCGACGAGCGCGGCAGCGGCGGCCGAGTCGACCGGGTCGAGCACGATAACCTTGGCGCCCTGAGCGATGACCGAATTGAACTGCTGCTGCTGGAGCGCCGTGTCGGCATTGGCATTCTGGTAGATGACCTTGCATTTCGGGCAGAGCTTTTCCATCTCCGCCTTGAAGCCGGGATAGTCATGGTTCTCGTAGCGCGTCGACGCCTGGTCCGGCATCAGGAATGCGACGGTAGCCGCCTCCTGCGCATAGGCCGAACCGGCAAACATGGCAGCGGCAGCGGCCGACACCATCATCATTGAACGGAATTTCATGGTTTCCTCCTTTTGAATGAATAAACACGTGTTGAGGTACGCGCTCCGGTTTCATGCCCAAGCCTCTCCTCCAGCCTTGCCGCAACAGGCGGCAAAGCATGGAGATCACTGCCCCCGCCGAACGGATCGGCGCGGTCATGATCGTGGATTATCCCGGATGCCTCCCTGATCGACCCTCCACAGCCAACCAAATTCATCGATTGCGCAACCTTGCTCAATCGATGAAGCAGAATTGCCACCTTCCTTCAATAATGTCAAGCTGTGTTCGAAGTGGAGATATGAGTGAATCAGGACAGGCCGACAAAAAAGATTACGATCTATGACCTGGCCGAGCTTGCGGGAACGTCGGCCAGTGCTGTCAGCGCCGTGTTGAACGGGAACTGGAAAAAGCGCAGGATCAGCAGTCAATTGGCAGAGAAGATCACCCGGCTAGCGGAGGAGCAGGGTTATGCCATCAACATGCAGGCCAGCCTGCTTCGACGGGAGAAGTCCAAGATCATCGGCATGATCGTGCCCAAATATGACAACCGCTATTTCGGATCGATCGTCGAGACCTTCGAAACCATGGCACGCGAGCGGGGTCTTTTCCCGATCATCACCTGCACACGCCGCGACCCTGAACTGGAGGTCGAAGCGGCCCGGACCATGCTTTCCTATCAGGTCGAATGGCTGGTTTCGACCGGCGCAACGGATCCCGACCGCATCAGTGATCTCTGCGGAGCCGCGGGCGTCGGAAGCCTCAACCTCGATCTGCCCGGCACCAAAGCGCCTTCCGTCATCTCCGACAATTTTACCGGCGCCCGAGAATTGACGCGGCGCATTCTCGTCAACAGCGAACGGAAGCTGGGCGCAGCTCGCCCGCTTCTCTTCATCGGCGGCCGCGGTAGCGATCACAACACCGCGGAGCGCGTGCGCGGCTTTCGCGCGGCCCATGCCGATATCGGTGTACCGATCGACGAAAGCCATATCCTGACCTGCGGATACGCACCGGAAAAAGCCGAGACGTCCCTTCAAGCGCTGGCCAGGGCGGAGGGTGAGCTGCCGAGCGGCATGTTCGTAAATTCCACAATTTCGCTCGAAGGTGTCATGCGGTGGATCAAGCGCTCCGGCCACTATGCAAATCACACGCCTGTCATGGGCTGCTTCGACTGGGATCCCTTCGCGGCACTGCTCGGCGACCACATCGAGATGGTGCGGCAGGACGTCCAGGGCATGCTGACCGCCGTATTCGAGGTCATCGACCACGGAGCCAAGGGCGCCTCGCTGATCGAGATCCCGCCTATCTTTGTCGATAGCGACGATACGCTCGTCAATGATCCAACCGCGTGACGCAACTTACGGAAAAGCGAGCATGTTGTGGGAGCAGTGCTCGCCATCGAGGATGATCAATGCGGCTGGCGGCGTGCTTGGCAAGCCGGTCGTCCCCGTCACCGCGCTGCGAACAATGAATGGTCGCGACGAAGAAGCCGACTACAAGCTACTTCGCGATCGGACGACGGCGACAGCACATGTTCGGAACTGGCGTGTGGTTGAATAACCACCTTTTAGCGAATGCGAACGACGGCATCGATTTTCGATAGCCCAAGAGCGGACGGCCCGCCTCCGGCCCCAATCTGGTCATTGGCCGTCGCAAAAATCCGCCGCGAAACTCCAATGTTTGCGGCAGAATTTTGTGACGAGGATCCTCGAGCGCTGTCCGGAGAAGCCGGTGCGCCGCGGAGTCAGGAAGTGTGCGACAACCGAAAAGCGATCGCGAAGCAGGCTTGCGAATCACATAAGTCTGTGCTTATGTGATATACATGATGGAACATGATATTTTCCGCGCGCTCGCCGACCCGACCCGCCGCACGATCTTCGAGAAGCTGGCGACCGGCAGCATGAATGCCAGCGCGCTCCGCCAGGGCATAGATATCAGCCAGCCGGCCATGTCCCAGCATCTCGCAGTGTTGCGCGCTGCCAGGCTGGTGCGGGAACAGCGGGAGGGCCGCTTCGTGAATTACGAGGTTGATCCGGATGGGCTCGCCCTGATCGCTCAATGGCTGGCGAAATATCGCGCCTATTGGCCGGATCGCATCGACGCTCTCAAGCTCTTGCTGAAGGATATGGATCAATGAACGACCAGATGACCAAGGTGCAGGAAAGAGGTTTCGAACAGCGCTATGATCTGGATGCACCGCCGGAAAAGGTCTGGCGCGCAATCAGCATCGCGGAGTTTCGGGAGAAATGGCTGCCGAAGGACATGCTCGCCGATCCGGAATCGGTTTCGGTGACACCCGGCGAGCGGGTTCGCTATAGGCTGCGCGACGACACCCCACCATTTCTAGAGAGCTTCGTCACCTTCACGATCGCCCCGAATGCAGCAGGTGGAACGAGCCTGCGGATCATCCATGAACTAACCGGCGCCACCGTCGAGCGGTTGTCGAGATCCGTGGCCAACGCCAACAGCCCGCCCCTCATGCTCGCCGCCTGACGCGGCCAACCTCACCTCACCAAAGCTGAAGATTGGAGTTCGCCGATGCGCGAAGCGATGCAACTCGTCCCTATGGTCGTAGAACAATCCTCGAGAGGGGAGCGATCCTTCGACATCTACTCCCGTCTGCTTCGCGAGAGGATCATCTTCCTCAACGGCGAGGTAAACGACACCGTATCGGCGCTCGTTTGCGCACAACTGCTGTTTCTTGAGGCGGAAAACCCCAAGAGACCGATCCATCTCTATATCAATTCACCAGGTGGCATCGTGACCAGCGGTCTCGCGATGTACGATACCATGCGTTACATTCGCGCGCCCGTGCACACCCTCTGCATGGGGACCGCCCGCTCGATGGGCTCGTTCCTGTTGATGTCAGGCGAGCCAGGCGAGCGCACGGCGCTTCCAAACGCCAGCATCCATATTCACCAGCCTTTGGGCGGCTTTCAGGGACAGGCGTCGGACATGTTCATCCATGCTGAGGAAATGAGACGAACGAAACACCGCATGACACGGCTCTATGCCGAGCATTGCGGGCGCACCTATGACGAATTCGAGCGCGCGATGGACCGCGATCGCTTCATGACAGCGGAAGAAGCCGTGGAGTGGGGCCTTGTTGACCGTATTCTGCAGGTTCGGGAAGACACGGCCAGCCTATAGCATGTCGCGAATTTCCCGATTGAAGCAAATACTTGTTTTCCTGACTTTTGGTTTTGCGATGCCGGGAATGTCTGCCCTTGGCGCGAAGCGGTCTATTGGAAGTTCCGGCTCTCTACTTTCAGCGTATCGATATGCAGGTCCCGCACTTATCCCGAGCCCAATACTATGCCGAGCCCACCAATCATCGAGGAGCTTTCATTGGGCAGGAAAGCGCCATGTGTGGACGGCTCCGGTTTGGCAAGAGTTTTGTAGACTTTTTTGCACATTGCTGGTCGGAGCTGCCATGTGTCCGGCCTTTGGATGCGGCACAGAAACAGGCCGCTGGCCATAATGCTCTCCGCGGATTGGGTCCCGGTCAAAAGCCCGCGCTCGAAGCGCCTGGCGCATAGTGGGTTGTCCCTCTCCTTGGGCCGACTGGCGTAGGTGCGTTATAAGTCTCTTGCTCTTACCAAAGACGTTCACGACGCTTGCGCCGTGTTTCACCTTTCGGCGGTGACCGGGATTGCTCGATAGGGTTCGTTGCGGCTCATCATCGCCCAGGCAATCCGCGCTATCTTGTTGGCGAGTGCTACCGCCGCGACCTTTGCCGAACGGCGCTCCATCAGTGAGACCAGCCAAGGATGGCGGGCGTAGCCCAATAGCTTCGCTCTCTTGATCACCGCCAACGCGCCGACCACCAATAGCTGCCTCAGATATCGATTCCCGGCCTTGCTGATCCCACCGAGTTTCTCCTTGCCTCCACTAGGAGGAATCGACATTCATCGCAGCCAGATCATAGCGGCGACGAGATAGAGGAAGCCTTGGAAGTGAATGGTTCTGCGGTCGTAGCGCGTCGCGAA
The DNA here is from genome assembly GCF_002968535.1 of Neorhizobium sp. T7_12. Classification (NCBI taxonomy): domain Bacteria; kingdom Pseudomonadati; phylum Pseudomonadota; class Alphaproteobacteria; order Hyphomicrobiales; family Rhizobiaceae; genus Neorhizobium; species Neorhizobium sp. T7_12. Next base: position 36 of record NZ_PVBK01000037.1, on the reverse strand, counting down.
GCGGCGGAAGTGCTTCATTCGGTTGAAGCACCGCTC
>NZ_PVBK01000036.1:0-13917 GCF_002968535.1 Neorhizobium sp. T7_12 | reverse complement strand
CGCCGCTTGGCTGGTATGACGTGCTGCTGGAGCTGTCGCGGGCCGAGGATGGCCGCTTGCGGCCCTACGAGATCGAGGAGCGCACCCTCTTGGCGCAGCACAATCTTTCCCGGCTTCTCGACCGAATGGACAAGGCCGGTCTTGTTCAGCGCGAGGTGTTTTCCGAGGATGGCCGGGGTCGATGGGTCATTATCACCGATGCCGGCCGGGCCATGCAGGCGAGCATGTGGAACGTCTATGCGGCGGCGATTCAGCGACATCTAGGCGACAAGCTGGACGACGCCCAAGCCGATCAACTGGCCGAGCTATTGGCCGCATTGTCGCGAAATTCCCAATTAAAGCGACGCTTGTTTTCCTGACTTTAGCGACGTCGCAGAATAGGGAGTTTTGTGGCAGTCGAAATGTCCGGTGTTGGCGGTTCCGGTCAATCCGAAAGATTCCAATGATCCTGGCAGATAATAAACTCTATCATTACAGAAATTGATTCCGCTTAATCAAGCTGATCGACAAGGAAACTCGGGTTCAATTTGTGCCGATTGCCAACATTTTCCGGCGATTTGGCGCGAGTTTTGTCCCAATCCAGGCAACAATACGCTCTCGCGGTGGCCGCCCCTGAAAACGCAACCCGTTGCCTGGAGTTGGCAAAGGGCGCGCCTGTGCTTCTGATCCACTCCGTGTGAAAGACGAAAGCTGGCCGCGCTTTCAATTTCTACCGGTCCTATGTGCGTAGCCACGTGGTAACCATCTCGGTCGACGCCCAAGCCAATTTGGCCCCAGGTGCTCCGGTTATCTAGAGGGCAAACTAGGCCGCCCTTACGACCGACGCCGACGCCCGGTACGCAACGAGGTCTTCGATCGTGATCAGATGAAGGCTGTGCCGCTCGGCAAATGCTTCGAGTTCCGGCAGACGCGCCATGGTGCCGTCATCATTCGCCACTTCGCAGATCACGCCGGACGGGGATAGGCCAGCGAGCTTCGCTAGGTCCACTGCTGCTTCGGTGTGGCCCGGGCGGGAGAGAACGCCATTTAGATGGGCTCGAAGCGGAAAGATATGGCCCGGCCGCGCGAAATCCTCGGGTCGAGAACCATCCGTAACCAGGGCGCGAACGGTTGCGGCCCGGTCTGCGGCAGAAATGCCGGTTGAGGTTCCGGGAATATAGTCTACGGAAACGGTGAATGCGGTTTTGAGCATCTCGGTGTTTCGGGAGACCATCAGCGGAATGTCGAGTTCATCGAGGCGTCCGCCCTCCATCGGGACGCAGATCAGCCCCCGGGCGTGGTTCATCATGAATGCGATCGCCTGAGGCGTGATCTTGTCCGAAGCGATCAGGAGATCACCTTCATTTTCCCGGTCGCGGTCGTCGACAACGACAACGATCTCTCCACGAGCGATCGCGGCGACTGCATCTTCAATCTTCGAAATTGCCACTCTTCGTGCCTTTCAAGGGTTAGCCGGTGTGAAACGGCGTGCATGGCCTGTGAGCCACCAATATCCCTTGGGCGAACAATGCGATGATGCCGCCGCTCGTCGAGCGGCGTACCCTGCCTTGTCCTCTTCCATCCGGACTATACCGTCGGCTCCGGCATCTCACCGGATCTGCTGACCCTTCCTTTGGAGAAGGCGCTCGCGGGCTCCGGAATTGCTTCCGATACCGCCGGTGGGGAGTTTCACCCCGCCCTGAGAACCAAACCAAGATAGGAAATTCAACCGCCTGAACGCAAGCCCAAAATAGAGCACGCACTGTTCATTTTCTGCATCTCCTAGGAACTGACGACGGCCACGCCATCGTTTTAGCGCGCACCACCGCGTTGACGTGGCCTGGCAGCGCAATCACAAGCACCTTCGGTTGCCAAAGATTCAGGACATGATCAGTCCGCCGTCGACATTGATCGTCTGGCCGGTGATGTAAGCGGCGTCGTCGCTGGCGAGGAAGGTCACGAGGCCGGCAACGTCCTCGCCGGAACCTGCCCGCTTCATGGGAATGCCTTCGACCCACTCCTTCATAAGTTCGCCAGGAGCGTAGTTGCCCAGCAGCTTGCCCCAGGCCTGGTCGTTGTACGCCCACATATCTGTTTCGATGATGCCGGGGCAGAAGGCGTTGACGGTGATGTTTTCGGTCGCGACTTCCTTCGCGAGGCTCTGGGTGATCCCGACGACGCCCATCTTCGACGCGGCATAGTGTGGTGTGTAGATAAAGCCGTCGCGCGCCTGGCCGGAGGCAGTATTGATGATGCGGCCGCCGCGTTCATGCTTGCGCATACGCAGGATTGCCTCCTGGGCGCACAAGAAGACGCCCTTGGTGTTGACGGCCATTACATTGTCCCACTCGCCTTCCGTCATGTCCTCGATGCGGGCGATGGTGATGACGCCGGCGTTCTGGATCGACACGTCGACAAGGCCGTAAGCCTTCTCTGCCGCGTCAAAGAGAGCCTTGACGCTCGCCTTGTCGGTGACGTCTCCGACAAAGGAGATAGCATTGCCGCCGCCGCCTTTGATCTCTTCAGCGACCGCATGGACCGACTCCTCATTGGCGGAGACGACGAGATTGGCGCCCTCTCTTGCGAAGCGCTTGGCGATCGCAGCGCCAATGCCACGGCTGCCTCCGGTGATGACGACGGTCTTGTTTTCGAAGCGTTTCATTGACGTTCTCCTCGAACCGGATCTGCTAGCAATCAAATCCCGGTCGTATGATCTCCTGGTCTGCAGCAACTCTGGTCTATCGCGCGGCGGCAACAATCTCCGCGAAGTCCGATGCCCTGAGCGAAGCTCCCCCTACCAGGGCACCATTCACATCAGGGATAGTGAATATGGTGACTGCGTTCGAACCCTTGACCGAGCCACCGTAGAGGATCCTGATGTCGGCACCCTCGCTCCCGAACCGCTTCTGCAGCTGGTCGCGGATGGCCGAATGGACTTCGCCGATCTGCTCCAAGGTAGGCACCCGCCCGGAACCGATAGCCCACACGGGTTCATATGCAATCGCAGTATTTGCCGCCAAAGCGCCGTCGGAGACACACCCGGCGATCTGCTTTGCGACCACGTGAAGCGCCTCATTCGAATCCCGCTCGGCCTGCGTCTCGCCGACGCAGATGATCGCGTTCAATCCGCCCCTTGAACCGCACGTGCTTTTCGAGCAATCAGTGCATCAGACTCGCCATAGACTGTCCGTCTTTCAGAATGACCGACGATGACATGGCGACATCCGGCGTCTGCCAGCATTTGCGCGGCTATATCCCCGGTATAGGCTCCGGCGGGTTCCGGGTGGCAATCCTGAGCGCCGACCGCAAGCCGTGTCCCCGCGATTTCCCGTGCGGCCATTTCGATCAGCGTGAAGGGCGGGCAGACGACGATGTCGCACGTCGCTTCGCCCGTTAGTCCCTTCAGCGCCACGATCTCAGCCAGGGAGGCAGCCAGACCGTTCATCTTCCAATTACCAGCGATGAGCTTTCTCATTGCATCACCAGCAGCAGAAACCGCCGTCGACAAGCAGATCGACGCCGGTTACGAAGCTTGCCGCATCCGACAGCAGGAATACGGCCGGACCGACCATCTCATCGACCGCTGCCATGCGCTGCATTGGCGTCTGCGCCTCGAAGAGCTTGGTCTGATGAACCATCTCGGGACGCGTGTTCATGGGTGTCGCTGTATATCCCGGCGAGATCGTGTTGACGCGGATTCCACGCCCGACCCATTCCATCGCCATAGACTTCGACATATGGATCACGCCGGCCTTGGACGCGTTATAGTGGGCCTGGCTCAATCCCCGATTGACGATCACGCCTGACATGGACGCGACGTTGACGATGGCGCCGCGTCCGTTCTTCAACATGGCGCGAGCTTCGGCCTGACAGGACAGGAAGACCCCTTTCAGGTTGATGTCCATCAACGTCTGGTACTGATCCTCTTGCATCTCTTCCGCGGGACTGGCGTTGGCGATACCGGCGGCGTTCACGGCAAGCGTCAACGCGCCCAGCTCTGCCTCAGTGCGTGCCACGGCATCTCCAAGGGAAGATTTGCTCGTGACATCCGCCGCGATCTGGATCGAGCGGCGGCCGGCGGCGCCAATATGTGCGGCCGTTTGAGCCAGTCCGTCGTCGGTTCTACGGTCGAGCAGCGCCACGTCGGCGCCGCATTGCGCAAGGCCGATGGCAATGCGCTGCCCAATGCCGCTGCCAGCTCCTGTCACGATGGCAACCTGGCCGCTGAGATCGAAAAGCTTAGGGGCGTTCAGAGTGATGTCGGACACCGCTCTTCCTTTCTCTGTCTGTTTAGATGGTAGCGAGCTCCATGACCGAAACGTCATTCGCCTGGTCACGGTCGAGGATCCCTGCCTGCTTTCCCTGGGCAAGGACGAGTATGCGATTGGAGACTCCGAGAACTTCCTCGAGGTCAGAGCTTACGACGATGACCGCGACGCCCTGTTTGGCAAGACTGACGATGACGTCGTAGATGCCCGCTCGGGCGCCGACGTCGATGCCTCTCGTCGGTTCGTCGAGTACGACGACCTTAGGATCGCGCATGAGCCATTTCGCGATGACGACCTTCTGCTGATTGCCGCCGGACAGGTCCGATGCATATTGCTCCGCACGGCCCTTCACGCCGAACTTGGCAACTGCTTTCTCCGCAAACGAGCGCTTGATGCGCGGCGTAATCCAACGCCCGCCCAGCTTGTCGAGATTGGCGTAGATAATGTTCTCGCCGATCCGGTGCCCGACAACCAGGCCTTGCTCCTTGCGGTCTTCCGGGACCATGACAATGCCCTTGGCGATCGCATCCGCCGGATCGCGCAGCCTGAGTTCTTCACCTTCCAGCTTGATCGAACCTGCGCTAATCGGGTCCGCGCCCGAAATCGCGCGCACAAGTTCCGTGCGGCCCGCGCCGACCAGTCCGGCGATGCCGAGAATCTCCCCGGCGCGCACATCGAAGGTGACGTCACGGAATGAGTTGTCCGGCGAGCTGAGCCCCGACACCTGGAGTACTAGATGGTCTGTCGGAACCGGCAGGGCCGGGAACAAGCGGTCAAGCGGGCGCCCGACCATGCTCTCGACGATTGTTCGCACCGGGGTCGCGCTGTCTGAGAATTCCTGCACGCGCTCACCATCGCGAAGAACGACGATCCGGTCGGTTATCCGTTTGATCTCTTCCATGCGGTGGGAAATGTAGATGATGCCGACGCCCTCGGACCTAAGCTTCCTGACCTGCTCGAACAGAGCTTCCGTCTCCGCGCCGCCAAGGGCGGCTGTCGGCTCATCGAGGATCAGGAGCTTTGCGTTGAGAGCCAGGGCCTTAGCGATCTCGATGAGTTGCTGATTTGCCGTGGAAAGGCCGGCGACCGTCCGTGTGGCAGGGATGTGAAGGTTCAACCGAGCGAGCTGGTCCTGGGCCCGGCGAACCATTTGGGGACGGTCGACCACGCCGTTCTTCATCGGCCAACGTCCGATGAAGACGTTTTCCGCGATCGACAGCTGCGGCAGAAGCTGCAGTTCCTGATGGATCAGGACGACGCCCTTGTCGATCGCTTCCCTTGGGGTGGCCGGGGCATAAGGCTGCCCCAGCCATGTCATTGATCCTTCGGACGGCGTGCGGGACCCGGCGATGATGCCCGATAGCGTTGACTTGCCTGCTCCGTTTTCACCGAGAAGTGCAACCACCTCGCCCGGATAAACGTCCAAGCTGACATCCTTCAATACCTGGAGCGGCCCATAGCTTTTGGATATGTCCCTCAGGCAAAGAACTGGATCAGTCATGGCACACCTCCTCAGACTTCGGCTTCATTACGGATGGTTGGCGATGAAGCCCGCCACGTTTTCCTTCGTCGTCAGGGTGGCGTCCATGAGCTGGACCGGCGGGACCTTCTCGCCTGCCACGAGCTTAACGGCGTTCTCGACAGCGTCGCGGCCCATCTTCTGTGTCTGCTGGGTCGCGGTCACATTGAACACCCCCTTGCTTAGAGCCTCCAATGCCGCGGTGTCGCCGTCAAAGCCGCCGACCACGATTTTCTGGGACGGATTGGCGACCTTGATCGCTTGGGCAGCGCCAAGTGCCAGACCATCCGCTTGAGCGAAGACGATCGAAACGTCAGGATTCGCCTGCAGCATGTTCTGCATGATCTGGAAGCCCTCGTCCTGGCTCCAGAGGTTGGAAAACTGCTCGGCTACGACCTTGACGCCTGGGTTCGCCTTGACGGATTCCATGCACCCCTTCGTTCGGTCCACTTCCGGCGTCGTCCCCTTCTGGCCATGGATTATCACCATCTTGCCCTTTCCGCCGGCCTGCTTGAGGATATAGTCGCATACGGCCTTGGCCGACGTCACGGAGTCGGTCGCCAAGAATGTGTCTCCCGGTGCGCCTTCCGCGTTACGGTCGACATTGATAACGGGAATGCCGGCGTTCTTTGCAAGCTTCACCGGCACGGTTGCCGCCGCAGCGCCTGCCGGAATGTAGATCAGGGCATCGATGTTCTGTGTGAGCAAATCCTGGATCTGGTTCACCTGGGTCGGGCCGTCACCCTTGGCGTCGACAACGACGACTGCGATGCCACGCTTCTTGGCTTCAGCCTCGACGGACTGCTTGATCTGGTTAAAGAAGTTGGCTTGAAGGTTGGCAACGGCTAGGCCGAGCTTCTTCAGTTCGGCCGCGTGCACGGGTCCGAGCGTGAGGCCGAGCAGGGCAGCGGAAGCGAGCAGGGTGCGCGCAATTTTCATTGTATTTCCTCCGTTTTAGGTGAAACCCTCGGGTAGGTCCTCCCCCTCTGGGCACTATCCGGCTCGAACCTCTCAAGCCGGAATGGGTGGGAGACCGCCATCGGCGGACTCAATCGTCAGGCGCGGCGCCGACGAATGGTCTCTGCTCCAACGGCAAGCACGATCACGATACCGATGATAACCTGCTGCAGGAAAGGCGAGACGTTGAGAAGGTTGAGGCCGTTCCGCAGAACTCCGATGATGAGGACGCCGATCAGCGTGCCCCCAATGCCGCCCGCACCACCGGACAGTGAAGTTCCACCGATAACGACCGCCGCAATGGTGTCCAGTTCATAGCCGAACCCGCTCGACGGTTGAACGGAGTCGAGACGAGCGGCCAGCACAATGCCTGCAAGTCCTGCCAGTATGGCGCTCGCGACGTAGACGGCCACCGTCACAAGCTGAACATTGATGCCGGCCAGCCGCGCGACCTCGGGATTCCCGCCGACCGCGTAGATCATCCGGCCTTCGGAGCGAAAGTGAAGAAAGAGCCACGCGACGAGCACGACTGCCAGCATGAGGAAGACGGTCGCAGTCAGGAGGCCGAAGTGACGGTCGATCGCGAGCATCATAAACCAGTCCGGAAATCCCACGATCTGCTGGCCGTCCGTGATCATGTTCGCCACCCCGCGAGCGGCCGACATCATGGCGAGAGTGGCGATAAAGGCAGGAACCCTGAACACCGTCACAAGCAGCCCAACGATCAGACCTGAAACCGCTGAGGCAGCCAAGCCGAGAGCGATCCCCACGGGCAACGGAAGGCCTGCTACATTTGCCGTCCAGCCCATCACCATCATTGCGAGCGCGAGCACCGACCCTACCGAAAGGTCAATGCCTCCAATGAGGATGACGAAGGTCATTCCCACCGCCATGATGCCGAGAACCGTGATCTGATCGAGGATGTTCAGACCGTTCCGGACCGACAGGAAGGCTTCCGTGCTGAAACTCAGAAAGATGCAGAGTGCGAGCAGCCCAGCAAGCGGTCCGGTCGCTCCCTTCAGCTTACTGAGCCAACTGCCGGATGAAAGCCGCTGTTCATTGATATCGAGCGCCACCATTGCTCCTCCCTATGCGTAGGCTTATATCCGATATTCGTGCAGCGTAGAATAAATATTCACTCCTGCTGGAAAATTCATAAACGACTTGCTATGTGGCTGTCAATAACATTTCTTCTCTCGTCGCCCCTTTGGTTCCGGACATAAGGGGCTTGACTAATCGGCTTCTTATGCAAAAATATTGCCAACTGAATATTTATGCATCGGAGAATGTCCATGGATACGACAGAACTTGAGCGCATCGCCCGCCAGATTCGATTGCGCGATCTCCAGGCCGTCTTTGAAGCGGGCGCCGGCCATATTGGCGGGGAAATGTCGGTCATCGACATTTTGACAGCCCTTTATTTCCGTGTGCTGAATGTTTGGCCCGATCAGCCGAAGCACCCCGATCGCGACAGGTTCGTTCTTTCCAAGGGACATACTGCATGCGCTCTGTATGTGACGCTCGCCAAGCGCGGCTTCATCCCTGAGGAAGAGATCTCTACCTTTCTGCAGCCGCATTCGAGGCTGAACGGGCATCCAAACTGCAACAAAGTTCCTGGTGTCGAAACGAATACCGGGCCGCTTGGCCACGGCCTTCCAGTTGCAATAGGAATGGCAAAAGCCGCCAAGCTCTCGGATGCGACATATCACACCTACGTCGTCACCGGCGACGGCGAGATGCAGGAGGGCTCAAACTGGGAAGCGATCATGGCGGCCGCGCAGTTCAAGCTCGACAATTTGACGCTTGTCATCGACCACAACAGGTACCAGCAGGGCGCAGCTCTGGCAGAAACCAACGATCTCGCCCCGCTTCGTCCGAAGCTTGAAGCTTTCGATTGGGAAGTGACCGAGATCAATGGGAACAATATGAGCGAAGTCGTCTCAGCCCTCGAACACCGGGGATCGAGACCTCACTGCATCGTGGCCCACACCAACAAGGGGCACGGAATCTCGTTCATGCAGGACCGAGTCGACTGGCACCACAAGGTTCCGACCAAGGAACAATACCAAATCGCATTGGCAGAATTGTCGGAGGCATTGTAATGAACGCGCCAATAAACGCACCCAAGCTCTACGATTGCCGCGACGCATTCGCTGCTACCCTTGAAAGGCTGGCAGCCGAAAACGAAACGATCGTTGCCGTCTGCAACGACTCCGTGGGCTCCTCCAAGCTCGGCGGCTTCAAGGCGAAGTTTGCGGAGCGCCTCGTCAATGTCGGTATCGCCGAGCAGAACATGGTGGGGGTTGGAGCGGGCCTCGCCAACGGTGGACGCCTTCCGTTCGTGTGCGCCGCCGCTCCGTTTCTCACTGGGCGGTCGCTGGAGCAGATCAAGGCCGATATTTCCTATTCGAATGCCAACGTCAAGCTGATCGGCATTTCTTCCGGAATGGCGTATGGCGAACTCGGCCCGACCCATCACTCGATCGAGGACTTTGCCTGGACGCGGGTTCTGCCCAATCTTCCAGTCATTGCGCCTTGCGACCGCATCGAAACGGCTGCTGCGGTTGAGTGGGCCGCCGCCTACAACGGGCCCTGTTTCCTGCGTCTGTCTCGCGTAGGAGTGCCGGATCTCCTTCCGGAGGGTCACAGGTTCGAACTCGGCAAGGCAAATCTCCTGCGTCAGGGTTTCGACGTCACCCTTATCGCAAACGGCACCTTGACTCATCGAATCCTAAAGGCTGCCGAAATCCTCGCAGACCGCCGCATCAATGCCAGAGTGATCAACCTTGCAACGGTTCGTCCGATCGACGAGGACGCCATCATCGCCGCGGCGAAGGAAACCGGAGCGATCGTCACAGCCGAAGAGCATTCGATCTTTGGTGGGCTCGGTTCCGCAGTGGCCGAAGTGGTCGTCGACAATGCGCCGGTCCCGATGAAACGTCTTGGAGTTCCCGGCATCTACGCCCCGACCGGATCCGCCGAATTCCTGCTCGACGAATTCGGAATGGCGCCGTCCGCAATCGCCGACGCCGCGCAGGCGCTGATCAGGCGCAAGTAAATGGGGTCCCGTCACCAGCCGGGACGCTTTTCTCGTCGCCTCGGCCGCCGCCTGATCTGGGGAGGATAGAATGCGGGCAATTCTGGCGATCGACCAGGGCACGACCAATTCAAAGGCAGTTCTGGTTTCGGAAAAGGGAGAAATCGTCGGCAGAGGTTCTGTTCCTGTCGGCATTTCCTATCCGAAGGCGGGCTGGGTCGAACAAGACCCACGCCGGCTCTACGTATCGGTCTGCGAAGCGATCGACGCCTGCCTGAAGGCCGGCCCCGATGTGACTGTCGAAGCCGTGGCCATTTCAAACCAGCGCGAGTCTGTCACTGCCTGGGACGCCGAAACGGGAGACGCGCTTGGACCGGTGGTAAGCTGGCAGTGCCGTCGAACGGCACAGGATTGCGAACGTCTCGTTGCCGAAGGCCATCTTGACCGCGTGCTGGCGCTCACAGGCCTGCCACTGGATCCGATGTTCCCGGGCTCGAAATTCCGATGGCTGCTCGACCGCATTCCGAAGGGGCGTTCGGTCCGGCTCGGCACGATTGACAGTTGGCTCGTCCATTGCCTGACCGGCGGGCGCCGGCATGCCTGCGATGCATCCAATGCCGCCAGGAGCCAGTTGTTCGATCTCCAGGAACAGAGATGGAGCGAGGAACTTGGCGAGATTTTCGGCGTCGATATCCCGCTCCTGCCAGAGGTACTTGACAGCTCTGCCGACTTCGGCAGGACGCAAGGGTTGCCCGGCGTGCCGAACGGAACTCCGATAATGGCCGCAATCGGCGACAGCCATGCTGCCCTGTTCGGTCATGGAGCGTTCCAGCCCGGCGACGGCAAGGTGACCTTCGGAACCGGTTCTTCGGTGATGACGACGCTTCCGCGATTTGTTCCCCCACGCAACGGCGTCACAACCACCGTGGCATGGCGTCTGAATGGAATGCCGACTTTCGCGTTGGAAGGCAATATTCTCGTTTGCGCCGCCAGTCTCCCCTGGATGGCAGGGATTCTCGGCCTTTCGGACGTGGCGGCCCTTGTCGAACTTGCGGCGAGCGCCAAACCGGGCGGACCGGGCTTCGTGCCGGCATTCGTGGGGCTGGGCGCACCCTACTGGAACTCCGATGCCCGTGCCTTGTTCTCCCAGATCGACTTCAACACGACACGTGCGCAAATGGCGCGGTCGGTAACCGACTCGATCGCCTTTCAGGTATACGACGTGATCGCCGCCATGCGAGCACAGAGCGGCGGCGAGCTCGGTGCGCTTTATGTGGATGGTGGACCGAGCCAGAGCCGCTTCCTGATGCAGTGTGTCTCGAACCTCATCGAACATCCCGTGATCCAATGCGAAGCACCCGAGGCCTCGGCCTTAGGCGCCGCTTACCTGGCGGGGGTGTCCCTCGGCTTGTGGAGCGATCTCGACATGGTCGCGGAGCTGCCGCGAAAGTCGCAGATCATTGAGCCGCAACCCGTGGATCGAGCGGTACTTCTCCACACCTGGAATGATGCGCTCGCCCGCTCGACGTCCCGCCATACAAAGGCTAAGGGTGAATAAAAATTCACTCCGGGATTTGCGATGACTCGCCTCAACGAACTCCGCCTCATTTCAAGGGTCGCCCAGATGTATCACCTGGAGGGACGGCGGCAGGCGGAGATCGCACAGCACCTTCGCCTTTCGCAAGCAACCGTCTCGCGCATGCTCAAGCGTGCCGAGGCTGAAGATATCGTGCGAACCAGCGTGATCCCTCCCGTGGGAACCTATAGCGAGCTCGAGGGCGCGCTTCGCGAGAAGTACGATCTGCCGGAGGCGATCGTCGTGGAATGCACGGAAGATCGGGACGGAGCCATTATGGCCCGTATCGGAGAGGCAGCGGCCCATCTCTTGGAAGTGACGCTTGCGCCGGGCGAGATCATCGGCGTTTCGAGCTGGAGCCAGACCATTTTCAAGATGGTCGAGAACATCCATCCTCAAAAGAGCGCTCAGGCGAAATATGTCGTCCAGACGCTTGGAGGCATGGGGGATCCTTCAGTGCAGACGCATGCTACACAGCTCACTACTCGGCTGGCTCGGCTGACAGGTGCCGAGCCGAAGCTCCTTTCGGTGCAAGGTGTGACATCGTCGCGGGAAGCAAAGCTCCTGATGCAGGCCGACCCATTCGTCCGGGAGACGATGGACCTGTTCGGCAGCATTACGCTTGCGATTGTCGGTATCGGCGCCGTCGAGCCGTCGGAACTGCTCGCCAGATCGGGAAACATCTTTTCGTCGCGGGAACTCGCCGACCTTGCCGAAGCGGGCGCCGTCGGAGACATCTCACTGCGGTTCTTCGACAAGGACGGCAGGCCCGTGAAAACGCCCTTGGATGATCGAGTCATAGGTCTCCCGCTCGAAGAGCTTGAGCGCGTCGATCGGGTGATTGCCCTGGCCGGCGGCGGGAAGAAAACCGACGCAATTGCAGGTGCATTGAGGGTCGGCGTCATCGACACACTGGTGACAGACAAGTTCACCGCCCACCGCCTCGTGGATTAGATATCACGATTTATTTGATGTGTTCCGTTGTCCAGCGTTGCCGCCGGACGTCACCATCATCACCCGTCGAAACTCGTTACACATAAGCCTAGCCTTAACTCGGTGCGTGAGCCTCTCTGCTTAGACAGAGTGTCCGGTCGAAAGCGGGGCAGTTCGCGGAAGCGGTTTAGGGTATTTTTACGCCCAGAAACCGCACAACGCGTCGCACCCCATAATGACCGATAAACTTCCATTATCGTTCGTTTCTGTCATTATAGAGAAATGCGCCAAATCATCGAACAAAACAGCGAAATTTCCGTCGAGCCGAGCTCCGCTCCGTCTCTCAGCACGGCCGCCGACGGTGACATTTCCGCGCCGCAGGCGTCGGCCGGCATCTCGACGGACAACGCCGGCCTCCCCTCCCCTCTTCCGGAAGCCAGTACCGTATTGCCCGCTCATCTGGAGCAGCTCGCCGATCTGGCGCGCGATTATGTCGAGGCCGCGAGCTCACCGAACACCCGCAAAGCCTATGCCTCCGACTGGAAGCATTTTTCCGGATGGTGCCGCCGGCAAGGGCTGGAGATCCTGCCGCCCAGCCCACATACCGTCGGCCTCTACATCACCGCGTGTGCCGGTGGCAGTGACGCCGCCTCGGGTTCGGCAATCGCCGGCAGCAAGCCAAATTCGGTCACGACGATCGAGCGGCGGCTCTCCGCGATCACCTGGAACTATGCGCAGCGCGGGCTCCCGCTCGACCGCAAGGATCGCCATATCGCCACCGTGCTCGCCGGCATCCGCAACACCCATGCCGCCCCGCCCCGGCAGAAGGAAGCAGTGCTGCCCGAACACCTGATCGCCATGCTGGAGACGCTCCCGCGCGGCACCTTGCGGGGCTTGCGCGATCGGGCCATGCTGCTGATCGGCTTTGCCGGTGGGCTGCGGCGCTCCGAGATCGTAGGGCTTGACGTCGGCCGCGACCAGACGAAGGACAGCCGCGGCTGGATCGAGATCCTCGACAAGGGCATGGTGGTTACGGTCCGGGGAAAACGCGGTTGGCGTAAAGTGGAAATCGGTCGCGGCTCCTTGGACGCCACCTGCCCCGTCGTCGCACTGCAGACGTGGCTCAACCTTGCAAGGATTGCGCACGGCCCCCTCTTCCGGCGGGTTACCGGTCAAGGCAAGGATGTCGGCCCCGAGCGATTGCTCGATCAGGAAGTGGCGCGCCTCGTCAAGAAGGCGGCATCGGCCGCCGGCGTGCGCCCCGACCTCACCGAGACCGAGCGCGCGGAAAAATTCTCAGGCCACTCGCTGCGTGCCGGCCTTGCCTCCTCGGCCGAGGTCGACGAGCGTTACGTTCAGAAGCAGCTCGGTCACGCTTCTGCCGAGATGACCCGAAAATATCAGCGGCGGCGGGATCGGTTTCGGGTGAATCTCACCAAGGCGTCGGGGCTCTGATCGTCGCCCCCTCCCCCGGCCTGTGTGAGACGCTAACCCCTCTACCTCGGCTGGCACCACTAGGTTGGATCGACATTCAGGATTCCCAAATCACCTGATCGCTGATTCATAGGACACCGTGTTGAACCACGGGGGTCGTTATGGCGGCTAAGCGTTATGAACTGAGCGATGGGCAGTGGGCGAAAATTGTGTC